>NC_004917.1:0-600000 GCF_000007905.1 Helicobacter hepaticus ATCC 51449
CATTAAACCAAGTATAAAATCTATAAATTATCTTTATTTATCTACATAACATAGTTAAAAAATTAAGTTTACTTGCATTATACTTTTAAGTTAAATATAAATCGTTCAATTAAATATAAATAAGTGACGGAAGGGGGATTATGCAAAACACAAACATAGTGCAATATAAAACTTTTTTCATTGTGTTTTTACTTTCTATGGCTTTTTTCTCGCTCAAAGCACAAAACTATACTAGAAATCTTCCAAGCTCCATTATCTTGCAAAATGGAGAGAGTAGAAGCGATATTCTTACTTCAGTATGTGGGAATCAATATTGCGCATTTGGCTTAATGAGCAATAATGCTGGAAGCTATGACTTCAGCTATTCTACCCATAATGGTTCTTCGAAGCTTTCTCTCGTTGCAAATACTCCTACAAATCCTTATAACCATAGGCATTCTGTATTTTATATGAGACATCTTAATGTAGGAGAAAATTCAACATTAAGTATAAATGATTTTCATACATTTGCCCTCTCTGGTGGGCTTACACTTAATAATAATGCTGCTCTTGAGATTATTTTGCAAAAAGGAGAAAAAATACCTGCGAGTGAATTTGCCCCTTCATCAAAAGTGCATTTTTCACGCAATGCAAATTTTTATCTTGGCAATGGCTCAACACTTAATATAAGCAATACTGATTTTGTCATAATAAGCTCTAAAGGCATTATAAATAATAATGCACAAATGATTTTAGATTCTAGCACAATAAGATTCCAAAATACTCTCCACAATAAGGGCACAATAGAACTTACAGGAGATGTATATAACATAGGACAAAGCCAAACAATCACAAATCTTGGCACTTCGCATTTTATTAATTATGGCAATGTCAAAGTGAATGGGAATTTTTATAATGGTGGCACTCCGCGTGCTGATTCAGTGCAAGGAAGCTGGTGGCAAAATGATGCACCAAGCCCGGGTGGAGGGAATCTTATAAACTATGGTGGAACAATTCATATTACGGGTAACCTTATTAATGCGCAAGGCGTTGAACTTGGAAAAACACAAAATTCAAGTGTGCAAATTTATGGTGGCACAATCAAAGTTGATGGAGGAATGAACAACGGAGCTAATAATACACTTATTTTAGGTTGGTATAATGGGAAAATGGGGCAGATTGATGGAAATGTAACCAATCGTGGTATAGCTAAAGTTGATATTACAGGAGCAACGCTTAATACAGATCATAGAATCGCTGGTGGTTGGCATACTGGCAGGCTTAATGCAAATCGAGATGTCTTACTAAATGGGAGCAAAAGTGAATTTTTAAACGCGAGAATTAGTCATTACCAAAATAGCACAACAATCACACTTAATAAAAACACTCAAGCCATTAACGCTTTTATGAACACTCTTCCTATACAATCAAAAACTATTCTTACCGCGCTTGAAAATAGTCTTTACAATCCTAATACAATAGGACAACAAAGTATTTATGCTTATGGCAATAAAAATTACCTTACAAAACTAGGAAATAATATTAATGAAAGCGCAGAATCTATGCTCCTTTATGCCTCTCCTTTAAATATATGGGCTATAGTTCAAAATAGTATTATGCCGCTTAAAGCTCAAGTAACGCCCCCTCCGCGCAAATCTGTTTTAAACATAGCTCCTTTAAGCTCTATTGCTTCACGTGGCTCACTTAAATCCCCTCTTAATGGTGTAAATATTAGTGCCCAAATTCCTTATAAGACACATTTTCTTAGCGCTTTTGCTGCTTATGGAAATACAAACGCTACCCATACACTTACCCACTTGCAAACTCATTTTGACACAAACTCTTTTCTTGTAGGTTTATATGATAGAATCTCCCTACCATATATAGAAGTTTCACTCCTTGCATACTATGGTGCTAGTTTTAACAAAGCTAAACGACATCTTTTATTAAACAACAGTGCTTTTCAAACACGCTATTCTTATCACGAGCTTGGTTTATCAGCCCAAATCGCTCATCTATTGCGCTTTGAAAAACTATGGATAAAGCCATTTATAGGGATTAACTATGCTTTTGGCTTACAAAGTGCCTTCAAAGAAAATCTTGTTTCAGATACCACCTCCGCTATGCTTACAGCTCCTATGTGGCTTTCTCATTTGCCACAACTCTCACTTGGCACACAAGGGCAATACTACTTAAAAAAGCAACACTTTCTCTTTGGAGGAGCGCAGATTCAATATGCACTCACAAATTCCTCTTTTTCCGCTCATTTTGGCTCTTCAGTTCTTAACTTTAACCCTCAAAATTCACTTGGGCTTACACTTCATTTTGGTGGCTCTATGCCTATAGCTAAAGAATTCTCTCTTAGTGCTTATACATTTTATTCACGCTCACACTTGGCATTTCAAAGTTATTCAGGCACAATCAATCTCTCATATTATTTCTAGGTGATTACCTCAAATATGTTACAATCGCTTCTTTCACAATACAGCAAAGGATAATAATATATGGTAGAAGTTTTAGCCAAAATCACAACTCAACGCTCACAAGATATTACCCTTAAAGGCTTTGATTTTGGCTATGAGATTCCAAAGCAAAGAATCCACCCTTTAATCAAACCTCATTTAGATTCTGTCTTTTTTATTGCCGAAATAAAACGCTCTTCACCATCAGCTGGAACTATTAAGGAGATACCCTCTGTTACAAAACTTGCTGGGGATTATCTTAATGGCGGTGTTGGAGCAATTTCGGTGCTTTGTGAGGAACACTATTTTGGAGGAAGCTTACTTGATTTAATGTCCGTAAAATCTGCTTATCCTAATGCCTGTATCCTGCGCAAAGACTTTATTCAATATCCTCAAGAGGTTGATGTTAGTTATCGTGCTGGAGCAGATATGGTGCTGCTAATTGTAGCGATGTTTATCAATGAAGATGGGGGATTTTCTCATTTTAAAATGATTTATGAGGAATGTTTAAAAGTTGGAATTACACCACTTATTGAAGTGCATACTCAAGCTGAAATTGACTTTATTGCACCACTTCAAGCACCACTTATAGGCATTAATTCGCGCAGTCTTCACACCTTTGAGATTAATATTCCTGCAGCCTGTGCGCTTAAAAATGCACTTTCTCATAGTAAAATCATCTTTGAATCCGGTATAGATTCTCCTTACTCTGCTTTTATAATAGGCTCTTTAGACTTTGATGGACTACTTTGCGGAAGTTATCTTGTCTCACATAAAAATCCAACTACTGCTTTGCAATCTCTCAAACACGCTTTCACACTTGGCAAAACACAAAAACCTCGCTTTTATCGCCAAATATTTGAATCCCTAAGTGCGCACTCCCCACAATCTAAACCTCTACTTAAAATATGTGGCATTACAAATCTTGATGATGCACTTATGGTAGGGCAAGAAAAAATAGATATGCTCGGTTTTATTCTTGTTAAACACAGCCCACGATACATAGAATCTAAGCAGATTAAAGACATTGCTAAAGCCTTGCAAAAACTCTATCCACATATTTTACGCATAGCCGTAATAAATGATGATAAACAAGCACTCAATGAGGCAAAATCTCTTTATCAGCAAGGCTACATTGATGCAATTCAACTTCACGCATTGAATCCCCTCACACCTGATATATTTGCTAAGAGCGACCTTAAAGAGGCACTTTTTTGTTTTTATCCTGTGCAAAATATTGCTCACATAGAGGATTTTACACCATATTATGAGGGTATATTTTGTCTTGTAGATTCCAAAAGTGCGCAAGGGGGTGGTTCTGGGCAAAGTATCAATAAAGATGTTTTGCGCTCGTTACAGGAGAGATACTTGTGTATCGCAGGAGGAATCAATCCACACAATATTGCAGATTTTTTAGCTCTTAAGCCCACTTTGCTTGATATTAATTCTGGTATAGAAAAAGAAGTAGGAAAAAAAGATATTCACAAACTCCGTGCTTTACTTGACAATCTAAAAAATGCAATAAAATCCACAAAGGAGCAAAAATGAAAAAAATACTTGTAACCTTAATTTTTAGCCTATGGAGCATTTGTGTTTTTGCAACTGCTAAAGAGCTTAATCTCATTATGGCGGGCGATGCCCTGCTTCATTCCACTGTATATAAAGATGCCAAACAAGAAGATGGAAGTTATGATTTTAGTTCTATGCTCACCGCATTAAAGCCTGTGGTAGAAAAATATGATTTGGCATTTTATAATCAAGAGACGATTCTAGGGGGTGTAAAGCTTGGTTTAAGCACTTACCCAAACTTTAACTCACCTCAAGAATTTGGCGATAATATGCTTTCTCTAGGTTTTAATCTCATCTCTCTTGCTAATAACCATACACTTGATAGGGGAGAAAGGGCTGTGCGTTCTTCTTTAGCTTATTGGGAGGAAAAACCTGTCCTTACTGCTGGAAGTTATAACTCATTTTTAGAACGCAATACACCAAAGATTGAGCAAAAAAATGGTATTAAATATGCACTTTTGGCTTATACTTATGGCACGAATGGCATTCCTCTACCAAAGGGCAAGGAATATCTAGTAAATGTATATACAAAGGCTATGCTTGAAAAAGATATAAAAGCTATTCGCTCGCAAGTAGATTTTCTTATGGTATCAATGCACTGGGGTATTGAATACGATTTTACTCCCTCTAAAGAACAACGTGATTTGGCAAAGTTTCTAGCAGATTTGGGTGTGGATTTGATAATCGGCACACACCCACACGTAGTGCAGCCTGCAGAATGGATAGGTAATACTTTAGTATATTATTCACTTGGCAACCTTATCTCTGGGCAAAGAGGTACAAATAAACGTATTGGTATGCTAGGAAGCGTGCATATCACAAAGATTCAAGATGGTAAAGTTAAACTTTCAAATCCACGTGCAGAGCTTATCTACACTTACTATAATCCACATTTTAAAGATTTTAAACTAATGTGGTTTGACGAACTCAACAACACAATTTTACCTAATTATAAAGAAATCTATAAACAATATACCCATATTATCACGCAAGGCAAACAAGATATTCAACTTGGTTTATAAATAAAGCACATTTATAAAATCTAACGTTGCTCTTTAAACTGAATAGGTTGATGACATTCTTGACAATTAGTAGGGTGAGAGGAATTTTTGATAAAAAGGTGCATAGATTCTGTGAGTTTATGCTCTTTACCTGGACACGCACAAGTGTAATAATAATATTTCACCTCACAAGTTGCATTTTGTTGTTCTTCACGATATTTTTCATAGCACATATCTTCTTGTAAAATATGCGTTAAAAGCCAATCTTTTGCGATTGTAGCAATCATTTCTTTAAGTACATCCACTGAATGCACATTTTTTACCATACCCGCCATATCATTGACAATTTGACGATGTATTTTTTTATGTTCTTCTAATTGAGGGAAACCGATTGCCTTCATATATTCCTCTTCATCTTTAAAATGCGTTTTCATATAATCAAAAAACTCAATAAGAATATTTTTCACATCACTTGCTAAACTTTTATTATTATTCGCAATATTATACGCTCTATGAGCAAGAGCAAAAAGCTTCTGGTGCTGTTCATCAATAATCTGATGATGAACGCTAAAATCATCACTCCATTCTGGCAACATAAATCCCCCCTCTTTTTAATTTACTCTACTCCAATATATGTTGAAATGCAATCGTGCAATGACACTCTTTACAATGGATACCTGATTTGCTGTTTTTGACAAAAGTATGGATTGCTTCTGTGAGTTTATGCTCTTTACCTGGACACGCACAAGTGTAAATATAGAATCTTTGAGGTTGAGTAGCTGGGCTATTTCTTTGTGCCTTTCTACGATATTTTTCAATCCGCATATCTTCTTGTAAAATATGCGTTAAAAGCCAATCTTTTGCGATTGTAGCAATCATTTCTTTAAGTACATCCACTGAATGCACATTTTTTACCATACCCGCCATATCATTGACAATTTGACGATGTATTTTTTTATGTTCTTCTAATTGAGGGAAACCGATTGCCTTCATATATTCCTCTTCATCTTTAAAATGCGTTTTCATATAATCAAAAAACTCAATAAGAATATTTTTTATATCATTTACTGCAACGTGACCATTAGCAGCTTTATACGCTCTATGAGCAAGAGCAAAAAGCTTCTGGTGCTGTTCATCAATAATCTGATGATGAACGCTAAAATCATCACTCCAACGTGGTAACATTATACTTCCTACTAAAATATTATTTTGAATTATAAAATTTGTATTCTATCTCTTTTAAGTTTAATTAATATTAAAACTCCTGTGCTCAAGGCGAAATTTTAAAACTTTTGCGATGATGTGGGCAATATCCATACCTCATAATCTGTTTTTTATGTTCTAAGGTTGCATATCCTTTATTTTTAGCAAGAAGATATTGAGGATAAAGATTATCAAGCATATACATTTGGCTATCTTTGCTTACTTTCGCTACAACAGATGCACACGAGATAATAGGCATCAACTCATCACCTTTAATCAAAGTCTTTAAATGCACATCTTTATGTGCTAAAAACGTAGGAATATGCGCCCCAAAAGTCGTATTGCCATCTATTACGATATCCAATGGCTGATTTTGCACTAATATATTCTGCTCTAACATATATGAGCCAAGATAAGATAGAACTTCCTCTATACCGCTTCTCATAGCCCAGCTTAAACCATATTTATCAATATCCCACGCTTGTATTTGTGCCACATAAAATCCTATTTCCCCTCTCTTTTGAGAATCTAAAAGTGCATTATAAACACGCACACGCTGTTTTGGTAACATTTTTTTACTATCTTTTGCCCCAAATTGTGCGATTACTTGCTCATTAGCAATGATTCCAGCGATAAATAACCCCCCGCAAATGCAACCTCGCCCTGCTTCATCAATCCCTGCTACCCACATTTTGTCTCCATATTTTATTTTTTATCATTCCTAAGAATTATATTGTAAAGATATGACTTTAAGTTTAGGCTTAAAAATATGAGAATAAGGTTTTTATGAGATGAGTGGAGCTTTTAAGTTAGCCCTTAAGCGATTTTCACTTAAGGGTTGGAGGTTTTATTTATATCCTAAAAACTAAAGATATATCTCACACCAGCATTATAAGTATGTGAGGCTGTTACTTTTGGATTACCTGCCGCATCTGCTTTTTGCAATGTCGTAGCGATAAAAGGCACACGAGCAGCAATTTCAATGCCGTGTGCTTTAGCAATCTCTGTGCGCAAACCAACATTAAGCGCAAGATTTAAACCTGTTTTATCCATTTTATCATCTTTAAAAGTTTTGCCACCCCAAGAGTTAGCACCAAGTCCAAGTCCCAAAAATGCACCAAAGCTTGTATCTCCAGAAATAAAGTTATAGAGCGCATCAACATTCACTCCATAATCCATTACATTACCTGTTATTTTATCACCACCACTTGCTTTTTTACTTGCATCTGCATAGGCAAAGTTTGCATAATAGCGCAAACCAAAATCTTGTGTAAAGAATTGTTTATAACCAGCAATCACTTCATAGCTTATACCACTTAAGTTTTGCTTTTCGCTACCAGCTTTTATTTGAGAGCCACCATAGCCTACACCTACACCCACAAAAACACCACTTTCTTCAGCTACAAGTGCAGAACTTGATAACGCTAAAGCCACTACTGAACTTACAAATAATTTTGTAGTTTTCATTAGAAACCACCTTTCATCGAATTAAATTTGCATTGATAATGCGAATTCAATTTTAGCCCCCCCCCCGATTTTGCTTAAAAGCAAAAGAGTTGGTAAAAATAAAATATACTTATGTAGAATAATGTAACATTATGATATAAAAATATGAGATTAAAGATGAAGTTTATTGTAATATTGATTGAGGATTAATGCGAAGAGAATTTAGAATCTCAAAAACTAATTCCTTTAGTCCGCTCTTTTGAATGCTTGAAATAGGCAAAATAAAACTTTGCGGATTACCTTTTTGAGCTAAAAACTGCTCAAGTTCTTGTGTTTGCTTGTCAAATTTGTCTGCAAACTCTTCTCCCAAATGCTGCATATCACTTTTTGAAAGCACGATTCCAAAAGCTCTTTGCGATAAAATTGGAGAAAATTTTTCTAACTCTAAGGAGAGAATCTCCCATTGCTCCTTTAAACTCTGCTCACGCATAATATCTAGCACAAAAAGTAAGAATCCTGTGCGCTCAATATGTTTTAAAAACGCTATGCCTAAGCCCTTTCCTCCACTTGCTCCCTCAATAATTCCGGGAATATCCGCCATTACAAAAGAAGAAAACTCATCTGCATCAACCACGCCAAGATGAGGGATAAGCGTAGTAAATTCATAGTTTGCGACCTCTGGTTTTGCATTTGAGAGGGTTGAAATAAGTGTAGATTTTCCTACATTTGGGAATCCTACTAGCCCCACGTCAGCAATAAGCTTCAATTCTAAGAGGATATGCTTCTCCTCTCCGCTTAAGCCACTTTGAGCATAAGTAGGAGCTTGGTTGGCTGCATTTTTAAAATGTGTATTTCCTAAGCCACCCTTACCACCCTTAAGCAAACACACACGCATAGGACAAGTGTCCATATCCACAATAAGTTCTTTAGTGTCAAAATCAAGAATCTGTGTGCCAAGCGGCACTTTAATCACAACATCATTACCTCTTTTTCCACTACAACGTCTTGAGCCACCGGGTTGTCCATTTTTTGCTTTATAATGCCGTGCGCCACGAAATTTAGAAAGCGTGTCAGTATTGTTATCTACCTCCACATATACATCACCGCCATCGCCACCATCACCGCCATCAGGACCTCCGTGTATAACAAATTTTTCCCTTCGAAAACTTACAGCGCCAGCTCCACCTTTACCAGAAGCGATAAAAATATCTACGCTATCAACAAACATTTCAAAATCCTTGTATTTAGTTTTCAGTGAGCAGTTTTGAATACTACTATGTCATTATTTATTGGAAGCTAGATTGAGATTCTACAAATTTTGTAGATTTATAGAATCTTCATTGATATTGAATATCTTAAGAAGCAGGAATTACAGAAACTTTTTTGCGATTTTTATCTTTTTGTTGGAATTTTACAACACCATCAATGAGTGCATAAATTGTATGGTCTTTACCCAAGCCCACATTATCGCCCGGATGCACTTTTGTGCCCCTTTGTCGAACAATAATATTTCCTGCACGCACAAATTGCGAACCAAATCTCTTTACACCTAAACGGCGTCCAGCAGAATCACGATTATTTTGAGTGCTACCCTGACCTTTTTTATGTGCCATATTTACTCCTTAAAGATTATTTTGCCACAATTTTGAGGATTCTCACACGAGTAAAATCGCGTCTAAAACCCCTTTTTGTTTTACTATCTTTTCTTCTACGTTTTTTGAATGTAACGACTTTTTTGCCTCTGCCTTCATTAATGACTTCTGCCTCAATCTTTGCACCCTTTACAAAAGGTGTGCCAACATCGGTTTTGTCTCCATCAACAATAGCTAAAACTTCGTTCAATTCAACCTTTGACTTTGGCTCAAGGCTCATCTTATCAAGAAGAATAATGCTTCCTTCAACAACCTTGTATTGTTTGCCTCCATTCTTAAATATTGCATACATTAGTGTATCCTTGCGAATTGAAGTATTCTTTTTGCATCAAACAAAAAGCTGGATTTTATCCTAAAATTGTTTAATCTAAGCTTTGAATTGCTATAATTTCAAAATCTACTTCGTTTCCTAAATGGAGGGGGAAAACAATCTTAGGAGTCATCTATGTTTTTTATGAGAATCTTTACGCCTATATTTATTTTGTTATGCTGCTGTTTTAATGCGCTCTACGCTCTTGAACCAAATACTGCCTATAATGGCACAACCTTTATTTATCATACCGATAAGCCTTTGTCTTTGAGTTATAATAAAAAAATGCTACATTTTATGTCCCACCCCACCCAAAAAGATGTATTTATTGCCTTTATTCCTATTGGATATTATGATAAAAACGTAAAAACTCTTAAAAATGGGAGTAAAACCGCACTTGAAATTACTATTTTACAAAAAACTTACAAAAAAGAACAAATTGTTGTCTCACAAGATAAGATTACTTATCCTGATAATATCGCAAAAAGGATTGAAAAAGAAAGAAACGATATGCTCAAAGTATATCGCACAATTACAAAGGGACGATTATGGGACAAGCCATTTATAAAGCCACTAGATTCGGTTATCACAAGCCCTTATGGCACTGCACGCGTTTTTAATGGCACACTTAAAAGCTATCACGGAGGCACAGATTTTCGCGCAACCATAGGCACAAGCGTGAAAGCTAGTAACGATGGTAAAGTTGCCCTTGTCCAAGAGCGCTATCTTTCTGGAAAAACAATCGTTATTGACCACGGAGAAGGACTTTATAGTGTATATTTTCATTTGAATGATTTTGAAGTGAAACAAGGAGATACTATCAAAAGGGGACAAATAATAGCCAAAAGTGGGGATACGGGACGAGTGAGCGGTGCACACCTCCATTTTGGAATCATAATAAATGGCACAAATGTAGATGCAATGGACTTTATAGAACAAGTCAATACATTATTTGATACGTGAAGTTTTAACCTCTCCATAAAGTTTTATAAAGGCATCCGTATCTTTAATATAAACTTCGCTCCGCTCATTTTTAGCAATCAAGCCTTGTTGAAACATTTTTTGTAAAATCCTGCTTAAAGTCTCAAGCTTGATATTTAATTCACGCGCTATAATTTGCCGCTGCACTTGATTGAAACGTTCAATTTGCGTATAAAGCATATAAGCTACACGTGAGGTGCTATCATAAGTTTCTTTAAAAGTAATAAAGTTTTTAAATACAATCATTTTATCCATAAATTCTGACAAAAATGCATTGCTTATTTCAATATTAGATGTAACAAGTTGAGCAAGCTTTGCCAAATCAAGTAATACAATTTCACTTGGCTCTACTCCACGCACATTCGCTGTGGCTTCATAAGGTTCAAAAGAGCCAAAAGCGTTAATAAGTCTTGCTCCTTTGCGTTTATTATCTACATAGCATAAAAACATTTCATTATCATTTTTATCCATTTTATAAAGCTCTACACAACCACGTGCAATTAAACTTGCTGATTGTAATAATTCCCCTTCATAATGCAAAATTGCGTTTCTCTCAATATATTGCAATTTTGTAATGTTCTCGAGCTCATTGAGACTTTCTTCACTTAAATTTGAAAAAACTCCGATAGAACGTAATGCCTTCTTTTTCATTTTCTATCCTTAAAAAATATTATAATTTAGTTATTATATCTAAAAATCCACTTTATATAAGCGTGAGGGTAGCAAAAATAATCAAATAAGAGTAAAATGCCATAAAATTTTTGAAGGATAATTTATGCAATATGATATTTTGGTTATTGGAGGTGGACACGCAGGAGTTGAAGCAAGCATTGTAAGTGCAAAAATGGGTGCAAAAACACATCTTATCACACTTCTAATTCAAAATATTGCCTTAGCGAGTTGTAATCCAGCCGTAGGGGGACTAGGAAAAGGACATCTTGTTAAGGAAATTGACGCACTTGGTGGCGTTATGGGTGTAATCACAGATAAATGCGGCATACAATTTAGAATCTTAAATGCCTCTAAGGGACCAGCTGTGCGTGGCACAAGAGCACAAATAGATATGGATAGATATAGTATTTTTGCAAAAGAAATAGCTCTTAATACTCCTAATCTAACAATCTCTCAAGAAAGCGTAGAATCTTTAATTTATGAGCAAGATTCTAAAGGACGCTATATTGTAAAAGGCGTAACAACTAACATTGGAAAAACTTATTTTGCAAAAAAAGTTATCCTTACCACAGGCACTTTTTTACGAGGGCTTGTGCATATCGGAGAAACAAAATTACAAAATGGACGTTTTGGTGAAATGAGTCCACAGAATCTTAGCAATTCACTCCAAGATATGGGCTTAACTCTTGGGCGATTAAAAACAGGGACTTGCGCAAGAATTGATGGACGAAGCATTGATTTTTCCGCTCTTGAAATACATAATGGAGATGAGAAACCACCTCATTTTAGCTATAAAACGATAAATTTTTCACCCACACAACTTCCTTGTTTTGTAACTTATACCAATGAAAACACTCATAAAATTATCCGCGATAACTTTCATCGCGCACCACTTTTTACAGGGCAAATTGAGGGTGTAGGACCCCGTTATTGTCCAAGTATTGAAGATAAAGTCAATCGCTTTGCCGATAAAAGTCGTCATCAACTCTTTTTAGAGCCGCAAACACAAGAGGCTGTGGAATACTATATCAATGGACTTTCTACTTCACTACCTATTGATGTGCAAGAAGCGGTGATTCATAGCATTAAAGGACTAGAAAATGCACATATAACGCGCTATGGTTATGCTATTGAATATGATTATGTTGAACCTACTGAGCTTTATCATACACTTGAGACAAAAAAATGCGCAAATCTCTTCCTCGCAGGACAAATTAATGGCACTACGGGCTATGAAGAAGCTGCTGCACAAGGCATTATGGCAGGGATTAATGCTACACTTTCTTTGCAAAATAAATCTTTTACTCTTGCGCGAAATGAGGCTTATATTGGCGTAATGATTGATGATTTAGTAACAAAAGGCACAAAAGAACCCTATCGTGTTTTTACTTCACGTGCCGAATATCGTCTTTTGCTGCGAGAGGATAATGCGTATTTGCGTCTTGGAACTTATGCATATAAATTTGGCTTAATAGATAAGGTGCGTTATACACAAATAATGGCAGATAAAACTCATATTGAGCACACAATAAATTATTTACAAAATCATCATATCACACCCTCATCAAGCAATCTCACTATGCTTGCCTCATTAGGGCTTCCACCCATTAGCGATAAAGCACTCCTTATTCATATTGTTGGTCGTGAAGAATTGGATTGTGCTCTTCTCCGCACTCTTTTGACGCATTTAGGAATAACAGATGTAGAATCTATGAGTGATTTAGCTATTGAACAGATTTTTATAGAATCTAAATATTTTGACTATATTCAAAAACAAAAGCAGCAAATAGGACAAATGAGACAAATGCTACAAGTGGAAATTCCACGAGATTTTATCTTTGATAATATCCCCGGACTAAGCCTTGAAGTGATTGAAAAACTTAAAAAATTCACCCCTAAAAGCTTATTTGAGGCAAATGAAATTAGCGGAATCACGCCTGCAAGCATTGATGTCCTGCATTTATACATCCATTTGCACCATAAAAAAAAGTCTCAAATTTTGGTATAATATTACATTTTATAAGGAGTATCAATGAAACATATTCATAAAATTAAAAATTACGCTATGGTTGGAGGATTAGGAGTTATGGCTGTTTTCGCACTCAATGCGTGCGAGCAAAATTCAGGGCAAAATAATGCTCTTAATAACACCTTACAAAATAGTCAAAAAAATGGCGCATTTGTTATCGTTGAAGAACAAAATGATGGAAGTTATAAGGTGCTTGAAGAGTATCCAAGTGAACAAACACGTGTAATGCTTAAAGATAAAAATGGACAAGAACGACTCCTCTCACAAGAAGAAATTGATGAACTTATCAAACAAGAAGAAGTTGCTATTGATTCAGGACAAAGTCAGCTTACAAATCCAAATGGCGGTGGCTTAGGACTAGGCGGAGCAATACTTGCAAGTGCTGCAGGAGCGATTCTTGGTAGCTATATCGGTAATAAACTCTTTAATAATCCTAATTATCAAGCAAATTCCCAACGCAATTACAAATCGCCTCAAGCTTATGAGCGAAGTAAAAATAGTTTTAATAGTGCTAAAACAGGTGCAAGTGGTGCAAGCAAAACAAGTAGTGGCAAAAGTGGATTCTTTGGAGGGGGCAATAGCTCTCAATCAACAAGCACAAACAGAAATACAGGCAGTATGGGGAGCTAATATGACAATTACTAATATTTCACTTCCTGATAAAAATGTTTTAGAATCTATGGGGCTTACTTGGCATACAGATATGGACAATACCTCATATCTTAGTGATGAGCTTATACACATAAGCGGAGCAGAGGCAGAGGCTTACTATGAGGCAGGAAATGAGCTTTATGATATGTTTATAGAAGCTGGAGGGTATGTGATAAAAAACGACTTATTCTTTGAGCTAGACATTCCACCAAGTCTTATTGGTGCGATAAAACAAAGCTGGGAAGAAGATATACATTGGCATTTATATGGGCGGTTTGATTTGGCTGGTGGGCTTGATGGCACACCGATTAAACTTTTAGAATTTAATGCAGATACGCCGACTATGCTCTATGAAAGCGCACTTTTGCAATGGGCATTACTTAAGCATAATGGGCTTGATGAGGAGGCACAATTTAATAATATCCATAATGCTTTGAGTGAAAACTTTAAACGATTAATCACCCTTGAAGATGATACTTCTCGTTTTGAGGAGCTATATGAGGGTTGGAAAATTCTATTTTCTTGTATTTCAGATTCTTATGAAGATATTACAACTACGCGCTTTTTAGAGTATATCGCTAAAGAATCTGGCTTTATATGCGATTTTGCACCTATTGATGTTATCAATTTCTCTGCCACAGAGGGTGTAAGCCATAATGGCATAAATTATGAATTTCTTTTCAAACTCATTCCGTGGGAAAATATCGCTATTGATGAGCCTGAACTCGCACTTTTAATGAGTGAAATGATGCAAAATCATAATACAATTTTTCTTAATCCCGCCTACACATTGCTTTTTCAAAGTAAAAGAATGCTGAAGATTCTATGGGATTTATTTCCTAATCACCCTTTGCTACTTCCTGCTGATTTCTCACCTCTTCAAAATACCAAACAAGTATGCAAAAGGGCATTTGGGCGCGAGGGAGCAAATGTGGAGATTCTCAATACACAAGGGCAAAGTATAGAATCTAAAAGTGGCATTTATGGTAATCACAAGCCTGTGTATCAAGCCTTTTATGAGCTAAATACTCACAATGGTGCATTTTATCAACCAAATGTCTTTTTTGCTTATGAATCTTGTGGCTTAGGATTCCGTAAAGGTGGGCTTATCATTGATAATTACTCAAAATTTGTAAGCCATTGTATTCAGTAATTACTTATTTGGCTTTTGTGGATATAGCCTAGTATAGCTTTTTTTGCGTCATTTACATTTGGCGGAAAATAAAGCACTTTTATCCATTGTGTTTTATTTATATCATTACCACCTATAAGGCTTATTAAAAGAATCTTGTCTTCATCTTTGGTAAAGACTTTAGATATTACCTTGCCATTTGGACTTTGGCGGATATTGACATACTCATCTTGTGTATGTAAAGCCAAATGAGTATATCCGCTTCCACTATAATCCCTTCTATTATAAAACTTGAGTTTTGGTTGAGAGATAAATGTAATATTTTTGACGTTCAGTATTTGGTCACCATAATCATTCAAGCCATAGGCTATTTGTGCATTTGTAGTATCGCCATTAAAATTTTTTAGCATATTGCTTCGCTTATTTGCTACTTCAAGCCAAACTTCAATCTCATATTGAGCAAGCCCTTTTTGAATCTCATTTGGCAAAGCAAGTTGAAACAAACTCTTATCAAGGACATTGATGGGTTGTTCTCCTAGATATGTATTGAGCAAAAAAGGTTGAGAACTCTCATATCTTACTCCATCGTAGCCAGCCATCCATTTAAAGACAAGTGTGCCTTGTAGTTTGAGTGGCTTTTTTAAACTTAGCATTATAAAGTTTTCACCATCACTGCGCACTGCACAAAAATCATTTATGCCTTCATCTCTAAAATCACATACCTCTGGTATTTCAAAATATGTATTAATAAAATTTACATTGTTTTCACTAAAATATCTTGTTATAAAATAATCTCTATAAAGTTTAAATCCTTGCTCGTATAAAGCAAAATCAGGGACTTTTTGAAATTGATTTATCTTTTGGATAATCCTAAAATCTGACACAAGCAATAAATCTTGCGTTGCGGATTGTTTATTTGTTTTAAGATATTTTGCAAGGATTGATTGTTGCACTTCATTTAAGGATTTTTTTGCCTCTAATTTTGGTAGTAAAAAATCTCTTATAAAAATGCGTATAATTCTCTCATCATTAGAATTTCTTATATACCATTGGGGAAGTTTTAGAATCTCTTGCAGACTAAGCTTCTTATCCTTACTCCAATACCCATTAATTTTAGGGATAAGTTTTGAATTTCTAAACATACCCTCAACATTGCAATCCTCACTTACAGCCCAAGCATTGAGATTTTGATGAAAAGAATGCGTGCTTTTAAACATTCCTCTCATATCTTTTACTTTAGCTACATTCCAAGAGCTTATATCTTGATTAAAGTATTCTTGATTAACAAACATCTCAACCATACTTGTAACATTACTTGTATCCCAAGTTTCTATACCTTTAAAAAATTCATTTCCCCTAATAATATCTACATCAAATAATCCACTCATATCCGTGATTTTACTTGTATCAATTCTATCAAGTGGTGTGCCTTGTCTGATAAGAGAGATAAGCTCCTTTTTGTTTTGAGGAATAATTTTTCTTTCACTCTCTTTGGCAGTTTTTAACTCTGTAAGCAAAACTTGCTTTGAATAAGAGCTAAGTCCTACTAACAAACATATCGCCATAAAAACAAACTTCATCATTCTTTTTCCCTCCTTGAAATATTAATCCACTCTAAAATGAGCTCCTATACTTTGTTTGCGCTTTAAAGCGGATTGAACAATCTTTTTTGCTACAAGCAGTCTTAAGCGTAACATACGCCCGATATGAGATTCTAACATCACTTCAATCCCTCCAAGTGCAGAATCTAATCCACTTTGAGAGCGAATAATCCCCACCTTATCCCACATAATCTCACGCAAAACATTTTTAAGCTTACTATCACCCTCTTTTTCTAGCACCTCATCGCATACAGGAAAATGTCGAATAGGTGTTTGCGTCCGATTCTCTACAATATGTTGGGCTACATTTTTACCAAAGATAAGCCCCTCAAGGAGCGAGTTTGAAGCAAGGCGATTTGCCCCGTGAACTCCATTACACGCGCATTCTCCAATCGCATAGAGATTACTCATGCCCTGCACGAGAGAATCTGCATTTGTCAAAATACCGCCCATTGAATAATGAAATGCTGGTGAAATGGGTATTTTATCTGTAGGGATATTAAGTTTGCAAGTGTGCAAATCGCGGAATATGTTAGGAAAACGCGCTCTAAACCCATCATAAGTAAATGCACTTAAATCCAAAAAAGCCTCTTGCTGATATTTAAGACAATAATCCATAATCCCTCGTGCCACAATATCACGCGGAGCAAGCTCCCCTCGCTCATCGTAATCAAACAAAAATCTCCTGCCCTCTCTATCAACAATCACTCCACCCTCGCCGCGCACTGCTTCAGAGATAAGATATTTTCGTGCTTGAGGATTATTGATATAAGTCGTAGGGTGAAATTGTAACATTTCCATATCTTGCAAGGCGAGATTATGTTCTAAAATAATGCCGTGTATGTCGCTACTGATTGTATAGGCATTTGTGTGGTACTTAAATAATCCCCCAACACCCCCACTTGCAATAACTATATGATGTGCATAGAGATTATGTAATCCGGATTTTGTCTGCACACATACGCCATAGCATTTATCCTCTTCAATGAGCAAATCTACTACTTCAGCATTTTTCCACAATGTCGCACGAAGTTTATCAATAAGATGCGTATGAAGACTACGCCCTGTGGCATCTCCTCCTGAATGGACGATTCTCGCGTGAGAATGCCCTCCCTCTTTAGCATAAAGCAGCGCACCCCTTTCATCTCTATCAAATGCTAAACCACTTGCAATAAGCTCACTAAGAATCTCATTGCTACCTTTTACAAGCCTATTGACACATTCTAGGGTATTTAAACGTGCGCCTGCAAGAAGCGTATCTTGTATATGCAAAGGGACATCACTTTCATCTTTTGCTATGCTTATACCGCCTTGTGCATAGAATGTATTGCATTCCCAAGGTTGAGCCTTACATAAAATTAATACTTTTAAATCAGGAGGCAAATGTCTCGCACAATACAATCCTGCCACTCCTGCGCCAATGATAATCACATCATATTGTCCCATTACCAGTCCCGTTCTTCACTTGGTGAGGGTGTAGAATCTATACCATAAAAAAGCACTTTTTTGTTATGAGTTTGGGGATTTTCAGATTCTACTTCTTGCTTTGTTGGTTCTTTATAAAACGGGTTTGCTTTGTATCCACAACCTACAAAAAAAATAAATACCAAATATGCTAAAATCATCAAATGAAAACAATAGATAATACGAAAAATATGTGCCATATACGCTCCTATCTTAAGCGAGACTTTCCTCATCTAGCACCTAGACTAGACAAACAAAGTGAGATTGCACGCTTTAAAAATACCTTTCTTACGCCTTTAGAAAGGGAGCAGATTCTATTTATCTTCCCTAAAAATAATCAATTACTTTTTGCCTTTAAACACAAAGCTTTATGCGTAGAGTTTAATCATTATAAGCATAAATATATAATAAAGACTTTAAAACAGCATAAAGAACTTTTCCCAACACTTAGCTCTATTGAAAAAGTATATGCATATGCCCCTAACCATATCCTTGCTCCACCACCCTTGCACCCCTCAAGTGTCCAAACTTTTTATGAGCATTCTAACGGAGATTTTGAAAATCTTGCAACAAATACCGCAATTTATGAAAAAATTGAATCCTTGCGTTTAGGTATTAAGCGCCAATGGGACGCACAAAATGAGCAATAAAGAATCTACAAGTTATAATCTCCTTGTGCATTTAGCAGATTTACCAACACAATCTGGCATTTATCAATTTTTTGATAATGAAGATACTTTACTCTATGTAGGCAAAGCAAAGAATCTAAAAAACCGCATTAAAAGCTACTTGAGTATTGAAAACAAACATATTGTGCCAAAAAATAATCTTAGTCCAAGAATCGCTCTTATGGTATCTCAAATCACTCGTATCCATACACTTTTAACAAATAATGAACAAGATGCGCTTATCCTTGAAAATTCTCTTATCAAAAGCCTCAAACCAAAATATAATATCCTTTTGCGCGATGATAAAACTTATCCTTATATTTACATTGATAAATCCCTTCCCTATCCTCGCTTTGAGCTCACTCGCCAAGTGCTCAAATCAAATCAGATTCAATATTTTGGACCTTTTGTAAGCGGAGCAAGGGAATTACTTGATAGCCTCTATGATAATCTACCACTTGTGCAGAAAAAATCCTGTGTCAAAGGCAAAAAAGCGTGTATTTTTCATCAGATTCACAAATGTCCTGCACCTTGTGAGAATAAAGTTTCCATACAGACTTATGCCCAAACTATTGCACAAGGTATTGCACTTATTGAAGACAAAAAAGCCTTATTAAAAATACTAGAATCTAAAATGCATACCCTCTCTCATAATCTGCAATTTGAAGAAGCTGCTATAATGCGTGATAGAATCCAAAAAATTACACAAATGAAAAACCAATCTATTATTGATATGATGAGCGGAGATTATGATGTATTTGTATTACAAGAACAAGATTGTGGCAAAAACTCGCAAGATTCTCACAAAAAATCTCATACTGCGTTGCATACGCATATTTTAATGATGCTTTTTATCCGCAATGGACGCATTATTTCAAGTGATTTTATCCTTTTACACGATGATATACAATCCCATAATCTTCCACAACTCTACACCCAAGCTTTACTTAACCATTATAAAACTCAAATACCACTCTTACCTCAAGAGATTCTCATTCCTCCATTTGACTTTCCTGACTTACTGCATTTACAACAACTCTTAAGAGAGCAAACGCGCAGTTCTCTCAAAATCGTCCAACCACAAAGAGGTGCAAAAAAAGACTTGCTACAACTCGCACATAAAAATGCTCTTGAAATAAGACGATTACATACACAGCAAAACAATACATTCTCTACACTTGTAAGCATTAAAGAGTTGTGTGTATTAAGCCAAATACCTTATTCTATTGAGGTTTTTGATACCTCTCATCATAGCGGAACACACAATGTGGGCGGTATGATTGTGTATGAAAATGATGATTTTATTCGTTCTAAATATCGGCGATATGAGCTTCACACAAGTGATGAATACAGCCAAATGCACGAAATGCTTTTACGCCGAGCTCAAAGTTTTGATTCTAATCCACCACCTGCCTTATGGCTACTTGATGGAGGCAGGGCACAAATTAATCTAGCTCTTGATATTTTAAAAAGCGTAGGGGCAAATGTTGAAGTCCTAGCAATTGCTAAAATGAAACATAATGCCAAAGCTTATCGTGCAAAAGGTAATGCTTTTGATATTTTGCGAAGCAAAAATGCAGAGTTTAAACTAAAACCAAACGATAAAAGACTACAATTCCTCCAAAAACTCCGTGATGAAGTGCATCGTTATGCTATCACTTATCACCGCTATAAAAAACAAAAAGATATACAAAAGGCACAAATGATGGGAAAAAATTATACTCAAGCACAAATTAAAAAACTTTTAGATTACTTTGGTAGCTTTGAATCTCTTAAAACTGCTTCACAAGAGCAAATTAATAGCGTGCTTTCGCGCAGAAATCGTTCAGATACTTAAAAAGAGTGAAGAGAGTGAAGTATGAATAATACTAATCCCTTAAATGCAGTATATGATGAGGCTCTCTATATTTTACAAGAGAGCTTTGATACTCATACGTGCATTGCAGATGCCAAAACACAAAGCCAAAAACATCTTTTTACACTAATACAGGAAAATCCAATGCTAGAAAACGAGATTCGTATGGCAATTTTGCATTTTTATAATCAATGTGGTTTGGGGGCTTTTGTGCATTATGATAAAAATCAACTTCAGGTTATAACACACATCAAAAATCACACCCATAATCTTTATGTGCAGCGCATTTGCGATTTTTTAAAAAAACATAAATTCACGCTTTATAAACAAGAACCTTCCAAAGAAGATTTTGAGGAACTTTTTCATTTTGTAGATACAACACTTGATTTAAATACCCAAAGCACCAAACGCGAAATGATAAAAATTGCTTTGCGCAATGTATTTGGCATACAAGCGCGCGATGCTTTATTTTTTAAAGACGGCAATATTAAGCTTTTTAAATTTGATTATGAAATAGTAAAAATCAATAATGAAATCCGCCAAATTAATCGGAACTCCCATATAAATGTCCTAAGTAATGAAGATAGAATGGTGCTTGATAATGCGCTCTCTATGACAAATGTCCAATCTCTTATTATCCAAAATACGCTTCTAATACTGCAAAAAGATATTGACTTAAAACAGATTGACAATCTAGGCTTTAACAAAAGATTTAAGTTTTTTGCTATTCAAAAATTGCGTGTATATATTGAAAGTTTGCAATTACATCATATAGATTCTTTAGCAAAGAGTATTTATTGTATGGATATAGCCCAACAATATGCGTGGGTTATGTTTGAAATTGTAGCAAAAGAACTCCTAGAGCTATGTGCGAAAGATAATGTGAATGCCATTGCATTTATTGAATTTTATAATGGAGGCTCTATTGAATTAAGGGGCAAGATTTTCAAAAAGCCTCTTATTACTGATAATAATGGTAATCCTTGGACTATACCGCTTATTAAGGAATGCTTAAAAAATAAAAAAGCCATAGAGTTTGATATATCTCAAATGCAAAAACGTTTAGATGATTTTGAAGAGAAAATCCATAGTATCAACAACCAAATACAACAAAATGATACTGAAGAAAAAGATACCCTTACAAAAGAATCTTCCTATCAAGAACTTTTAGAATCTAAAAACAAAGAATTGCGTATGCTTGTAGATAAAAAAGCTTCAAAAGTATATATAGAAGCTATTACAAATGAAATTAACACGCTTATACTTAATAAATCTAATATGCTTACATACATAGAAAATACACAAAAAAATCTCGCTGCTTTAGGCAAAGAACAAATAAAACTTCTTGAAATGCAAGAGAGACTAAGAGAGCAAATTAGCTATGCGCTTAAAAAGAATAGAGAATATTTTGTTCAATATGATTTACTCTCACGTGCCCTTGCTGATGCCATAGCAAATGCAAAAGAGCTTATATGAAAAATACCATTACCCACCTTATTGATAAAATTTCCTTCCAAGCACAAACAACCATTTTAGTATGGATTATTGTCATCGGATTTACACTTATAGCAAGTGTGGGCTTACTTGCTCTTATGGGGATAAAGAGTGAATTTGACATTAACTCATCACAAAGTCATAATATGTATACACTCACCTTATTAAATAAAGCATATGATATACACAAAAACGACCAGATACTCCTGCAACTCCTTGAAATATGGGAACAATATAAAACTTATAATCTCCCAAAAGATCAAAATTCTACTATTAGTCATTTGCGCGAGTGGTATGCTAAGACTTTTAAAATGCACTATTATCAACAGATTCAAAGATTACTTTCTAAAGAAAATGCTCTTATAGAATCTATTGATAAAGCTTTTATTAATGATGGAGAGGATATTTCCTCGCTACTTGAAGAACAATTTCTCATTTCTTTTGATATTGCTTTTTATGGCAAAAAAATCACGGATTCTCTTTATAAAAATACCTTTATTGTCCTCGCAATCTTTATGCTTATTATCATCGCAACAATCATTATTCTTGCCTTTTCTATCAGACAATCTATCAATACCAATCATTTACTTTTAGAGCAACTCGTGCAATCAAAAACCAAAGAACTCCAATCTCTTAATGTCAATCTGCAAAAATCAATAGAATATGAAGTTGAGCAAAATCGTAAAAAAGACTTGATTATGTATCAACAAGCTAGGCTTGCTTCTATGGGAGAAATGATACAAAATATTGCCCATCAATGGCGCCAACCACTTAATTCTCTTATGATACTTATCCAAAGCTTTAAAAGTAGAGCAATGCAAAAAAAACTTGATAATGAATTTATAAACCAACAAACACAATATGGTATGAAAATTGCCACAGAAATGTCAAATACGATTGAAAATTTTCGTAATTTCTTTCACCCAGAAACAAATAAAGAATTTTTTGAGCTCTCACAAAGCATTCGGAATTCTATTGAGCTGCTTAAAGCTCAATTTCAAGAGAATCTTATTCGTATTGAAGTAGATGTAAGCCCACAAGCACAAGATTTAAATATGCTTGGTTACCAAAATTCCTTTACTCAAGTGATTTTAATTCTCATCAATAACGCCATTGACGCACTCAAGCTCAAAAGTCAAAATGATAAATCGTTTGAGAATCCACTCATAGAAATTTCATTAGATAAGCTAGGATATAATATTATTCTTTGTGTGAAAGATAATGCGGGAGGCATTGATTTGGAAGATAAATCAAAAGTTTTTGAACCATATTTCACCACTAAACATAAATCGGTTGGAACAGGCGTGGGACTTTATATGGCAAAACAAATCATTGAACGCCAACTCAATGGCACAATAAGCGTATCTAATACACAATGGGGTAAGCAGAACCAATATTTTGGAGCAGAATTTACCATTCACATACCAATACAAAAGGATAATTATGAATCTTGATGCACTAAGCAAACTCACTATTTTGTATGCCGAGGATGATACCGACACAGCCAATCTTACGAATATGGTGCTTGGAGATTATGTAGGACGCCTACTTATTGCCAAAAATGGACAAGAAGCGCTCAATCTCTTCAAACTCCATAAGATTGATTTAGTTTTAACAGATATACTTATGCCAAAAATGAATGGTATTGAGCTCATTAACGCTATTCGTAACTCATACACGCACCCAGATGTGCCCGTAGTGATTACTACTGCACATACAGAGACAAAATACCTTCTTGATGCTATTCGCTTACGCGTAGATGGCTACATTTTAAAACCTATTAATGTTGAAGAGCTACTCCACGCACTCAATAAGGCAATCTTACCTTTCTTACAGGCTGATGAGCTTGCCTCAAAAAATCTTCTTATTAACGCCATTTCTACCTTTGTAGGTGGCAAAAAAATTGCCATCATTCAATTTCTCTTAGCAAACTGCGATGAGGACAATATATTTTATGGCTCTTATGAAGATATTATTGCGCATTTACACGTGAGTAAGCCAACGATTGTAAAAACTTTTAAACAACTTATCGATACAGGAATTCTTATTAAAATTAAGAATAAAGTTTATAAAATTCACCCTGATTTAGACCAAAATATTAAAAATAGTATTATCTAAAATACATACTCACTCTTGACTTCAAAGGAAGTTTTGATTAGAATCTGCATTTCAATCTTTTTGAAGACTCCTTTGGAGTAGGCTTTAGAATCAAATGTAGCTATTGTAGATTCTAAAGACTTCTTGAACTTCTTAACATCTTCTCTTTGGCTAAGGAATTTTATGGCAGACAATAAACGAACTCATACACCTGTGGAAGGCTATCAGCTTGAAGATTTGCGTATTAAAAGCATTAAACAACTCATCAATATTGCTGAAGAAATCGGAGTAGAAAATCCAAGTGACTATCGCCGACAAGATTTAATTTTTGAGATTCTCAAAACTCAAGTTAATCAGGGTGGATACATTCTTTTTTCGGGTATATTAGATATCACAAATGAAGGCTATGGCTTCTTACGCGCATTAACCGAAAGTCTTGCAGATTCTCAAAATGACACTTATGTATCACAATCTCAAATTCGCCGTTTTGCTTTGCGTAATGGTGATATAGTAACAGGGCAAGTGCGTGCACCAAAAGACCAAGAGCGATATTATGCTCTCCTTAAAATTGAAGCAATTAACTATATGTCGCTTGAAGAAAACAAAAATCGCCCTCTTTTTGATAACCTTACCCCTCTATTCCCACAAGAGCAGCTTAAGCTTGAATACGAATCTAGCAAGGTTACAGGACGTATGCTTGATCTCTTTAGCCCTATTGGTAAAGGACAACGTGCCCTTATTGTTGCTCCTCCACGCACAGGAAAAACAGAGTTAATGAAAGAATTGGCTCACGGCATTGCGAAAAATCACCCCGATGTTGAGTTAATGGTATTGCTTGTAGATGAGCGTCCAGAAGAAGTTACTGATATGGAACGAAGCGTCAAAGGACAAGTTTTTAGCTCTACTTTTGATATGCCAGCAACAAACCACATTCGCGTAGCAGATTTAGTCATTGAGAGTGCTAAACGAAAAGTTGAAATGGGTAAAGATGTAGTAATTCTTCTTGATTCTATCACACGTCTTGCTCGAGCATATAATGCTGCTACTCCCTCAAGTGGTAAAGTGCTAAGTGGTGGTGTTGATGCAAATGCTTTGCATAAACCTAAACGATTTTTTGGTGCAGCACGTAACATTGAACAAGGTGGCAGCCTTACTATTATCGCGACTGCACTTATTGAAACAGGCTCAAGAATGGACGAGGTCATCTTTGAGGAATTTAAGGGCACAGGTAATAGTGAAATTGTCCTTGCACGTTCTATAGCTGACCGCAGAATCTACCCTGCTTTTGATGTGCTTAAAAGTGGGACACGTAAAGATGATTTGCTTCTTGGCAAAGATAATCTCACAAAAGTATGGATGCTACGCAATGTAATGCACACAATGGACGATATTGAAGCACTCACTTTCATTTACTCAAAAATGAAACAAACAGAGAATAATGAAGAGTTTTTAAATATGATGAATAGTCAAGAATAAGGATATATATGCGAGCAGGGGTATTTGATAGTGGTGTTGGTGGCTTAAGCGTGCTTAAAAGCCTCATTAATGCAAAACTCTTTGAGGACATCATTTATTATGGCGATACCGCTCGTGTGCCTTATGGTGTCAAAGATAAACAAACAATCATCAAATTTTCACTTCAGGCACTTGAGTTCTTTACACCACATAATATTGATATTCTCATTGTCGCTTGCAACACTGTGAGTGCCTATGCGCTACAAGAGATGCAAAAACATAGTAAGATTCCTATTGTAGGAGTGATTGAGCCGGGTGTATTAGCAGTGCAAAATAACCTTAAAGATACAGATTCTGAAATTCTCATTATTGCCACACGTGCAACAATTAACTCTGGTGAATACGAAACAAGACTACGAAATATAGGTTTTTGGAATCTTAAAAGTCTTGCCACAGGGCTTTTTGTGCCTATCGTTGAAGAAGGATTGCTTGAAGGCGCAGTGCTTGAAAGCGTATTTCATCATTATTTTGCCTCAATCACAACTCCCCCTCAAGCTGTAATATTAGGCTGCACACATTTTCCGCTTATTGCTCCAGCCCTTGATTCCTATTTCAATCATCAAAGTATGCTTATCCATTCGGGTGAAGCTATTGTAGAGTATTTAAAAAACCACTTGCACCTTACTTCGCGTTATGCACTTAAATCACTGCAATTTTTTGCAAGCGACAACACTGCTGCACTAACAAAAATTGCTAACAAATGGCTTAGCTAATTTTTTACTCTAACTTCTATCACACAAGTCTATAAACTCACAATATCGGCAATTTGAGCGCTGCTCACTCTTAGCAAATACAACATTATCTTTAAGGCAAGCAATCTTTTCAAAAAGAATATTGCTTTTTTCATTATTCTCCTCTTTTTTCTCACCTCCTTTAATATCCCAATACCACGCACTGATTGCTAAATGGGCATACTGGGGATAGTGAGCCTTAAACGCCTGCATATATAAAATAAGTGCAAAATCTGTGCTCTTTTGTAGGCTTTGCACTTTAAAAGACTGACGATATTTATAATCTATGACTTCTATACTCTCGCCAACTTTTTGGATCCTATCAGGTCGCCCATAAAAGATAAAATCACCATATGAAACTTCCATATTTTCTCCCTCAAGCTGCAAAATCTCTACCTCACGTCCATTCTCAAGGGCAAAAAAATGTTTCAACTCACATTTAAGCCACTCAATATGCGCGCTTTGTAATGCACTATGCGAGACTAAAGAATGCTCTAACCATAATTGCGCACTCTTATAAAGTGCCTTTTCATCTAAGATTACCTTTTTCCCTACATATGGCTTATAGACAGATTCTAAGCATTGATGAACAATATTTCCCATAGATGCGCTTTCTTGGAAAAGAGAAAGATCATTCATACATTCTTCATAAAGATAATAATACCTTCTTGGACATTCCAAAAATACTTTTAATTTACTAGGCGTAAGGGTGCGAGGCAGACGCCCACTTATTTCATCTTCACAATACTCTAATTTTCTCCCTTGTGGAAGCAAAGTAAAGAAATTATCTCCATTCTTATGCTTCACTGCACTCTTTTGCATCAATTCTTCAAGCATAAAGCTTGGGTGATTATCTTCATTTGATACATATGCTACTGCTATTTCATCGGCAGTGCTAAAAATGCCATAATAATAATGCTTTTGGAGACGTTCTTTATCCCTCATAGTCGGCATTTTAAGCTTTTGACGTAACGCAGAATTTAAAAATAAATCACTCTCTTGTTTGCTAGGTATTACACCTTCGTTAAAATCAACAATCACAGCCTTTTTAAAAGCAAAACCCCTTGATTCCAAAACACCCATTACACGTATTTTTCCACCCATTATATCATCAATACTATAATGTTTAAGCTCCTCAAGCAATAGCTCAATAATCTCCATATGCGTAGTTTCTTTTAAACCTACATTCTCCCACATAAAGAGAATCTCACTCACATACTCACGCACTCTTTTGCTTTGCCTATCCTCAAAGCCAGCAAGCATAGCTATTATATCTTTACACACTTGAGCATAAGTTTGTGGAATATGAGTTATATTTTTTAATTGAGAGTGAATATAATCTTGAAGATATTTATAAACTTTAGTGCGCGATATATCCTCACCCATTGCAAAATTTAAGTTATGCGCTCTATCAAGCAAAAAAAGATATTTAGCAAAGTTTTCATTTGGCACGATAACCACAATATCCTGTTCTTGCACACCATTTTTTATCCATTCATCAATCTTGGCAAATACTAATGCCACTTGCGATATGCCCAAAGCAAAACCATAAGCATCAATTTTTCCTAAAGGTGGTAGAGGGGTAGATTGTATAATCTTCCCTGTGTCTAATTCTGCGCTGTATCTAAAAAATGGCTTGCATTGTTTTAAAATATGTGAGGGCAAAAAAGGCAAAGAAATATTAAATTCATCAACCCAAAAATGCACTTTTATAGGAATTATTTTTGCCGCATTTAAAAGCATTTCCTGATGAATAGGACTAATAATCCCCTCTACAAAAATTTCAATACATTCAAAATGCCGCACAAATGCTTCATTAAAACGTGGTTGGGCTTGTGCTGGAAGAATATATCCATCATAGCATTTAAGCTCAAAAAGTCGCTCTTTGTAGCGATTTTCCAACCATTCTAACACATATAAATGATCTGCATAATCATCATAAATATCACGTGATGGAATATCTTTAATATGTATTTGCGATTGAGCGATTTCATCAAAAAAATCAAACAAAAAGTTAGAAGTTTCCAAAAATCCCAAAAAACTCTTTTCAAAAATAAATTTTGCCCTCTCAAGCTCTTTGGCACACTCTTTTAATACACTCATAACAAGAGGTAGTCGCATACCTCGTGGTAATGCTCTATATCCATCAATAATAATAAGCTGCGTAAAAAAATCTCCCATCATCATACTCGGAGCAAAAATTTCTCCTTCGTTGCTATTTTGCATCAAAGAACGATGAGAGCTATATACATAAAGGGTAGATTCTCTGCCCATATTTTGCCCTTTTGTATGTTTTTAATTTTGAATAAGCTTTTGTGCAGCAGCTATGATATAATCTATATTAAAATTAAAACGATTAAAGAGGGCTTCGCCTTTCCCTGAAGCACCAAAACTCTGCATACCAATCACTTCATCAGCCACTGCATACCATTCTAAGCCTCTTGAAGCCTCAATAGCAAGCACTGCACTTTTTCCGCATAATTCTTTGATGTAACCCTTAGGTTGTTCCAAAAGCAAATCAAGGCAAGGTACACTTACTACTTGTGTTTTGATACCTAAATCTTCTAGTGTTTCACACGCTTTGAGTGCAAGACTTACCTCACTTCCGCTTGCCATAAGGGTAATAACTGCATTGTCGCACGAACGCAATACATAACCGCCTTTTTGCACTTGCTTTTTTAATTGAGGAGTGGATTCCATAATAACGGGGAGATTCTGACGACTAAGCACAAAAGCGCAAGGTAGCTTGGAATCTAAGCCAACCTGCCAACAAGCAATATTCTCATTTGCATCAGCGGGACGAAAAACAAGGAGATTTGGCATTGCTCTAAAATGGCTTAATTGTTCAATGGGCTGATGTGTCGCACCATCTTCACCCACACCTATACTATCGTGCGTCCAAATATAATATACTTTCGCTTTCATAAGGCTTGCTACACGCACACTTGGGCTCATATAATCACTGAAAACAAAAAATGTTGCGCAAAAAGGTAAAAATAAGCCATAATTTGCCACACCATTACAAATTGCACCCATTGCGTGTTCTCGGATACCAAAATGCCAATTTTTACCCTGCGGAAAATCACCCTCATCTTGTAGCTGTGTATTATTTGATGGTGCTAAATCTGCACTTCCCCCAATAAATCCTTCTAACGCTTGAGAAATACTATTAAGAATCTTGCCATTACTCACACGTGTAGCCATACTTTCGCCAAGTGCAAATTGTGGATAAACAATATGGGAAACATCGGGCTCTCTCATTTTATCAAGCCGTTCTTTTGCAATTTGAGGGAGATTCTCATAATTTTTATACCATTGTGCAAAGTTCAACTCACCACGCTCCTTCATCGTGCCAAAAGCAAGTGCTACATCATCAGGTATATAAAAAGATTCTGCAGGAAAAGAAAGTTTTTGCTTTGCTGTGGCGATAATTTCTTCACCCAAAGGTGCGCCGTGTGCTTTATGACTACCCTCAAGACTAAGGGCATTCTTAGCGATAATGGTATGAGCAATAATAAGTATGGGTTTTGAAGAAGTTTTAGCATTGGTAAGCACATTGTGAATTTGTATATAGTCGTGTCCATCGCAGCTTAAAACTTCCCAACCCTGTGCTTCAAAACGTTTAGCAATATCCTCACTCATCGCAAGTTGCGTATCGCCTTCTATTGTGATATGATTACTATCATAAATAAGAATCAAATTTGAAAGAGCGTGATGTCCAGCTAAAGAAGCTGCTTCATAGCTGATACCCTCCTGTAAATCCCCATCGCCACATAAACAATATATATTATGCGAAATGATTTCCCGCCCAAACAAATTCTGTGCATATTTACTTGCCATAGCCATACCCACTGCATTTGCTATACCTTGCCCAAGGGGACCTGTTGTTATCTCAATACCTTGAGTATGTCTATATTCAGGGTGTCCGGGTGTTTTAGAATCTAATTGCCTAAAAGAGTGCAAATCTGCCATACTCACCTCAAAACCCCATAAATGAAGGAGCGAATATACGAGTGCGCTTGCGTGTCCTCCACTAAAAATAATTCTATCTCGATTTAACCATTGAGGTTGTGTTGGAGCAAGATTAATATGAAAATGTAACACACTTGCAATATCTGAAAGTCCCATAGGTGCGCCGGGATGTCCGCTATTTGCTTTTTGCACCATATCTGCACACAAAAACCCTAATGTGTGCGACATTTTTTGTAATAAAGGTATATCTTCATCTGTAATATGTGGTGAGGTTTTTTGCATTGACTATCCTTTGTTGTAAATTATCATAATATATCTAAGTGCGTAATACAGCATCAAACTCGCGCACTAAAACACTAAGCACGGATTCCACTGCTTGCACTAATTGCATTTCTTGTAATGTGCCCTCATCAGATTGAAGCACAATACGTATGCTTAATGCCATTTTTTCTCCTAAAGCCTTATCATAATACACATCAATAGGATAAATATTTTTAACATAAGCAATTTGATCTTCAAGAAGAATTTGGCGCACACGATAAAAAGGAATATCTTTATCAATGAGGATTGTTAAATCACGTGTAGATTTTTGGTATTTTGAAAATTCATAGGCTTGCGGGAGAGAAAAATCACTCATACCGATCTCAATTTCGCATATAAATATTTCCTCACTTAAATCCATATTGGTAGCAACTTGTGGATGCAATTTGGCAATTATTCCTATGGGCTTGTCTTTTTGATAAACAAATGCACTCTGATAAGGGTGAAGCAATCTCTCATCTGTAAAACAAAAATGACTCAAAAGCTCCTTTGCATTTGCTTCATCACGAATATTTCTAAAACTCAAATCTCCAACACATCTCTGACATATAGTCCCAAAAGCAAAAAGATTCCATTTAACAGCTTTGGTGTGTGGATAACATTCATCTTGCATACAGCCACTTGCAACAAGTGCAAGCTTACTTTTTTCCTCTCGTTTTGAACTATACACACTTCCAATCTCAAAAAGTGTAATATTTTTAAAGCCAAGATTCTCATTACGTTTCACAGAATCAAGCATAGCCGGAAGTAGGCTTGTCCGAAGCGTATCAAGCTCGTTTGTGATAGGATTGAGCAATTCTAAATCTTCATCAAGTCGCACAAAACCTAATCGTTCTAAATTTTGGGAAGAAGCAAAGACATAATGAATACACTCTACAAAACCATAAGCAATCAATCCATAAGCAAGTTTGCGCGTGTTTTTGTAGGTAAAATATGTGTTATTAATATTATGGGATTGAGAACAAAGTAATGGCACAGAGGAAACATTGTCAATACCATAGATTCTAAGCACTTCTTCAGCTACATCTTGGATACTTTGAATGTCGTGCCGATAGTTTGGCACAGTAACCATAAAAAAATTCTCATCACAAGTTGCATCAAGCTTAAAATTAAGTCGCTTTAAAATAGTGGCTATCTCTTCTTTATCAAGCTCTATGCCTATAATTTGATTAATAGCCTTAAACGTTGTTTTAATCGTAATTTCATCAATGTTTTGGACAATATTATGTGAGCCAGAATACACAAGTGCATCAGAAACAAGCACCATTTTTCTACATAAAAAGTCAATGCCCTGCTCCAAATTTGGATTACTCCCTCTTGTGCTACGATAAGTTAGCTGCACATCACCTTTTATTGCGTGCTTATAAAGACTTTTGGCAATTAAAGTAGGATTCACATAACTCGCTTCAATAATATAAATTTCAGAACGTGTGCCAAAGTGCCGCTCACCATAAGATACACCAATTATGGAAAGCTTTTGGTGAGCAAAAACTGCTCCTAAGCCGTTCTCATCTTTTTTGATTCGGAGTTGTGCCACCAAACCATTATCCAAAACAATATCTTTATTCTCACAATCATAGAGTTTGTAAGCATTAAGTATAACACCTGTCATATAAGTGCCATATTCTAAAAAATTGCACATAATATCATCAACCAAACTCCCATTACGGGCAAGACAAAGTGCAATATCAAGAGGTAGATAAGCTTGTTTGACTTCAACCACGCGATAGAGTAAATGAGCTTCAATTTTTTCATCACAAAGAATCTGCAACACCCTACCTAAACCAAGCGTAACCACATTATCCATATCTACTTCGTGCTTTAGGCGCAAATCATAGCTTGTAGCAAGTTCACGCGCAATGCCTAGCACGCTAAGACAATCACCACGATTAGGCGTAATCCCTACTTCAATCACATAATCATTAAAAAGAGGAAGATTCCCTAGCTCAACGCCAAGCTCCAAATGACCAGCTGTGCTATCAAGCACCATAATTCCATCATTTATCTTTGGCAATCCTAACTCCACACTAGAACAAAGCATTCCACAACTCTCTATACCACGTAGATTTGTTTGTTTAATCACAATCTCGCCACTTTTAGTATGAGGTATTACTGCGCCTTCAAGTGCCACAGCGACATATTGATTGGCTTTTACATTATTTGCCCCGCACACAATTTGCAACTCTTGTGAGCCAATACTGACTTTACATACATTAAGTTTGTCTGCATCGGGGTGAGGTGTAAGTGAGAGTATCTTGCCTACGACAACCTTTTGTGGCATCTTCAATGGATACGCAGATTCTACCTCAAGTCCCATACTGCTTAATCTCATACACATTTGCTCAATATCAAGATGTGAAATATCAACAAAATGCGATAATAAATGTTTTGAAAAAATCATTAGAATTGCTCCAATACACGTAAATCTGTCTCAAAAAAGCTACGCAAATCATTCACACGATGAAGAAGCATAGCAAATCGCTCAACGCCAAGCCCAAAAGCATATCCGCTCACATTTTTATGACCCACAGCATCAAATACTTTTTGATTGACAATACCACAGCCCAATACTTCAAGCCACCCTGTGTGAGAACATACTCTACAACCGCTACCACCGCAAAATACACAGCTAATATCCACTTCTGCGCTTGGCTCTGTAAAGGGGAAAAAGCTTGAACGAAACCGAATGCGCACATCGCCAAACATATAATGCAAAAAATCCTCTAAAATATATTTAAGATGCACGAAACTTATTTTATCTTTCTCGTCAACTACTAAGCCCTCAACTTGATGAAACATTGGTGAATGAGTCAAATCATAATCTCTCCTAAAAACGCTACCCGGAGCTATCATACGAATAGGAATATGTTGTGATTGCATAGTGCGAATTTGCACAGGAGAGGTATGTGTGCGCAAAAGCATTGAATCTTTAAAATAAAAAGTATCTTGCATATCTCGTGCCGGATGAAATACAGGAAGATTAAGTGCTTCAAAGTTATGAAAATCATCTTCTACTAAAGGTCCTGTTTGAATTGCAAAATTCATATTGACAAAAAAATCAATGATTCTATCCATTGTTTGATAAATTGGGTGTCCATTACTCTTTGGACGCAAGGCTGTAAATAAACTTGCATCAACTACTTCTTTGGTGAGATTCTCATTCATCTGCACTTTTAATAGGCTTTCTCGTTTACTTTCAAGCATTTTTTCAAAATTTTCTTTATTTTTGTTAAGCTCTTTGGCAAAGGTTTTTTTTGTCTCGCCCTCAAGATTCTTAAGGAGTGCAAATTGCTGAGTTAAAATGCCCTTTTTCCCCATTACTTCCACACGCAAACGCTCTAAATCATTGAGATTCTCTAATTGCTCTAGTTTTGCCATTATCTCTTGCATTTGTGTCTTCAACGTCTTTCCTTCCTTGAACTATAAGTGATATATAAATTAAGTCGGCATTGTAGCATATTATAGATTCTATTCAGGTTTAAAAGTTATAATATCAATTCTTTTTTATCAAACCACTATAAAAAGAGACTTTAAGGAGCGAATATGGCAGAAAAAACGATTTTTGAAAAAATTGTAGCAGGCGAGATTCCTTGTAAAAAAGTGCTTGAAAATGAGCGATTTCTTGCTTTTTATGATATTAATCCCAAAGCCCCTGTGCATATTCTCGCTATTCCTAAAGTGTGTGTAAAAGATTTTGATTGTGCAGATTCTAAACTTTTAGGAGAGTTGTGTGGTTTTGCGCAAGAAGTTACCAAATCGGTAGGCATTGATAAAAGCGGATATAGAATCATTACCAATATCGGTGCTGATGGTGGGCAAGAAGTCCCACATTTGCATTTGCATATTCTTGGCGGTGGCAAATTAAAATTTCCTTCACTTGTATAAAATAATTATTGCAAAGATATTGAATGCAAGAAGACGCACTCAAATGGAATGCTCGGTATCAAGAGGGCTTTATGCCCAATGAACCAAGCCCATTTGTGCTTGAAACGTGCGAGATACTTAAGCGAAATTTTTCTTTTACCGATTCTAAACCTCCAAAAGCACTTGATATTGCCTGTGGCAATGGACGACATTCTAAGATTTTAGCCCAAATGGGCTTTGAGGTTGATGGACTTGATATATCTTGTGTTGCATTAGAGAATCTTGCAAATATCCCTTATATTACACCTATTTTAGCAGATTTAGATACTTTTACCCTACCCCAAACACATTATGATGTCATACTTGATAGCTTTTTCCTTGATAGGAATCTTTTTGATGCCATAATTAAAGCACTTAAACCCAATGCTATGCTCATTTTTGAAACCTTTATTGATAAATCCTCTCATCAACCTCTCAATAACAAAATATTATACGCAGGGGAACTTGAAGCAGTATTTAGCTCCAAAAGGGGCTTTCAAATTTTACATCAAAGTATTTATAAACAAAACAGAAAAGATACTCATACAATAAATCCCGCATATCAGCACATTATGCGCTTTATCGCTCAATATAAACCCTGCTCTCAAACACACACCAACACTACAAAGAGTCTTTGATGACATATAACTTCAAGCAACGTCTCCGCAAGATTCTAAGTATTGCCTTGCCCTCTGGAGGAAACTCTTTGCTTGATATTGCTAATATCGCCATAGGAATGTATTTTATTGCTCATATTTCACCCGATTCTGAAGTTACAAAACATAATATCGTGGCACTTGGACTCGGTATGAATTGCTGGATGTTTCTCTTTGCACTCACAACCATTTTTTATGTAGGCACAAACGCACAAGTCTCGCGTGCATTTGGAGAGAGAAATAACCTTAAAGCGGGACAGATTCTAAGCACAATGAGCATCGGGGCTGGGCTTTGCTCTATTCCTATTTATGCACTTGCATATGTAAGCAATGAGTTGTATTTTGACTGGATGGGTGTGAGTGGGGAAACCAAAGAGCTAGGTATGTTGTATTTAGGTTGGATTTTTTATGGGATTCCCGCACTTTTTCTTAAGACAATATTTATTTCTGCACTTTCAGCCGTAGGCGATACTAAAAGCGTTTTTTTTGTAAAAATCATCGCTACAAGCTTAAATATTGTCCTTAATTTTATGCTTATTTTTGGGGTGGAAAAGCTTGGTATTCCACCATTTGGTATTATGGGAGCTGGCATAGCAAATGTTATCATTACTTATTTCGAAGGGCTAGTTTTACTTGGCATTCTCTGTGGGCTACACCGCCATTTGACATTTTCACCCACCTTTAAATGGCATACGCTTTATAATGGATTCCATATTGGTATTCCCTCTGGCCTTGAGCGAGGCTTGACAATTTTTTCCCTTGTGCTTATTACAAAATTTATGACTGATTATGGTTTGGAAGTCATTGCTGGATTTCAAATTGGCTCAAGAGTGGAAAGCTTCATTTTTATGCCCGGTTTTGGATTCCAAGTGGCAGCAATGGCATTAGTTGGACAAATGCTCGGTGCAAAACGATTAGACTTAGCAGAATCTTTTATCAAAACAATTTTACTTATCTCATCAGTAGTTATGGGCATATTAGGTATAGGATTATGTATGCTGGGCAAAGAACTCTCCGCTATTTTTAGCACAGAAACAGAGGTGATTCATTACTCTTTTGATTATCTCCTTGCAGTAGGGCTTTCTCAAGTGCCCCTTATTTGTATTTTTGTGCTTGATGGAGCATTGCGAGGAAGCGGTGCAACGAAGCTTTCTCTGTGGATTAACACAGGGAGCATTTGGGTTTTGAGGATTCTCCCAATGTGGCTGTGTGTGCATTATAACATTGCAGTAGGATATATTTTTGCTATTATTTGCTGTGAAACATATTTGCGTGCAGGTATCTTTGGCTTTGTTTTTTACAAAGGCTTATGGAAGAAATATATCGCACGATTGTAAAATAAGATTATTTTAAACAATAAAATACATACAGAATAAAAATTTTGACGCCTAAAATGCACAAACTATCTAAAAGACTTAAATGCAAATAATTCATTCTTGACAAAAAGGTGCTGTTGTAATATAATCGTGCTTTTTGTTTGTATCGGGGCGTAGCGCAGTCTGGTTAGCGCACTTGGTTTGGGACCAAGGGGTCGAAGGTTCGAATCCTTTCGCCCCGACCATTCTTTTTCTTTCGTTATGGTGGGTGTAGCTCAGTTGGTTAGAGCATCAGGTTGTGGCTCTGAGGGTCGTGGGTTCGAGCCCCATCTCCCACCCCATTACTTTTTACACTTACGCGTTCGTAGCTCAATTGGATAGAGCACCAGACTTCGGATCTGGGGGTTAGGGGTTCGACTCCCTTCGGGCGTGCCACGCAAGATTCACATTCTTATCATTTATCTACCCAAATAAATTTACATCCTAATATACAGATGAAAAAATAAAAAGATAAAACCTAACCACATACATAAATAAACCACAAACATAAACACATCATATCTTGCTTTTTTTATTAATATAAAGCTTATGACACAAAACAAAAATAAAGCAAAAAAAACAATAAACATAATACTCAATGCTTCGCCAACAAATAAAACACAGATAATACTTAAAAGAGCGTAAAATGAAATTATTAAAGTGGATTTATATAAAAAAGATAAGAACAAAACTATTGAAAGTCCAAAAAATAACAATTCTATACCGCTTATAAAATTACAAAACTTTAAAAAAAGCGCGCATACAATCCCATATATAATACTACTACTAAACCACGCAACTTGCCCACTTATAATAGGATCTAATCCTTTAGATTCTAGCTTTGCTTTTAAATTTGAATAGAGAGGGATTTTCAAGCTTTTCCTTTCTAAGTTGATACTCTAATAAAAAAATGCGTTAGGGCATATCCAAAAAGCGCAAATATATATGATACCACGCTTGTAAAAATAAATAAATATGCAATATATCGCTTCCCACCAGCTTCTTTGCCAAAGACAATGCTTGCTGCAAAACAAGGGTTATAAAACATAATGAATAAAATAAATGCAATCGCACTAGGCAGACTAATATGCTCTTGAAGTACATCGCGCAAAGGTGTGGTGTTATTTTCATCTATATCATCACCAAGTGCATACAACACACCCATACTCGAAATGATTGTTTCCTTTGCTAAAAGTCCATTAAGAAGTGAAACAGAAAGTTTCCAATCAAAATCCATAGGTGCAAATATAGGCTGAATAAATTGCCCTATGCGTCCTAGATAGCTTTGCTCTACTAAAGCTGCTTGGTAGTTATGATAAATCTCATCTATTTCATTTTGCAATGCGTCATTTTCTTGTGTAAGATTCATATTCTCTTTTAGAATCTGCACTGATTGTGTCATCTGCTCCTCTAAAACTGCATTTTTAGGAAACTGCGTCCCAACCCAAATAATCACAGAAGCAAGTAAAATAAAAGTCCCTGCTTTTTTGATATAGCTCACTGCTTTGTGCCATACACTAAAAGCTATAAGTCTTAAAGTGGGCAAACGATATTTAGGCATTTCCATCACAAAAGGTTCATCATCACCTTTAAATGCGGTAAGCTTTAGAATCTTTGCCATACAAAGACCCACAAGTGCGCCAAAAATATAGATTCCATATAGCACATTTCCAGCTACTTGTGGAGCGAAAAAAGCTCCAATAAAAAGTGTATAAACAGGTAAACGCGCACCACAACTCATAAAATTAATAATAAAAAGTGTGAGCATTCTATCATTACGATTTTTAAGCATTCGTGTGCTCATATATGCAGGGACAGAGCAACCAAAACCTGTTACAAGAGGTATAAAACTCTTGCCGTGTAAGCCAAATTTATGAAAGAATCCATCAAGTAAAAATGCGACTCGTGCCATATATCCAGTGCTTTCTAAAAATACAATTCCACAAAAAAGTATTAAAATATGAGGCAAAAAACTTAATACTGCTCCAACCCCTGCGATAATCCCTCCAGAGAGTAAAGAAGCAAGAAATTCATAGGGCAAATGCTCCTCTATCCACGCACCAATATCTGCTGCACCCTCCTCAATCCATACTTTAGGAAACTCTCCTACATAAAAAGTAATCTGAAACAAAAGCCACATCAAAAACAAAAATATAGGGATTCCAAGATATTTATTGAGCAAAAGCGCATCAATTTTTTGCGTTAGAGAATGCTTAAGAGGAGTGGAAATACGACTAGATTCCATACTTGCACCTTTTGCAAAGCTAAGGGCATCATTATTTAAAATATCGCGCACATTATTTTCACCACTTTGGGTATATAACCTTTGAATACACTTTTGTGTATATTCACTTAATTCTACCCAACACCCTTTATCGTGCAGAGCCTTACTTACAAAACTATCTTGTTTAAGAAGTTTAATCGCTATATCACGCAAACTTTGCAAACCTCTGTGCTTTTGATTTAATAATATCTGCACATCATCATAATGCTTTTGGGCTAAAAATGTATTCATATTTGCAATTTCTTCTTCTAAAAAATCTGTATAAACACGCTTACTTGCTTTGGGAGCAAGAGTGGCAATATTGATGATTGTATCAAGTAAAAGCTGCACATTTTCTCCACGCAAAGCCGATACACTCACGCATTCTACGCCTAATATCTCTCCTAAAAGCGCATTATCAATATTAATACCCTCTTTTTTTGCCTCATCACTCATATTTAATGCCAAACACATACGCGAATTAAGCTCTAGAAGCTGCGTAGTAAGGAATAAACAACGTTCTAAATTTGTAGAATCAAGCACATTTAAAATCACATCATAATCTTCATTTTCTAAAAACTGCTTTGTTAAACGCTCCTCAAGCGAATAATCATTAAGCGAATAATCATTAAGCGAATAAATGCCGGGTAAGTCAATGATTCGTAGATTATAGCCTTTGTAAGTGAGTTGTGCTTCAGATTTTTCAATCGTTACGCCTGTAAAATTTCCTACTTTTAAATGAACACCACAAATTTTATTAATTAATGAACTTTTTCCAACATTTGGTTGCCCTACGCATACAATCGTAATTGGTTTCATTATATATCCTACTCTTTAAATGGCATCATTTTAGCTTAGTTTGAATCTGAAGTCAATAAAATTAATATTTATTCTTAGTTACTTTAAAATGCTAGTTTCATACCGAGATTTACATTTGTCGTATGTGGATAATATCTTTGTGCTCCTCCGTGTGTATTAAACACATTTAAAAGCGCACTTAAATGCTCTGTAAAGCCAAAATCAACTAAAAGATTCACTTCATTTACCCTATCGTAAGGATTTTGCATACTCGTGTAGCTAATCCCCCTAAACTTCGTGCTACCATACACCACCGCAAAACTCACTCTATCAATAGCAAACATCACTTTGCCATACCATAAACTCGCATCTACTCCTTCAAGCAAAGCTCTTCCACCCCACATAAAAAATGGGCTTATACTATTACCAAGTGTATTAAGCGAACCCCAGCCAACATTTGCCCCACTCCCCACAAATCCACCACTTGCTTCAGCCATATCTTTTACACCCACATATACTTTAATATCAGTGTTATATCCATTGCCATTTTCACCATTAAACCTACCATAACTTTGTTCAAAACTTGTCGCAAAATGTCCGCTTAAGCCGATGTAGGATTGTGAACTTTCATATCGCGCACTCGCTTTTATCCCCGTTGCATAAAAAACCTCTGGATTGGCAATGCCATAAACCTTAAAGCTCACTGCATCACCAAGATGATATTTTAAGCTCACTTGTGTAAGCCCTAATGCACTATGGGGATTTACATCATAGAATCCTGTCATTTTATTATATTGCACATACCCATTATTTTTTGCCCATAACGCTTCAATAAGTGTATTTGGCAAGGAACGATTACGCACACTCACACCATCTATAAGCCTATCTGCCCATTCAGAATCTACAAATACACGCCCTACTTTCACGCTTGTATCACCATCAAAATATTCTATGTAAGACTGCCCAAGCATTGTGCGGTCATTCATATAAAAATCTCTTGAAGCATCGCCATTTCCATATCGTCCCGGATTATTTAAGAATGCATCACTACTCCATTGCGAATCTTTATCTTGCTCATATAATGTCCCAACTGCACGAAAGCTCACAGCAACGCGCAAATACTTCCAAAAAGCAGAATGGTAGGCTAAACCCACAGAACCTACCATATAGCCAGATTCATTTAAATCATTTTTAGCTTTATTTATAGAATCTGCACCATTTGTATAGCTTCCATAAAAAGTAATATCTCCACTTGAAATACCATTTTCTAGTGCCTCATCAATGCTATCATAAGCCCATATATTGCTATAAAATATTGCCACTAAAAGCAGGTTTTTAAATTTCATTTTCTCCCCCTAAATCCATAAATTATCAAGCAAACGGGTTTGTCCCACTTTTGCAGCAATTAAAAATATACTTTTATTCTCCACAATATGGGTAATAGGCTCAAGTTTATGATTACAAAATTGTGCATAAAAAAGTGTAATATCCTCACTTTGCAAAGATTGTAAAGCAATCTCCCTAAGTGTGGCAACTTCTCTCTCTCCTTGAAGAATCCGCTTTTTTACAAGCTCAATCGTGCGGGGGATACACAAAGCTTTTTGTCTCTCACTCGCACTTAAATAAATATTGCGCGAACTTAAAGCTAAACCATCGCTATCTCTTTGTATTGGACAAGGCACAATATGAATATCAAGAAATAAATCACGCACCATTTTTTGCAAAATAAGCACTTGTTGTGCGTCCTTTTGTCCAAAATACGCTCTATGAGGCTTAATCAAACAAAAAAGTTTAAGCACAATTTGTAAAACACCTGCAAAGTGTGTTGGACGATCAAATCCCTCTAAGATGTATCCCATTTTCTTTGGCGCAGAGAATCCTACCTCATCATCTTCATACATATCATCTATACTTGGGGCAAAAATTGCACTTACACCTACTCTCTCACAAAGTGCTATATCTGCCTCTAATGTGCGTGGATAAGCACCAAAATCCTCATTAGCTCCAAATTGTGTGGGATTGACAAAAATAGAAACTATTGTGTAGTCATTCTCTGCCAACGAGGCTTTCATAAGGCTTAAATGCCCCTGATGAAGCGCACCCATTGTGGCTACAAAGCCTATTGTTTTATCATTTGCTATTCCTGCACGATAATGCCTCATCTCACAAATGCTCTGTATAACTCTCACTTTTGCTCCATTGATTATTTTTTGCTTTACTATCTTTTATCTTTGAAAAGCCAAGATTCTCTCCACTACGCTAAGTGGATTTTCGTCTTTATAAATTGGACGCCCAATAACGACAAAATCACTCATTGCTTCTCTCGCTTCTTGCAAGTTTGCCACTCGCTTTTGGTCATTCGCACTCTCGCCAAAAGGACGAATGCCAGGTGTAATAGTTAAAAATGTGCTACAAGTTGCCTTTTTTATTGCTAAACTCTCCTGCACTGAACACACTACCCCATCAATCCCTGCCTGAAATGCTAAAGAAGCAAGTTTGAGTGTGTGGGAAAAAAGTGAAGCATTGTAAATCTCCATAAAACTCTCATTATCAAAGCTTGTGAGCGCACTTACACCTACGATTAAGGGCATATTACTTTGATTTTCTTTAAGCTTTGCAATAGTCCTCATTGCTTCAAATCCACAGCTTGTATGAATGGTAAGCATATCAATGCCAATTTTTTGCATCTCTATAATCGTCTCAAGCATTGTATTTGGAATATCATAAAGTTTTAAATCAAGGAAGATTCTATAATCGCCGTATTTTTTAAGCTTTTCTATACCTTTTATGCCATCACGCACAAAGCTTCTTAAACCAACTTTAAGCCATATATCGTGTTTTTGACATTGAGAAAGAGAATCTAATGCTTGAAGCAACATAAGATTATCTTGCAAATGTGGATTATCAAGAGCAATACACAATTTCATTTAAGATTCCTTGCCTAAGGCGTCATTTATAATATCTTGTGTTTTGCTGCAATCTTCACTTTTTTTATTTTTTGTATGTGCCTTACTGAGCGCATCAAGCACACCATTAATAAAACGTGGTGCATTATCTTCGCCACCATACATTTTCCCAAGCTCCACTGCTTCATTGATTATTACAGGTGTATCCGTTTCTGTATAAAGAATTTCAAAAGCTCCAAGTCTTAGCATCGCGCGCTCCATTCCACCAAGTCGTGAAAATTCCCATTCCTTTAAATAGGGAGCAATGCACAAATCAATCTGAGAAAGATGCTCTATCACACCCTGCAAAAGTGAAAAAGCAAAATCTTGCTGCTTATTTTTAATCTTTTTTTCCTCAAGCATACTCCGCGCAATTTCAATGATACTTTCATTTCCTAAATCATAGGCATAAAGCATACCAATAACTGCCTCTCGTGCCTGTGTGCGTGTTGCCATAAATTACTCTTTAAGCTCCAATTTTACGATAGAGATTGATAAGCTCAATGAGACTAGCCATTGCTTCAAAGCCCTTATTTCCAACCTTTGTTCCAGCACGTTCAATAGCTTGTTCAATACTATCAGTTGTAAGAACACCAAAAGTTACAGGTGCGCCATATTTAAGCGTAACATTCGCTATGCCTTTAGTCGCCTCTGCAGAAACATAATCAAAATGTGGTGTAGAGCCTCGTATCACTGCACCCAAACAACAAATACCATCATACTCGCCTTGTGAGAGAATCTTTTGTAATGCAAATGGAATCTCATACGCACCAGGAACAAGCACCAAATCAAGCAAATCATCGCGTCCGCCGTGTCGCACAAAACAATCTTTAGCGCCTTCTACCAATCTATCTGTAATCAAATGATTAAAGCGAGAACTAATAATTGCAATTCTCTCATCACCTATAAGCTGTAATTTACCCTCAATAATGTTCATTATTCACTCCTCTTGACTGATTTTAGAATCTATTTGCCATTTTTATGTTGTGTAAGATTTTCAATATCATACAACTGCTCTATAAGTGGAATAAGTGCATTTGTTTGCACCATATTTGGTCCATCACTTAAAGCTTCTTTTGGATTTAGATGTGTTTCCATAAAAAATCCATCTACACCTACTGCAGCCGCAGCTCTAGCGAGATAAGGCACAAATGAGCTGTCTCCTCCACTTTTACCTCCTGCTGCACCGGGCATTTGCACACTATGCGTAGCATCAAAAATCACAGGTGCAAAAGAGCGCATTATCACCAAAGAGCGCATATCAACGACAAGATTCCCATAACCAAAAGTGCTCCCACGCTCTGTAAGCCATATACCATATTTTTGCGACTGCTCATAGGTAGCTTGCGTGCCTCCACGCGTTTTAATTGCCTTTAATACGCTATGTTGCATATCGGAAGGATTCATAAATTGCCCTTTTTTGATATTCACAATGCGTTCAGTTTTTGCTACCTCAACTATTAAATCTGTTTGACGACACAAAAATGCAGGGATTTGTATCACATCTGCTACTTTTGCAATATGCTTTGCTTGATAGCTTTCGTGTATATCAGTAATAATTTTATATCCAAATTGTTTTTTAATTTCAGAAAGTAATTCAAGTCCTTTTTCTAACCCAGGTCCGCGATAGCTCTCTAAACTCGTGCGATTCGCCTTATCAAAACTTGCCTTAAAATAAAAATCAATATGTGCCTTTTCACTCAAAGGCTTTAATGCCTGCGCTACTGCACTTAGTGCTTCATAACTTTCAATTACGCAAGGTCCGCTCATTAAAATCATTTTCTCTCCTTTATGATTTAATTTTATTAATTGGCTTAAATTCGCGTTGTATCATATTATAATTAAGAATCTCTCCTGTTTCAATAATATAATACCACCCATAAATATTAAGCTCTCCTCTATCAAAACGCTCTTCCACAAAAGGATAAGTCATTAGATTCTCAAGCTGATGTTCAATATTAACCTGCTCCATAAGCCACCTACGCTTTGCCTTTGAGCCGGGTTTAAGTGCATCAACTTTTTGTTTAACCGGCTCTAAAAGTTCAATCCATTTTTTGACATAAGGCGCTTTTTCTAGCTCCTCTGGTGGTTCATAAATAGCAGAACACGCACCACAATCACTATGCCCACAAATAATAACATTTTTAATGCCCAAAATACTCAGCGCATATTCAATACCCGAAGTCGTTGCTAAATATCCTCCACGTATGCCTTTATCGCTTCCAAGATAGGGTGGGACAATATTTCCCATATTGCGTATGACAAACAAATCTCCAGGTAAAGAATTTGTGATAAGATTTGGCACAACACGAGAATCTGTGCAAGTAATAAGCAATGTATGAGGCTCTTGTCTTTTTTTAAGACTTTCATAAAGCTCTTTATGCTCATTAAAGTCTTCCTCACGAAACTTGATTGCCCCTTCAAATAACTCTTTCATACCTCTTTTTCCCCTTGTGTTTAATCTATGTCTTATACTTTCACTTCTATAGATTCTAAATTAATTAAAAAAGTATGGCATTATATCAAACTAAAATAATGACGAGATATTTATAAAATAAATTTATTGACTTAATGGAGTAAAAGTTTGGGAGCGCTACTTGGAAATATTATCAATAGTATTGTAGAAATTGTAGGTAATTTAGGCTATATAGGGATTTTTATAATGATGTTTTTAGAATCAAGTTTTTTTCCCTTCCCCTCTGAAGTAGTAATGATACCCGCTGGATATTTAGTTTTTAAAGGTGAAATGAATGCTATTATTGCTGTGATTTGTGGCATTGCTGGTTCTCTTGCAGGTGCGTTATTTAATTATTACATTGCACTCAAATTTGGAAGAGATTTTCTTATCCGCTATGGAAAATATGTATTTTTTACAGAATCTACAATGCAAAAAATGGAGGCTTTTTTTATTAAACACGGACCAATGAGCACATTTGTAGGAAGACTTATTACAATTATAAGACAATACATCTCTCTTCCTGCAGGACTTGCAAGAATGAATCTTGTAAAATTTTGTCTTTATACATCTCTTGGTGCTGGGATTTGGGTTATTATCCTCACACTCATTGGATATTATGCAGGTGTATGGTTTGGCACAGATATGAGTGTAGATTCTATAATCCACGCTTTTACTTCCACTACTCCAACCACGCAAGAAATAGAGCTTAAAAATATAGTCAAACAAGCAGGATTATATACACTCGGCTTTGTAATACTATGTTTAGTAGGCTATATATGTTATTGGCGTATTCAAAAACAAGCATAATCAAGAGAGCATCAATGCAGTGCAATAAATTTAAAAATGGAATTTCTTAATGCCTAAGAAAAAAAGACTGATTTTTTGCATAAAAGTGAGTTTGTTTTGAGAATATTTAAGCAAGAGGCGAAGAATATTTTTTCGCCTAAAAAGACACGCGCAAGTAATGGGTGTTAGCCCCATACCATTATTTTCATTAGGATTTGCCCCAAAGGCAAGAAGCAATCGCGCCATTTCATCATAACCTTTAAAACATACACCTGCAAGAGGCGTTTGATTCTTATCATTTTTCTTATCAACCAAAGCGCCTCTTTCAAGGAGTATTCTTGCTGCTTCAAGGTTATTATGATATGCGGCTAACATAAGGAGCGTATTGCCTTGATGATTAGCAAGATTCACATTCAATCCCGCATTAAGCATTATCTCTAAAGAATCTACATCATTATTTCTTGCACATTCAAAAGCATATTGACATAGCTCTTCAAGTTTATGCTCTTCCTCTGGCGTAAATTTCACTTATAACCCCAAAAGCTCTGCCACTCTCTTGCCATACGCTTTATCTGCTTTTTTAAAGTGCTCAAGCTGACGTTTTTTAATTTCATCTGGCACACCTTCCATTGATTCTTTAATATTTTGACATAATGCTTCTTTTTGCTCTGCAGTCATCAAGCGATACAAATCTCCTGCTTGCACAAAATAATCATCTTCATATTCGCGATGGTCATATTTATACATTACATCACCCTCTTGCACAAAAAGTGGTGGTTCAAGTGCGTTTTTATCTTCAACATAATCATTAAAATAACTTGGCTCATAATTGCGTCTATCGCCAAACTGACCTTGCTGCATAAAACCATCACGATGCGTATTATTCACAGGCACAATAGGTGCATTTACAGGAAGTTGAGTGTGATTAATGCCTAAGCGGTATCTTTGTGTATCTCCATAACTAAAAAGCCGCCCTTGCAATACTTTATCGGGGCTATATCCTACTCCGGGCACGATATTTGCAGGATTAAAAGCTGCTTGTTCTACTTCTGCAAAATAATTCTCTGGATTCTTATTGAGTTCTAAAATCCCCACTTCAATAAGCGGATAATCTTTATGACTCCATACTTTTGTTAAATCAAAAGGATTAAAACGATAGTTTTCCGCCTCTTTTTCGCTCATTACTTGGATACAGAATCGCCATTTAGGGAAATTACCCTTTTCAATATTTTCAAACAAATCTTTTTGATGAGATTCTCTATCTTTGGCGATAACTGCCTCTGATTCTTTATTAGTAAGGTTATGAATACCTTGCAAACAAACAAAATGGAATTTCACCCAAAAGCGCTCGTTTTTGGCATTGATAAAGCTATATGTGTGGCTACCAAATCCGTGCATTTCTCGGTAACTTCGTGGAATACCCCTATCGCTCATTAAAATCGTTACTTGATGTAAGGATTCTGGGTGCAAACTCCAAAAATCCCACATTGCCGTAGGGCTTTTCATATTTGTTTTGGGGTCTCGTTTTTGTGTATGAATAAAATCAGGGAATTTAATCGCATCTTTAATAAAAAACACAGGTGTGTTATTACCTACAATATCCCAATTTCCTTCATTTGTATAAAGCTTGAGTGCAAAACCACGCACATCACGCTCTGCATCTGCTGCTCCTCGCTCACCTGCCACCACAGAAAAACGCAAAAATGCTTTTGTTTTTTTGCCCACTTTGTTAAAAAGTTCTGCTTTTGTGTATTGAGTAATATCATTTGTAATTGTTAATTCACCATATGCTGCACTTCCTTTAGCGTGCACCACTCTCTCTGGGATTCTCTCTCTATCAAAATGTGCAAGTTTTTCTAAAAGCCAAGTATCTTGTAAAAGTGTAGGTCCCTTTTTGCCTGCTGTAATTGAGTTTTGATTATCACCTAATGGTGTGCCTGTTGCTGTCGTAAATTTCTTTGACATCGTATCTCCTTATATATAAAATTTGTATTGAGTAATGAGATTAGCTAAAAATAATTAATAGATAATAATTATTAATTAATAAAAATTAATAAAATAAATTAAGATTTAACAAATTATTTTACAATGTGCTTCACAAAAACTCTCTGCTATATTATCAAAAGGAAAGATAATGAAATATGAAATATCAGAACAAGCCAAACTTCCTACGCGTTTTGGTAACTTTTTTACTAAAAGTTTTCGTGAATATGGGAAAAATAACACTCTTTTTGAACATCTTGTAGTTTTTACACATACACTTGGAGAAACTCCTCTTGTAAGGATTCACTCTGAATGTCTCACAGGCGATGTTTTTGGTTCAAAAAAATGTGATTGTGGTAATGAACTTGCCTTAGCAATGGAACAAATTGCGCACAATACCGAAGGTGGAATGCTTATTTATTTGCGTCAAGAAGGACGTGGTATTGGATTATTTAATAAAATTAATGCTTATGCCCTGCAAGATAAAGGCTATGACACAGTGGAGGCAAATCAACAACTCGGATTTGCAGGTGATATGCGTAGTTACGAAATTGTGGGAGAAATTTTTAAACATTTTCATATTACACACATCAATCTTCTTACAAATAATCCGCGTAAAATAGACGCATTAGCACCTTATGCAAAAGTTGTGCGTCATAGCATTATCACGCCAAGCAATCCCCATAATCAAGCATATTTGGAAGTCAAAAAACAAAAGCTTGGGCACTTGCTCTAATGCGTAGGGCAAGGATTGAAATTTAAAAGGAGAAATATGGCAGCTTATCCCACACTCATAAGCTATGAGGAAGCATTAGAAATTTTGCAAAACCTCCCCATTAAACCCCTTGGCACACAACAAGTGCATTTCAAAAATGCACTTCATAGAATCTGCGCACAAGATATATGCGCACCGCAGGATTATCCTGCTTATCCTACTGCAGCAATGGACGGCTATGCAATCATTTTTGAAGACTTGCCCCTGCTCCTCTCTCAAGGTTTAAAAATCCTCCCACCAAATAAAGCAGGGAATCCTACACGTCCAACTCTTGAAAAAGGCTATGCAATCAAAACTTTTACCGGCTCTTTAATGCCTATAAATGCCGATACACTTATCATTGTAGAGCATATCACACTTAAAAATAATAGAATCTTCCTCAATGTGCCTAAAGAACAAGTGTGTAAATCTCAATGGATTCGGCAAGTGGGTGATAATTATAAAAAAGGTGAAATCTTGTTGCGTAAAGGCGATAAAATCGGTGCTTTTGAAATTGGTTTGCTCGCTGAACTGAATTGTAATTTTATTCAAGTCTATCAAAAAGTGCGTGTAGGCGTGATATGTGTAGGTGATGAGATTGTTGAAGTAGGTGCAATGAGTGAGCATACAAATATGGTCCGAAGTGTAAACACTCATCTTTTAGAATCTTTACTTTTAGAAATGAATCAAGAGCCTATTATCTATCCTATTCTTAAAGATGATAAAGCGCTGATTAAAGCTACTTATGAACAAGCGCTTAAAGAATGTGATGTGCTTCTTAGTGCTGGAGGTATGAGTATGGGGGATTACGATTACACCCAAGAAGTAATAAAAGAACTTACACAAATACAATTTAAAGGTGTGCGACTAAAGCCGGGCAAACCTGTAACTTGCGGTATATTTTGTAATGCTAATAAAACAACTTTTGTGCTTGGGTTGCCCGGATTCCCAAATTCGTGTGCAATAACTTTTCTACTTTTTGGCTCCTTCATTCTTGCACGATTACAAAATAACATCTATAAACCCATAACACTTCAAGCAAAGCTCCTTGAAGATGTATATCGCACAGATTCTCGTATGGAATTTCGTGCCTGTGAGCTTATAAATGATAATGGCACACTTGGAGTTAAATTTAGCACTAAAAAATCCTTGCAAAGTTCAATGATTAATAATCTCACACATAATACTGCCCTCGCACTTCTTGCAGAAAATGGCAGTAACTTACAAGCAGGAGAATCTATCCAAATAATGCTCTTAAATCAGTTTTAACTTTAGCTTTGCTATGCTTTTTAGAATCTAAAAAAGGAGAGAGAGATGATTAGAGTTGATTTTTTAGGTCCAATGAGCGATATTCCCTCGCGCGAATTAGAAGCACGCACACTTTATGAGCTCAAAGAGATTCTCAACCAAGACGAGACATTGCGTTCGTGGCTTGATATTAGTGCTGTGGCAGTCAATGATGAAATTATTGAAGACCTCTCCTATCCTCTTTCTTATGGCGATAAAGTGGCACTTCTTCCTCCTGTATGCGGTGGCTGATGCTCAATCTTTATAAAGGAGCATTGCCTACTTGTGAGATTTATACCAAATGGGAGAATCTCGCCCAAAGCAAAAATGCTGGAGCATTGAGTATTTTTACGGGTATCGTGCGTGCAGAAAATAACATAAGCGCATTGAGTTTTGATATATATGAGCCGCTTTTACGCAAATGGTTTGATAAATGGCAACAAAAAGCGCAGAATCATTTTGATACATATATTTGTATGGCTCACAGCGTAGGCGATGTGCTATGCGGACAAAGCTCTTATATGTGTGGCATTATTTCCGCACAACGCAAAGGTGTGCTTGGTATATATGAAGACTTTATAGAGGATTTTAAAGCAAATGCACCTATTTGGAAATATGATGTTATCAATCATCAAAGAATCTATGCCAAAGAACGCAGCAAACCTTTGCAAGGTAGCGGTATTTTAGGTAGTCAAAATGACACATCATTCTAAACTCACGCACACGCCCATTATCTTTGCCTTTAGTGGAAAAAGTAATAGTGGCAAAACGACACTTATTTGCAAACTCTGTGAATATTTAAAGCCAAAGGCAAAGGTTGCTGTGATTAAGCACGACCCAAAAGATAAGGCAATTTTTGATACACAAGGCAAAGATTCTTATGAGTTTTTTCAACGCTCTAGTGCAGTAGCCCTGCTCTCCCCTACTCGCACGATTTTACAAATAAAGCATAATGAAAATTCTCAAAACACGCAAGAAATAGAATCTAATGCTCTATTTAGAGTATTAAAGCAATTTAAAAGCTATGATTATATATTTATTGAAGGGCTTAAAACTTTGCCTTTTCCACGCATTGTGATAGCAAGAGAGCATATAGAATCTTCATATATTCCTTATGCAAATGCTTTTGCTATTGATGAGAGTGTCAAAAACACCCATATTCTCCCCTCTAATTTGCCTATTTTTAATCTCAACGATGTGGGGCAAATTGCAGCATTTATCAATGCTTATCCCAAATCTACTTCATTTAAAGGAGCATAATGCAAAATATGCACACTATCAAAATAGGCATTTTGGTTTCAAGTGATAGAGCCTCTCAAGGTGTATATGAGGATATTTCAGGCAAAGCAATACAAGAGGTTTTAAATGAGTTTATTTTAAATCCTTGTGAATATCACTATCACATCATTAGCGATGAGCAAGAGTTAATAGAAAAAAACCTCAAGCTTTTAAGCGATAAAAAAGGTTGTGATTTAATCGTTACCACAGGTGGCACAGGACCAGCCAAAAGAGATGTAACCCCAGAAGCGACACAAAATGTGTGTGAAAAAATGCTGCCCGGCTTTGGGGAGCTTATGCGGAGTGTAAGCCTCAAATATGTCCCAACAGCGATTCTTTCTCGTCAAAGTGCGGGGATTCGCGGAAAAAGTCTTATTATCAATCTGCCGGGTAAGCCTAAAAGCATTAGAGAATGCTTAGAAGCCGTATTTCCTGCTGTGCCTTATTGCATTGATTTAATTGAGGGAGGCTATATCCACGCTAATACTGCTAATATCCACATTTTCCGCCCTAAAACATAAATTATTTAAATAGTAAATGCAAATTTAATTAAAAAATGTTACTTCAATACCGAACAAAAAAACTTATTTCATAACCTAAACTTATTTTTTTTTTTTTTGTTAGAATACAATGTTTTATATCAAAATTTATGGAATCAATGATTAAAGATTCTAAAAATATCTTTAAGGAGAGCAAATGCAAAACACACAAGAAAAGATAGTAACTTATGAGGAAATTCAAGAAAACACTATGCTTAAATGGTTTTTTGATAGTAAAATTAAGCATACTGCAGAAGATGAGTTTTTTAAAGAATGGCAGGAATATGTAAAAAATGAGGATATGGAAAGGATATATCTATTAGAACCTTTAGAAGCTAAAAGTGTAAAAAACCTGCATTGGAGAGATAGGCTGACAATGGCACAATTCATATTCCTTCATCCTGTATATTTTTCTTATGAATATTATGAGTTTATTTTGCAATTTATTCACGATAAAAAATATTTAAATATCCTGCTTTATCTTTTGTGTATAAGTAAAAAAAACCAATTAGAAGAAATAAAAAAAGTTATTTTGCTTTTAGTGGATAAGGGTGCAAATATAAATACTTTATTTTATTATAAAATGTCATACGACCACGAATTTGAACCACTTGTTTTTGATCTCGTTTCTGATTATAAATATCAAGACAAAAAGCAAAAACCTAAGCAGCTTGAGCTTTTACGCTTTCTTTTAGAGATTGGAGCTGACCCTAATATAAAAAATATTGAAGGAATGAATTTATTACACTATGCAGTAAATACTGATAGTAGTTTTGCACAAGTAGTCATAGAGAGTGGTAAGATAAAAGACATCAATGAAAGGGTTGATAAATACAGAACAGACATATTTTGTGATGAAACAGCATTACATATTGCGGTTTTTGATAAACAATTAAGCACTATAAAAGCACTCATTAATGCAGGAGCTGATGTTAATGCTATCAATAAGTGGGGAGAAACGCCACTAGAAATGAGTGAAAGCCAAAGCATAAGCAAAATCATTCAAAAAGCAGGTGGAAAAACTCTTGTAGAGCTTTTAGAAAGCGAAGAAAAAGCAAAAAATTGTAAAAATTCTATATGTGAAGAAAGTGAAAAAATAGGTAAAAACAAAAGACAAAACGAAATCATATTTCAACAAAATGCAATCTACTATGATACAATCCATAATGAACCTCTTTGGAAGATTTTTATAGAAGTAAGCGACGAATATCTTGAAAAATTAAATCCAATTTATTATCTCTATACCAAAAAAGATTTAGAAAAAATAAAAAGCGGCGATAAATACAAGCCAAACAAAAGAGATGAGTTAAAGGCTTTAGTAAAAGATGAAAGTATAAATTTAAAAGATATTGATATAAGCCTAATTACAGATATGAGTTTTGTTTTTTCTGATAGTGAAAGGAAAGATTTTAGCGGAATAGAAGATTGGGATATGAGTAAAGTTACTAATACAAACTATATGTTTTACAATGCTAAAAACTTTAACCATCCATTAAACAAGTGGGATATGAGTAATGTTAGCAGTATGAAAGGTATGTTTTACGAAGCCCAGTTTTTTAACCAACCCTTAGATAAATGGGATACAAGCAATGTTACAAATATGAGTGAAATGTTTTATTATGCCCGGTCTTTTAATCAACCATTAGAATCTTGGAATGTATCCAATGTTAGAAATATGAGTGATATGTTTTATAGAGCCCAGTCTTTCAACCAACCCTTAGATAAATGGGACACAAGCAATGTTACAAATATGAGTGAAATGTTTCATAAAGCTTTATCATTTAATGAGCCTTTAGAAAACTGGAATGTATCTAATGTTAGAAATATGAGTGGTATGTTTTATGGAGCTCAGTCTTTTAACCAACCCCTAGATAAATGGGACACAATCAATGTTACAAATATGAGTAAAATGTTTTATTATGCCCGGTCTTTTAACCAACCTTTAGAAAGCTGGAATGTATCCAATGTTAGAGATATGGGCGGTATGTTTGGTGAAACAGATGTATTTAACCAGCCATTAGATAAATGGGACACAAGCAATGTTACAAATATGAGTGACATGTTTTACAAAGCTAAAAAATTTAATCAGCCTTTAGAAAGCTGGAATGTTTCTAATGTTGCAAATATGAGAAATATGTTTGGTGAAACAGATGTATTTAATCAGCCATTAGATAAATGGGATACAAGCAATGTTACAAATATGAGTGAAATGTTTGATAAGGCTAAAAAATTTAATCAGCCTTTAGAAAGCTGGAATGTATCTAATGTTAGAAATATGAGTGGTATGTTTTATGGAGCTCAGTCTTTTAACCAACCCCTAGATAAATGGGACACAATCAATGTTACAAATATGAGTAAAATGTTTTATTATGCCCGGTCTTTTAACCAACCTTTAGAAAGCTGGAATGTATCCAATGTTAGAGATATGGGCGGTATGTTTGGTGAAACAGATGTATTTAACCAGCCATTAGATAAATGGGACACAAGCAATGTTACAAATATGAGTGACATGTTTTACAAAGCTAAAAAATTTAATCAGCCTTTAGAAAGCTGGAATGTTTCTAATGTTGCAAATATGAGAAATATGTTTGGTGAAACAGATGTATTTAATCAGCCATTAGATAAATGGGATACAAGCAATGTTACAAATATGAGTGAAATGTTTGATAAGGCTAAAAAATTTAATCAGCCTTTAGAAAGCTGGAATGTATCTAATGTTAGAAATATGTATGGTATGTTTTATGAAACTTTATCATTTAATCAACCATTAGCTAAATGGGATATAAAAAGCGTTGAAAATATGAAATTTATGTTTTCTTATGCTAAATCATTTAATCAAAATCTTGATACTTGGGATCTCTCTAAAGTGAAAAATAAAGAATTTATTGCTGATAGAAAAAAAGTAAAGCTTAACATTCCTATTCCTACAAAACAAAGCAGTGCAAATGAAAAGCTTTTAAAAGCAATTCTTCGTTCAAATGTGGATAACTTCCATAAAGCAATTAAAGCGGGAGCAAATATTAATGAACCTATTGAAGTGATAGAAGATTATGACGACTGTGAAGAATATGAGGGATGCAGTTTTCTAGCTGTAGCACTTGATAAGGCACTTTATCATCTCACTTACTTTAATCATGGCAAAAGAGGGAAATTTAATAAAGAAAAATATGAAAAAAAATATGCAAAAGCTTTTGAGATTTTAAATACTTTAAAATCTTTAAATCCTGATGAGAGTGGTATAGAATGTAGTGCATCTGATAGACTAGACTCTATCATAGAAACAAGGGATATGGAGCTTTATGATGACCCTGCCGCATATGGATATGCAGATTTTGAAGATAAAATGAGTGAAGATGAATGGTTAGCATGTGACCCTGTAAAAGAATATTTGGAAAGCTTGGAGAAAGAGTATGAATAGGTTTTAAGTATGTGGATTCTATCAATAAAGCTTCTTTATTGGATTAAAAAGTTAAGCCCATAAAATTGAAGGAAGCCAATGTATAGATTTAATCCTTACACTAAACCTTTTGAAATTCTTTGATATGAAACTTCACATCACTAAAATTAAGAGTTACCTTAGCCATTACTTAGCCTTTTGCTTGCTCATCATCTCAGCAATTCCTTGATTGACGAGTTTATTTATTTCTTCGCGTTGTTCGTCTGTTAATTTATCCAACGCCGCGTGATAAGCCTCTTTATCTGGTTCATCAAGATCCACTCCAAATGCCAAATGCGCCTCCTTTTCAATCTTGCGAAAACTCCTAGCACTCTTAGCCCCTGCGTCTTTGAGAAGCTTTTTATTTTTAGCTCCTTGTGCTGCATCTAAGGGAGTGTAAGATCCGTCATAATAATTCACATTTGCCCCAAGCTCTATTAGAATCTGAGTAGCTTTGTAGTTTGAAGATTCTTCTACTGAATGAAACAAAGGTGTTTCTCCAAGTCTGTCTAACACATCTACATTTGCTCCTGCTTTGGTAATGGCTATCTTAAGAGTCTCATAATAATTACGCCTAGCCCACCAATGCATACAAGTCCGGCCATAACCATCATCTCCTCTTTTCTCACAAGTTAAGCCCTTATCTAAAAGATACTTGATGACTACTTCATCCTCGCCACCTTCTTCAATGTATGATGTCAAGGCATTCCTTCCATATCCATTATGGTGGTAATCAATCCTTAAGCCCCATTCTTGTAAAAACTCTATCATTGCAGGGTCTTTATATTTCTCATACGCCATTGCTGCTTCGGCAAGGACATATTCTACTTGAAATAAAAAAAGCTTGTATGTGCCGTCTTTAATATTTGCCTCATAAAAACTCTCTTGTAAGGGATATTCTTGTAAAAATGCCTTTACCCTTTCTATATCATTTGTTAAAACGAGTGCAAATAACTCTTCTTGAAGAGCATTTCTTTGCTTTCTATCCATAGCCTTAATTTCTTCTAGTGTTTTCATTGTGTCTCCTTAAAGTCAATTTCACCAAACCTTGAATTAATACAATACTTGGTTATTTTTTTTTTTTTTGTAATACTATACTATTTTAATTTATATCAAAATTAAAATAGTATTTAATATATTAAATATAGTATTAAATTGTGTAAGCGATATAAGCCAAAATTGATATAATGCTATATTTAGATTCTATAAACTTTATTTTTAAGGAATAGTATGCAGCTTACACATCTCAATAAACAAAACAATCCAACAATGGTTGATGTGAGCGATAAACATATCACTACACGTGAGGCTTATGCAAGCGGTGTTATCTCAATGAGCGAGCAAGCTTTTGAATCTGCTATAAATCACACAGGAAAAAAAGGTCCTATTACACAAACAGCGATTATTGCCGCTATTATGGGGAGTAAAAAAACAAGTGAAATTATCCCTATGTGCCACCCGCTTATGATAAATAAAATCAATGTGGATATAACCCCAAATCCCGCTGAACACTCTATCACACTTGGTGTTTTAGTCAAATGTGAGGGTAAAACAGGTGTAGAAATGGAAGCGCTCACGGGTGTGAGTATCGGGCTTTTAACAATCTATGATATGCTTAAAGCCATTGATAAGTCTATGGTTATAAGTGATATTGCTCTGCAATCAAAAAGCGGTGGTAAAAGTGGCGATTTTGTGCGTGAGGATTCTTAAATGTTACTTCATATCTCTACCCTACTTCTTATTATATGTGCAAGTTTTGTTTTGAGTGGTGGCAGTATATGGTTATGGCTTCATCATCGCTTTAAAAAAAAGCAATCTCAACTTATCGCTACTCATAATGCTACTACACAATCTCTACAAATACAAATCCAAAATCTTGAAAAGCACATTCAAACACTTAGCCTTGAATACGCTCAAGCCACAACTACGCTCCAAATGATAGAATCTTCTCATACCCAGCGACTTAACGATATGCAAAAAGTATGTGAAGCACGATTATTAGAGGAAAAAACACGCTCTGAACATATGATTCACACACTTAAAGAGCAATTTTATCACACACAAGAGGAACAAGATAAAAACAAAGAAGAGCTAAAAAATGCCTTTAAAGCCATAAGTGCAGATATTTTGCGTCAAAATACCCAAAGCTTTAATCAAATGCAACTCCTCTCACTCCAACCTTTGCGAGAAGAAATCACAAGATTCACAAAGCAATTAAACGATAATCATACCGCTACGCTTACACAACACACTGCCCTACAAACACAAATTGAGCAATTAAGCAAACTCAATGTGCAGCTTTCAAATGACGCACATAATCTCACAAATGCTCTCAAAGGTGGGAATAAGGCACAAGGAAATTGGGGTGAAATCATCTTGCAACGCGTATTTGAAAATAGTGGTTTGCAAGAGGGACGAGAATATGAGCTACAAATAAGTATGCGTGATGAACAATCACAAATACTCCGCCCTGATGCGATTGTTAAATTACCCAAAAGTGGTAATGAGCAGAGATGCGTGATTGTGGATTCTAAAACTTCGCTTGTAGCATACGAAAAATTATGCAATGCTCAAAATGAAATGCAAAAATTAAGTGCGCAAAAAGAATTAGCACACTCCATACAAATGCATTTTAACAATTTGAGTGCCAAAAATTATCATCAATATTTGCAAGGCCAAAAGCTTGATTTTGTGCTGATGTTTATTCCTATTGAGGGAGCATTTTTAGAAGCAATGCAGTATGATTCTACGCTTTATGATAGAGCATACCAAAAAGGTGTGGTGCTTGTCTCCCCTACTACGATTATGGCAGTGCTAAAAATTATTCATAATTTATGGCAGATTGAATACCGCGATAAAAATATCAACAAGATATTTAATGAAATTAAAAAACTTTTTGAACGTATTGAAAAATTTGAAAATGTGCTAGAGCAACTTGGACGCAATATTGATACAATGAGAAAAACTTATGATGATGTAATGACTAAATACAATGGAAAACAAGGCATTGCCCCTAAGAGCAAGGATATTGATAAGCTCCTCAAAGGCACAGAGATACTTCAAATAGAAGAGGGGCGTTAGGGCATTATATCAAGGGCTTGCTGATAATCTTGCGTGTGAATACCAAGTATATGCAACAATGTATGAAACACATAATCGTGGCTTAAATGATGATTTATACGCTCCCGCGCTTTAGCAGGAGCATTTTCCCACCCTGTGCTAAACCACATAATTGAAGGAATATGCTTTTGATACTTTGGAGCAAGATTATAACCTAGCCCTCCGTGCATATATTGCCCTAGTTCCCCCAAACTCTCTCCGTGATCACTTACATACCATAGCATAGAGCGCATATCATCTATCTTTTGGAGATTCTCTATCATTTGAGCCAATATCCAATCGCTATATACAAGCGAATTATCATAAGCATTTATAATCTCCTCATAGGTGCATTTTGAAAGCTCCTTTTCCTCACACACAGGGGTAAATCGCGTCCAATCTGGCGGATAGCGCTTATTATAAGATGCTCCGTGGCTTCCATATTGATGCACGACAATAAAGGTATTTTGCCTCATCTTATGCGCATTTGCAATAATGTTTTTTATATCGGGAAGCATAACGCTATCAAGGCTATCAGTTGGATAAATTATAGTGTGCTTAATATTTCTATCACAGCCCCCCACGCATTTACCACCATTATTGCCCAAATACCACACTTCATATCCTACACTTTGAGCTATATCAAGGATATTATTGATATATAAAGAAAGATTCCGATTCGTATAAGTCTCTTGGGTGTAATTTGTCAGCATACAAGGCACAGAAATAGCTGTAATTACGCCACAGGAATAAAATTCTTTAAAACTTATTATATTAAGTGTGTTTGTATAAGGATTTGTAGGCTTTACATAGCCATTAAGAGCAAAATTTGCACTTCTTGCACTCTCACCAATAACAAATACAACAATCTGTGGTGGTATCTCTTTAGCTAAAGTTGCATCTTTGGCGATAAGAGTAGGAACAAAACTTTGCTTTTCCTGTAAATGTTGGATATAAAGAAATAAAGAACGAATAGGTGCAATAGGATTGAGTATCTTCTCAAGTTTCTTTTGCGCTTTAAACACAAAAACAATGTCCTTGCCCCATAATCCATAACTTCCCCCAATAAGCATACTTAATATTATAATAAATACAATTTTTTGGGTAAATGCGCGAACAAAAGGCTTTTTTTTGAGTTTAATAAAGGTAAGCAAAATAATAGGAAATACGCCAAATAATAAAACATATTTAATAAGTCCGAAACTCATTAAATCAAAAGCCTCGTCTATATGTGTTTCAAATATGCTTTGGATAATATCCTCATCAAATGCAACACCCAAAGAATCCATATAGAATCCGCACACACTACACAATAATAGCACTATACCTATTACATATTTCACACTTAAACGCAGACTTATTATCTCAAAAGCTAAAGCCAAAATCAAAATATGTATTACACCATTTAGCCATACAAGATAATCAAAACCCACTTGGTGCGCAGTAGTATTAAAAGTAGTATTAAAAAAATGATTAAGACAAAAAACAATAAAAGCGCTACTTAAGAGAATAAGGAGGTGATAATTAAGATAAAGTCGAGGGAATGTTTTAAAATATTTTAGCATATAAAACTATATGTATTGCTTATCTTGAAACTCCGCTTAAAGCGAAGTCTCTAAAGATTCTAAAGAATCGAATCAAGCTTTTGTCGAATAACTTGCTCTGGCATTGCGCCTGTAACTTGGTCTTTAATTTCCCCATCTTTCATAAATAAGATTGTAGGAATATTTCTAATACCAAATCGTTTTGATAACTCTCCTTGCTCATCAACATTAACTTTGCAAATTTTTGCTTTACCTTCATATTCATCTGCAAGTTTATCTATTACTGGAGAAAGCATCTTGCAAGGATTGCACCAAGGTGCCCAAAAATCCACCAATGCTACGCCACTTAAAGCCTCTGTATCAAAGTTATCATTAGTTAATTCTTTATATTTAGCCATAACAAACTCCTTTGTTGTCATTTTAAGATATATTTTAAATCTGCTACTCCCCCAAAATATAACCTTTTCCTAAAGGCAACTTAAAGTCATAGTAGTATTTAAAATCCAAAATATTATACACTGCTTTATTCAATAAAAAATTTACTGAACAATAAAATTTATAATTTTGCTTTATTTTTTAAAAATATTTCAAAAAGCAAAATAAAACATCAAGATTTTTAAAATTAGAGTTTGGCTACTTTTAGTAATTTGAAATAAAACAATCAAAGCATTTTATAAACAATTATAAACAAAATCTCAAATTTAATGTAAAATACTATTGCTTAACAACAAAAATCATAAGGAAAGGGTTTTTATGAAAACACAAGATGCATACCAAGAGTTGTTTAAAAAGGCTTCCCAAAGGCTTGATGAGCTCTCCAAGCTTCCTGCTCATAATGCAGAAAAAGACTTATTACAAGAATTAGAATCTAAAGGATTCTCTCGCCGTGATTTTATGAAATGGTCAGGAATGATGACAGCTGCATTAGCCTTACCCGCAACTTTTGCCCCGCTCACTGCTAAAGCTGCAGAAGTTGCTAATCGTCTCCCTGTGGTATGGTTACATATGGCAGAATGCACAGGTTGCAGTGAAAGCTTACTTCGCAGTGATGCGCCGAGCATAGATTCTTTAATCTTTGATTATATAAGCCTTGAATACCACGAAACCGTTATGGCTGCTTCAGGTTGGCAAGCCGAACATAATCTTGAAAATGCCATCGAAAAATATGCTGGGCAATATATTTTAATGGTAGAAGGCGGTATCCCCAAAGGCAGTAGTGAGTTTTATCTCACTATCGGAGGACACGCTCGCACAGGTGCAGAAGAAGCACGACACGCAGCAAAAGGCGCAAAAGCAATTTTTGCCATTGGCACTTGTTCAAGCTTTGGCGGTGTCCAAGCTGCACATCCTAACCCAACAAATGCTGTGCCTCTTAGCGAAATTACTAACCGCAGTGTCATTAATGTGCCTGGTTGTCCGCCAAGTGAAAAAAACATTGTAGGAAATGTGTTGCATTTTATCCTTTTTGGCTCACTTCCTTCACTTGATGCATATAATCGTCCAACTTGGGCTTATGGACTAAGAATCCACGATTTATGCGAACGTCGAGGACGTTTTGATGCAGGACAATTCGTTCAACATTTTGGCGATGAAAATGCACAAAAAGGCTACTGCCTTTACAAAGTAGGCTGTAAAGGACCTTATACTTTTAACAATTGCTCAAAATTAAGATTTAACCAACATACAAGTTGGCCTATTCAAGCAGGACACGGCTGTATAGGTTGTAGTGAGCCTCACTTTTGGGATACAATGAACCCATTTGAAGAGCCTATAGGCAATCGTCTTTATGCAACAAGTTTTAATGGAATGGGCGCAGACAAAACGGCAGATACAATCGGTGCTGTAGTGCTTGGGGCTGCAGCCATAGGTATTGCCGCACACGCAATTATTAGTTCAACACAAAATGCAAAATAAGGGGTAGAATATGACAAAACGTATTATTGTAGATCCAATTACAAGAATTGAAGGGCACTTACGAATTGAGGTTATTGTTGATGAAAATAATGTGATACAAGATGCGTTCTCAACTTCAACATTATGGCGTGGTTTAGAGACAATCGTTAAAAATCGCGATCCACGTGATGCAGGTTTTATCGTTCAAAGAATCTGCGGTGTATGTACTTATTCCCATTACAAAGCAGGAATTACTGCTGTAGAAAATGCGCTAGGGATTAAGCCTCCACTCAATGCTATCCTTACACGCACTTTAATGAATATTTCTCTTTTTTTACACGACCACGCTGTGCATTTTTATACCTTGCACGGACTTGATTGGTGTGATATTACTTCTGCATTAAAAGCTGATTGCGCTGCTGCTGCAAAACTTGCTTTCAAATATAGCCCAAATCCTATCTGCACTGGTGAAAATGAACTCAAAGCTGTGCAAGAAAAAGTAAGCACTTTTGTTAAACAAGGTGCGCTTGGACCATTTGCTAATGCGTATTGGGGACACAAAACTTATCACTTTACTCCAGAGCAAAATCTCATTGTTCTCTCGCATTATCTTAAACTCCTTGAAGTGCAACGTGTCATTGCACAAATGATGGCAATTTTTGGTGCAAAAAATCCACATCCACAAAGTCTCACTGTAGGTGGCGTAACTTCTGTTATGGATATTTTAGACCCAAGCCGTTTAGGCGAATGGCTTACTAAGTATAAAGAAGTTACTGAATTTATCAATCGCGCATATTGGGCAGATATTATTATGGCAGCCGAAGCTTACAAAAATGAAGATTCTGTATTAAAAGGTTGTGGAGTTAAAAACTTTATCAGCTTCCAAGAAATGCAAGTAGGACCTGAAGAGTGGCTTTTTAGTAGTGGAATCATAAAAGATGGTGATTTAAGTAAAGTATATCCTATTGATGAGAGCAAAATCACAGAAGAAGCTATACATTCGTGGTATGAGGATAATCAGCCACTCCACCCCTATGATGGCAAAACAAATCCTCAATACACAGGCTTTAAAGACGCCCAAACTATTGGACCTGATGGTAAGCTTATAGATTCTAAAGTTATTGACGAAAATGGCAAATATTCGTGGATTAAATCTCCTCGTTATGATGGCGAACCTATGGAAGTTGGACCGCTTGCAAGTGTGCTAGTAGGTTATGCAAGTGGAAACAAAGCTATTGTTGATATTGTAAATGAACTTCTTAGCGTTACGGGCTTACCTAAAGAAGCTCTTTTTAGCACTCTTGGTAGAACTGCAGCACGTGCTATTGAATGTAAAGTTGTCGCAGACCACGGCATAAAAGCTTTCAATGCACTTGTTGCCAATATTGCCTCTGGAGATAAAAATACTTGTGCACCTTATAGTATTGATAAAAACAAAGAATACAAAGGACGCTTTATCGGTAATGTGCCTCGAGGAATGCTTAGCCACTGGGTGCGTATAAAAAATGGTGTTATTGAAAACTATCAAGCTGTTGTGCCTTCAACTTGGAATGCAGGACCACGTGATGCTAATGGTAAAAAAGGACCCTATGAAATGAGCCTTATTGGCACACAAGTCAAAGATATTACTCAACCGCTAGAGATTATTCGTCATATTCATTCATTTGACCCGTGTATTGCCTGCGCAGTGCATGTTATGGACACAAAAGGCAATGAACTAAGTCAATATAAGGTAGAGCCATCATTTGCAAGACTACGATAAAGGAGGCGATATGAATACAAATAAAATTGAAATGTTTAAAAAAGAGCTTCATATGCACGAAGAGTTTTCTGGGCTCACGCGCATATTTCACTGGCTAAGAGCACTATGTATCTTTACGCTCATTGCTACAGGATTCTATATCGCTTATCCTTTTATTATGTCAAATCCCGATACGACACAAGCTACTTTGCAAGGAAGTATACAAGGGCAAGTTGTTATTGAACAAAGTATGGGTGCGGTAAGCACTTCTTACTTGCAAGGTTATATCAGAAGCGTGCATTTGATTATGGGTTTTGTGCTTATTGCCATCTCATTTTTTAGAATCTATCTTTTTTTCTTTGACAAAAAATCTTTGCCTGAAAGAATCTCGCTTAACCAAGCGCTACAACCTAAAATATGGATAGCCCAAATTAAAACCTATATGTTTATAGGCAATCACCCTCATATTGATGGAACTTACAATCCTATACAATTTGTAACCTATTTATGCCTTGGCATACTCGTATTCCTTATATCTCTCACGGGAGTTGTGCTTTATTATAATGTTTATAATAATGGACTTGGAGCAATTTTAGAATTTTGCTTTAAATGGGTAGAGGTGCTTTGTGGAGGATTATCAAGTGTGCGGAATCTGCATCATATTTTTACTTGGGCGATTATCATCTTTATTCCAGTGCATATTTATTTTGCAGTATGGAATTCAATTAAATACCCAAATGGTGGTGTAGATGCTATTGTAAGCGGTATACGCTACACTGATGAAGTAAAAGTTTAAGGCTTGTATGAAAATTTTAGTGCTTGGCATTGGTAATATCCTCTTTGGTGATGAGGGTATTGGGGTGCATTTAGCCAACTTTCTTAAACTCAATTATCGCTTTAGCGGGGAAAATGAGGTAGAGTTTGTCGATGGTGGCACACTTGCTTCTATGCTCATTCCCCTGATTACTTCTTATGATAAGGTTCTTATTCTTGATTGCGTAGATGTCAATAATGCCAACATTGGTGAGGTATATTATTTTGATTTTGATAATGTGCCAAATATTATCACTTGGGCAGGAAGCGCACACGAAGTAGAGATGCTTCAAACATTACGTCTTACCGCAATTAATGGTGATTTACCCCCTGTTAAAATTATTGGCATCATTCCTGAAGTCATTGGCGAAGATACAGCTTTTACTCTCTCGCAACCTGTAAAAGAAGGTGCAAAGATTATGGAAAAGCTTGCTCTAGAATTTTTAGAAGAAAATGGTATCCACGCACAAAAAGTTGACAATAGAGATTTACAAGAAGTCGCTAATGGTTCTTTTAGAGGCTATGAATGATTTATGATTTTAGATTCTATAATAAAAATCAAGATGAAAGCTTTTTTCTCTTTCTCCTTGCTTCAAAAGCTCAAGTCCTTAACTTAGAAGCATTTTTTTATACATACGCAGAACATACACATTGTTTAATCCCCAACATACCAGCCTTAAGAGAATCTTATACGCAAATTTGTCCAAATCAGCCTATTCCTTCTTTGTTTGATTGTCCATACGAAAGCAAAGCCTACGCCCAACTTATTTTACAATTTGCCAATGAGATTTCACTTGAACTCCCACTCTCATTGTATTTTTGCTTTCGCGAATTACATACAATCGCGCCACCAACACCATTTTATACAACTCTTTGCAAAGAATCTCTTCGCCAATCTCTTCCTCACGCATTCCCTGAATTACCTCTGCATATACAAAATTCATTTCAAGATTCGCACACTATTCTCACACAATTTCATACACCCAAAACATATTATTATACCGCCTTAGAGACAAAAGAGATTCTTAATCCCTCAAGTGATATGTTCGCACTTCTTAATCCGCCTAATTCCTATGCACACAAACCGCTTATTTCTCCAGATAAAACATATTTTATACACATTGTAAATATGCTTAAGGAAAAACAAAGTGTGCCTTTTTGCACACAACGAGGCTTGCAGATTCTCTCTCTTTCTCCCACTCCCCATACACACACAACTATACTTTGTGATATTGCCTCAATTAAAACTTACTTTCGCACACATCAAGCCCATATTGATACGCTTGCAAGTTTTGAAAAACCTCTTACACATCTTGTGCCAAAGGAAGTATTCCAAGAACACTTCCCTATTGATGAGTGTGGCTTAGTATTAATTGGACTTCCCTATGATATGCCTCTAGCCCTCATTAGTGCATTACTTTTGCAAGATGATATCGGATACTTTTTTCTCTCTTATGATATGCAACACACTTATCCAGCGCCTTTTGATTTTTGCCATTCTCAAGCATTCAATGCACAAACTCTCACTATCTCGCATAATGGCATACTCATTGATACACATATTGCACAGCAATATACTTTAGAATCTCTCATTAACGCACATCTTCACACATATACACAAACTGATATTTCTACACCCTCTGAAGATTCCCTCCCTCAATCTCATCTCATCATCTACCTTAGCACAACTCACCCAAGCGCATTTCTTATTAAAGATCAAAAATCAAAAATCCTTCTTGATATTGCCTTTGAATGTAATCCTCATCTTATACTCCAAAACATTATTCAATCGTATGAAAACGGAGATGAACTCATTAAAAGCTTTGGGGCACATTCTCCACAGCTTTTAAAACGTATCTTTGCCTTGCCCGAAACATCACAGCTTTCACATAATCTTACTGATATATTTGGTGTTATTTCATTTATACTTGGCTTTAGCTCCACTTATGACACTCCAACTGATAAAAATGCACTTTTTTATCGTGCCTATCGTTTTGTTCGCGAAAGAGGACCGCGCATTGATTATAAACTTTTACGCAAAGATAATACAATTTCACTTGATTACAATCGTATTGTCCGCTCTTGCATAAGCTTTAAATGCGCAGATATGGAAGATGAGATTCTTGCTTATGGCGTGCTTGATTCTCTAAGTGAATTTCTTGCTACCCTCGTGCGTGATACCAAAACAAATCTTGCTATTGATAATGTTCTCTTGCTTGGCGATATGCTAGGCAATAGTATATTTCTTGATAAACTCTTAGGTTACCTCCCCAAAGATATTCATTTAATTTTGCCCCAAGATGGTATGCTAGATTACTAACAAGTTACCCAAAATAGCTATAATCCACACTTATTTTATACAAGGAGTGATTATGAAAGCTTTATCTTTTGCCTCAATATTAGGGATTGTAGGATTTACCCTTATGATAAGTGCGTGCAGTGATGAAAAAAACGCATTTAACACCAATGAATGCCCCAAAGATGCACTTTGTTTGTATAAAAATGTCTCATTTTCACAAAATATTATGCCTAATGCTTATAAAGCAAGTATTCGCATTACAGAAAGTGATACTTTGCGTAAAGGTGGTGAGATAGAATCTGCAACCAAAAAAGATATTGCCAATACGCTCAATGACATTATTACGCTTAGTAAGCGAAAAGGATTCTGTGAAGGCGGCAATCACGATTTACGTCCAAATATTCAATATAAAGATGGAGCAGCACGTGATACCGTTGGCTACACACTTAGCTTTAGTCTTGAATGCGATGTGCCAAGTAAGCAAAAAAAAGATTATGATGCCTTTATTGCTGATATTGATAAAAAAATCAATAAAAATAAATATCTTAGCTTCCTTGCTCCTAATGTTAATATCATTGCTACTCCTCAAGCTTGGCAAGAAGCTCAAGATAAAACCTTTGGTGGCGCGCTTAAGCTTGCTAAAGAAAGTGCGCAAGAATATTCCAAGATTCTTGATAAGAAATGCACCCTTGTAAGTGCTGATGCTATTAATAATACTCTCGCACCACGCGAATTTGCTAAAGTAAGCAATATGAGTGCTTCTTCTGATGTAAGCTGGGAACTGCCCTCACCCAAAGAGCAAGAAATCACAGCAAAAATTCAAGTCAAATATATTTGTAAATAAAGGATATTGTATGAAAAGCACGCTTGATACATTGCTGATACACGGGGGAGCAACCACAGACCCACGAACAGGTGCAGTTAATATCCCTATCTATCAAACTTCTACCTATGCCCAAAGTGCGCTCGGAGAACATTTAGGATATGAATACTCACGCACTAAGAATCCAACGCGAGATGGCATTGAGAGCCTTATTGCCCAATGTGAGGGTGGAAAATTTGGCTTCGCTTTTGCTTCGGGTATGGCAGCTATTGGCACGATTTTAAGTCTCTTTCAAAGTGGAGATTGCATTATCATTTCAAATAATGTCTATGGTGGCACTTTTAGAATCTTAGATAAAGTTTTTTCACATTTTAATATTAGCTATAAAATTGTTGATACACGTGATTTGAAAGCATTAGAATCTGCTATTACGCCTGAAGTCAAAGCTGTGCTTATTGAAACTCCAGCAAATCCGCTTCTAAGTGTTACGCCTTTAGAGCAGGTTGCTATACTTGCGAAAAAAAAAGGTATTTTAAGCATTGTAGATAATACCTTTATGACGCCTTATTTACAAAAACCTTTAGAGCTTGGCATTGATATCGTGATGCATTCAGCAACAAAATATCTTGGAGGACATAGCGACCTTATAGCAGGACTCGTAGTTGTAAATGATTCTGCACTTGCAGAACGTATCGGCTTTTTACAAAATAGTATTGGGGGAGTGTTAGCACCTTTTGATAGCTTTTTGCTTATTCGCGGTATGAAAACACTCGGGGTGCGTCTCCAGCGCCATTGTGAAAATGCTCTCTTTTTAGCACAAGCACTTAGCGAGCATAGTGGGGTTGAAAAGGTATATTATCCCGGACTTAAAAGTGATGAAGGCTATCAAATACAAAACTCACAGGCTCGTAGCGGTGGAGGAATGCTAAGTTTTGAACTCAAAAAAAATTATGATTATAGAATCTTTTTTAAATCCACGCAAACAATCGTTTTAGCCGAAAGTTTAGGAGGTGTAGAATCCTTGCTTTGCCACCCTGCATCTATGACTCATGCTTCAATCCCCAAAGATGTGCGTGAGCGTATGGGTATAAGCGAACATCTTATCCGCCTTTCTGTTGGTATTGAATATGCACAAGATTTACTTGATGATTTAAATCAAGCCATTAAAAAAGCAAAGGTATAGTATGCTCTATCGTTCAAGTCTTGAACTTATAGGGCATACACCACTTTTAGAACTTACTCATTTGAATATTGCAAACAATAACCGCATTTTTGCAAAGCTAGAATTCTATAATCCTGCAGGAGGAATAAAAGACAGGGTAGCTCTTTACATCTGCCAAAAGCTTAAGGAAAAGGGTCTTTTACATAAAGATTCTGTTATTATTGAAGCTACTGCGGGGAATACAGGACTTGGTATCGCCTTTGTGGCACAACATTTTGGGTGCAAAGCTATTCTTATCGTACCTGATAAATTCTCTATTGAAAAACAGATTCTAATGCGCGCACTTGGCGCACAAGTCATCAATACGCCCAAAGAAAAAGGAATGCAAGGTGCTATGGACAGAGCACAAGAAATGTTATCTTGCACACCTTATGCTTTAAGTCTTAATCAATTTGAGAATCTTGATAATCCACAAGCACATTATCTTACTACAGCTAAAGAAATTTATGATGATATGGCAAAAGTGCAAGCAAATAGTGAAAATGGCTCTGACGCACTCATTGATTATCTTGTATGTGGTGCTGGGAGCGGAGGGAGCTTTAGCGGTATAGTTGGTTATCTTAAAAAGCAAGATTCTCGCATAAAAGGTGTGCTATGCGACCCTGTAGGCTCTATTATCGGCGGTGGTGAAGAGGGTTGTGCAAATATTGAAGGTATTGGTAATAACTTTATCCCTCATACAATGGATATTTCACTCATTGATAGTGTGCAAAAAATCACAGATGAGGAAGCTTATGAGGGTGTAAGAATGCTAGCTAAAAATGAGGGAATCTTAGCAGGCATATCTTCTGGAGCGTGTTTGATAGCTTGTCTAAAACTCGCTAATGAAGTGCAAAATAGCCTGATTGTAACACTTTTTGCAGATGACTTAAGCCGTTATTTTAGTCGCAATTTAATTGATTAATATTTACCCTTTCCCTCAGCATAGGATAAGATTCTAAGAGAGTATGCAAGACTTTATCATTTATTCCACCTTTTGCATTCTCTAGCCACAATGCTCCACATTTTGTATAATCTACATAACTCATAAATTCTGTATAGTTTTCCTCTACGACATTGATTTTTGTCTCCTTGAGCAATGCCATAGCCCAAAACCAAATATCATCTTGATGAGGTGCGAGATGTAAAAACTTCTGCTCATCTAAAACATCTTTATATAAACAATGCGGAGGATAGAGAACTCCACCTACACCTGTAAAGAAATTTAAGAATGAAGGTGAAGTTTGAATATGAGATATGCAAGATTCCCATTGCATATAAGATAATAAACTACCACTCTCATCAAAGGAGATTCTATGTGCTCTATGGCAATGGATATATTGTGGATTCTCCACATAAGCATTATAGAGTTTGCTTAACCAATCTTTAGGATAAATCACATCATCATCACAAGTTACAATAATTGCATTAAGATAATCTTGCAAAGTTGGAATGAGCTTTTTATAAGATTTGATATTTTTTTCACACCATTTTATCTCCAAGCCGTGATTTGTAAAGTCAAGCACACTTGAAGGTAAATCTTGTTCTTTATTTGGAAATTCTTCTTTAGAGAGCCAAAGGATAAGTTTATGAGGTTTAAGCGTTTGTGTCAAAAGCGAATAAAGCGTGTAATGTAAAGTGGGGATTCTTAAGGGATAAGAAGTGAGTGAAGCAACTAGCAAGTTTCCTCCACACTACTAAGTGCGTTACGCACATATTCTATTTCATTTTGAGATAATTGCAATGGATAATGCTTAGGATTTGCACTTTGTTTATCTGCTTCTATCTTTTTGGCATTTTTTGACTTTTTAAGCTTTGCTTTTAACTGCCTAAACATTCCCACTCCTTTAACTTTAGCCAACCAAATCATAAACTATTCTCCCTTAATTTTTAGATATAATTTAAGCTTATTTTGCACTTAAAGGATTCTCAATGCACAAACCAAAAAGTAAAACCTTAACCCTTATCAAAGAACAAGGCATTTTTGTAGGTATTCAATATATGTTTCTCAAAAAGTTTGCGAAATTCATAGCACCCATTTTGTTTAGGCTAAATCGCCCAATTCCACACAACTATCAATTTTACTTTATCACCTACCACGCCACAGGACATAATGCGATGTTGCAATTTTTGCAAAACTGCAACATTTCGCTAAATGTAGAGTTCAAAGAAAGTGGATTTGAACGATACAAGAAAAATTATATGAGATTAAGCACAAATCCAACCTATGCAGCCCTTGCGCTGTGCGAATATAATTTTAAAGACTTTGCCAAATATACCCACACTCTTAATGCCAAAGTGCCAGCTTTGATTTTAGTGCGCGACCCAATTTCTATTCTTAAATCTATCATTAATTTTGTTACGCACCCACAAGAGCATATAAAAATAATGGGGGGGGGGGCATAATAAACTTTTTGACTATCTACAATATAACGCTTACAATCCCCAAACTAAAGAATCTTACAATGCAAACTCTCCTTGCCTTGATAAAATAGAATCTTATATTACTGGGTGGCAAAACCAAAATGAGTTCCAATCTTGCTTTATCCTCAATGAATTGCTTACATCTCTGCCGCATATTACGCAAAAGCATTATGTAGATATGAGTGAAATTACTAAAGACAAAGCTTTTGAAACAATGAGGGATTTAAGCCATATCTTTGGCTTTGAAAAACCTAAAGAGGCAGATAGGCATCTCTTTGAAGAGCAAGCATATGCACATTTATATTTCCTTTTTCCCTTACACCTTTGCCTCCCGATACAAGATTGCACAATCACTCTTACTCTTACAAAATGGGCAAAAGACATAGACATCACAAATAAAATTATGCCGCTCTCCTATCAAAACAATCCCGATTTAGAAAATTGCAAGGTCTATGTCAAAACGTATAAAGAAGAGCAAATCATTCAAACGCATTTTGCACAAATCCAAAGCGAACTTATAGCGACACTAGAGACACTTTTAGCCATTGTGAAATGCAAAAAATCAGCCGCATTAAGTGAAAAAGATGTGTTGGCATATTTTGCTACACACCCACAAGTGGCAAGGGAATTCAAAGCAATTTGTGATAAGGACTTGCAAGATTTAAAGCGTGAGAGAGCAGACATTATAGAATCTTGGCAACATTATCAAGCCTTTGAAACCTTGTGTGAGAAGTTGTTTTGAAATTGCTCATTTTGGGGCAATCTTGTGCAACATATATTTACTCATCAGGGGCAAAAAATTGCGCTACACCTTGCAAATCCATTTTCACATTGCGTTTATACGCATCATAATCCTTAATACTATGCCCAATATCAAGCACACGATAGCCAAGCTTAAACATCTCATAGCCCAAAGCTTTTCCCGCAGGTCCTAGAGCAAAGATAAGCACATAGTCTTTGCTAAAATGTAGAATCTGCTCTTTAAGTGCAGCAATGCCTTTATAGGCGTGTTTAGTCGCTCCATAGATATAAGAAATCTCTTTAACTCCCTCAAAAATGCTATATTGCACATTCGCCAATACTTTATCCCCGCAAATTACCACAATTTTTTTATCTACAAAAAGTTGCTTAAGTAGCGCATAATGCCGCTCAAAATCATAGTCTTTATATCCAGCATAGACTTGACTCATTTCTGTCGCACCATATTCTTTGTGTGGCACAAGATACTTCTTAATGGTATGATAATTATCTGTGAGCCAAGTATATTTAAACTCTGGAACACGATTATTACAAGGTAAGTGAAAATAGGCATAGCCCAAACCAATGAGGAGATTCTCATCTTGTGAGGTAATAGCTTCTTGCAAAGTTTGAGCAAGATATTTATCATATTCTTGAAAGGGTATGCTTTTACCCTCCATAATATCGTATTCACCATCGCCAAAGCGGATAAAGCTTTTTTGAGATTGTAATAAAATTTCCAAAGTCTCAAAGCTATCTTTCACAATAGGCGGTGTGATTTTATCAAAGTCATTTTTGATTTCATCGCGCAACATATCTGCAAAATGAAGAAAATAGGTTGGAGTGGGAGTAAAGGTAAGCAAACTTGATAATTTATTATCCATTTCTTTGAGGTTATACCTCGCTAAATATCTAATGTTTCTAACAAAAGTTTTAAGAGAGTATTTCATAATACCACCTCTTTGGCTGCTTCTATCTTAATCCAATTTTCACAAATAATTTCATCAGTGCCAAGTAGCCAAGGCGTTGGAGCGATGATGATTTTATGGGGATTGTTGATAAGGTAGGCTGCCCACCACGAATAAGTGCTATTTGCCACTATGCCATTTTGGCAATGCGCCATAAGGATTAAATCTTCATAATGATTATTTTCATCAATCTCTTGCGTAGTCATATCCACAAAAGGATAACCCAAATCAAGATTTTGCGCAAACTCTCTATCCGCACAGAAAAGAAAAAATTGAGGATTGTTTATTTTACTTACAATAGTAGCCACTGCCTTTTTATGATAGCTCACATCTATTTGACACGAATGCGTGAGACAATCACCGCGTCTGATATGGATAAAAACGCTATTTTTAGCTTGGAGAATCTGTTCTAATTTATGTTTATTTATTTCGCTTTTAATGGGGGGGGGGGGCATAATATCTTCTTTATATGAGAAGAAATGCCTTTAAAATAAAGTGGATTTTGAAACCAACCATAAAAATATGTAAAAGAATTTGGCTTTAAATACTCTGTTATGTATTTATCATAAGTAGCACAACTATTCGTAGCTCTAGGATAGCCTATGCGCTTTAGAATACTTCTTATTATTTTAGGTTTGCTTTCAAAATACCTGATTTTTTCCTTAGCATAGGCGATTTGTTCTTGTGTCGCATAAGGCAAATCAATATTGAAAATATCTAAACTAAAGGGAATAGAGTGCTTTTTCCCCTCTACTTCAAACCAAGTTTTATCAAGCAAAATGGGCATTTGCAAATGATGCTCTAAACTCTTAGCAAAGGCATATTGAAACATTTGATTGCCTAAGCCACAGGTAAGTTCTACGATTTTATATTGCATTTTATCTCCTTAGATTCTATTCTTTAAACGCATTCACAGCATCTATCACTATGCCTACTTGCTCATCGCTCATCACAGGACTTATAGGCAAGGATAGCACTTCTTTGTGAATACGCTCGGTAATGGGCAGATTCAAATGATTATATTGCTTGTAAGCCTGCTGCTTGTGCGGTGGGATAGGATAATGGATAAGCGTTTGGATTCCACTCTGACTCAAATGCTCTTGCAAACGCGCGCGATTTTTCGTGCGCACGACAAAGAGATGCCACACCGCCCCCTCCTCGCTTTGAACCTGCGGGAGGATAATACGCTCGTTTTGAATCTGCTCTCTATAAACTCTCGCAATCTCTTGTCGCCGCTTATTATCCTCATCAAGGATTTTAAGTTTGAGGCGCAAAAATGCCGCTTGGACTTCATCAAGCCTAGAATTTAGCCCTGCATAGAGGTTTTCATATTTGATATGTGAGCCATAATTCCCTAATGCGCGGATTCTCTGTGCCAAAGCTTCATCATTTGTAACCACACAGCCACCATCGCCTAATGCACCTAAATTCTTACCCGGAAAAAATGAGAATCCACTTACATCGCCCAAACTCCCTACTCTCTTGCCTTGATAGATTGCGCCGTGCGCTTGTGCGGAATCTTCTATGATTTTTAAATCATATTTTTGTGCTAAATCCCAAACTTTCTGCATTTCCACCGCCTGTCCATACAAATGCACGACAAGAATTGCTTTAGTTTTTGGTGTGATACGCTCCTCAATCAAATCCACATCAATATTATAAGTCTTTAAGCTTGGCTCTACAAGCACAGGTGTGCAGCCATTATCAGTGATTGCCAAAATGGAAGCGATATAGGTATTTGCAGGGACGATAATCTCATCACCCACGCCAAATCCAAATGCTTTAATGCTAAGTCGCAAAGCGTCTAAACCATTTGCACAACCTACACAATAATTTGTCCCACAATACGCGCTAAACTCACGCTCAAAGGCTTTGCCTTGCTCGCCCAAAACATACCAACCACTCTCTAGCACTTCGCAAAAAGCAGATTCCATCTCTGCACTCAATCTTTGATTTATCGCTTTGACATCAAGAAAGGGAACCATTTGCAAACCTTTTTATCCTAAACTTTTCAAGCACTTGCATTATCTTTCTCCTTATATAAGCGCGAATTAAGCGGCGCATTTCTTTTGAGCTGGGAGACAAGTGGGGGGGGGGCAGAACATACTAAAGGTGGGTGTTGCACACTCTCTCCCCAATTCACGCACATTACATTTTCTACCTCTTTAAAAATATTACGATAGCGAGGTGTAATCAAAAGCGGATTGTGAGGGGAAAGAACCTTCGCAAACTCTCCCATACTACCCTGTGAGCCGATGATATTTCGACACCGACTTAAAAGATACAAATCCAAATAGCCCTGACTTGGGTTATTCACATCGCAGATTCTATAAGTTTTACCCTTAAGCAGTGGGACAATCTGCTCTTTGACAAAAGCTAAATCATCACTGAAGAGATAAAAGCTACTTTGTGGGTGCAAAAGGCACATTAGCTCTATGCTTTTGGCAAAATACTCATTGCTCGTAGGATTACCATAAACAATATGAGGCTGGGATAAATCCCCTCGCCTGATATGCACCCCACAAGGAGAGGGAGAAGATTCTATCTCTTGGAGCAATGCGGCAAAAGGTGTATGAGAATCTTGAGCTTCTTTTGGCGCAAAAGATTGAGCAAAGAATGGAGCATACAGATAATGAAATATCCTGCCCTTGTAACCATAGCAATATAAAGGGGGTGCATAATCTATTACTCTATCATTATCAATCAAGTATTTTGATTTATATCTCTCAATCTCTTCTTCATTTGCAATCTCAATATGTAATGCAGGAAAAGCTTTAGAAATATCCCAAGTGATGTCATAGACTTTATCATATCCATTACTTGGATTCCAAAATCCCTTAGCCCCCTCTGCAAACCAGCTTAAATCATATTTGACTTTTGCACCCTTTTGTTCAAAGGCTAAGCCAAGTGCTACAAAGGCTATTTGACTTGCTATTCCACCATCTGGATGTAGAATCACTAAATCATCTTTCATTATTATCCTTTTATCATCAATGCAATTAAAAGTATGCAAAGCACAAGAGATAGAGCAAGGGTAGCATTAAAGGCTCTTTTGTATTTCTTATATTTAAGATAAATTTTAGTATGTGCTTCATCAAGAGATTCTATAAGCTTCAAATAATCCTTAAACTCAAAGTTATGGAGTTCTTTTAACTTCTGCGCACCCTCTTTGCTTGCATAAGATTCCATAATTTGATGATAACCCCACATTCTATTTAACTCTATGGGCGAGAGAAGTGCGACTCTCCCTAAGAAATACTCCAAAATTGACGCATTGGGGGTAATATTGAGCGTTTTAATTTCCCTAGCAAAAACACTTTTGCATAATTCCTCCGCTCCAGCGATATTTTTAAACTCTAAAAAAGTATCCATTAGTTTAGATTTCTCCATATTTTCGCGTTTAAATGTATTTCCGTTGAGTGCGCTAATATTGTTCGTGCGTTCGTCAAAACGATAGAGCACAAGAATTTCATCAAGAAGCACGACCCCCCCCCGTAGAAGTAATTTTATGTGCATTTGCACATCTTGGTAGTTACACATTGCCCTATCTAATGGATAGAGAATCTCTGCAAAATCTGACTTTCTTAGAGCCATACCCGGTGAAGTCAAACAATTTCCTTTCATAAAAAGATGATGTAAAAGCTCGTATCTGCTTCTTCGTGCTACCTCAAGGATTTCTAACTTTTGATTATCCTTATCTATTTTCATTAGCTGTGGATAAATCGCTTTTGCATTAGGATTTTGTTCTAAGCTTTGGTGCAAGATTTCTAGCGCATTTGGCTCTAGCATATCATCAGTAGCTAAAAATACGAGATATTCTCCGCTTGCATTTTCAAAGGCAGTATTTAAACTTGCATTAATACCTTGATTATAAGGGTGTTGGACTAGCTTTATGCGCGTATCTTTGCACTTTAAAATCTCCTGCACATTTCTATCAGTGGAGCAATCATCTACGATGATACATTCAAAATCACTAAAACTCTGCGCTAGAATGGATTGTATAAAGAATCCAACAAACTTCTCGTGATTAAAACTCGGGGCTAAAATAGAGATTTTAGGAGACATTAAGGCTCTTTCCTTTTAATTTGTAAATAAAGGAGGAATTATACAGAAAATTGATGAATTGCTCTATATTTTTAAACACAAGAAGCTACAATCGCATAAAAATGTGTATTATCCCAGCGATTTGCTTCGGGCGGATAAATATCACACACTTCTACGATTCTATGTCCTAAAGAAATCAAAATCTCTTTTTCCCTCTCTATCCACCGATATTGTGAGTAATAATCTCTCTTTTGCTCCTGTGAATAGCCAGAAATATTGATTGTCTCATTAATGCCAAATTGATTTTTGATGATAAAAATCCCTTGAGGCTTTAAAAATTGCTGATATTTTTTATACAAAACTTGCACTTCTTCCTCATTCACATAGTGCATAATCCCAAATGCACTTATAATGTCAAACTTCTCTTTTGTATCAAAATCAAACAAATCTTCATTGTAAATTGTAATTTTTTGCTCTTTTGCAATAAACTTTGTAAATTCTTTAAATTTATCTACACAAACAATTTTATCTACATAAGGATAAATTTTATTTACAATCAGCCCACTGCCCGAACCCAAATCCAAAATATGTGATTTCTCATTAGCATATTTTAAAATAAACTTTGCATCAATATCTGAAAAATCCGTGTTATTTGCAAGTTTTACAGAATTTTGATTTGCTCCTTTGCTCAAAGCCTTAAAAAAATCTAATGCCTTTTCATTCATTCAACACCTCTTTTAAAATTAAATCTTTTAGCACTTCTAGGCTATCTATATTTTCTTTTTCGTAATAATCTACACGAATATCTGTGCAACCAAGTAGGATTATATCCCCCCCCCCGAGTAAATGCTCACATACTTGCTTAAAGATATTTTTAGGACGCGCTTTAGAATCCATAGTATCAAAACGATGAGCATTTTTGATATTACAAATCCCTTGCGTAACTTTTTTTTGAAACTCTGCATTCGGATAGATGATTTTCACTTCTGGACAGATTTTCTCAAAATATCTTTCATATACTCTGCCTTTTAAACAACCATCACTTGCGACTAAACCAACAGATTTTGCCCCGCTTTGCTTTACCTTTAGCACTGCAGATTCTATTAAGTTAAGCATTTTTACTTGTGGAAGTGCTGCTTTAATAGTTTCAAAGCTATAATGCGCAGTATTACAACACATACAGAGTGTTTGTGCACCAAAATTTTGCAATCTTTTGGCTATGTCTATATAATCTTTAGTAAAATCCTCTCCCTTACCCTCTAAATACATACTGCGGGAGGGAGCTTGGGTCGCTTGAAAAGTAAGGATTTGAGGGTGATGTGCGTCCCTAAAAGCTCCTTTTTGGGTAAGCTCTATTTCAAGAAGCTCATTGAGTTTATTTGTAGCAGCTACTCCTGCTCCACCGATGATTCCAACTATTTTTGATTTTTCAACTGCTTCCATTGTCTCATTTCCTCTTGGGTAAGTGGAATCTTATATTGTGCGAGATTTGTGATGATTTGAGCAACATTTGGGTGGGTAAAAGCTCTCCACCTTAGATTTGCAAGGCTTTGATTTCATTGCTTACTCCTTTTGTAAGATACACATATAAGATTCTACTGCTCTTTGAGTGTTCGCAATCTCTTGTGTAACGGTATGTATAATTTTCTCCTGCACGATTTTAAACCCTAACTTTTCAAAAAGTGCTAAATATTTCGCGCGACTTCGCGCCACCATCCAATAATTCCCATTTGCATAGTAATAAAAATCTTCCGCGCTAGAGTTGGTATTATCTTTATAAATCATAAGCCCCCCCCCCCGCAAAGCAGTATAGAGTTTGGATAGAATATTCTCGCACTTTTCCCATTCTAAAATACAAGTTAAAACCCCCATAAAAGAAATACAATCATAAGTTTGTTCTATTTTTAGAGTGCTTACATCACCTTGATTGAAAGTAATGTTTGAAATATGGGCAAAATCTTTTTGATTAATTTCCCTTGCACCCTCTATCAAGGCAGGAGAATAATCATACGCCATAATTTTTTTGACAAAAGGAGCAAATATAAACGTCCATTCTCCATTTGCACAACCCATATCTAGTAGAGTATCACTCTTTTGGAGCTTAGGAATAAAGCTAGATTCTATAAATGTTTTTTGCTCTTCAAATCTCGCAGGTAACACACTTTTAAGATTCCAAAATTTGCTTGTTAAATAAAACAAAGGAGTTTTCTCGGAATTTTGCGAAATCACTGCACAGATGGCTTCATAAGAAGTGCTAAAAACACCTCTATTATTATTCCATAGCTGCAAATCTTTAGCATATTCTTGTGGAATCACTAGTTTAAAAGGTTTAGTAAAATATCTTTTGATTTTATTCTTGAGTTTTTTTAAAAAATTCATTCTCTCCTCCATTGTTTTAAGATTTTAAGTGCGTTTTGATAATCATCATAAGTGTCTATATCCACTGCACGGATTTTAATCCCTCTAAGCGGTAGATAAGTCTCTAGCTGATTATAGACATTACCTGAAGTGAATTTTACATTTTCTCTTTTAATGCAACAAGGTCCTGTCCATTCATAATCACCATTTTGACGAGAGAAAGATTCCACTTCTCCCGCACTATTGACGCTTACAAACACCGGCTCACTTGAGCTTATATCTGTATAAGCTATCCATTCTCCACTTTGGTTTAAAAGCATTGCCATATCTTGGGGATTAACGAGTAAATCTCCATCATACTCCATTACATAAGTATTTGCATCCCTTGCTCCTAGATAAAAACTCGCTCCCGTTTTGGTATCAAAATAATTATGATTATAAACAAAAATCGCATCTTTCCTATATTTCAAAACTTCCTCAATCACCAAAGACGCTTGAAATCCTACAACAATGCGCACATCTTCTACATCTTTAAAAAGCTCTAATTGCCAAGCAATCAAGGATTTACCATCAATGTTTATTAAGGCTTTTGTAGAATTAAGCCCCAGCCTAGAACCAATCCCCGCACAACTTATAACAACTGATAAAGCAGTCTGCATAATGCCTCCTCGCTAAAGATTGCATAGTCCGCAACAGATAAAACACCCGGTGATGGTTTATGCGTGATACCAGAGGCTATGGAAATATCTGCTAACCTCATCGCTTCTACATCATTATTCCCATCACCTATAAAAATCACTTTTTGCCCTTGTGCTTGAAACTGCTTGACAATGGATTCTTTTTTGAGAATGTGGGTGAGTTTTAAGACATTATTATCCTGCAAAATGCTACTAGAGCTAAAAGTCTCACAACCAACCTTTGCTACAAGTTTGTCAATCCAGCATTCTAAATTCCCTGTAGCTATACAACATTGACGTTTATATTCCTTTATAAACGCATTTAAATGCTCATATATTTCTATTTGCTCAAGCAAATCTGCAATTTTATCCACAGGCAATTTACCCAAAATATTCACACGAGAGATAAAAGATTCCATAAAAGGAATATTTCCTGCGATTGTCTCTTGCGTGAGATTATCTATTTCTGCTTGGACATTAAAGAATTTTGCTATTTTGGGCAAGGTTTCTTCTTTGGTAATTGTTCCATCTAAATCAAAGATAAATCGTTTCATTCCCTATACTCCTGCAAGAAAGATTTCAACTCCCTAACACACATTTGTGCAACATTGGGATAATTGATTTTGATATATTCTTTGGCAAAAGTAAGACGAGATTGCTTCATAGAATCTTGTTCTTGTAATACAACAGAATCTATAAAATTTATAATGTCCTTTTCACTAGAGACAAGGTAGATATGTTTGCATATTTCTTTGCCAAAAGGCGTAAATTCTCGCTCAATCGTATCTTGAGATTCTATAATAAAGGCTTCAGGTTTATCAGTGTAGAGCCATTCTGCCATAAATCCGGCACAATCGTGGATTAGTGCGGAAGAAGTAGCAAAACTCTCGAAATAATCCCCACCCTCTTGGTAAATCATATTGGGGATTTGTGCGATTTGTTGGAGATAATTTTCCACAAAGAGTTCGCTATTCCCCCCCCCTCGCTCATAAATCTTAAATCTTATGAGGTGCGTAAATAAAAGAGGGTGTGGACGAAAAATAAAATCAATTTGAGGATAAAGCTTAGGGAGTTTTAAGAAAAATTCGCTTAGGCGCATAAAATTGGAGAGATATAAAGGAAAATCCTCTAAGGTTAAAGTATGATGAGGAGCGATGATGATTTGCTTTCTCTCCTTATTACTTTCTTGCCCTTGTGCTAAGAATTTTGCTAAAGAATCTAACTTTGGATAACCTATGAGTTTGAGATTCTTAACTTTTGCTATTTGATGAGTTTTAATCAATTCACAATTATTTTGATTTTCTACATAAATATTCCACAATAAACTATATTCCAAAGTAGCATAAACACCTAAAGTATAATTTAAATACCCTGTATAACCATAAGGCATATAAATACTTAAAGCAAATTGTGATAAATAAAATATCGTATAAAATTTATACACCATAGAATCATAAGGATTATCAAAATACGCTATATCCAAAGTAGAGCTAAAATCAATAAAATCTTTTTTTGTCTCATCATAAGAATGTAAAATCTTATCTTTATACTCTGGGTAAGATTCACAAAGACTTTTATAAGTCTTTGTCATTTCTCTAAACATTCTCTCTTCTCCTCTTGAAGTATCAGGTATTACAAGCACAAAAGGTTCAAATGTGCAATCTTTAAGCATTTGCTCAAAGATTGCTCGGGCAGAAAATACACAATCAGAGATGATTAAAAACCCTACTCTAACAGGTTTTCCCTCTTTGGAGGCAGATTGAATCCTTTGCAAAATAGTCTTATAGTTATTTTGTGTTTGTTCTATGAATTCTAATTTTTCTTGATTGCCTCTTTTACGCAAAATAGGCAATATAAAAAAGAGGCGATAATCTACACGATTATCTTTAAAACGCTTAAGCAATAAAGGAAATTTAAAGAAAAAAAGAGGGAGATAAATTTTTGTTCTTAAATTGCCCTTATACATATCATTTTTGATATAAAGACATCGTCTTATTGTAGCTTTTATACCTTTGTTCATACCCCCCCCTCCTATTTACAAAATACACAATATGGTATTTAAGAACAAAAAATGAAATGGATTATGTCAAAACTTTCCTTAATTTTTTAAATAATTTTAATTTAATACGCTCTGCCTTAATTCTTGATTTTTCTTTACTCAAAATTTTTTTTGAATACGAAGTTTCATTCACACATTGCAAAAATTTATCTATATGTTTCTCTATCAAAAAACTCTCAAAATGCTCTCTTGCCTCTTTGGAACGATGAGACATATTGGCTAAAAAATCATTTAAAATCTGCTCTAAACTCATTAGCTCTTTTTCAGGGATTAAACCTAAATTCATTTCATAGCCCAAAACATAATTTCTAAGCTTAAATGTCCAAAGGAAGCAATCACTAGAGGATTTTTCCATAGTAAAAAACACCATTACAGCAGGGACACCGCATTTTTCAGCTTCTAACATAGAAGTTCCCATAGCAAAGCAAATATCCACATTATTTTGGAGATACAAAGGCAAATCTTTGGGCGAGAGCGTGCCTAGATAAATTATTTCAAAATTCTTATATTCTCCAATAAGATGCTTAGAATCTCCCTCTCCAATGATATGTAACTTTATCTTTTTTTCTATCTTTAATTTTTCTAAATTATCCATTAAATTGATTAAAGCATAAATTTTATCCCTACTTAGCCTCCCCACCCAAGCGAGATTAATGCACTCCTCATCAATTAAAGATTCTTTAGTAAATGAGCAGGGATAATCTTCAAGCACTACGGGCATAATTATCTTTTCATTCACCTCATAGGAGCAAAATTCCTTTGTAGCAATTCTAGTTACTTCGTCCATACAGATTAAGGCGTTATGAGTTATCATTGTTTGCACTTTGTCAATAACATTTTTTCGGGTTGTTCTTGACAAATAACACATTGTATCGTTCATCTCTTCCATATGTAATACCCAAAATAAAAAGAAAAGATTTTTGGTTTTTATTTTTGGAAATTTATAGAGACAAAAAGGAGGAGCAATAATCGTAGAATTTTCAGGCAAAGTAATGCTTTTATCTACTGCGATTTTCTCCACACCCTCACTTAAAAATTCATTGATACAACTCTCTGTAAAATTAATATAGCCTACTCTTATCTGTGGGTAATGCTGTGAGATAAAATTAAGCAATCGCACAAAGAGTAATTCTGCGCCGCCGATAACTTGCGTAGGATAAAAAACATAAATATTTCTCATCTTGTTTGCCTTAATTTATTTCTTCTACTTAAGAACCAAATCCAAAACTTTAGACGATACAACAAGCCAAGTTTAAAAATATAGTCTCTATATTTTCTATCTTTTAGTCCGACATAACAATTCCTCAAATGAACATAAAAATCTCTTTTTTCTTTTGGAGAAACTTCTTTCCAAAATTCTTTCAATTTAGTATCATCTCCATTGATAAAACATAATCTCAACTTAGATGCTAGATTTAGGTTTAAGTTTGGATACTTTTCTAAGTATAAGGGTAAATATTTCTGCAATAAATTCTCTGTTTTCCCAGTAACTTCACCTAGTGATTGGGTATGGGTTAAACTATTTGGGTGTCGCCTATATACATAATGCTTTTTATGAATTACTCCTATTTCTCCTGCAAGTCCTATTTTTAGAAAAAAATCATAATCCTCTACTTTAAATTGAGATTCATCATACTCTCCCGTGAGTCTTGCTATTTTGGCTCTATATAAAAAACACGCCCCTACACTATCATAAGAAATCAAATCTTCTATCTTTGCACTTGCGATGAAATCTTGCTCTTTTAAACCATTGTGCTCGATAATGGTATAATCTGTGCAAACAAGCACTTTATTTGGATTTTCCTCAAGGTAGGCTACCATTTCCTCAATCGCATTTTCTAAATAATAATTATCATCTGAAGTCCAAGTCCAATATTCTCCACTTGCCGCATTAAAGCCTATGTTGAGAGACTTTGGTAACTTTTGATTGATTGCATTATGAATGATTTTAATCCTAGAATCCTTTTTTGCAAATTCTTCTATAATGCGAGGTGTGCTATCAGTAGAGCAATCATTGACAATAATCAATTCTAAATTTTTATAACTCTGTTTTAATACACTCTCTATACTTTGGGCTAGGAACTCCTCTCCATTAAAAGTAGGCAGGACTATACTTACTAATTTATCCATTTAAAAATCTCCTTATAATTTTCTCAATTTTTTGGCTTGCCTTTCCATCTCCATAGGGATTTACACCATCTATTGTGTAACCTTGAGACAAAACCTTTGTTGCTTCTTTAATAATCTCACTACTCTTTGTGCCTACAAGTTTTGCAAATCCCTTTTTGACACCCTCCATTCTTTCTGTCCTATGGCGCAAGATTAAAATAGGTACACCAAAAGTTGGAGCTTCCTCTTGTATGCCTCCACTATCTGTTAAAACAAGTTTTGCTTTTTGCAATATATAAACAAGTTGAGGATAATCTAAAGCCTCTGTAAGAATGATATTTTGATGTATAGATAACCTTTGGCAAACTCTATTTTTTACATTTGGATTAGGGTGTAGCGGTAGGATAAATTGATGAGAGGGGAATTTGGAAGATAGTACCTCTATAGAATCTAAAATATACTCTAGTCTCTGCCCGTGATTTTCTCTTCTATGAGCAGTAACCAATACTATGCCCCCCCTGATAACATTCACATTTTTTGATTTCCAAAATTTTGATGCACTTTGCAATGCTTTTTTATTGAGTAAAGAAAGTGCATCAATTCCTGTATTGCCTACTTGATAGATTTTATCTTTGCTTATTCCCTCTTTTTTAAGAGATTTAGCAGATTTTTTCGTTGGTGCAAAATGCAGGGTTGTAATTCTGCTTACCATTTGCCTTATTGCTTCTTCTGGAAATGGCTCAAATAAATCGTAAGAACGCAATCCTGCTTCAATATGAAAAATAGCCGCCTTATGATAAAAGCTAGTGAGCGCACCTGCGAAAACGCTCATCGTATCTCCTTGAATAAATACCCCATCAACTTTATGATTTTTAAAAACCTCTTCTAATTTTACTAAAATTCTAGCCTGCAATGATGATAAACTCTGATTTTCTACCATTACTCCTAGATTTATATCCGCTTTTAAGCCAAAAAAATTCAAAGCTTGATGAGATAACTCTTTTTGTTGTTCTGTATTGCAGAGGATAACATTATATTTTTGAGGATATTTTTTAAATTCTAGCATCACAGGAGCTAATTTTATCGCTTCGGGTCTCGTCCCAAAAATAAATAACAAGTTTTTCATTCTTTCTATTGTTCCTTAATGATATTTGCCCTTATTTTAGCAAAATTAAAACAATATTGACACAAGTTTAATGCCCGAAGGTTGTTATTACAATAATCAAAACCCTACAATTTAATGTTTGATGCTACTGCGCCACAACATAAATATCCCCTGCTATTTGTGGATAAGCCTCCCCTAACTCCATAAATGCAAGAATCATTTGAGAATCCCAATGCGCTTGTATTTGAGCGTTTGATAAAGGCTTGAGCCAATAACCACCACTATCAATAACCTTTAATCCTGCTCTATCAAACTCTTTTTGTAAAGATTGTAAGTCATAAATACGTCTATGCCCGTGAAAAATATCTGCCTCACTCATAGAATCTTCACTCTTTAATAAACCCATTTTAACCGCAGCTTGACGATGAATAGAATGAGAATTAGGCACTAAAGAGAGAATTATACCCCCCCCCCCCGAATTATTTTCATTAGGCTTAAGCCATTTTTTGGCTAATTCTAAGATTTGCTTGGGAGATTCTACGTGTTCTAAAACGTGTCCCATTATGATACAATCATATTTCTTGCTTGGCTTAAACTCCTCAAATAAAGCATTATGCACATTTAAATGAGGAAATTTCTCTTTTAGATTCTTAGCAAAATGCGAGGAACCCTCTAAAACTTCAAGATTCTCTACATAATCCACTAAATACTTTGTCATCACTCCCTCTGCGGGACCCATTTCTAAAACATCACCACCACGATAAAATCTCTTAAAAATCTCAAATCCATAAAATATCTCCAAGTTCGTTACTTCTTTGGCTTGGAGTGGATTATCGTAATCTTGTGCGATGTTTTCTAGTCTTTGCTGTTCTTTTTTCATTTTACTTCCTTTATGTTGATTTTAAGTCCGTCTGTATCTAGCTCTGAAACTTTGAGAATCACAAAATTTTCACTTTTGGATTCTCTATTCAAAGAGTCAAGAAAACTCAAAAATGGCGCATTTCTCGCTCCATTTTGATAATACACCTTAACATTCTCTTTTTTTACTTTTAAATAATCTGCCATTAAGCTTAAAGATTGAAAAAGCATAATATCCTCTATCTTTCTACCAAGTGCGCGACAACTCACGCATAAGTCAATAAGACATAAATGAGTCTCTTCACTTTTGCCTACAAAAATGCCAATAATCCCACTATCGCTTAGCTTATCTTGCATCGCAATAGACACAACACAATATTGCTTATCCATAATCCACCCTCGCACTTGCTCTAGACTCGGGCGTGTGTAGTTTGCGATAAATTGATTGGTTTTGTTGAGCAGCTCTTCAATCCTCTCTACATTATCTATATCATTTATGCAAAACTCCAGCTGCATACAAAGGCTTTCAAAATACTCACTCTTAGGCAACTCTTTAAAAGATTCTCGCTGCACATTTGCTCTTATATCTAAAGAACGCAGTAAGTCTTCTCTTTTTACATTTATCTTTTTTAATTGTGGGAAAAGACTAAGGATTCTTAATACTTCAGATGGTGAGGTTGCTAAAATCGTTTTTACACCCAAACTTTGCACACTTTGCACTTCAGCGAGATTATCATCAATAAAAAGTATAGAATCTAATCCTATATTAAATCTCTGCGCTATCTCTTGCAAGCTTTGGGCTTTAGGATTCCAATTTATTTTTTTCATATCAAAATCTCCCCATTGAAGCACAAAATCTTTTCTTGTTTTAAAAAGCTCTTTTGCATCCTCCTCCTCATTTTTTGAAGCAATGGCAAGTAAAAATCCTTGCTTTTTGTAGGAGAGAATCTGCTTTTGCAAGTTTTGATAATCCTCATTGATTATAATTCCACTTATACCATCTTCACCTAAAATACCACGATAAAGCGTATTGTCCAAATCACATACGATTGCCTTTAGATGAGGAAGCAAAAAAGCTGGAATCCACACAAGCCCAAGTAGCTGTGCGAGCTTCACACAGGCGAAATTACTTAGTCTTGAGCCTGTGATTTTACTTTTCACCTCATCTATTAAATCACTTTTATTAAACCCACTTAAAAGATGAGAGATAAAAACAATCTCACAATCGCTAATGTCTAAAAATGCTTTTAAATCCTCTGAATCTTCATCAATATTCGTATCAATATCTAAAGCAATAACCAAAATAGGAGCTAAAGAAAGATGTCTTAATGCCTTTAGCCTCTCTAAAAGATAGGGCAAAATCGCTGTGTTTTTATAATGATTAAAATCAATCCACACTATCTCCAAATCCGCCTTTTGCCACACTTCCTCTTGCATAAAGGCAAACAAAAAGCTCTCATCATAAGAGCTAAGATTAAATTCGCCAAAAATACCACTTTTTTGCAAAAAAGGATTGATAATACTGATAATCGCCTCAAAAGCGTGATTTCTATGAATATTAATCTTACATTTTTTAAATACATTTGCGTGCTTTTCTCTCAATCTTGCAAATTCTAAAATCTCTTTTCGCGTGAGATTTTCTTTAAATACATCTAATTCCATTGTTTCCTCCACTTATTTTTCTTCTACTAATTCCACTAGCAAGCGGTTTTTAAGCATAACAAAGCAAATTTTTTTGAAATAACTTGCACTCGTAATGGGCGTTATGAGCATATTACCCCCCCCCCCCCGCTATTAGCAGGGATTGCATATCTTTTTGTATATCCTCGCTCTTATAAGCAATATGATACATTTTTGTCTTGTTTTTGAGGTAATTTGTAAGCGGACCCTCTTCGTGCAAATTTTCTAAAAGCTCAAAGCGATATTGTGGCAATGCCCTATCACTTGGAATCACAAATATCCCTTTAACTCCCTGCATCTTATCTATAAACTCATCTTCTTTGATAAATCCAAGACTCTTAAAAATACTTAACTCTTTATGTATATCTGCACTCGCAATGCCAATATGGTGAATAGGTAAGCGAATCATTATAAAGCCTTTTTATTATGAGATAAAATCTCTTGCACCTTTAAAATAAGTGATTCTTGAGAGACAATAGAGGCTAAATCACTCTCTTTAAAGCAAATGCCAAATTCTTCCTCTACGCTCATTACAATATCAATATGTGCTAAAGAACTCCATTGTTCGCAATTTTCCATACAAATATGTGTGCTTTCATCTACACACATATCCAAAACACTGCTTAAAATCCTATAAATGCGTTTTTCTATTGTATTTTCCATACTCACTCCTTATGTAATAATAAAGTCATTTTTGGTTTGTGCTTTTGATAATCTTGCTGTGTTAAAAGCAAAATCTCTAAGCCCTCTTTCTCATCAAATCCCGCTTTAAGCGCACCAAATTTAAGATGATAGTTTAAGACACGCGTATTTTTGGGATTTGTTGTAAAGACATTTTTATCATCTAGTTTATAAATCTCAAAAAATGCCTGTTTTGTGAGCAAATCAGATTCTAAAACTTGCAAAAAACTCGCCTCATCGCTCATAATCCAGCGTCCAATCTCATAAAAACATAAATGAGAATCTAAAACAAATTGATTATAAGTAGGATAAATGCTATTTGTCCCTAGACTCTTCCCTTGCTTATCCTCTACGATGAAATACCACTCATTCTCTAAACTCTTATAGCGATTCATATAAGCTATTTGATTTTGCAAGTTATTTTGCGTCTTATGAATATATTGCGCTTTTTTCTTATCCGTTCTTAAAGAGAGGATAAAAGCAGAATCGCTTACCTCCGCCTCACGTAAATTAATATATCTGCCCTCAATTTTGGGGAAATTATGCGTATTTATCATACAAGCTCCTTTTTGTAAAATATGCTTGTGCGTGTGCATAAATGTAAATATAGACAAAATAATGTGTAAGAATTTTTTGAGTAGAAAAAAAGATTGAAAAAAGTATAAAGCAGAAGGGCTTTATATAAAGGATTATACCCCCCCCCCCCCGCAAGAATATCTACTTTTTGTGCGATAATCTTAAAGCCATCAATACCCGATAGAATAAACTCATTCTCACTTTCCTCAAAGACATTTGCTCCGATAAATTCCTCGCTTAAAATGCTTTTTGCCACCCTCACACCCCTTAAACGCGGGAGCTGATATTCTCTAAAGATAAAGGCTCTTAATTGATTATGGATTTGAAAACTTGTTTTTTTAAGATTTATGTTGATATTTTTCACATCAATCTCTGTGCGTGAAAAATAGCACGATTGCGTAAAATCTTGCTTAGTGCGCTTAAAGCCACCTGTGATCAAAGAATCCACATTTTCTTTAAGTAATAAAAAGCCTTGCGCCAAATATTTAAAATACAAATCCCGCGCACTCTCTTGCAAGCCTAGTTCAAAAATTCTTTGCGCGATAATATCTCCTGTGTCAATGCCATTATCAATACAATGCAAAGTAACACCGCTTGTGCGCTCACCATTTAAAATCGGTGTGATAGAAGTATAAACGCCCTTATATTTAGGCAAGGCGGAGAAGTGGATATTATAAAGCCTCTTGCTAGCAAATTGCTCTACTTTAAGCAGTCTATCAAATTCTAAAGAGAGGAAAAGCACATTTGGGATTTGCTGCACTTGCTCTAATGTGCAGACAGGGATACTTGTTTGTAAAGCATATTTTAAAAGTGAGGGTTGCCAAGTGTCTATGCCCACATCATCACGATTTGGGATTATACAAATCTCATCGTGAGCAAATTTTGAGCGCAAAAGTTTAAGCGCATTAAGCGCAATCGCATTTTTGCCTGCAATACACACTTTGAGATGATTGAAATTATTTGGGAATCTTACGCGCATAGCTTAAGCTCCCCACGCACAAGATTTGCCCTTTTAAGAGAGCAAATAGAGAAAAATATTACTCTATTATCCCCCCCCCCCGATAAGTCGTAGTTTTTTGAATCTCTCACTCATTGCTAAAGATTCTACAATTTCTACTTTTGTAGGGATTTTGAAAGCTGCAAGTTTATCTTTACAATACATTCTAATGATTTTTTTTAATTGGATATTATTTAAAAGAGCATTAGTTTGACTAAGCACTATTTTCACACTCACACTTTGCCCTGTAATCGCATTAGATTCTCCATAAACAAGACAATCCTTAATATCTGACATTTCTAAAAGTATGTTTTCAACTTCTTGAGGCAGCACTTTTTCGCCCCCAACATTTATGACTTCTTTGCTTCTCCCAATGATTTTAAGGTATTCCTCTCCATTAGATTCTATAATCTCTACCAAATCCCCTGTGGCGAAATATCCCTCATTATCAAAGACACTATTATCTGCGTTAAGATAGCCCAAAGTCTGTGTTTTAGATTTAAGATAAAGCTCATTATTGATGATTTTATAATCAATATTTTCCAACTTTATAGCATTTTCTTTGGTTTTTGTTTGTGTGATTCCCACCTCGCTTGTCCCAAAAGTTTGGTGAAAATGCGCTTTTGGAAAAGCACTTTTTAATCGCTTCAATAAAGAATCTGGCATTTTTTCTGTCCCATAAGTAATGACTTTTAAAGCACTCAAATCATACTTTTTATGTGCTTCGCTCAATAACATAAGATTAAGCAAACTTGGACTTGCGGGAAGAAGCGATATGTGATAATCTGATAAAGTCTTGCATAATAAATCAATATTTTTACGATGCTTTATAGCAACTCCGCACGCATTCATACTTAGGGTATTAAAAAGCGTATTTAACCCTCCAATATGGTCAAAAAGTAAAAAAAGTAAAACATTCATCTTTTTGGTCTTTTTAGACAAATAGACATTTAAGAGATTATCCAAATTATGCACCATAGTTTTCGGTCTGCCTGTGCTGCCACTTGAAAAGAGAATTAAACCCGACTTATGCTCTCTAAATAAAGATTCTAAAAGTGTGTGTTTTTTGACAGGAGAATGAATTGATGTAATTTTTCCCCCTGTATAGAGATAATCAATTTGTGCTTCTTGGCACTTGAGCGAATCTTCAGGTGTATGCTCCACAAAAGGAACAATAATATGTTTTTTTTGTATGCACGCGAGCAAAAAACTCACGCTCTCTATATCATAATCTCCTACAATACCTATAACACTAGGTTTTATAGAATCTAAAAATGTTAATTGCTCTTTGAATGCTGCCCATAAATCCCCATAGGTAAATCTTTGTCCATCATAAATAATAGCATTTAAATGCTCATCACATTGTGCTATTTTTGCTAAAAAAGGGCAAAGATTATCTATTTTCATTACCCTGCCCTCTGCATATAATAATTATTAGAAGGCACAAAGAGATGATTTGTGCATATTTTTAGATATGGAGAATAAGACGATTTTTTGCGATTTTGAGAATATGTATTGCAAATAAAAGTGAATGTGCCATTTTTGGAATCCACTTGAGACTCCAAAATAATGACAAAAAGGGAAATATTTAACGCCCCCCCCCCACGAACATTTCTCAATTTTTTGAATCTCTCACTCATTGCTAAAGATTCTACAATTTCTACTTTTGTAGGGATTTTGAAAGCTGCAAGTTTATCTTTACAGAAGATTCTTATTTGTTTTTTGAGTTCTAAATTTGAAAATAAAACTTTAGCATCTAAAACGACTTTCGCACTCACGCTTTGCCCTGTAATCGCATTAGATTCTCCATAAACAAGACAATCTTGAATATAGGGCATTTTTAGCAATATTCCCTCTATTTCTTGAGGCAGCACTTTTTCGCCCCCAACATTTATGACTTCTTTAGCTCGTCCTATAATCTTTATATACTTTTGCCCCTCTTCCTCTCTCACTTCTACTAAATCCCCCGTAGCAAAATATCCTTGCTCATCAAAGACACTATTATCCGCGTTAAGATAGCCAAGTGCTTGTGTGGGGGATTTGATAAAAAGCTCATTATTGACAATCTTATAAGAAGCATTGACAATTTTAAAAAACTCTTGCATATTTTTTGTTTTCATTGCATTGGTTTCGCTTGTGCCAAAGCCTTGTTTAAAGTTCGTATGGGGCAATGCTTGGTGCAAAGATGCTAAGAGTGCTTCACTCATTGGCTCACTACCATAAATAACTAACTTTAAGGAATCTAAATCATACTTGGTTATATCTGATAAAAGCAAAAGCCTAAGCAATGTCGGTGAAGCGGGTAAAATCTCAATCTCATATTGCTTTAGAGCACTTAAAATAAATTGTGGCTGCCTTTGCTTAGGGATTACCAAAGTCCCACCTCCACCTAGAGTATTGCACACCACGTCAATACCTGCAATATGGTCAGGTAAATACACGCTTAGCACCCTTAGAGGGTTTGCTTTTTTTGCACTATATGCTGCAAGGAAAGTATCTAAACTATGCACGATAGCCTTTGGTTTGCCTGTGCTGCCACTTGAAAAGAGAATTAACCCGCTTTGCTTAGAATCTTTCAAAGATTGGAGTAATTCATATTTTTGAGAATCTACGCGCTTAATTGCTCCATTATGGACTTGTAATATAAATTCAATACCAAATTCACCCACATCAAAATCCATATTTCTAGGAAGAATGGGCACAATAATACATTTTTTGCGATAAAGAGCAAAAAAATAAGTGATTTGCGCAAAGCTATAATCTCCCACTATTGCCACAATACTACCTTGTGGTATCTGCAAGGATTGTCTTTTAGATTCTATACTTTGAAGTAAAGCTGCATAGGTATAAGATTTATCATCGCAAATAAAAGCAATATTTTCTTTAAAATAGGATATTCGCTGCAAAAAATCAGGCATTTACCCCTCCTAGATAGATTACCTGCCCTGTAATAAAATGACTTTTTTCATCACAAAAAAATTCAATCACATTTAAAACATCTTCAAAGCTTCCAAATCGCTTGATAGCCTGTTGATTTAAAAGAGAATCCATTTTTGCCTTTGGCACATTTTTGATTAAATCTGTTGGCACAGGCGTAGGACCCACAGCATTAAGCGTAATACCAAACTCGCTTAATTCTTTTGCCACAACTTGCGTGAGATTGACTAAAGCCGCCTTCGAGGCAGCATAAATCGCCTCTCCCTCTAATCTTAGGGGCGTTGCTATGGTAGCAAAATTGACAATCCTATAAGGCATAGTGCGCTTAAAATCTGCATTGTGTTTTTTAGAATCTTGCACCATTACCTTAGCCACTTCGCGTAAAAACAAAAAACTCCCAAAAACATTGGTATTAAAAATATTTTGCATTGTGCTAAAAGGTGTAGTAAGAATATGATTCATAGAGGCAATGCCAGCATTATTAAGCAAAACATCAATTTTTCCAAATTCTTTTTTTACTTCTCTAATCATTGCTACTACTGCCTTTTCATCACTCACATCAAGCTCAAAATGCCTATAATTGTGAGATTCTATACTTCCTTTTCCACGAGAGCAACCGCACACGATATGCCCTTGTTGCAAATAATATTCACTTAAATCCTTACCGATGCCCTTTCTAGTGCCTGTTATAACAATAACTTTATTCATTAACTTGAACTTTTGTGAGGATATAAGAAGTGAGTGTTGCCACATCTTTAAAAGGTGAGTTTCTCGCACTCATCGTTTTTTCATCAGCTAAGACAATATGGATATTTAAAGCACTTAGCATTTCTTCTAAATCTGCGATAAAACTCACAAGTGCCAAAGAATCTAAATGTCCATCTATGCCATAAATTTTTGTTTCTAATGTAGGCGTTTTAAGCTCATCGTGCTGTATTTCATCAGCGAGATTTCTTAAGGCTTCAAAAATCACATTTTGTATTTTTTCTTTCATTTATTCTCCTTTTGATAAATTTGATAAATGTGGGGGCAGAAATGCCACAAATGCCTTAGGTATAGCCTTAAAATCCTCTTTAGAGAGACTAAAGTAAAAATTGAGTGCATCTTGGGCAATAATTGTTGCTCCAAATCGTTTATGAAATGCTACGACTTGCGTATTTGCCTTTCTCACATCAAAACGCGCATTAGCAAATCCAAGTGTATAAAACCCAAAAGCATATAAGCAAAGTGCGGATTCTATGGCAGTGTAGCTTGGTGCGTCATCTTTGATAATCCAACTTCCCCAACAAAAACTATCTTCTTTAAAGTCATAGATTCGTATCGCTCCAAAAGATTGCTCTTCTAAGGATTGGATAATAAAGTAAAACTCTTTGCCTAAAGCCTCACGTTTTTTATACTCTGCTATCCATTGCTCTTGTGATGAGATTCCACCTGTGGTTTGCGTTAAAAATTGTGCCTTTTTATCACTCCGTAGAGAATAAATAAAACCCGCATCACTTAAACAAACTAAGCGCAGGGAAATATGTTTGCCTATGAGCGGAAAGGTATATGTGTTCATCACATCGCCTTCCCATGGTTATTTACTCTGTTATTTATAGCTTGATATGAGTTTTTGGGATTTTTAGATTTTATTTTAATATTTGAAAGAGTAGCAAATAAGGGATTATTTATAACGCCCCCCCCCCGCAAGGTAATTTGAGGGATAATCGTACAGTCATCGCCCACATCTTTAGTTACAACTGCACCTGCGGCAATAGTAGCACGCTCGCCAATGATGATTCCGGGCAATATCACCGCTCCCGCCCCGATACTCGCGCCCTTTTTGATAAGCGTTTTTGCAAAAGTGCTAGGATATTGCTTAGAGCGGGGATATTTATCATTAGTAAAGCTTACATTTGCGCCGATAAAAACATCATCTTCAATTGTGATTCCGTCCCATACCTGCACACCGCATTTTATCGTTACATTATTGCCGATCTTCACATCATTTTCAATAAAGCAATGCGAACAAATATTGCAATTCTCGCCGATTACGGCATTTGGTAGCACTACGCAAAACTGCCAAATTTTTGTATTCTCACCTATATTTTTACTCTGCACATCAGAGAGAGGGTGTATCATTGCTATCCCTTCCAGCAATTTTACTCAATTGTTTTAGCAGAGATTCACTCAATCTACTCCCAATCCCACTTGCCAAAATAATCACATAAGTTTTCATTATCTTTGCCTTATTGCTCCAAACTTTTTAGAATTTGTATTTGGGATATTATCATAAAATTTTAATAATTTAAATATAACTAGAAGTGTTTTGTCTTGTGAGAAAATGCGGATAATTTCATAAAAGTTTTTGTATAATGTGATTTGATAAATGCAAATTGGGAAAAATGATGAATTATGAATTGATAGACTTTGTTGATTTTAGCGATGAAAAAGGCTCTTTAGTCGCGTGTGAATACCAAAAAAACTGCCCTTTTGAGATTAAAAGAGTGTTTTATATCTTTGATGTTAATCCAAGCGCGGTTAGAGGGAGACACGCTAATAGAGATTCTGAATTTTTATTTGTCGCTCTAAGTGGGAGTTGCAAGGTAAAAATTGATGATGGTAAAAGCCAAAAAGTCCTCACTCTTGATAGTCCAAAACAAGGCTTGTATGTAGGCAAAATGCTATGGAAAGAAATGTTTGATTTCTCCAAAGGTTGCGTGTTGCTTGTGATGAGCAATACACCTTATAACAAAGGCGAGTATATTAATGATTATATGATGTATGCTCATAAAGTATGGGGGGGGGGGCATAAGATAAACCTTGTTATTCCCTTAAGTTTCAATGTGGCTTAAGGTTACAAGATGAATTATAAACTTCTCTCACTCCAAACCATAGGCGATGAACGCGGCAAATTAGTATCCTTAGAATCTCTTAAAAACTTGCCCTTTGCTATAAAAAGAGTGTATTATATGTTTGATACCTCGCCAGATTTGCCGCGAGGATTCCACGCTCACAAAGAGCTAGAACAACTTGTAATAGCTATAGATGGCGCGTGTGAGTTTGTGCTTGATGATGGAAAAAATAAAGAATCTGTATGGCTTAATCGCCCTGATGTTGGGTTGTATATTGGCAAAAATATGTGGCGAGAAATGCGGAACTTCTCTTATGGGTGTAAACTAATGATACTTGCTAGTGATTATTATGATGAGAGTGAGTATATTAGAGATTATGCAGAGTTTTTAGATATAATAAAAAGGGTATAAGAGCAAATCATAGACATTTTTTGAGATAAACGCTTCGGAGCTTTATTTTCTTTTATACTCACCCAGAAACACCAAATCATTTGCCTCATTTCTAATAAAACTCCTACTCCCAAACATATTTATACTCCTCATAAAGTGCTAGTAGCCTTTGTTTATCTGCTTCTATCTTTTTGGCATTTTTTGACTTTTTGAAATGCGTTTTAAATGTTTTTATGTATTTTTTACAAGCTTTTATCATTATATCTCCTTAGGCAAATTTTATCCTCAATTAGCCTTAATCTCCGTGCCAATTTAGCAATACTCATTATCTCCCCTTAAACTTTTGTGGCATAAAATTATAGAATTTAAGCTTAAGATTCTATAAAAATTCGCTGTTAATTACTTCAAGCTGGAGTTTATCTAAAGTTTTATTAAAATTATCATTTCGGCATAAAATTGGGCAGTTCTTACAATCAATACTCTCATACACTTCTCTTATCCTGCTTCCTCGCCAAATCTCCTCCAAACTCTGCTCTCTTAAATCTCCGAGCAAATGTGCAGGGCTTTGACGGAAGTGCAAACAAGCCCAAACTTTGAAATCCGCACTGATACAAGTGCTAAAAAACATTCCGTGGCATTTCTCATAGCCACGATTAGCCGCATTGTGCATTTGATTATATTTTTGATAACTTGCTAGGATTTTAAAATCCGCTTCTTCGTATTTATTTTGCAGTTCCAAAAGGATTGGGGCAATATCAAAAGTATCGCCGGTAAATGGGCGAAACTGCACAAAATCAATGCCTTTTTGTCTTTTGGTAATATCTTTTATAAGCTTCACAAAGCTTTCCATATCCTCTCGCGTCTCTTGGCTTGTTAAAAATCCTATCCCAAAGCTAATTTTAGAATCCATTTGTGTTTTTATCCTTGCAAACATCTCAATATTCTCTAAAGTTTTAGCGAAATGATGAGGTTTCATTCCGTGTATTTTCTCATACATTGGCACACTTCCCGCATCAAGGGAGATTCTAAAATACTCCAAATTCTGTGCAATCACACGACACTTTTGCTCATCAAGCAATCCACCATTAGAATTGCACCCGATATTCATTCCTGCGCGTTTTATCTCCTCTATCGCATAACTAAAATGTGGGCTTAGAGTCGGCTCGCCTCCGCCAGATAGAATCACGCCCTTATTCTCAAGACTTTTTAGTCCTGCAATAATCACATCAATTTGCTCCTTGCTTAACTCTGCATTGTTTTCATTATGCCCACAGCAACCCGGACAGCGGTGATTGCATTTATTTGTCAAATCTAACTCGGTAACAACAAGTGTTTTATGCGCATTCATAAAATAATCAATCTTGTCGGTATAACGCAAAATTTTTTCGTGTGAATTGAAGTGATTTACTTTCATCTAAACTCCCTTTTTCGTAAGATAAAGGAGTGCATAAAAAGCAATAAAAGAGGCAAAAAAGTAAGAATTAAGAGTTTATTAACCCCCCCCCCCCGCAAGAGGAATTGAAGTATATTTATAAATATAAAAATCTATTGTTTGAGAAAGATTGGTATAAAAATCACTTGGTTTGAACCCAAATAAACGCGTCATTTTACTAGAATCTATCGCATATCGTCTATCGTGTCCTGCTCTATCTTGGACAAATGTAATTTGCTCTTTGTAACTGCGCTCTTTGGGGCATTTTTTATCCAACATCTCACAAATAATTTGTGCAAGCTCTATATTGCTTTGCTCATTTTCTCCACCGATATTAAAACTCTGCCCAAAATAAGAGGAATGAAACACCTTATCAATCGCTTTGCAATGATCTTGCACAAAAAGCCAATCACGGATATTTTGTCCATCACCATAAATAGGAATCTCACTGCCAGCCAAAGCATTACGGATAATCGTAGGAATAAGCTTTTCATCGTGCTGCTTTGGTCCATAGTTGTTAGAACAATTTGTGATAAAAGTTTTCAACCCATAGGTATGATGATAACTCCTAACCAACATATCGCTTGAAGCTTTGGAAGCAGAATAAGGCGAATTGGGTGCATAAGGCGTGGATTCACTAAAATATCCGCTTTCTCCTAATGAGCCAAATACCTCATCAGTGCTAATATGATGAAAAATACAATGCTCTTTGTTTGTCTTAGGGCGACTTGGCGCATCAAACCAGTTTAAATACGCATTATGCAGTAAATTAAAAGTGCCATTGACATTTGTTTCTACAAAGGCACTTGGATTTTTTATAGAATTATCCACGTGAGATTCTGCGGCAAAATGAATCACACCCTCAATATCATAATGCGCAAAAAGTTCCTTAATAAAGTCTTTATCGCAAATATCGCCTTGTCTAAACTCATAATTTGGCGTATTCTCTGCACCTTGGAGATTGCGCAAATCTCCTGCATAAGTTAAAGAATCCACATTGATAAGGCGATACTGCGGGTATTTATGCAAAAAATAGAGAATAAAATTACTCCCGATAAACCCTGCTCCACCTGTGATAAGGAGATTTTTCATTATTTTTCCTCTAAAAGTTGGCGAAGATACTGCCCATAGCCACTTTTACTTAAGCTTTCAGCCCTTTGTAAAAGCTGCCCTTTATCTATCCAGCCATTGTGGTAGGCAATTTCCTCTAAACACGCGATTTTATAGCCTTGTCTTAATTCAATAGTTTGTACAAAACTTGAAGCTTCCACAAGACTATCGTGCGTGCCCGTATCAAGCCACGCGAAGCCGCGCCCTAAACTTTGAGAACGAAGTTTGCCCGCTTTAAGATAAGCAATATTGACATCAGTAATTTCTAATTCCCCTCGTGGGCTTGGTTTAAGCGATTTTGCTATCTCTATGGCAGTATTATCATAAAAATATAATCCTGTGGCAGCAAGATTGCTCTTTGGCTTGCAAGGCTTTTCTTCTAAACTCACAACCGCTCCATTGGTGTCCATTTCTACTACACCAAAACGTTCTGGGTCTTTAACACGATAAGAAAAAATAGTTGCTTTGCCTTTGTTAGCTTCCTCTTTTGCCTCTAAAAGCATTAGCGAGAATCCTTGCCCGTAAAAAACATTATCCCCTAAGATTAAGGCTATTTCATCACTGCCTACAAAATCTTGCGCTAGAATTAATCCCTGCGCTAAGCCATCGGGAGATTCTTGCACGCAGTATTCAATCCGCATACCTAGCCACTCGCCATTTCCAAAAATCTCTTGGAATCTCGGCGTATCTTTGGGGGTAGAGATAATTAAAACCTCACGAATTTGTGCAAGCATTAACACAGAGAGCGGGTAATAAATCATTGGTTTATCATAAATAGGCAAAAGCTGCTTTGAGAGCATCAAAGTAGTAGGATACAATCTTGTTCCACTTCCACCCGCTAATATAATGCCTTTCATTATTTCTCCAAATACAAATTAAAATGTAAGATTATAGCAAATTTTAACGAATTTTGCTATCCGTCAATCTTGAGTATAGCAAGGAATGCTTCTTGAGGTAACTCTACTTTCCCAATAGCTTTCATACGTTTCTTTCCTTCTTTTTGTTTTTCTAAAAGTTTTCTCTTACGAGTTATATCACCACCATAGCATTTTGCAGTTACATTTTTGCCCATAGACTTTATATTCTCGCGCGCAATGACTTTATTGCCTACACTTGCTTGAATAGCTACTTCAAAAAGCTGTCTAGGGACAATTTCTTTCATAGATTCTACTAATGCTCTGCCCTTTTCATAGCTTTTTGATTTATCTACAATGATTGAAAGTGCATCAACTATTTCCCCCGCTACGCGTATATCAAGTCGCACTAAATCTCCTTGACGATATTCTATAGGTTCATAATCAAAGCTCGCATAGCCTTTTGTGCAGGATTTAAGCTTATCATAAAAATCCATTACAATCTCATTACTTGGTAGCGCGTATGTCAGCATAACGCGTGATTGATTAAGGTATTCCATTTTTTCTTGCACACCTCGGCGATTTGAAAGCAATGTAATAATATTTCCAACATATTCACTCGGCGTGATAATACTTGCCCTCACATAAGGTTCATAAATGGATTCTATCTTTTGCACTTCTGGCAATTCGCTAGGATTTTGCACGAGAACTTTCGAACCATCAGTCATATAAACTTCATATACCACCGTTGGCGCAGTAGCAATAAGATTGAGTGAAAATTCCCTTTCTAATCGCTCTTTAACTACTTCCATATGCAGTAATCCCAAAAATCCCACGCGAAACCCAAATCCCAAAGCCACACTTGTCTCTGGCTCAAAACTAAGCGCAGAATCATTGAGCTTGAGCTTATGGAGTGCTTCGCGCAATTCTTCAAATTTATCTGTTTCAATAGGATAAATCCCTGCAAATACGAAAGGTTTAGCTGGACGAAATCCTTCAACAGGTACTTTTGTGGGATTCTTAGAATCTGTGATTGTATCTCCTACTGCCATTTCTGTTACAGATTTAAGCCCAAGAGAGATAATGCCTATCTCGCCGCAGCCAATCGTTTGCGTGAGAATCTTCTGCACAGGGTGAGGATAATACAGCGCAAGCACCTCATATTTCTTACCACTACTCATCACTTGCACTTCTTGTCCCACACGCAATGTTCCATTTACAAGTCGCACTAATGCTAACGCTCCCAAATAATTATCAAACCAACTATCATAAATAAGTGCCTTTGTAGGAGCATTTTCATCACCACTCGGAGCAGGAATACACTCTATAATACGCTCAAGAAGATTTTTAATGCCCTCACCACTTTTAGCACTTACTTGAAGCACATCTGTGCAATCAAGCCCAATGGTAGATTCTATATCTTCTGCTACACGCAATGGGTCAGCTGCAGGCAAATCAATTTTATTTATCACAGGTAAAATTTCAAGATTATTTTCCATAGCAATATATACATTCGCTATGGTTTGAGCCTCTACACCCTGACTTGCATCTACTACAAGAAGTGCGCCCTCACACGAGCTAAGAGAGCGTGAAACCTCATAGCTAAAATCCACGTGCCCCGGCGTATCAATGAGGTTAAGTGTATAAGTTTGCCCCTTGTATGGATAATTCAACCGAACAGATTGCGCCTTAATGGTAATACCTCGCTCTTTTTCAATATCCATCGTATCCATAATTTGCGCAGTCATTTCACGCTCACTTACCGCCCCACATTCTTGAATAAGTCTATCTGCGAGTGTGGATTTGCCGTGGTCAATATGAGCAATAATGGAAAAATTACGTATATATTCTTGTGGCACAATTAGAGCCTTCATTGCTTACCTTAAATTTAAAGAATCTTAGAATATTAAAGCTGTGATTGTAGCACACTCACAGGTATTTGTCCATAGGCTACACCTTTATCCCTCCTTAAGCTTTACATACAAAGTGCTATGTAATTTCTTAATTTTACATTTTCATAATGTTTTGTTAAAATCTAAATTTTATTTTGATAAGAGTGAGTTTTATGGCAGATTCTAAGCTTTTTTATGCAGTTACACTCCTTATTTGCATCGGTGTGGTAATGTCCTACTCATTGGCAACATATATCACAAGTCTTTATAATTATGAACATTTTCATTTTCTATTGCGTCAATTTATCGCTGCCATAATTGGAATAGGACTGATGTGGTTACTCTCACGCATTGATTGCAATACACATTTCAAGCACATAGGTGTAACAATCTTTATCGTTTCTATCATTCTTATGGTAGGTATGCATTTTCTTCCTCAAAGCTTTGTAAGCTCTGCGGGTGGAGCAAAGCGTTGGATTAGACTGCCATTTATCTCTATTGCACCTTCTGAACTCTTTAAAATTGGTTTTGTTTATTTTCTTGCGTGGAGCTTTTCGCGCAAATTTGTCAGCAATGTGCGACTTTCTATCAAAGATGAAATCAAAATATTTATCCCCTATCTTGCGCTATTTATCGTAGCAGTTGTGCTAATTGCCGTATTACAAAATGACTTGGGGCAAGTTGTGCTACTTGCGCTCACTCTTGGAGTAATGCTTGTTTTTGCAGGCGGAAGTTTGCGATTACTTGGTGTCATATTTCTTGGCACAATAAGCACTACATTTGTAGCTATTATTACAAGCCCGCATAGAATCTTGCGCATCAAATCGTGGTGGGCAAGCGCACAAGATTCTGTATTAGCACTTTTACCCTATGGTTGGGCTGAAAACCTCCGCATAAGCGGCTTACCTGAACCTTATCAAATTTATCACGCCACTAATGCTATGTCAAGCGGCGGTTTTTTTGGTGCTGGGTTAGGTGAGGGTTTTATCAAACTTGGATTCTTAAGTGATGTGCATACAGACATTATTCTTGCAGGCATTGCCGAAGAATTAGGATTTATAGGACTTTTTGCTCTTGTGTGTTTATTTGGTTATATTTTATTAAGACTCTTTCGCATTGCTAATCGTGCACAAAATAAAATGTATTATCTTTTTTGCATAGGTGTGGGGCTTTTAATTGGTTTTTCATTTATTATTAATGCCTTTGGCATTTCGGGTATAACGCCTGTAAAAGGTATAGCTGTGCCATTTCTTAGCTATGGTGGTAGCTCACTCATTGCAAATTGCATTGCAATTGGTTTAGCTCTAAGTATTTCAAAAAATAATTCATCTTAAACAAAGGAAAAATATGCGCTCTAATCGTATTTTATGGTTTATATTGAGTTTGGCCCTGATTGTTTTAGGAATCATATGTATTGCCAACCCTCTTCACACAATGACCTTTCTTGCCTATTTTGTTGGATTTATTATGTTTATTAGTGGTGTTGGCGGCATTTTTTATTTCTTTACATCACGTTATATGATGATGCTTCTTGATGGTGTGATTTCGTGTGCTTTTGGCTTAGTCTTACTTTTTGGAGGTGAGGAAATCACGCAAAATTTCGTGCCACTCTTTATTGCTTTATGGCTTATCCTTAAGGGTGCTTTATGGCTTATTCACGCGTGGAAACTCTCACGTATTGTATATTCAAACACAAATACAAGCATCACATTTATAGGAGGATTCTATATTTTATTCGGGGTGCTTTTTGTGCTCTTTCCTGAAATATTAGCCACACTCATAAGCCTTATACTTGGCATTATCCTTATTTTAAGTGGTGGCATAGGCTTGTATTTTTGGAATACTTTGAGAAAAACAGGTATATAGAGATAATATGACAGATTCTAAGTTAAATGATAAAGATATGCAAAATGCAGATGCTATCTATGAGGTAGTTCTTGTTGGGACGCGTGCTCATCAAGGTGTTAAAAGCCTTATAAGCAATGTTATAGAATCTATTCCTATTACACATACCCTAAAAGGTATTGATGCGCTTATTTTTACTTCCTCTTATGCGATAACTTCTCTTATAGAATCTGCCTCACCCAAATCCATTTCATACAATCCCAATCTTGCACATTGGCGAGAAATTCCAAGCTTTGTTATTAGTCCCTCAAGCGCTGCATTATTGCACAAGGAAAATGCCTCTATTGCTTTTGTTGGCAAAAAGGCTCACGGAAAAGAGTTTGCTAAAGAAATTATCCCGCTTTTGCAAGGGCGCACACCACTTTATCTTCGCGCTCAAAAGATTATATCTGGGCTAGATTCTCTACTCAAAAATGCGAATATTCCCCTTCAAGAAGCAATTGCTTATATTAATCATTCTCAAATTTTACCCCCTTCTCTTAAGCCTAAACCCAAAAGTGTGCTTATTTTTAGCGCACCGAGTGCATATGAAAGTTTTATAACAAATTTTGGGTGGGATTCACATTATGTGGCAGTAGCTATTGGGCGAAGCACTTTTGCCCACTTTGAGGAAGGTATAAACGCATATATCAGCCCTATCCCAACTATTAGCTCTTGCATTGATTTTGCACGTAGTCTTGCACAGAAACTTAATACTTCCTCATTATGATATAGGAAGCGCTTAGCTTACAATATATTTAGCTTTATTTGATACAATCGCACAATCTTAATTATGGAGCAATATTATGAAACAGCAACTTCTCGCCACAATACTTTTCTCTCTTGTGTGCGTATCTCTTCAAGCCAAAACCTACGCAACGGTTGATGGTGTAGCAATTACAGACAAAGATATGGAAATTCTCAAACAAAGTATCCCAAACTTCAACTATAATAAGCTTTCTGAGCAAGAAAAAGAAATGCTCATTAATGAGCTTATAAATAGGCAACTTATTCTTAAAGCTGCTAAACAAGAAAAACTAGATACTTCTAAAGAATATACTGATACCATTAATAGCATTAAAGATAATCTCCTTATTGATTTATGGACAAAAAAACAAGCCAATAGCACGCAAGTCCCTACAATGAATGATGCTCAACTTCGTAAAATTTACCAAGAAAATGAAGGAGAATTTATTGACCAAGAAGGTAAAGCACGACATATTCTTGTAAAATCAGAATCTGAAGCAAAAGAAATTATCAAAGAGCTTGATAAAGTAGGTAAAGCAAAGGCAGAAGCGAAATTCATAGAACTTGCAAATGCAAAATCGATTGACCCAGCTTCAAAACAACAAAAAAATGGTGGGGATTTAGGCGTATTTAAACGTGCGGGTATGGATCCTATGTTTTCTAAAGCTGCTTTTGACTTAAAACCGGGCACTTACACAAAAGAGCCTGTTCTTACGCAATTTGGCTATCATATTATCTATCTTGAACGCAAAAGTGAGCCTAAGGTCATTCCCTATAAAGATGCTAAAAAAATTATTGAAAATAGCATCAAAATGCAAAGTATTCAAGGTGGTATGATGCAAAAGATTCAGGCTTTACGCGCTAAAGCTAAAATCAAAATTACAAAATAAATCATTTAAAATCAAGAAAGGAGGGGCTATGCTCGTTTCAGGTAGTGAAATATTACTCAAAGCACATAAGGAAGGTTATGGGGTAGGTGCATTTAATTTTGTCAATTTTGAAATGCTTAATGCTATTTTTCTTGCAGCAAATGAAGCAAAATCACCTATCATCGTTCAAGCAAGTGAGGGCGCAATTAAATATATGGGCATTGATATGGCGGTTGGAATGGTTAAGATTCTATCAAATCGCTATCCTCATATCCCTGTGGCGCTCAATCTTGACCACGGCACAAGTTTAGAATCTTGTCGGAAGGCAGTTGAAGCTGGTTTTACCTCTGTAATGATTGATGCTTCTCATCACTCTTTCAACGAGAATCTAGAAATTACAAAAGAAGTCGTGCAAATGGCTCACAACAAAGGGGTAAGTGTAGAAGCAGAGCTCGGCAGACTTATGGGCATTGAGGATAATATTTCTGTTGATGAAAAAGATGCGGTGCTTATTAACCCTGATGAAGCAGAAGAGTTTGTCAAACAAACACAAGTAGATTATCTTGCCCCTGCTATTGGCACAAGCCACGGTGCATTTAAATTTAAAGGTGAGCCAAAGCTTGATTTTGCAAGGCTACAAGAAGTTAAGCGCAGAACAAATATCCCCCTTGTTTTACACGGCGCAAGTGCTATACCTGATTATGTGCGTGAAGCATTTTTAGCAACAGGTGGAGATTTGAAAGGAAGCAAAGGTGTGCCATTTGCATTCTTGCAAGAAGCAGTCAAGGGCGGTATCAACAAAGTCAATATTGATACTGATTTGCGTATAGCATTTATGGCACAAGTGCGCCTCATAGCTAAAGAAGACCCTACTCAATTTGACTTGCGTAAGTTCTTTGCACCTGCAATGGAAGCAATGAAAAAAGTAATAGTGGAAAGAATGGGCATTTTAGGCTCTGCTGGGAAAATTTAATTCTCATAAAAAGGAGGATTTATGACAAACTTTATAAAAGCAAAGTTAGCACGTTTAAAATTAAGTTTAGCAAAAAAAGATATATAGGGAGGGGATGAGCATTTTAGCATCTATTGATTTTTCACGATACAACATTAATCTTATCGGTATAGAAGATAATTATCCTCAAGATGCTGGTATTTATGAATTTTTAACTGTACGTGGCTTTAGAGAAATTATACAACTTGGCTGTGATAGATTTTTTGAAAAAATTTAAATATTTACGCCATAAGGTAGTGCTTTAATCTAGGAGTTTATGATATAATAAAGCCTTGAAATTCCCTATATTATTTAAGGAGCGTATATGGCAATTGGAATGAGTGAACTCAAAAAAGGATTAAAAATTGAAATTGATGGGATTCCATATAGAATTACCGAATATCAACACGTCAAACCCGGTAAAGGCGCAGCATTTGTGCGAGCAAAAATCAAATCATTCCTTGATGGTAAAGTCATTGAAAAAACTTTTCACGCAGGCGATAAATGTGAAGAGCCAAATCTTCAAGAAAAAACAATGCAATTCCTCTATCACGATGGTGGTGCGTTCCAATTTATGGATACGACCACTTATGAACAAATCGCATTGAGTGATGACCAAGTAGGCGATGTAGCAAAATGGATTATTGATGGACTAAACGTGCAGATTCTATTTCATAATGAAAAAGCTATTTCTGTTGATGTGCCCCTTGTCGTAGAACTCACCATTACAGAGACTGCGCCAAATTTCAAAGGAGATACAAGTAGTGGCGGCAAAAAGCCTGCTACGCTTGAAACAGGTGCCGTCGTGCAAGTGCCTTTCCACGTACTTGAAGGAGAAAAGATTAAAGTCAATACAGAAACAGGCGAATATCTTGAAAAAGTCAAATAGCTTAAAATCTACACGCATATAAGAGTGAAACATTTTCTCACTCTTTGGTGTAAATTTTCTATTCTTTTTCTATATGTGTGCAAATTTCGCCATTTTTAAGCGCAAAATTCACTCTATCACCCTCTTTAATCTCATCACGCAAAATCAAATCTGCTAATCTATCCTCAACCTCTTCATATAATGCCCTTTTTAGCGGACGCGCGCCATATACGCTATCAAAGCCTACTTGGGCAATATGCTCTCTAGCCTCTTGACTAAGGGTAACATTAATACCTTTCTCCAACGCCCTTTTAGCCAAAGACTTAAACATAATATCCACAATTTGAGTAATATCAGCAAGTCCGAGCGGATTAAACACAACTACATCATCAAGGCGATTTAAAAATTCTGGTTTAAAATACATTTTAAGTGCTTCTTTCACAGCCTTTTGGCGCTCTTGCTTATCCCCAATCTCCATAATTTTATCACTTGCAATATTGCTTGTTAAAATAATAATCGTATTGCTAAAATCCACGCTCACACCCTTACTATCAGTCAATCGCCCATCATCAAGCACTTGCAAAAGGATATTAAACACATCAGGATGGGCTTTTTCCACCTCATCAAAAAGCACAATACTATAAGGTTTACGTCTTATGGCTTCAGTAAGCACGCCACCTTCTTCATAGCCTACATAGCCCGGAGGTGCTCCTACAAGCCTACTTACAGCGTGTTTTTCCATATATTCACTCATATCAATACGCACAAGTGATTTGGCATTATCAAATAAAAACTCTGCTAAAGTTTTTGCACATTGTGTTTTACCTACACCTGTTGGTCCTAAAAATAAAAAGCTCCCAATAGGGCGAGAGGCATCATTTAATCCGGCTTTATTGCGTTTGATTGCTCTAGCAATGGCTTTTATTGCATCATCTTGTCCTACTACACTTTTGGCAAGTTCAGATTCTATGCCTAAAATGCGCTCCTTTTGGCTTTGGAGCATTTTTTTAATTGGAATCCCACTCCAGCGACTAACAACTCCCGCAATACTCTCTTGTGTAACAGCATTTTTAAGCAAAGTGCCATTTTGCTGCATTTCTTCCCATTGTTTATGCAAGGCTGCTTCCTGTGCCTGAATATCAGGGATTTTACCATAATCAATTTCAGCCGCTTTGTTATAATCTCCACTTCGTTTAGCAAGTTCAGATTCTCTTTTTAGGCTATCAAGCTCCGCTTTTATTGTAGCAATACGCGTAAAAACGCTCTTTTCTTGCTCAAATTTGCCCTCTAAGCTCATTTTTTCCTCACGCAAATTCTCCAATTCCTTATCAATCTCTAGCACACGCGCCTCATTGACATTTGTTTTTTCCATATTGAGTGCTTGTTTTTCAACTTCAAGATTGGCAATGTGTTTTTTAATCTTGCTTAGCTCTAAGGGTTCAGATTCTATTTGCATCTTCAGCTCTGCTGCTGCCTCATCAATCAAATCAATCGCCTTATCAGGCAAAAACCTATCGGTAATATATCGACTTGAAAGCTTGGCTGCTGCTACAAGTGCAGCATCTGTAATATTGACATTATGGTGCGCCTCTAAATTTGGCTTAATCCCTCGCAAAATTTGTAATGCCTCATTAATGCTTGGTTCATTGACATTTATAGGCTGAAATCGCCGTGTAAGTGCAGCATCTTTTTCAAAATACTTGCGATACTCCTTTAACGTAGTTGCACCAATAGTGTGAAGCTCCCCTCGTGCAAGAGCAGGTTTAAGTATATTTGCTGCGTCCATACTCCCTTCACTTGCCCCAGCACCCACAATAGTGTGAATCTCATCAATAAATAAAATAATATTTCCAGCTTTTTTCACTTCATCAACAACATTTTTAAGTCGTTCTTCAAACTCTCCGCGATATTTTGCTCCAGCAATAAGTGCGCTCATATCAAGGGCAATGAGCTTTTTATTCTGCAAACTTGTAGGCACAGCCTTTGCCACAATTCGCTGTGCTAAACCCTCTACCACAGCAGTTTTTCCCACACCTGGCTCTCCCAATAAAATAGGATTATTTTTACTTTTACGTATGAGAATCTGCATCATTGCATTAATCTCATCATCGCGCCCTATAACAGGGTCAAGAGTGTTTTCTAATGCTTTTTGGGTTAAATCAATGCCAAATTTACTTAAAGATTCCAAATTATCATCACCACTTTGAGATTCTATCTTGCTCTCCCCTCTTAGACTTAGTAATGTCTTTTTAAACTCTGCAATATCCACAAGAGGCTTAAATATAGCTACAAAAGTGCTCTCTTTAAGATTAGCGATTAAAAACATATCTACTGCAATAAAACTATCACCATTCTTAATTGCCTCGCCTTGAGCAAGATTAAGCGCACTTGAAAGCTCTTTACTGATACTTAGATTCTCTTTTTGCACCTGTGAGCTTTTGGGAAGTTTATCTACTTCACTGCGCGCTTGAAGCTCAAGCGCAGTTTTATCAATATTCATTTTATTCAAAGCCTGATTGAGCACACTTTGATGATTACTTAAAAGCGCCCAATATATATGTGCAAGAGAAATTTCTTGATTACTTGAATGTAAGGCAAGCGAAGCTGCACTATCAAGCGTTTCTTTCATTTGGTTTGTTAATTTTTCAAATAAATTCATACTAAACTCCTTAAGTTTTATATGAACTACATTATATAAGTTTAGTCATTTAATGTCAAGTTTATTTATAAAATAACTTATAACTTAGCAATCTTATGTCATACTTCATAAAAAATATTGAAACGTTCCTATTAAATGCACAGGCTTTATTTGCCTAAACAAAATGTGGCAAAAAGCCTATCAAGTAACTCTGCATTTTCATAAGGGTGGGTAATTTTACAAATAGATTCTATACAATCTTGTATCTGATATGAAAATAACTCTAACTGCCCTATATCAAGCACATTATGAGCTTTTACAATACATTCTAATGCCTTTTTAATACAATCAAGTTGATAACTTGATGTAAGAATCATACTTTCATCTCCATTATGTGTGCTTACAACTTCTTCTAAGCATTCTAATACTTTTTGCACACCCTCATATTTTGTGCTCAAATGCAAGGGCATACAAAGTAAGGCTTTATTATGTAAGCGAAGTAAATTATGAAGCAACTCTTCTTCACACTGAAGTGGCAAATCACTTTTGTTTATAATCACAAGAATATATTTGTTTTGGCATTGAGTTTTGAGAATCTCCATAATTGCTTTATCTTCTGCATCAAATGGACGTGAACCATCAAAAATAGCAACAATAATATTGCTGCGCATAAGAGCTTCCTTTGTTTTTAATATACCAATTTGTTCAATTTTATCATCACTTTCACGAATACCTGCTGTATCAACTATACGCAACAAACTACCCTTAATAGTAAGCATCTCTTCAATAGTATCTCGTGTCGTTCCCTCTATCTCACTTACAATCGCACGCTCATATCTTAAAAGCGCATTGAGCAAAGAGCTTTTACCCACATTTGGCTTGCCAATAATGCTTAATGTATAACCCTCAATGATAGATTGTCGCGTAAGAGAAATGTGATAAATATGCGATAATTCATTTTCAACATACGCTAATTTTTGCTGAATATCTCGTATATAACTTTCTTCTACCTCTTCGCTATAATCAATGTGCACTTCACTAAAAGCAAGAATCTCAAGAAGATTTTCACGTGTGCGATTTACAAATGTCCCCAAATCGCCTTTAAGTTGTCGCATAAGAATCTTATTTGCCTCAAGACTTTGAGACTGGATAAGCCCAGCAACAGCTTGAACCTGTGCCAAATCTAATCGCCCACCCAAAAAAGCACGTTTAGCAAATTCACCTGCTTGAGCCATTCTAGCGCCTAGTTTCAAACAAAGTTGCACAATTGCTCTTGCGCTTACAATACCCCCGTGGCACTGCACTTCACATACATCTTGCGTCGTATAGCTATATGGTTTTGGAAAATAAAGCACCAAAGCTTCATCAATAGGCATTTGTTGTGCATCATAAATATGGCACAAGTGAGCGTATCTAGGTTTTAGAGATTCTTTGTGTGTAAGAGCGAGAGCTATATGATAAGCTTTCTCTCCGCTTAAGCGCACAATGCTTATCGCCCCCACACCTATAGGAGTAGCAATAGCAACAATAGTGCTATCGTCTAAAATCATTGATGATAACGTATTTTTCATTAGCGTCATTTTGACGCACAGATACATATTTGTCAGGAAATATTTCGCGCAATTTATTAAGAGCAATATATACCAAAATCCCATCAAGCACTTTGGTTTGAGCCTTACCATTAATCTTAACAGAATCTATAATATCTTTAAGATATATATCAATCATTTCTTCTTGATTCTTAAAAAACTCTGCGATTTCAAGACGAAGCGAATAACCATATTTAGGATTTATCCAATTAAAAAGCAAGTATGAGAGTGCTTTGTAACGATAACCTCTCTCTCCTATAAGCAATGCACAATCGCGTCCATCAATATATACAAAAAGTATATTATTCTCTTCCATTCTTACCTCAAAGCGATCAATCTCAAAGGGAAGTAGTGCAAAAAGCTCCTTTATTTCTTTGCAAATTTCTCTTGCATTTGCATCATCATCTTGAGATGGTAGGTCCCATTGTGCCTCATTTCCCCAAAGCTGCTGCGAAGTAAATTCTTCTTTATCTGTTGCATATTCAGTTATTGAATGATAATCTCTTTTTGCGGTTTGTGTAGATTTAAATCGCTCTTGTCCCTCTTGTTTTGTATATTTTTCTTTGATGGGCTTTGACAAATTTTTGTGTTTTGATTCCACAACAATAATTGCCTCTTTTTTTCCCAAGCCTAAAAACCCACTTGAAGGATTTTGCACAATTTCATAGTCCAAATCCGCTACTGAACAACTCAATTCCGTTGATGCCTTAATAAGAGCTGCTTCCAAACTCTTCTCTACAATTTTTTTCATAACTATCCCCTTTTATTTGTTTTTTCATCGTGATGAGCCGCGATTTCTTTTGCTTTTTTACCCTCCATAATTTTATTTATACTTATTTGTTGAATAATAGAAAATACATTATTAATTGTCCAATACAACACAAGCCCTGCAGGAAATGGAAAAATAATAAAGAAAATAGTAAATACCCAAGGAAGCATTTTAAAGATTTTTTCCTGCATAGGGTCTGTAAAGTTTGAAGGTGTAAGCTTTTGAGAAATATACATACTCACCCCCATTAATACAGGTAACACAAAATAGGGGTCTATTGCCGATAAGTCAGTAATCCATAGAATCCACGCTGAACTTTTAAGCTCGACAGCATTGTGCAACACACGATAAATAGCAAAAAATACAGGAATCTGCAAAATCAATGGCAAACATCCACCGAGTGGATTTGCTCCGTGCTTTTTATATAAATCCATCATATGTATTTGTAGCTTTTGTGGGTCATCTTTATAACGCGTTTGTAAATCTTTCATTTTAGGTGCTAAATCTTTGAGTTTTTGCATTGATACCATACCCTTATAAGTCAAAGGATAAAGCACTATGCGAACAATTAGCGTTAATAATACAATCGCCCAACCCCAATTTCCGCACAAATCATATAAATATTCAAGAAGTAAAAAAAGTGGTTTTGCAAAAAATGTGATACGCCCATATTCTACTACATCAGTAAGTGTATTCTCAATTCCTTGTAATTCGTGATATTCCTTTGGTCCTATATATCCTGCAAACTCTGCGTCCCCTTCAAATCGCACATAAGGCATAGGATTATGTGCATTATCACCGCTCATCACAACATATAAACCTTTTGGGGCATTGCTAAAAAACAAACTTGTATAATACCTATCCACACTTGCCACAAAGCTAGAAGAGCGAATATCCGCTGCATTTTTGGCTAAATAATCACTACTTGCATCACCATCTTCAAACTTTGTCAAAACACCATCTATATTATTACGCGTTATGACTCCACGAAATGCGTAAGTATCAGTATCAGCAGTTGGGCGCATACCATTACTCACAAAATATTCTATATTGGGCTTACTTAACTCTAAACGCACATCATAAGCAAGATTAGGGTGAATAGTAAGATATTTTTTAATAACAAGATTACCAAGATTTTGCGTGAGAACAATTTCAACAGGCGCATTTTCTAACTTAATGTATGAAATATTTGCTGTATAAGGCGTATCAAAAGCTTGTTGATTGATAGATGTATCACTAAAACGCATTTCCATTGTATGAAGTTGAGAATCCCCAAAAAGTGGTAATTTATCTCGTTTCTCTTTGTGGGCAGGTTTCATACCAAGCACCTCTCCTATCATTGCAAAAAGGCTAGTTTGCTCGTGTCGTATAAATTTTTCATCTTTAAGATAGACTTGCTTAATCCTACCAAGGGCATCAATTTCAAGCTCAAACTCATCAGAATCTACACGAGCAATAATTGTTTGCTTAAGTGAATGTGGCATTTGAGCACTAGAAGAAATCTCATTTTGCACACTTTGTGTGCTATCTTGAATATTTTGATGTGGAGCAACCTGTGTATTTATCTCTGTATGAGTGCTTGCTTGAATAGATTCTTGTGTATCTTGCGTATTTTGAGCTGTATGTGCTTGATGAGTATTTTGATGTGGTTTTTGTGGAAAAAAATACGCATATATTGCAAAAAAGGCAATAGAAAGACCTATTGCTATCAGCACACGCGTGAGGGACATACCATTATCTTGTTCGTTTGGACGATACATAATTTTAACCTCTTTCTTTATAAGAGAGTGTTTTAATAATATAAACTCGCATTTTATAAGTTTTTTTCAAAACGCATATTATATCTAAAAATCTTGTATTTGTGTTAGGAACAAACCAATATTTCACATCTTTTGGCATAAATGCAATATCTTTAAACTCTAAATATGCTTGAGGATAGGCGACACCGCCCTCAAAAAACTGATTGCAGCTTAAGATTCTTTGCATTGATTTGATACTTGCTTTCAATGGATTATCAAAGCGCAAAAGCCACAATGTATAATCAGAACAGCTTGGATAATACCGACAAGCCCCAACGCTTAAAGGTGAAAGACACTTTTGATAAAACCTTACAGCCTGTATCAAGGCACAGCGAACTATCCACATATTTTATCCTGCATAATGACTTATTTGATGTAAAACGCGAATATTACGAGTTTTTTTTGCATTATACATCTTTATAAAACTTGCAAGTAAATTATTTTTAAGCGTAGCAAAATCCATTTCTCTTATACCCTCCTTTACAACAATCAGAAAAATCACATCTTTAAAATCTGCGCAATTTTCATAAGCAATAGCTTTTATACGGCGTTTTATAAGATTACGCATATATGCTTTGCCAATTTTTCGCGAAACACTTAATCCAAGATGCAATTTTGCATTACGCGATTGAATAGATTGAAATATTCTTTGTTGGCGAAGCGGATAAGACTCTCGTATAGATGAAAATTTAAGCATATAAAGCACAAAATCTTTGTGAAAAAATCGTTGAGCATTTCTATAAACAAAATCAAATTCTGCTTTATTCTTGAGGGTATCCAACCTTGCCAAATATATTTACCTATTGCACAAAACTATACTGAAAGCCTTTTACGACCTTTTGCTCTTCTTGCGTTAATAACACGCCGACCATTTTTTGTTTTCATTCTTGCACGAAAGCCGTGTGTGCGTTTTCTAGGTGTATTGTGTGGCTGGTAAGTTCTCTTCATTTCTTAACCTTCAGATAAATTAAACTGGCAATTATGCCAATTTTTTGCTTAAAAAGAAGTTATTTAATCTCAAAATCTTTGCTAATCTCAAGGATTCTAAGTAAATCTTTATTCGCTTTTGTAACAACCCGAAACTCTACTCGTCTTGATTTGTCATCATCTTCAAGCGGTTTAGCAAAAGACAAACCATTAGCACGAAACACCTTAATAAGCCACTCTTTATAATTATTGATACTTTTAAGATTAAAACAATATTTTAATACTTCTAAAGCCCTTGCTTGCGAAAGTTCAGCATTACCAAGATAACGTTCTTCAAGAGTATGAGCCACATACCAACTTTGCGATGTATGCCCTTCAATACGCACTTCCTCAATGTTATCTTGAAATTTTGGCAAAGAGAGAATCTTTACATATCGTGGAAAAAAATCATTCAAAATATCTTGAAATCGTTTTTTAACCTGTGCCGCTCCTGTATCAAAAAGCACTTCTGGCTCATTAAAACGAATCGTATTATCCTCATCAATTTGCGCATCCCATCGTTTCAAATCTTTACTAAATTCTTTCAATAATGCCTCATAAAGCTCTTGCTGAAGATTAGAATAATTTTTTGCAATCTCACTCATAGCTTGATTAAGCTCTAGCAATTTTTGGTTGTGTATCTTTAAATCCTCTTGTGTTTTTTGGGTAATAAGCATAAAAGACACCATAATGAGCAAAAAAATCATCATAATGCCCGCCATCATATCAGAAATACTAATCCACTGATTATGCTTCATTTTATCCTACCTAGAACCTATAATTTCACGCACACGGCGCAAAAACCACTCATAATTTTCCTTAAAGTTTTCAAAACTTGCACTCATTGATTCATCAAGCGAAGCAAATGTAGTTTTAATTTCTTGTTGCAAAGATTTATTACCCTCAATGTTCTCACTTAAAATATTTTGCACATTACGATAGAGTTCAATAAGTTGAGCACTATTGTGATGAATCTGTGCATTAAGATTCCCCAGATGTGAAAGGAGATTATGCTGCAAATCACCAAAATCTTTTACCACTTGCACACCCATATCCTTAGGAATTGCTACAGAATCTTTAGTAAGTTTTTGCATAATTTTGAGATATTCGCTCGCCATTTTCTTAAGGAAATTGCTCACATTTTCATATTGTGTATTCAACGCTGTATCAGTGCGAAGCGCAAAATCATTTAAGCCCTCCAATCGCGCTTGAATAATTTCTTGCTCTTTATTTAATACAGAATCCATACTTGCGCTCAAAGTAGAAAGGTAAGTCTCTTGCATACCTTGCATACCCTTTGCCATATCCCGCATTATGGTTTCATTATGTGTATTTAAATGCGAGAGGCTCGATTCAAGACTTTCTACTATCGCCGTGTGATTTTTGGCAATATGCTCTCGCAAACGCGCAAATTCTGCTGAATTATGTGTACTTGATTCTATATTTTGCTGGATATTTTTCTCTAATTCGCGGCTTAAATTTTCAATTTGTGTATGTGCGTTACTTAAAATAGCTTTGAATATTCCCTCACTCTCCTGTGCAAGATTACTACATTGTGTGCGGAAAAGTGCGCTATGATTCTCAAGAGATTGTGCAATATTATCTTGTGCTTTATTTGAACTATCCTCTATAAAGATTCTCAAAGTCTCCATATTTACATTAGCGTGTTCATTGAGCTGTAAAAAGTAAGTGTCAATTCTCTTTTTAAGCTCTTCAATATTTTGTGTAGCAACCTCTTCAAGCTTACCAAAACCTTGAACAGCGCTTTTAAAAAATGTGTCTATAATCCCCAAACAAGCTCTTGCATTCTCACCAAGCGTGGCAACTTCACTAAGTTGAGCGTGAAGCATATCTCCTTTTGCTTTCATCTCATCAATCATATTTAAAGTCTTCCCATAAAATGCCATAGTTTGTTCATTTTGTGCATTAATAGATGCCAAAGTAGCCTGTGTAGCACTCATTGCACTTGCACTCTCTTGCATTGCACTTTGAGTTTGAATAAGCAAAGTTTGAGTTTGCTCAATATGCTGCTTATAATTTTCCTGCCACAAAAGAAGCTTACCTACTGCACTATTAAGTTCTTTAAAATTATCTCCAAATTGATTTTGTAAATTATGGTTAAAATCTCTAATGACAAGTTCCAATGCGCTAATCAACTCCTTAGAGGCACCGCTAGCAAGCTGCTTAATGGCTTCTTGTAAAGAAACATCTATCTTTTGAAGTGCAGATGCTAAAATCTCATTTGTAGTAGCGTTTATCTGTAATATATCCTCTTTAGTAGGCAATTCAAGCGCTTTATGATTAATCTCTTCAAGAGATTTAAGATAGTTTAAATTCCCAGCTTGATGGAGCAGATAATCTAGATTCATATCTTGGGTGCTTTTAATACCCTTTGCCCTTTGTATAATAGAAAGTGTAATAGCCAAACCCATACCCACAATAGAAGTATAAAATGCAGTCTTTAACCCATCAAGCAGCAATGGCACGGAATCTTGCAAGGCAAGAGTATCAAATCCCATAAGTCCTACAAAAATTCCTACAAATGTCCCAAGCACTCCCGTGCTCATAATAATTGCCTTAAAATCCTTGTGTGCAGGCTCACCAAAAGTTTTAAAATCCCACACAAATAGCCCCACCATTAAAATAGTAAAGCAAATATTAATCAGCCAATTTAACTCTTGCATAAGCCCTCCTTTAGTTGGAATCTATTTTTGTTCTGCAATAACATACACATCATTAATACCTTTATCACGCAACATTGTTGTAATTTCAAGGAAAAACTCTAAGCCACTTTGCCTATCACCACGAATGATAACTTGTATGTTTTTATCAAGCTGCTCAAGCTGTGCGCCTATCTCTTGGAGTGAAAGAGGTTTATCATCAAGAAAAAAATCTCCTTCTTTATTAATTGTAATGCTGTGTGTTTCTCTTTTATCTGTATTTTGTCCTTGTGTCTGATCAATTTGAGGCACATCAACTTGGATTCTTGACTGCACCACAAATGAAGCACTTGTAAGCACTATCACAAGCAAGACAAGCATAATATCAATAAAAGGTATCAAATTAAGAGAATCTATTTTTTTCATATATCATACCTTGTAGGGGTTTTTGGCTTATGTGGAGGATTATGTGCAATATCCCAAAGTGAAAGCAATACTTCGCTCCTACGAAGTAAAAGATTATAAAATACGATTGAGGGTATAGCCACTATTAGTCCTGCTGCAGTGGCTTTAAGTGCGAGCGCCAATCCAGACATAATATTTTGCGTATCTATGAGAGAAGTAGAGCCAATTTCTACAAAAGTTACCATAATACCAATAACTGTCCCTAAAAGTCCAATATACGGGGCATTTGAACCAATTGTAGCAATGAGTGTTAGTCGCTTGTGGAGCTCTAACTCTAAGATTCTCTTATCACTAAAAGCATCAAGGTTTATCTTACGATATGCCCACCAACGCTCTAATGCCAAACCAAGAACTACTATACTTAAAAAGAGTAAGAATCCAAGCACCCCATAATCAACTATTTCCTTCATATCTAACTCCTTTATAGGCTACAACTTTTTGCCATAGCTTTTCATATGCGCTCTTGCTTCACGCTCAAGCATTTTTTTCTTAATGCTCTCTCGCTTATCGTGCAATTTTTTCCCTCGCACAAGTGCAATACAAAGTTTAATTTTATTTTTTTGATTAAAATAAATGTTTAATGGAACAATGCTTAAAGATTCTTTGCTTACACTCCCAAACAATTTATCAATCTCTTTTTTATGAAGCAAAAGTTTCCTTTCTCTGCGTTCATTGGGCTTAAAATGCGTATAAGTCGTTTGTAAAAATGAAATATGAGCATTAAACAAAAAGGCTTCTCCGCGTATGATTTTTATAAAACTATCTTTAAGATTTACTCGTCCTGCGCGAATACTTTTTACTTCGCTTCCTTGCAACACAATACCACTTTCTAAACTTTGAAGAATCTCATAATCAAAATATGCTTTTTTATTTTTTGCAATCACTCGTATGGGCATATCAAACTTGCTCCTGTCTAAAAAAGCTACTGCCACTGCCGCTAAAATACCAACCTTCGCCAAGCTCTTGTGCAATATCCCTAAGATGTGGATAAATCTCACACGCACTTTCATATAAATCATTGAGGGTGCTTTTAGAAAAATGATTTGAGAGCAATTCAAGACTAGTTTTTGCAAACCACTCATTTGCAGGTGCGCTATATGAGCGCTTATGCGCTTTGATGGAATCTGCATAGCATTTATAGACTTTTGTAGTATCACAAAATATATGTGGTGGCGTATAAATGCTGTATTGTAATGGTTTTTCATTTAGAGATTGAATATATTGCCCTTTTCCGCTCACATTTGCACTCTCTTCCCCACTCACAAAAAATGCTACATCTGCTCCAATCTTTTCTCCCACTGCCATAAGCTGTTTTTGACTTAAACCTAGCCCAAAAAAATTGTTTACCCCAATAAGAAATGCTCCAGCATTTCCACTTCCCCCACCTAATCCTGCACCTTTAGGTATAGATTTTTGCACTTCTATTTTTACACACTCAATGGCTTTTACAGCAGTCTTTTGTCCTTGAATATCTAAAAAATCTTGCAATACGCATTTTGCTTTATAAATAAGATTATCTTTTTCCTCGCAATCAAAATCCCCTTGTAAAGTAAAGCAAGAATAATGTGTGATATTCATTTCATCATATAGCTCTCCTTTTGCCAAAACAAAGCGAGAATGAATCTGATGAAAGCCATCTTTGTGTCCCAAAATTTTAAGAAAAATATTGAGCTTTGGATAAATTTTGATAGTTTCACTCATTTTTGTTCATTTCTTATGGGCTTTAAGCAAAAACTTTATCTCTGATACAGCTTTTATATCATCACTTTGCGAAGCTTGTTTGTTCTGTGAAGTAATTGCCTCTTTAAGCTCTCCACGTAAAATCACACAATTTTCTGGTGCAGAAAACCCGAGTCTCACGCTGCCTTTGTCAATGGAGATAATCTTTATTTCAATATCATCGCCAATTATCACGCTGTCATCTTGTTTTCTTGAAAGTATCAACATATTCTATCCTATTTAAAATGTATTGTATGCCACCATTTGAAAATATCTCAATTATAGAAAAAAAATCCTCAAAACAAACTATATATTTTCCTTTTTGGGCATTTTTTAATGTAATTTTTTTACCATCATACATCTGCTTAGAGAATCTGTGCATATTTTCTAGTTGAGGATAAGGGAGATACTCAAGTGGATTAAGGATTCTTATTTGCTCTGTGGCACTCACGCTCATTTGTCCCTCACTTATTCGCTCTAGGCTTGAGAGCACACCATTTACGCCAAGCTTTTTGGCTATTATCTCCCCAATACTTCGCACATATGCACCCTCACTCACACTCACTTCAAAATGCACAAAAGGGTGATGATATGATAACAATGTAATATTATAAATACTCATTTGAATCTGCTGTAGAGTAAATACCTTACCCTCTCTTGCAAGTTTATATGCCCTTTGTCCATTGATATGTTTTGCGCTAAAAGCAGGAGGCGTATAATCAAAAGTGCCTTTTAAAGAAAAGAGAATCTTCTCTATATCACTCTGATTGTATTCAGGGATAATCTCAATAGATTCTATATGCTCAATATCCAAACTTGCAGACTTTGCACCAAGCCAAAGTGTCGCTCTATAAGCTTTAGGCACTTTTTGTAAATGCGGAAAAAGACGCGTATAGCTACCAAATCCCACTACAAGCACACCTTTTGCAAAAGGGTCAAGTGTGCCAAGATAACCCGCCTTTGACATACCAAAGTGCTTTTTTAAACGAGAGAGACACGCATTTGAGCTTAAAAATGGTGGCTTATACGCAGCCACGAGTAGAGCATTTGCCAATATATATCCTTATTTAATATGCAATCTGGCATTATATGGGATTTATAATAAGTATGTCAATCCTATTTTGCTCCATATTTGATAAGTAAGGCAATAACAGATTTTAAGTGATGATATTTTTTATCGCGATACTTGGTGTTTTCAAGCAAAGTTTCAGGCTTATATGATGAGGGGATATAAGAATTCACATCTCCACCATTGAGTATGAAAAATTCAAGCAAGTCTAACATTTCCTGCTCTTTTTTGATATCCAAATCAATCTTATACGAATTAATCTTATATATTATTTCAGCCATTACATTTACTCTCTCAACCCAATCTAATCCTCTATAATACAAGCGTACAACATAATTCATACACTCTTTACAACCTTGCTCTTTTGCCTTTAGAAAAACTGCCTTTATTTCATCTATACCAAAACCATTATTCCTAAAACCTTTATTTAGCATAGCATATAATAATCCCCAGTTCTCACAAGTTATATCCTCTAAAGGCTCATTAATGCGCTCTAGCATCAAATGAAACGCCCTAGAACTAAATCCATTATAGCTAAAATCCCTACTTGCCCAGCATAGATATTGAACCGACATATTAGATTCTTCTAAAGCCCTATTTACAACAAGCTCTGCCACTTCATCAGTAATTTTTCTATCCAAGAGATTGAGTAGCAAAAAGCCTTTATCAAATATAACCCTTGCTCCATATTCTAAGAGAAGCTTTGCCATTTCATTATCTCCACGAGATAAAGCAATATAAAGTGCGCTCTTAGAATCACCACCTAGATTCACATCTCCGCCAAGTCGCAAATATAAACGCACATTCTCTATATCACCGCGTGCCACAAGATAGTGCAAATCCCTATATCTATAATTTGACGCATTATAGTCTTCTTCATTTCCCTCAAAGCCTTTCATCGCTCCAAGATATAGTAATAAGGTAACTTTTTTGGGATTATAATCATTGCTATATGTAAAATCTACGCTATGTATAAGCATACTTCCAAGCACTACACGATATAAAAAAATACCAATGAAAAAGACAAGTCCTATAAACACTATTCTTTTAAGAAGTTTTTTTATCTTAACCCATTTGTTTGTATGGTTTATAGTCTCCAAACTTTGCAAGAGAATCTACCAAAGTTGAAGTTCTGTGCTTGTTTTTTTATAAAGATTTTTATTTTTCCCCTCAAGGTCATATTCTACTGCGAATCCATATTTAATATTACTTGCACCCGATTTTTTAATGCGAATTGCCTCATAAGTATCAGTAGGAATACTCAAACTCCCAACTGATGCGCTTGAACGTGGAGGGATTTTCCTATTTACTTCAGTCTCACTTATTAAATCTCCATTGATATAGAGTGCCATATAAGTAATTGTAGCAAATTTCTCACTTTCATTACTGATAGTAATATTTACACTTCCCTGTCCTAAATTAAATCCAGAAGCTTTCAGTGTAATATCATCATTTTTGATACTCACTGCAGGCAAAGAGCGATTTGCAAGAATATAACGCGCTGGTGTATCTCCTTTAAAGTTTTCCGCATACATATCCGCACCATTTGACAAAAGAAGCTTTATCATTTCCGAATTTTTTCTCATTACCGCATAGTGAAGTGGCGTATTACCTAAATGTTCATCAGCTACCCTCACCTTTGCTCCTTTATTTATAAGCGCTTGAGCAAACCTAAGATTGTTTAAAGCGACAACTTTAAGCAAAGGGGTTTCGCCGTGGCATACTGCATTCACATCAGCTCCGCGTTCAATGAGTAAATATAGAATCTCCATATTTCCCTTGCGTGCTGCATCATAAAGTGGTGTGCTTCCACGCAATCGTGCTTCAATATCTGCTCCAAGATTAATACCCTTGCGCACCTCTGTATAATTATTGCTAAAAAGCAAATGATTGTATCTCTCATTCGCCCCATAACATAATGCTGCTAAGACAAACCATATATATAAAATCCCTCTTACACCTTGAAAATGCTTCATACTTTCTCCTTTGCGAAATGTTTTAAGCTTAAGTATTTTATCTTTTTATACACACTATCAAAATCCATTCCATAAGTGCGCACATCACCAATGCTTGTTATAAAATTTGTATCACCTATATAACGTGGCACAAAGTGGATATGCAAATGTTCGGGTATGCCTGCTCCACCGGCTTTTTTGATATTTAAACCCATATTCACACCTTGCGCACCATACTCATAAAGCACATTCATTGCTTTGTATGAAAGCTTGTGCAAATGCAACCAAGTCTCTAAAGGTAACTCTTCAGGTGAATCACGATGAGTTAAAGGAATAAGCATAAAATGTCCGGGTGTATAAGGATAAAGATTCATAACACCAAAGGCAACATCATCACGATAGATTACACGATTACATTCGTCATCTTGCGGATTATTTGCAATCGCGCAAAATACGCAGCCTTCAGAACAAGAACCAAAATACTTACTTCGCCAAGGTGCATAGATTCTCTCCATTGCCGCTTTTCCCTAAATATAACTTGGAGCATCATTGCTAAAAAGCACTAAATCGTGGGCTTGAGAGCAAGATTTGAGCATATCTTCAAGCATAGACTTATCTTTAAGAGTAATCTTTTGTGTATTATAAATGTGTTTAGATAGAATCTTTGCATTGAGTTCGCCCGTAATGATAACAATGTCAAATACCTTATCAATAGCTTGGGCAAGTTCAATATTAGCTTCTTTTGTGCTCTCTACTATGCCGGGCGTAACAATAATCTTTCGCCCTTGATAAAGTGAGCAAAGACGAATAGCCTCTTTCATTCCCTTAAGATTCCCATTAAATCCATCATCAATAATCAGCTTTTGATGTGTCTGTATCTTGTTAAGACGATGAGGGATGGGCTCTATTCTTTTTACAGCTTTTTGTATTTCTTCTACTTGCAAACCAAGCTCCACACCCATATAAATCGCTGCACTCAAATTTACAACATTAAAAACGCCTAAAACCATTGTTTCAAAGTGATGCCACTCACCCTTAATAAAAAGTTCAAAGCTTGTGCCATCAAGATTTGCATCAATATTACGCACATTTTCTGGAAAATACTGAATCTTTTTGGTTATATTTGGTTCTATATGAGGTGATTTAGGATTATCTTTAAAAACAAAAGCTTTTTTTAGCCTTGAGCTTTGCAATAGCTCAAATTTTGTTTCTACAATATTTTCAAGGCTTTTAAAATACTCCAAATGCTGCTCACCGACTTCACCAATAACAGCATAATGTGGATTCAAAAATTGGCTAATAAGTGCAATATCGCCTTTTAAACGCGCTCCTGCTTCAATAATATAAATCTCTGTAATATAATCTAAATTTTGATTAATATCTGCCACAATCCCTGTATGCGTATTAACGCTTCTAGGTGTAGCATATACGCGATACTTTTCTTTAAGAATCTGTGCTAAAAAGTTTTTCATACTTGTTTTGCCATAACTGCCTGTTACACCAATAATAATTAATCTTGACATAATATCAAGTTTCTCTTTAGCGAGAATAATATAGCGATTAAGTAAAATATTTTCATATATTTTTGAAATAATACTCGCAAACACAAGCGGCATCAAATCAAACAATCTACTATTAACGTCTAATATGTAACATAAAGCCTCATTAAAGGACATAAAAATAAAGAAAATAACGAAAAACTTTAATACTCTTTGAGTGAAATTCAATCGCTTATCAAGCTGTATTGCCCATATAGCTATTGCAATAAAATATATTATACTCAATCCTATAAGCATATAGCTACTTAATGGTTCTTGGATAAAAACACTTCCTACATACACAGCAAGTGGCAATATAAAATAATATATATGCCATTGCCATTTGTGGTGCATTAAAAGCACTCGCTTAAAGCTATAATTATACCACTGCAGATTTGTCATTCCATAATATGCAAGACACAATATAACTACCCATTGTGCAATCGTATCAATGATAAACATTTCTTCCATACTACTTCCTTTATCTTAAAATCTCAAAATCATTGAGACTCTCATCAATATCTATTTCGCGAGATTGTATTCGTTCAACCTCGCTTTTAATAGGTCCAATCTCAAGTATTTTACATAATTTTTCAAGTGCTTCTTCTTCGCCTTGTGCTATTACACGCACGCTACCATCGCTTAAATTACATACATTCCCGCTTAAAACCTTACTTTCTTCATTAAGCTTATCAACCCTATATTTAACAAAACGTCTAAAACCTACACCTTGCACCTTACCAAATATTAAAAATTCACATCTTTTTTTCATAATTCACTCCTGTAAAGCTTTTCAATCTCTCCACCTTGTTTGAGAAAAAAATAATGGTTTCCTTCCATAGGAAAGAATCTACTTGTAGGAATAAGTGCAGCGATAGTTTGACCGCAAAAAAGTGGTGTGGCACTATCATTTTTACCCCAAAAAATGTTTGCTTTGCCCTTATATGCACTAAATTCTGATGAAAAATCTTCATCAACAACATTTTTAAATGTTTGATACATACCCTCATTCATTGCCTTAACATCACTTGAGCGAAATATTTTACCCAACTTGCCAAGCCCACATTTTCCCATAATCTTTGCAAAAACAATTTTCAAGCGAACTTTCAAACTTTTAGGCACTCTAATTCCAGCAGATGAGAGAAGTATAGCTTCTTTTGGTTGGCATAATATAGCTACTTTTCCTCCAAAACTATGCCCTATAATAACACAATCTTTCACTGCCACACCACTCACTTCACGCATAAAAATTTCTACAATTTTTGCATAATCTTGCGTTGTGAGAGGTTTATCATTTGGACTATTGCCAAAGCCGGGCATATCTAAGTAAATATGTTCCCACTGATTAAAATATTTACCAAAAGCACTCTTCATTAGCTCCTTATTGCTGCCCCAGCCGTGCAAAAATAACATAAAAGATACGTGATTAGAATCTTGATGTGTAGGGAACTGAGCTTGGATTCTCTCATAACTTAGCTCAAAATATTCACCTTGATATTCTATGCGCCTTTGTGCCATAATAAACTATTTTCCTTTTGCATAATGGATTTGCTCTATATACTTATAGCTTACCTTGATAGAATGTTTTTTTGGCAAATTGTAAGCTAATTCTGTAAGCACCCCTACAAAATCCTCAAATAAGTAATTTGCCATAGAACCCGGAATTGGATTAATCTCATTGAGATACACTTCATCATCAATAACAAAAAAATCACATCGTATCAATGCCCCTTCAAAAGCATTTTCATAGAGTTTCATAAAATTTTCTTGTAATTTTGCTACTAATGCAGAGCTTATATCTGCTTGCAAAACTTGCGCTGTGCGTGAAAAATCCAAATATTTACGCTCAAAATCAAGGAGCTCTTTTTTACTAGGTTCTTCAATAATTGAGAATCTATATTCATCTTGCGAACCATTTTTTACCCTACACCCTGCAAGATTATATTCTTTGACACCACTTTTAAAGCTTTCTGCTATGATAGTGTCATCATATTCAAAGGCTAAATCTCTGCCATAATCAAGCTCTTTTTCTTCATTTATAACACTCACTCCTATAGAACTTCCAAGCCTTGCGGGTTTAAGGATTATTGGATAGGCAATATGTTTAAGATGTGGATTTGCACGCGTGAGAATTTCATAATCAAGCACTTTTACACCTCTTTGAGCTGCAAAAATCTTAGTAAATACTTTATTGAAACTCATTACACTTGATTCTATGCGCGGACCAATAAAGGGCAAATGATAAAAATCAAGTAATGCGCTCACGCTCCCATCTTCCCCATCTGCACCGTGTATGAGATTAATAAGAGTATGAGGAATAATGGGTTTAAAACCAAAAAATGTTTTTTTCACAAATGCACCTCTTTGCAAAAAAATCTCTGTGCATTTTTTATAATCTCCCGAACTAAAAAGTTTTGATTTCATAGAATCTAAAGGGATAAGATAAAAACGATGTGAGCTATCTAAAAAAATAAAATTACCAATACTCTCTCCTAAAACTTTTTTAAGTGCAACAGCACTCACAATACTAATTTCGTGCTCAAAACTTACACCGCCAAATAACACATCAAATTTCATTTTTACTCCTTTTGAAATTGTTTATCACGTTTTAATTCTAAAGCTAGAAACTTACCTGTATAGCTCCCGCTTTTTGTATGATTTTTACTCACTTGCTCCACAGACCCACTATCTATGATTTTACCTCCACCGCTACCACCTTCTGGACCAATATCAATAATATAATCAGCATTTTTAATCATATCTAAATTATGTTCAATAACAATGACTGAATTCCCTAAATCTACCAAATGATGAAGCACCTTTGTCAGCCTATCTACATCGGCAAAATGCAATCCTGTTGTGGGTTCATCAAGCACATAGAGCGTCTTTCCTGTATCCTTACGACTAAGCTCCTTAGCAAGCTTAATTCGCTGTGCTTCACCGCCACTTAAGGTAATAGCATTTTGTCCAAGTGTAATATATCCCAAACCCACATCTTGCAATGTTTGCAGCCTTGTAGCAATTTTTGGCACCTTGGCAAAAAACTCTAAGGCTTCATCAACACTCATTGCCAAAACATCTGCTATATTTTTGCCTTTATAAGCAATCTCTAATGTTTGAGGATTGTATTTTGCACCCTTACACGCATCACATTTAACCATCACATCAGGCAAAAAGTGCATTTCAATTTTTATCTCACCCTCACCTTGACATTTCTCGCATCGCCCACCTTTAACATTAAAACTAAAGCGTCCAACACTATATCCACGCAGTTTAGATTCTTTAATCTCCGCAAAAAGTGCACGTATATCGTCCATTACACCTGTATAAGTCGCAGGATTGCTACGCGGTGTGCGTCCAATAGGACTTTGGTCTAAATAAATTACTTTATCTAAATATTCTAATCCTACAATCTCTACACCATCGCATTTTTGCACCTTTTTGGCATTATTCAAAAGCTCTTGTGCTACAGGTAAAAGCGTTTGGAGAATAAGGGAACTTTTACCGCTGCCACTTACACCTGTTACACACACAAATTGCGAAAGAGGAATTTTCGTGCAAAGATTATGAATATTATTAATATTGACATTTTTAATTTCAAGCCATTGTTCAATGGTACGCTTATGTGGATAAGAAATAATCTTTGCGCCCTTAAGATACATAGCAGTGAGCGTTTTGGAATCTAATAGCTTCTTCACATTTCCACTAAAAACTACTTCTCCTCCGCGCAATCCTGCCTCGGGACCAATATCCACAACATAATCAGCATTTAAAATCGTCTCCTTGTCGTGCTCCACGACAATCACACTATTGCCTTTTTCTTGCAAACTTCGTAAAGTTTTGATTAACCGCAGTGTATCACGTTCGTGTAAGCCAATACTTGGCTCATCAAGCACATACATAACTCCTGTAAGCCCGCTACCAATTTGACTTGCAATGCGTATGCGTTGGGATTCCCCCCCACTAATGCTGCGTGCATCACGCCCAAGTGTGAGATAACCAAGCCCCACATCATAGAGAAAAAATAATCTTTCACGAATTTCTTTCAAAATAGGTTGTGCAATAAATTGTTCTTGTTCATTCAAATATGAAAAATGCGCTTTATCATCAAAAAACTCATAAACTTTTTCAATAGGCATATCAATAAGCTCACCAATGCCTAATTTACCGACTTTAACGCTAAGAGAAGAAAGTTTTAGGCGATGTCCCTTGCAAGTAGGACATACTCGTTCAGTAGTGTATTCACCCAAATCCTTATCATCTTTAAACATATCATATGCAATTTGGATAATACCTTTCCAAGGACGCTTAAGTTTGCTTGATTTCCAAGTGATTTCTACTTCCTCTTCACGTCCATAAAGCAAAGCACTTTGCTGGGATTTTGAAAGTTCTTCAAAACTAAGTGTTGGGTCAATCTTAGCACTTTTGCAAAATGCGTAAAAAAGCTCGGCATAATAATTACGATTGAATCCAAAAATAATTTTAATGCCACCTTTATTGAGTGGTTGAGACTTATCAAGTATCTTTTTTAAATCAATAGCATATTTTGCACCAAGCCCCAAACAATCTTCGCACGCGCCCTTTGGAGAATTAAAAGAAAATCCAAGTGGTTCAAGCTCCTCAAAACTTATTTTGCATTTAAAACACGCGAAATGTTCAGAATAATGCAACAACTTTTTTTCATCATTATGCAACATCTCTACTTCAATCTCACCATAAGATTCACGCAAGGCTTTCTCCACTCCTTGAGCTATACGTGTGTGATTTTCTAAAGAATTTACCACCCTATCAATAACAACTTTAATGCTATGCTTTTTATTTTTGGCAAGCTCAATTTCTTCATCAAGACGCACCATCACACCATCAACCATTGCTCGCACATAACCTTTTTGACGCAGAGATTCTATTTTTTCAGCAAAACTACCCTTTTTTTCCTTGACAATAGGGGCAAGAAGTATCATTTTTGCATTTGCAGGGAGTTTTAGAATCTGCTCAATAATATCAGTTTGACTCATTTGCGAAATTTCATCTCCACAAAGATGGCAATGCTGCTTCCCTACGCGCGCATAAAGCAAGCGAAAATAATCATAAATTTCAGTGATTGTGCCAACAGTGGAACGTGGATTTTTACTTGTAGTTTTTTGGTCAATCGCAATAGCAGGGGTTAGTCCCTCAATCTTATCAACATCGGGCTTGCCTACTTTATCTAAAAATTGTCGTGCATAACTTGAGAGAGATTCTATGTATCGGCGCTGTCCTTCTGCATAAAGTGTATCAAAAGCAAGTGTTGATTTCCCAGAGCCAGATAAACCAGTAAAAACAACAAGTTGATTTTTAGGTATGCTAAGGTTGATATTTTTCAAATTATTCTCACGCGCACCTGTAATATGAATATGATTATAATCTTTCATATGTGTCCCTCGCAATTTAAAGCTCAAACGCGTATTATAGCGTATTTAGATAAGTTTTATCTCATACTTAATATGTCTTTGCGTTAAAATCTCATTTATAGATTCTAAAAAGCGCGTTAGATACTCATCTTGGAGAGTATTCCCACCTTCTAAGAATAAAGCCAAACCACAATCACTTCTATATTCTTTGGGTGTAGGCACAAGATTCAAAGAAAACTCAAAACAAGCGAGCAAAGGGCTACTTAAACACCTCTGTGCAGCAAAAGCGCTTGAGGTAGTTAATAGCAAAATATATGCTCTAAAAGGTTGAGAATCTCCTTGCATAAGCACTCACTTTGTGTTAATGATTATACATTAACAATCTTTATACTCAAACACGCAGGGATATTTTCAAGCTGTCCAATAACTTCATTTGATACTTCAGAATCTACAAGAATAACAGCCATTGCTTCTTTATTTTGACGCGCAAGACGAAAATCAGAAATATTGACTTGATGATTGCCTAAAATACTTCCTACGAGTCCAATTACACCCGGCACATCTGTATTTTTGAAAAATATCATTTTACCCTTTGGCTCAATATCAAATTGAAAATGATTGATTGAAGTAAGACGCAAATGCCTATCTTCAAATACTGCACCGCTAAGAGTAATACTCTCATTTTGTGTGCTAAGAGTAATATAAATATGGTTTTTATAAGTTTCACTTTCTTGTTTAAGCGTCATTTTGACATCAATACCTCGCTCTTTAGCAACAAAAGGTGCATTAACATAATTAATTTTATCACCTAAACTCGCATTAAGCGCTCCCACAAGAGCAAAAGTCTGCAATGAATCTCCATAAGCACTAATCTCGCCTTGAGCTTCTATGTGTATTGAGGTAATCACACCCTTATTTGCCTGCACTGCCAAAAAAGCAAGTTTTTGTATCAATTCAAGATAGGGCTTAACCATAGAGGGCAATTCAGATTCCTTAACGGGAAGATTAAGCGCATTAGGGTAGCTTGAACCTCTTGCTGCCTCTATTGCAGCTTGGGCAGCTTGTATAGCAATTTGCTCTTGAGATTCTAAAGTATTTGCCCCAATATGCGGCGTTACATACACATTTGGCAAATCAAGCAGCGCATTATTAATAGCTGGTTCTTTATCAAATACATCAATTCCCGCCCATTTAATCTTACCAACACTTAAAGCATCATATAAATCTTTTTCATTATATAAACCACCGCGAGCGCAATTAATAAGTATCACTCCATCTTTCATTTGTGCAATTTGCTTGGCGGTAATCATATTTTTTGTTTCTGCATTCTTAGGCGTGTGAATTGTAATAATATCACAAGAGAGAATGTCTTCGAAATTTGTTGCATAAGCCACGCCTAAATCAGTAGCTTTTGAAGGCAAAATGTAGGGGTCATAGGCTAATACTTCCATTTCAAATGCTCTCGCCCTTATCCCCACACGACTACCAATATTACCAAATCCAATAATACCAAGCTTTTTACCTTTAAGCTCAATACCATACCAATCTTCACGTTTCCACTTACGCTCGTGCTTAAGCTGCGTATTCGCTCCAGGAAAATTTCGCACGGCATTAATAAGATGAGCCATTGTAAGTTCAACAGCTGCGATTGTATTTGCTGTAGGCACATTCATCACAACAATGCCTTTACGAGAGCAGCCTTCAATATCAACATTATCTACGCCCACACCTGCACGCACTACCGCACGTATTTGCCCTGAAGATGCTAAAAATGCTTCATCAACATCAGTAGAACTCCTCGTAATGACGACATCAGCCTCTTTAATCTTAGTAAGTAGCTCATCTTTTGGCAAACTAGCAAGATTCTCCATCTGCACATCACTTTGGGCTGTAAGTAAATCTAGTCCTTTTTGATGGATATGGTCGCACACAACGATTTTATACTTCATAACACTCTCCTTTAATTTGGTTTATTGCACACTATAATTGAGACGATAGTATTGCAAATCTGCCAAAAGCCTTTTATACATTGCCTCATCGGTCAACAACACCACAAGTTTAAGTGTGTTGCCAGACTTATAATATGCAGATTCTATATTATTTTGCCGCAATACCTGCTTCACACAAGCAAATTTATACTCATCAAGCTCACTAATACTAATAGCTGAAGGGATACTTTGCTTAGAATCTTTATCCAAAAAATCAAAGCGCACACTTAATTCTGTCGCTGGGTAAGCATAAGGAGTCTCATTGTCATCTGAAAATGAACTTACCCAATTCTCTTCTTGTGGCACTTGTGCCTCTCCAAGCTTTGGAAATTCTATAGGTTGAGCTTGAAATGCTGGGCTTATAGATATTTTATCTAAATATAAAACACCATAAATTGCTCCACCCAAAACTATTAAAAGCCCTACAAAGAATGCTAACTTCTTCATTCTTTTTTAAAATCTCCTATAAGCGATTTTTAAGTTTATCACCAAGTGTCATTTTCTCTTCTGAATTAAAGGCTTTGAGCGTTTCTTTTTCCTTTTGTCGCTCTAGTCTTTTAATAGAAGCCCTCACTTTATTATTTTCTTCATCAATATGAGTAATCACACATTCAATCTCTTCCCCCGCTTTAAGATCTTCTTTCTTCAGCGGCTGAATATCTTCATTGCGAATAAGTGCCTCCATTTCATCAATTTTGATAAAAATACCAAAATCTTTTATATCAATTATAGAGCCACGTGCCACATCATCAACTTTATGCGTTTTTCCAAATTCTCTTGCAGGAGAATGCTCAAGAAGCTTTTTAGAGAGAGAAACTCTCTCGTGCTCTTTGTCAATTTTAATAATTTTAACTTCAATCTCATCGCCCACTTTAAATCCATCTTTACATTTAGATTTCTTATCCCAATAAGCATCTTCATTATGGAGTAGTCCATCAACGCCACCAAGATTCACAAATGCTCCAAAATCAGTTAAAGTTGCTATCTTGCCCTTAATAATTTCTCCCACCTGATGCGTTTTTGCAAAATACACAAAAGGCTTATCAAGGAGTTTTTTAAGCGAAACGCGCAATCTTTTATTATCCGTATCAATTTCAATAATTTCTACATCAATTTCTTGTCCTACGTTTAAATAACTTGAGGGGTGCTTGATATTTTTATCCCACGAAATTTCTGAAATATGCAAAAAGCCCTCAATATCATTGCCTAAATCCACAAATGCTCCATAGGGCTCAATATTACTCACGCTTACTTTAATGGAATAACCCACCTCAAGCTCTTTTTCAATTTCTTTCCAAGGATCATCGCCAAGTGCCTTCATTGAAAGTGAAAGACGACGTTTTTTCTCATCATATCCAAGCACCTTAACAACAACCTCATCGCCTTCTTTAAAATTTTTAGCTGGATTAATAGGTCCTTTATGACTAAGCTCTGTATAATGAACAAGCCCTTCTACTCCATATACATCAACAAAAACACCAAAAGGAGCAATTTTTTTTACAATGCCCTTTTGCACACCATCATTTTCAAGCAATTTGGCACTTACATTTTGACGATTTTTATCATCAATCTCAAAAAACCTTTTACGCGATACAATAATAGAATTACTCTCTTTATTAATATTAACAATAGCAACCTTGTAAATTTTACCTATTGCTTTATCATCTTCACGTATTGCAGAATCCCGGCGTGGCATAAACACATCAATTCCATCATACTCTAAAATAAAACCGCCTTTATTTTTCTTAATTACCTTTGCTTCAATAATTTTATCTTGATAGTTATCTGCTATTTGTGCGATTTTTTCAACAATTCTTTTTGATTTCAGAGCCTTTTTATACGATGCATTTGGTCTCCCACCTCTTCCGGGTGTTACAAATACTTCAATTTTATCATTTATGTTAAAAAGTAAATTGCCATTATCATCTTGAATCTCACCAAGTCGTAACATTGCTTCTGATTTCTCATTAGCAAGTGCTACCATTGCATATTCATCAGTTATAGCAACTATCTCACCAATTTGTATTGCTCCAGCATCCGCTTTCTTTTCGCTTGCCTCAAATAACGCTGCAAAATCCTCTTCTTCGGTAATGAAATCATCATGCTCCAAATTAACCAACATTAATACCCTTTACTTAAAAATCAAAGTTTAAACAATTCTACACAAAAAAAACCTTGTTATAACTTAAGAATACCGCATAGGCACAAAAGATTCTCAAATTTGTTCTATTTTTTCCTGCACACGTGAAATAATCCAATCAGGTGTAGAGGCTCCAGCAGTAATGCCACAAAGTTCTTTTCCTACAAACCAAGTATTATCTATCTCATTTTCATCTTCTATCAAATAGCTATCTGTGCAATATTCTTTGGCAATTTTAAAAAGTTGCTTTGTGTTAGAAGAATTTTTTCCTCCAACAATAACCATAATATCCGCTTCACGGCTTAATTCATCAACAGCAAATTGATTCTCAAATGTAGCACTGCAAATCGTATTAAATATACGACACTCATTAACAAGCGAAACTAACAACGCTGCAATCTTGCCAAAGTGCTCCGGTTGTTTAGTCGTTTGAGAAACAAGTGCTACCTTTTTCTTAAGTGTAAGATGCTTAAGTTCATCTATATTTGCAATAATAGCCACATCATCACCATAACTTGCTACACCCTTAACTTCAGGATGGCTATTATCCCCGAAAATAATAATCTGATAACCTTCTTGAGACATTTTTTCAACAATTTGTTGTGGTTTTGTTACAAAAGGACAAGTTGCATCAATAATATGTGTATGATGCTCTTTAAGCACTTGTAAATCATCTTTTGTAATGCCGTGTGTGCGCACTATAACACTTTTAAACTTCTGTGCCTCTTCTAAGCTTCTACTTAAACTCACATCAAAGTCTTTTTGAAGACGTTCAATTTCGCGGCTATTATGTATTAAGGGACCAAAAGTTGTTGCGTGCTGATTGCGTTCAGCAATACGAATAGCTCTTTTTACACCAAAACAAAACCCATACTTTTTTGCAAACTTAACTTTCATTTGCATTCTCCACAGCTGTAATTTGTGATAAAAGAGTCAAAAAGTGTGGAAAAGAAACATCAATACATTCACTATCTTCAATCTCACCTCCACAAGCAAGCTGGGCAATAGCAAAACTCATAGCAATACGATGATCACCAAAAGAACTCACTCTCGCCCTTTTTAGCTCCCCTCCATACACACTAAAGCCATCATCAAACTCTTCACATCTAATACCCATAACTCGCAAATTCGTAATAGTAGCGCGAATCCTATCACTTTCTTTTACACGTAACTCTTTGGCATTATACACTTCGCTCTTTCCTTTTGCTAAAGCAAAGCATATACTTAATGCTGGAATCTCATCAATGAGCCACGCAATACGAGAATCTACCCTCACAGCCTTTAAACTTCCACCTTGCACCTCAATATCACCTACTTCCTCATAAAGTGAAGAAAGATGATGATAAGCTACTTTTGCTCCCATAGATTCTAATATTTTAAAAGCTTCAATACGTGTTTTATTAAGTAATACATTTTTTAGTTTCACTTTTGCACCAAGCACACAAGCTGCCACTGCAAAATAAAATGCACTTGAAGGGTCAGCTGGCACTTGAAACTTAAAAGCTTCTAATTGTTTATTTGTTTCTTTTAAACCTTCAAATACTACCTCATATCCACCATCTTCGCATTCTCTTTCTTGTATATGCACCCCCATACCACGTAACATATTTTCAGTATGATTGCGACTTAAAAGTGGTTCATAAAATCTCGATTGTCCAGCTGTCTGCAAACCTGCAAGAATCATTGCACTTTTTACCTGCGCAGATGCAATAGTACTTTTATAATCAAAAGTCTGAAGTTGCGCTCCCACAATGCTTAAGGGTGCATAAGCATTATTTTCTCTTCCGTTGATACACGCACCAATAGCACTTAAGGGCTCAGTAATGCGCTTCATAGGGCGGGCATTAAGATATTCATCGCCCGTAAGGACAAAATGTCCTTTAACACCACTAAGCAACCCAGCAAATAAACGCATTCCAGTTCCTGCATTTCCACAATCAAGAACCTTATGTGGCTCACATATACCATTACGCGGCGGAATAAGACGTAATACACTACCTTTTTGCTCTATTCCCAATCCAAGTTCGCGCGCGATATGAAGAGTATGAAGCGTATCTTCACCCATAAGATAACCTTCCACTTCACAAGGTGCAGAAGATAAAAGCGCAAATATAGCTGCACGATGTGAAATTGATTTATCTGTGGCAATACCATCAAATTCACGCTCAAAGCTTTGTGCTGGGGCAATTTTTGTGATGCGCATATTTCTCCTTACTTTTTAGATTCTTTAAATACTCTATATATTTATAAGTATTATAACAACATAGATTTAGTTTTTGGCAAGTTTTACAAAAAAGGTTTTACTCTCACAAGTATCATCAAGATAAATCACACCATTATGCGCTGCAATGATCTGTTGGCATAATGCTAATCCTAACCCATTGCCCTTTAGTTTTGTCGTCTTAAAGGGTTCATAAAGAATATTTTTGTCTTGTATTTGTCGCCCATTATCTCTAAAACTAAAGCACCAAAACTCTTCTTCATCAATAAATCTCACACTCACAAGCCCTTCTTCACATTCACCCTCTTCAATTGCGTCAATAGCATTAGAGAGAAAATTTTGTAGCACTATACTGATTAAATCAAAGTCTACGAAAATTTGCGTTTGTTTGTCTGCACCCAAATCAAAACTAAAATCAATATTTTTGGAATATGTGTAATAACTCACACTCTCATAAAGAGCATCTTCAAAATCTATAATGCGATACAATTGACGATTTGGATTGACACCTTTTGTAAAAAGTAAAGTAGCATTGATAAGCCGTTCTACACGCCACAAAGCTTTTTTTATTTCAAATACAAGTGGTTTAAGTTGTGCATCGCAACGTTTGAGAAGACTAGAAGTAAGGAGCGATATAGAACCTATAGGATTACGAATCTCGTGAGCTAAATGAGCAGAAACCTGTCCCATAGAAGCCAAACGTTCTTGCCGCTTTTGATTAGTAATATTTGTTGCACTCATCACTTGTTTGCCATCTTTTATGCTTGATTGCAAAAGATAAAATTGCCCTTGATGTTCCACTTCGTGCTCCCCCTCACCAAGATGGGTAAGACTTTCTAATATATCATTAAGCTTGCTTGCTTCTACATTTTGATAAAATACACTGCCATCAGATTCTATCACCCAAATAGCTTGTGGTATCAGCTCAAGAACCCATTCATACAAGGCTTTAAGGCTATTAAAATCATTTTGTAATTTTTTAAATTCATACTCTGTGCCATAGGTGCTTTGTATCAAAGTGGCGAGAGATTCAAGCAAAATACTTTTATCATCACTGCTTAAATGCTCAAGAATCTCCGGATTAATAAGGCTATTTTGACTTTCCATAAAAACTTTGTTGTCCTCTTTGTGCAAGATTCTTTGAAACATTGATTTTAGTTGCACTTTGTTGCTCTTTTAAGAAATTAAATAATAATTCGCTATACCCAAAATTCCCGCTTAGCTCTTGGCTTAATTGGTCAATATACATAGAGTGATAAATATCACTTCCTGCTTGTTTAGGATAGAGCGTATCATCATTTTTGATTGCATCTTGGAGCATAATTTTAAGAAGCAAAGCTTCAAAATTATCTGTTTGCTCCTTAAGCTGTGCATCTTCTGTATTTTTATCAAGTTGTATTTTCTTTATTTTGCTATTTTGCTCAAATTGCGCTGTATGATAATTTGTCATTGCCATAGTGGTATCAAGTTTCATTGTTTTTCTCCTACATTACTTCAATATCAGCATTTAATGCGCCGGATTTCTTCATACTTTCAAGGATTGAGATAACATTGCGTGGCGTTGCGCCCATTCTTTGTAATGCTTTAACAACACTTGAAACCGTTGGTTTTGTGCCATTAGTGCTACTAATGGTGCCTTGAGCTCTGCTCATCATTGTGCCATCTTCAAGTTTAATTGCTTCAGGATCATCAGGCATTTCATCAGAAATTTTAATCGTAATATCTCCGTGTGTTACCACCACAGGGTCAATAGTAATCCCCACTCCTGCTACAATCGTGCCAGATTTCTCATCAATAACAATACGTTCTTTACGTGAATAATCAATTTCCACTTCTTCAACTAAAGCCAAAAACTCCACCATACTCAAATTTTCAGGTTTTTTAAGCTTAATTGTTCGTGCATCTACTGCCACCGCAATCGCATCACGAAACACATCATTGAGGGCTTGCTGAATCTTAATTGCATTTTGCAAGTCTGAAGACTTTAAGCTTAAAGTTGCATTTTCTTGATTATAAAGATTATAAGCTATCTCGCGCTCTACACTTGCTCCCCCTATAATTGTGCCAGAGAGAGTGCTTCCACTTTCACCAAAAGTGATATTTCCCTGTGCTAAAGCATAAATATTGCCATCAACACCTGTAAGTGGTGTCATTACAAGTGTCCCGCCATTAATAGATTTAGCATCGCCGATAGAAGAAACAAGAATATCAAGCTTATCGCCTTGTCTTGCAAAAGGTGGCAAAGAGGCTGTAACCATTACCGCAGCTACATTTTTTGACTTAATATCATTTGCAGAGAGTTTGACATTCACGCTTTCAAGCATATTAGCAATGCTTTGCATAGTAAATTTTGAACCGCTCTTATCCCCTGTGCCATTTAGTCCTATGACTAAACCATACCCTACCAAGCTATTATCCCTAATGCCAACAATTTGAGCAATTTGATTAATCTTTTGTCCATAGAGTGCAGATATAGAAAGGATAAGTGTTGCAACCCATATCCATATTTTATTATTATTTTTTCTTCTCATAATGCGCTTCCTTGCCTCTTTATTTAAAGATTCTATAACAATACAAGCAAATTATATTCCTTAAAATAATAAACTAGACAAATTAAAAAATTTCGCTATAATGTCGCCCTTATTTTATTTAATCGGAGTATAGCGCAGCCTGATTAGCGCGCACCCTTGGGGTGGGTGAGGTCGTGGGTTTGAATCCCGCTACTCCGACCATTACGAGAATACTTCAAATCTATTGAGTATATTGATTATACAGCTCACACCCTTCTTGGAATCCTATATCACACGCTCGTCCATAAAAACTAAGTGCCTTCTTTTTATTTTTTATCATACCTATGCCTTTAGCATACATATCACCTAGATTCATACACCCTGCACTACTCCCACCTGCACACGCACGTTTATAAAGCATCATTGCATTAGCATAGTTTTTAACAACAAATTTTCCTTTTTGAGAAAGCATACCTAAATTATTACACCCATCAGGTTCAGCATAAGAACACGCATAGCTATACAGCCGAGCACTTGTAGCATAATCCTGCTTTACACCAAGTCCATTTTCATATAAGACTCCAAGATTGCTACATCCTTTAAGCACGCCTCCATTGCAAGCAAGTTGATAATAATAGGCAGCCTCTGCATACCATTGCAAATCATCTTCACCCTTCATATATTCGTGTGCGACAAAATAGCAATCTCCTGCCGAGCCATTTTCACAATTTTGAAGATATTGAGCAATTCTCTTATGCATATCTGAACTTTCGGGGTGCTCCATATTTTCATCAGCAAGCCACGCACCAAAAGCAAAGCTTAAGCTTATGGTAAAGGCAAGCAAGATTCTCATTATTTTTCCTTTAGTTTCAGAGCTTTATATTCATCACAGCCCTCTTGGAAGCCAAAATCACACGATAAGCCATAGTATTCCATTGCTTTTTGCCTGTCTTTTTTAACACCTTTGCCTTCCATAAACATTTCTGCAAGATTAAAGCACGCTTTATCATCATTTGCCAAACAAGAATCTGCATAATACAATCCTGCTTGTTTAAAATCTCTCCTCACACCCAAGCCCTCCTCAAACATCACTCCCAAATTATTACAACCTCTCGCATAGCCCGATTCACAAGAGCGATGATAAAGATTAAGAGCAATATCATAATCTTGCCTCACTCCCAAACCATAATGATAAAGCACACCTAAAGAGCTACACGATTGTGCAAAGCCACCATTACACGCCTTAAAATAATAACTTGCACTTACAGAATAATTTTGACTCACTCCGCTTCCTTGAAAATACAAAGTTCCAAGTGCGTGGCAACCACCCATATCATCACTAGCACAAGCATTTTCATACAGACGCACTGCTCTTTTAAATTCTCCCTCAAGCCACGCCTGATACGCTTTTTGTAGAGGAGTATAGTTTTTTGATTCTCCAAAGCTTACATTTGCGCACAATAAGCTTAAAATTAAAGCTACTCTTGTTATTTGCACTCTCTTACCTCTCATTGCATTCGCCTTTAAACTTTAAATATTCTTTGAATCATTCTAAATAATCTCTATGCTAAAAGCGTTCCTTTTTTGGTAAGATTCTATACAAAAAAGCAAAAAATTAAACTTTAAAAAGAAAAAATGTGTAAAAATGGCACGATTTTTTCTTTAAAAATTTTAATTTTGAGATTTTTAGAGAATCGCTTAAAAGAGGTGTTATGAAACAAATTATACTAGGAATGCTCTGTATTGCAATAAGCAGCTTTGCGCTAGAATTTGGTTCTATGGGGCAAGTCTCTGCTGGTATAGGTGGAGCAGGGGTTGCACTTAAAGATTCTGCGTGGGGATTATATTATAATCCTGCACTGCTAGGTGCAGATAGACGAGCAAAAGTAGGTTATAGCTTTGGAGCACAAATTAAAGAACAAAATCTTGCGCAGGTTGCAACTATTGATGTGGATAACCTTAATAATCTTCCTACTACACTTAATGAACAGATTATGAGTGGGGGAGGGGCAAGTGTAACTATTGGAGGCACAGCAGTTGATGGTGCACTCGGTGGAGCACTCAATGCGTTAATTCCTAATCCTCAAACTCCCGGGACAATTACAGCAACTGATTTATCAAATCTTCTTACAAGTCTTGATTCTACAACTACTGCTTGCACGACCTTTGCTAATTGTGCTACCACTATTAGTGGTAATATAAACTTAGCAAATAAACTCAAAGATAAACTCATTGAGGCAGCAAATAAAGGTGGTAGCCCATTGATAGGAAATATTATCTCTGGTATTGATGCTAGTAATCTAGGTGATGTGTTAAATGGACTTGACCAAGCAGGCAGCACAGCAGATATTGCTGATAAAATTTTAGAATCCGCAGGGAAACTTACCCTTACAAAAGGTGCAGATTCTGTTATTGATAAGCTTTTAAATGACTTTGGCATTATTAATAGGGCATTGAATAACAATGATGTCAATTTCTCCTCACAAAATGGCTTTGTCTTCCAAATCGCAGGAGATAAAAAGCAAAGGCGTATAGAGAGCGATAAGGTGGGAAGTATTGATATACAAGAAGTGGATACAGGACGCGGTGCGGTAGGGCTTGGTGTGTTTGCTTCCGCATTTTCTAATGCCTCTTTGACACTTGATTCAGTTCGTAATCAGCTTATTTTTGACTTGGGCGGTAAATATTATCTCGCAAGTATCAGCGGAGATAATATTTCTTTAGAATCTGGTAAAACTCAACAAGATTTTGATAATAATTCAATAATGAGTAGCCAAGCACAACATACCCTTAATGCAAATGCTTTAGCCCTTGTAGAAGTCCCACTGGGCTATGGACATACGCTTTTTACGCCTTTAGGAGATATAAATATAGGGATAGCGGGTAAATTTATGCACACAATGAGTTATGGAAAAAATATTAACTTTAGTGTAGGAAATGTGCCAGATGTAGATATTAATAAAAATGACATTACCACAGGTTATGTTTTTGGAGCTGATATAGGGCTACTCTACACACCACGATTTATGAAAAATTTTAATCTCGGACTTGTGGTAAAAAATATCAATAATCCTGTGATTAAGACTCATAATGGGCAAGATTTCACTATTCATCGGCAAGTGCGTGCGGGAGTGAGCTATGAAATGCTGAATTTTTTAACCTTTGCTTTTGATGCTGATATTTTGCCCAATGATACCCTCTCACTCTCAAGTCCGCAAAGTCAATTTCTTGGTGGCGGTGTTATGGCAAATTTTAAATTCATAGATTTAAGGCTAGGAGCTATGCAAGATATACGCTCTAATGCTGGAGAAGGACTTATCCTCACGGGGGGAATAAATCTCTTAGGATTCCTTGATGTGGCAGTGCAATATGGCTTAGGGCAAAATATCACCCTGTATGATACAAATCTCTCTAATTATATGAGTGTAAGAGTCGGAGGGCAATTTAGCTTCTAAGTGCCTGCGTTATTCAATGGCACTATTAAGCATATCTTGGGATTTTTTAAGTGCATTAAATTGTATATCTTTTAATCGATTGCTCTCAATGCTATTTTGTGATGGTGAAATTGACGCGTTGCTGCGTGTCTTAGAATCTCGCAATTCATTGGGCTGCATACCACGAGGCATTTTTACAAAAATATCCTCATAATTCTTTTTCCCTACGCTATGGCGCACATACACTTCCCCCGTGTTGGTTGAATAAATATAAGTATCTTTCCCATCAGAAAACATTACCCACTCCCCAGCACACAAACTCATCCCAAATAAACACAAAACTATCGCTACTGCTTTCATATCTGCCCCTTGATTACTTAGAGTCTAAAGTAGATTTAAGTCGCTCATAGAGTGCTAAAATCAGCTCTTTTTTCTCATAAAAACTATTTTTATTTGCTATTAAATAAGCGCTTGATTCCATAATAACCTCATCAATTTTGAGATTATTTTGCTTCATTGTCACTCCTGTTTCTACAATATCCACAATCGCATCGCTTAAGCCCACAAGTGGTGCAAGTTCTATTGAGCCATAAAGTTTTAAAGCTTCAATAGAAATTGCTTTGTTGGAGAAATATTTGCGTGTAATATGGGGCATTTTGGTGGCAATTTTAAGCTGTGGCTTTTGATAGTCAATGCTTTTGCCCAATTCAGAACCTACCACAACTTTACATTTGCCAATGCCAAGATTTAAAAGCTTGACTACATTTGCTTGTTGCTCCTCAATCACATCTAATCCTACAATTCCTATATCTACAGCTTGATGAATGACATAAGTTGGCACATCTTGACTACGCACGAGCATAAAAATAAAACCTTGATGCTCCAAAATCAGCTTTCTGTCATCAAAAACAAACTTGCTTCCATATAATCGCTCAAACAATGCTAAACTCTCATTTGCTATACGTCCTTTGGGCAAAGCTACTTTTATCATTTCTCCTCCTTATAAAATCTTGGCTAACTTATTAAATTTGTTTTTCTAAAACTTTTTGCATACCTTTAAACACAAGAGTGTTATCATAAATGGCATTCTCAAAAAAACGCGCGAAAAACTTACCATCACCACCTGTAAAATAAAGTTTTTTGGTGCGTGAGGTATTTTTTATCATTAAAATTACACTTTTAAGCACACCAAAACTAATTGCATCTGCAGTATTTTGAGGCAAAATAGAAAGATTCACACCAGGTTCAATCTCTCTATTTAATACAGGCGAAATATCACTATACATTCTCCTATATGCTTCAAGTCCAGGCATAATATATCCGCCTATATGCACACCCTCTTGCATAACATCTGCAGTAATTGCACTTCCCGCATCAATAATCACTCCATTATCAATCGCCCTACACGCCGCCTTTCTATCCACACCTAAACCTACATATTGCGTTTGTAACTCTATATGTTCATTCACATTTACACAATGTGGGTGAGAAGCAAGCAAACAACGCTCAAAGCGCTCATTTACGCTTATATAATAAATAGGGAGATTCTCTTTTTTTTTCGTAAGTGCATAAGGCTTTTCTTTCCAAATCCTGCCCTTATGATAAAAATGTAAAAAGGTATTACCTATATCACAAAGAAGCATTATTCAAACCTTTTATATACTTTATCATAAAAAAAAGTATCTTGATTGTAAAAAAGGCTTTTCTTCTTGGCAAGATTATTTTTATATATCATAGGAGCAAAATCTTTAAGATTAAGTGCTATCAGATACCCTCCGGATTCAAGTGTATAAAGTGTATTGTTTTTTATTACAATCCCACTTAATACTGCAAAGGGCAAACGCACTTTACGCAATAATTTCAATGTATGGTCAAGCTCTAAAATCTCACCCTCAATGCTTAAAACATATACTTTATTATTAAAAAACAACACATCGCGCAAATCCACATCATATTTAAAGCTCTTATTATCAATAATGGCACTTACACGTTTAGCCGTAGCAGCAAGAATATATTTTTCTTGAGCATATAGATAAATAACATTGTTAAAAAACTTATCGCTTATAATGAGAATATCTTTGACGATTTTATTTTGTGCAATGCTATAGATAAGAATCTTTCCTTCTAAATCCGGATAAATGACATATTCAGATGTTATTTTAGGCGAGGCAAGATAGGAGTTTATAGCCAAAACAGAGGGATATTTTTGAGAGAAAATTTCTTTTTGTTTAATAATATCATAATACACAAGAGTATTATCCAAAAGCACCATAGCAAGCTTATTATCTTTAAATGCTGCAGAAAGTATGCATTTATCAAAAGGAAGTACGTGGATAGTGGGCGCATTTTGCGTTGCATCTGACTCTATTACCATAATCTCTTGGCATTGTTTTTGCAATACAAATATATTGTTATGTTGTGTAAGGAATGTGTAACCTTTTTGCACTAAAAGAGGAGTGATACCTTGTGTAAAACTAAGCAAAGTATGGTCTTTAAGCACTGCGCCTTCTCTTGATACATTTTGTATAGCTGCACTTAATTTACCATTAAAACGCATTTCACCACTGATAATTTGAGGCTCAAAATGCTTTTTAGAACTGCAGCCATTGATAAAAAATCCTATTATCAAGCATACAAAAGCTACAAATATGAATCTCCTTTTTATCACAACTTCCCCTTCTTGTTAAACTTTATTGCCTATGATGATGGCTTATCGCGTAATCCAAAATGTTTTAACATCATAGCTTCTCTATAAAGTGGTGAGCTTTCCGAGATAAGCATAAGTTTTTGATGTGCTTCTTGGGGTTTATGTGCTTGAAAAAGAAGATATGCTTCTTGCAAAATTGCTAAATCTTTAAGGCTTGAACTCGTAGTTTTTTCTAAAGATTCTAGGTTTTGTGCAAGAGCAGCTTGATAAGAATCTTGATTATTTGTTTTTTCTAATAGCGAACTTGCCCTATAAGAAGCAACTTCATATCGCGCAAGAGTGCGCACAAACTCATTTTTCGAATCTATTAAACTTTCATACACGGCTATATCGCCGTGTGCATTACTATAACGATATAAATCATACAAAGCTGGGCTTGATTTTTTTAATGATTGCAAAGCCTCTTTGTCTGTTGCATCTTCAGCAAGTTTAGCGTATGCCAAACTTGCTTCTTCTGCACGTTTAGACACCATATAATCATTGATAATCCACCCTATACCAATCCCAAACATACACAATATAAGCAATATAATATATTTGCGGTATCTGCGCCATAAAATCTCCAAGCGAAATGCGCTTTCTAAGATTTTCTCATCTTTATTGAATTCGTCTTTTATGTCTTTTAAATCTGTTTTTAAACTCATAGAATCTCCTTTAAGCTAATGGCTTTCCCTGATAGTGTCCTTTGCGTGCAACACCAGAAGAGCCAAATCCTCTCTCTCCCCGCACACTCTGCCCTAATTCCTGCACCTCTGTAAATACCGCTTGAGTTACCTCACTCACAACTGCTTGAGCGATTCTATCACCTCTATGAATATGAAAATCCTCATTTGAATGATTGATTAAAATCACTTTAATTTCTCCACGATAATCACTATCAATCGTCCCAGGCGTATTAAGCACACTTACCCCATTATGAAGTGCCAACCCACTTCTTGGACGCACCTGCACTTCAAAGCCAGATTCTATCTCAAAAGCTAATCCTGTGCCTACAAGCCCTCTATCTCTAGCTTTTATTAAAGAATCTTCTACTGCGTGCAAATCAAATCCTGCCGCTTGTGGCGTCTGATAACTCGGTATCACAGCGTGAGAATGAAGTTTTTTAATCTTAATATGCATATGCTTCATCACTCTTTACCCCTCAAATACAATGTCCTTATAAAATACCTCAAGAATCTCAAATTCATTTTCTCCATTAGGCAATGTGATACTCACTTCATCGCCTTCTGATTTACCCATCAGTGCTTTAGCAATAGGCGAAGAAACTGAAATAAGCCCCTTAGAAGGATTACTTTCCATAGAGCCTACAAGCGTATAAACAAATTCTTTATCAGTATCAAGATTAAGAATCTTTACGCTTGAGCCAAAACTTACCTTATTATGTGGCAAACTTGCAGGGTCAATCACTTGCGCATTCGCAAGCATAAGTCCCAATTCATTGATACGTGCTTCAATAAAAGCTTGTTTTTCCCTCGCGGCGTGGTATTCTGCGTTTTCTTTTAAATCCCCGTGGCTACGTGCAATATCAATTTCAACCACAATGCGTGGACGCTCCACTTCTTTGAGATTTTTAAGCTCTGCACAAAGCTTTTCATAGCCATAATTTGTCATTGGTTCTGTTGCCATTTTTCTCCCCATATTTACAATATTTTATAAAACTTATAATTATAGTTAAACTAAAATAAACAAGGGCTAAATACCACACTTTTGTTATGAGATAATATACTGCCTCAAAAATATTAAAGATTCTTGAGCATAGTCTCATAAGCTGCTTTTGTCCCAGGACGCACTTTGCTCATTAAGCTCACTATAATAATAACTATACTTGCACAAACAAACCCCGGCACTATTTCATAAATGCCAAAATAACTTGAAAGAAAATTCTTATACACCACCACTACTACAGCCCCTGTAATCATTCCACAAATTGCTCCTAGTCTCGTCATTTTGCTCCAAAATAAAGAAAAAAGCATAACAGAACCAAAGCTTGCGCCAAAACCAGCCCAAGCATAGGCTACTATACTTAAAATACTTGAATTTTTATCAGTTGATATTAAAAAGGCAACAACTGCAACGAGCAAAACTCCTATTCTTCCAAGCCTCATCACGGTTATTGAACTTGCTTCTTTATTAAAAATTCGTCTGTAAAAATCTTCAGCTATGGTTGAGCTAGATACCAAAAGTTGTGAGCTAGCTGTGCTCATAATAGCCGCAAGTATGGCTGAAAGTAAAATACCAGCCACCCAAGGATTAAATAAAAGCTGACTCATCACAATAAAAATTTTTTCAGGGTCGTGGAGAGTGAGATTAAATTTATGCACATAAGCAATGCCCAAAACCCCTATTAAACAAGAACCGAGTAAGGAAATAATCATCCAAGAGATACCTACAAAGGTTGCTGTAGATATTTCTTTTGTTGAACGAATAGACATAAATCGCACAAGTATATGGGGCTGCCCAAAATATCCTAATCCCCAAGCTAGAGCTGATATAATAGCAAGTGCCGATACTCCTTTTCCCATAGAAAGAGCACTTGGCTTTACTTCGCTCACTATCTGTATAGCTTGCCCAAAGCCACCTAAATGACTTAACATCACTACGGGCACAACTATCAAAGCACACATCATTAAAAGCCCTTGTATCAAATCAGTCCAACAAACCGCTTTGTATCCACCTAAGAAAGTATAAGCCACTATGATAAGAGTGCCTGTGATAAGAGCATATTCATATTTAAGTCCAAAAGTGCTTTCAAAAAGTTTGGCTCCACTTACAAGCCCAGAACTTACATAAAAGGTAAAAAATATTAAAATCACAAACGCGCATACCACGCGCAATATATGCTTATCATCATCAAATCTCGTCTCAAAATAATCAGGTATGGTAATACTATTAGCAATCACACTTGTATAGATTCTTAATCTTTTTGCTACAAAAGTCCAATTTAAAAAAGCTCCTATGGTAAGCCCTATGGCTATATAGCTTTCTATAAAACCACTCACATAAAGTGCACCTGGCAAACCTAATAAAAGCCAACCACTCATATCACTTGCTCCTGCACTCAGGGCGGAAACAACGGGTCCCAAAGAACGACCACCTAAGAAATAATCCTCTGTATTTTTATTTTTCGTAAAAAAATAAAAACCTATAAAAAGCATTAAAGCTGAATAAGCTATAAAGGTGATAACAATTTCTATATTAATTTGCACAACTTCCATATCATTTTCCTTTTTTTATTTTTCCTTACAACCCTATTAAACCACCTAAAGCTTTACATAAAGCAAATAAACAAATTTTAGCTTAAAATCAAAACTTACTTCAAAACTCTTGCCCCTAGATTTCCATATCTGTGATAAGAGATGCTTAAAGATTTTTCATTAAAATAATACAAAAGCTCAAAACGCCCATTAATTAAAGGCTTATCTCGTTTAATAATTTTGGCATTTAAAGCCGCTTGTTGATAAATAGGATTTTGCCTATCTGGCTTGCCATAATAAAAAATGCGTTCAAAATTTGCTATTGTTTTTGAAAATTCAAACTCGTTTTCTTTTTTGGATTCAAACTCAAAAATGCGAAGTTCTTTTTGGATAAAATCAAGATTCTCATTTTTTTCGTAGCTTAAATAAACTCTCACTCCACTTATCTTTCCTGCTATAAGCACAGATAAAATATCACTTAAACTATCATCTGCGCTTATTCTCAAAGCAAGACTTTTGATAGGCGTATAAGAAAAGAAATTATCTTCACCTCTAATTTGCACATAATCTTTACTTTGGCTAAATTCATTTTCATAATGATAAGTATAACTTTTAGCCATTAAAATAGCTTTTTGTAATTCTGCCTTTAAGTGAGAATCTAATTTTAAACTTAGATCAGCTAAAGTCTTGCTAAATACATTTTCTTTGACATTCATATCAGCCTCATCTTGGCTTATATGTAAAAATTGTGTTACATAATTATAAATTCCAACTTTTCTACCAAAACCTATGGCAGATTTTTTTACTCCTCCAAAAGGCTGACGAAGCACTATTGCTCCTGTGGTTGGCTTATTTATATAGATGTTTCCAGCTTCTATATGAGTATGAAAATACTCCCATTCTCTTTCATCTAAGCTCTCAAGCCCAGCGGTAAGCCCATAACCCGTAGAATTGACTATATCAATAGCTTCTTCTAAATTTTGCGCTTTCATCACACTCAAAATAGGAGCAAAAAGCTCATTTGTATGAGTGAAATCTCCTTTTTTAGTGCCATATTTTATGGCAGGACTCATCAAATGCTCATTTTTATTGATAAACTTAGCCTCTAAAACCCAATGTTCATAAGGAGCAATCTCTTTTAAAGCTTTTTTAACCTTATCACTGGGCTTATCGGCTAAAGCCCCAAGCTTATTTTTAAATTCAAAAGGCGAACCAATAGCCAAAGATGAAGCTGCATCAATAAGACATTTTTTAAACTCCTCATCTTCATACACTTCTTTTTCAAGCACAAGCAAAGAAGTAGCTGAACATTTTTGCCCTGAATTTGAAAAAGCTGAATGAATAATATTTTTCACAGCTTGATCTCTATCTGCCATTTTTGTAACTATGGTTGCATTTTTTCCTCCTGTTTCAGCACTTAGCCACAAAGTAGGATTGGTTCTCAACATAGTATAAGCTGTTTCTTCTCCTCCTGTTAGCACACAAGCTTTGATTTCATCAGTATTTAAAAGGTATTTGGATATATCGCTTCCTTTAGCGGGCAAAAAGATAAGTCTATTTTTGCTGATACCAGCGTCCCAAAAACACTTGCAAATCTCATAACCACTTAATACTGACAAAGATGAAGGCTTATAAATGACTACATTACCGCTTGCAAGCATAGAACTAATACTCCCAACCGAAATACCTATAGGAAAATTCCAAGGTGCTATGACTAAGCCAACGCCTTTTGGACTAAATCTTGTCTTTGGGTTTGCTCTTCTTAATTCCTTTAAAGAATATGGATAAAACTCAAGAAAGTCAATAGCTTCGCTTACTTCAGAATCTAGTTCTAAAAAAGTTTTACCCACTTCAAGAGCAGCTATACCTATTAAATCCCCTCTTCTTTCCCTCATTAATTGAGCAGTGCTACTTAAAATCTCATAGAGATTATCAAAGCTTAGATTCTCATTTGCGCTTAAAGCGACCTTTAAACTTTCTTTTATCTCATTTTCTCCTGCCAAATAAATATGTGCTATGGTTTGGTTATTGATTTTATCTTTTTGTTCTACATTTTTTAATTTCTTGTGCGTGAAGTCAAGCTCGCCAGCAACAGGATAAAGCTTGATGTCTCTTAAATTTTCATATTTAACACGTATTTTTTGCGCCCAAACTCTGTTTTGAGCAAGAATAAAATCTGTATCAGGCTCATTTTTAAAAACTCCGCTTTGATACGCGCTTTGTTCTTTTGGCACATTATTTCTATCTTGGATTCTATGTGTGCTATTATCAAGATTTTTTATACCCTTTAAAGAGGCAAGAAAAAGCTCTTTTTGTACATTCCACGCTTTATCTCCTACCTTAAGCCCAAAAAAGTGTCTCATAAAATTATCTTCACTTGTATTTTCATCAAGCCTTCTTACAAGATAAGCTATAGCATTGTTAAAATGAGATTCATCACAAACTGGGGCATAAAGGATAAGTTGATGTATTTTACTTAACTCCAAAGAACACTGCATACTCATACCCTCAAGCTGCTCAAAAGTAAAACTATCTAGTGCATTTGCTCTTTTTATCCTTATATAAGCATAAGCTATTTCAAAAATATTATGACTTGCTATACCAATATGAATAAACTTATAATTATCATCCTCTAAAACAAAATCGAGCATTTTATTATAATTACTATCTGTATCTATCTTTTTATCAAAAGTGGGCATTGCCCAACCTCTTTGAGAAGCAATAAGCGCCTCGGATTCCATATTTGCGCCTTTAACAAAGCGGATTTTAATGGGTTTCATTCCTTTTAAAACTCTTTCTTTAGAAAAAGCATACAGCTTTTTAAGATATTCATAAGAATCTGGCAAATATGCTTGAAGCACTATGCCTGCCTTTATATCAAATTGAGCAATACTTTCCATAAAGGCAGCCACTGTAAGCTCTAAATCTCTAAATTCTTCCATATCAAGATTGATAAACTTAGGCTGATTCTGTCTTTGCTCTTCTTCTAAGGCTAAAGCATAAAGATGCTCAAGCCTCTTTACTATTTCTGCTTTTGAATAATCAAAATCTATGATATTAATTTGAGAAAAAATTGTAGTAATTTTTATAGAAATATAGGTAATATAATTGCTTTTTATAGCTTCTTCATATTTTTTTATGCGATATTTGCTCTCAATTTCACCCAACACCTCTTCACCTATAAGATTAACATTTAAGATAATATTGCCCTGATTTTTTCTTGCTAAAATATGAGATGTTAATTGTGCCTCATTAGCATCTAAAACCATACTTTTAGTGTCATTTCTTAAATGTCGTATAAAAAATGGCACACTTAAATGTGGAGTGAATTTTCCAAAATGTAAAAATGCAAAAAGCAAAAATTTCTCAAAAGCACTAAAAAAATCAGGTATGCCATATTTATTTAAAGAATATTCTATAAATTCAAAACTTGTCTTGGCTTCTTTTGAACGAAAAGAGCGATCAAGCAATTCAATAAGCATAACCTTAGCTTTAGGGTCATTTAAAAGTTTTTGCATCTTAAAATGAAAGGCTTTCTCTCTTGAGCTTATGCTCGTATTAATTTTTTCTTGCAAATCTGCGGCAAAATCAAAGCTTTCTTGGATAATTTCTTGCATTTGTTTTTCCATAATAAATAATTTAATTTTTTAATCAATTTGAGTAACAATAATAATTTTAAAAGAGCTTAGATTATACTTGCTCAAGGTTAATACTCCTTCATCTGTTCTAACCTTAAGATTCATAATTGCAACACAAAATAGGCTTTCTCATTTTCGTAATATATTTTAAAATATAAATATAAAGTTTAAAAAGTAAAATATTTTTTTAATATAACTGATATATATCAAGTATCTAAAATGAAAATCAAGGATAAGATTCGTTCAATCATTTGGATTCTCCAAATGTAAGCGAAATTTTAAGGAGGCTTTATGACAAGCAAAATACAAGGTAAAAAGCCCACACTTTCACGCCGAGACTTTATTAAAAGTGCAGCAGCAGCTTCGGCAGCAGCAAGTGTCGGGCTAAGTATCCCAAGCGTAATGAGTGCAGAAGCACAAAATGCGCAAAAGCTGTGGAAATGGGATAAATCAGTATGTAGATTCTGTGGAACAGGTTGTGGCATTATGGTAGCTACACAAAAAGATAATACGGGACAAGCTAAAATTGTAGCAATTAAAGGCGATCCGGAAGCACCAGTGAATCGTGGCTTAAATTGTATTAAAGGATATTTTTGCGCCAAAATTATGTATGGAGCAGATAGGCTTACAACGCCTCTTTTGCGTGTCAATAGTAATGGAGAATTTGATAAAAAAGGTAAATTTGCTCCTGTAAGCTGGAAAAGAGCTTTTGATGAAATGGAAAAACAATTCAAAAAGGCTTACAATGAGCTTGGACCTACAGGTATAGCAGTTTTTGGCTCTGGACAATACACAATTCAAGAGGGTTATGCTGCTGTAAAACTTGTTAAAGGCGGATTCAGAAGCAATAATATTGACCCAAATGCACGACATTGTATGGCAAGTGCGGTTGTTGGCTTTATGGAAACTTTTGGTATTGATGAGCCTGCTGGGTGTTATGATGACATTGAACTTACAGACACAATCGTTACCTGGGGTGCAAATATGGCTGAAATGCACCCTGTGCTTTGGAGTCGTGTAACCGATAGAAAATTAAGCAGTAGTAATGTAAAAGTGATTAATCTCTCTACTTATACGAATCGCACTTCGGATTTAGCAGATATTGAGATTATCTTTAAACCACATACTGATTTAGCAATTTGGAATTTTCTTGCACGCGAGATTATCAATCGTAATGCTGTAGATGAAGCATTTGTAAAAGAAAACTGCGTTTTTAGCACAGGTTTTGTCAATATCGGTTATGGTATGAGAAATAATCCTCAACACCCCAAATTCAAACCTGAAGAAAGAGATATAGTTGCTAAAGAAGTATCAAAAATAGTAAGCAATGATGAGGGTATCACACTGCAATATTTAGGCATCAAAGCAGGTGAAGAAATGAAAATGGATAAAGCTGGTGCAGCAGGAAATCACTGGGGCATTAGTTTTGAAGATTTCAAAAAAGGCTTAGAGCCTTACACACTTGATTTTGTAGCCAATCTTGCTAAGGGTAATCCTGATGAAAGTATAGAATCTTTCAAGCAAAAGCTTCAAAGTTTAGCAGATTATTATATTGATAAAAATCGCAAAATTGTAAGCTTTTGGACTATGGGTATGAATCAGCACCAAAGAGGCACTTGGGTAAATGAACAAAGTTATATGGTCCATATGCTTCTTGGCAAACAAGCTAAACCCGGCAGTGGTGCGTTTTCACTTACAGGACAGCCTAGCGCGTGCGGCACTGCTCGTGAGGTGGGGACATTCTCACATAGACTTCCAGCAGATATGGTAGTAGCAAATCCAAAACATCGTGAGATTACAGAAAAAATATGGCATCTCCCCTCTGGCACACTCAATAGCAAAATCGGTGCACCCTATTTGAAGATTATGCGTGATTTAGAAGATGGTAATATCAAATGGGCGTGGGTGCAAGTAAATAATCCTTGGCAAAATACAGCCAATGCTAATCACTGGATTGCTGCAGCAAGAGAGCAAGATAACTTTATCGTTGTAAGCGAGTGTTATCCGGGCATAAGTGCCAAAGTGGCAGATTTAATTTTGCCAACAGCGATGATTTATGAAAAATGGGGTGCATATGGTAACGCTGAAAGACGCACTCAACATTGGAAGCAACAAGTTGTAGCACCCGGTGAGGCTATGCCTGATATTTGGCAAATGGCTGAATTTGCAAAACGTTTTAAACTAAGCGAAGTATGGGACAAAGGATATGAAGCCCTTGATATTAAACCGGTTTTAGAATCTGCCAAAGCTATGGGCTATACAGAAGAAGATACACTCTTTGATGTGCTTTTTGCCAACAAAAATGCAAAAAACTTTAGCGCACAAGACGCTCTACTTAAAAATGAGTTTAATACCGAAGTATTGGGCGATTCTCGGAATGTTGAAGATGGCAATGGAGAAGCATTTAAAGGATATGGGTTTTTTATCCAAAAATATCTTTGGGAAGAATATCGTCAATTTGGACTAGGACACGCTCACGATTTAGCTGATTTTGATACTTATCATCGCGTAAGAGGCTTGCGTTGGCCTGTTGTAAATGGTAAAGAAACACAATGGAGATTTAATGCAAAATATGACTTCTATGCGCAAAAACTTGGTAATGGTAAAGCATTTGCATTCTACGGCAATAAGGGCAAAGATATGCCTGCTGGCTCACTTAATGCTCCAAGCGAAGAAAAAGTTAGTATTGATAACAAAGCAAAAATCTTCCTTCGTCCTTATATGGACCCCTGTGAGATGCCCGATAAAGAATATCCTATGTGGCTTTGCACTGGGCGCGTATTAGAACATTGGCACTCTGGCACAATGACTATGCGTGTGCCTGAACTTTATCGTGCTGTGCCTGAAGCACTCTGCTATATGCACCCTGATGATGCTAATGCTCAAAATTTAGAGCAAAATCAAGTGGTATGGGTAGAATCTAGAAGAGGTAAAGTCAAAGCAAAACTTGATTTACGCGGACGAAACCGCCCACCAAAGGGGCTTATTTATGTGCCTTGGTTTGATGAAAATGTATTTATCAATAAAGTTTGCCTTGATGCAACTTGTCCAATTTCAAAGCAAACAGACTTTAAAAAGTGCGCTGTGAAAGTGTATAAAGCATAAGGATAAAATGTGTCAGACGAAACACTCAAGCCATCAAATCCTCAAAGACGCGAAGTGCTGCTTAAAATAGGGCAAAATACAGGTTTTGCTTTATTTGGGGCACTTATATGGGGCGCGTATGTTAATGTCGCTAAAGCTGGAAATGCTAATATTTTGCGCCCCCCTGGTGCGAGCAAAAATGATGCTGATTTTGTTGCAAGCTGCATTAAATGTGGGCTTTGTGTGGAATCTTGTCCATTTTATACGCTCAAACTTGCTACACCAAATGATGATACCACTCTTGGCACACCATTTTTTGAAGCTCGCAAAGTGCCTTGCTATATGTGTAAAGATATTCCTTGTGCAGCAGCGTGTCCCACTGATGCACTTGATTTAAAACGTCTTTACAAACCCAAAAAACACGAAGAAGATGGGCAAAGCTATACTCAAGCAGATATTAATAATGCCACAATGGGTATAGCTATCGTGGATTCTAAACATTGTGTAGCTTATGCAGGCATACAATGTGATGCTTGCTATCGTGCGTGTCCGCTTATTGACAAAGCCATTAAGCTTGAATATAAACGTAACGAACGCACTGGAAAGCACGGATTCTTATTACCTGTAGTAGATAGTGATTATTGCACAGGTTGTGGTATGTGTGAAAAAGCGTGTGTAACGGAGCTTCCCACAATCATTGTGTTGCCTCGTAGTGTTGCATTAGGTAAAATGGGAACAAACTATATCAAAGGTTGGGATAAAACTGATGAAAACAGACTTTTTGAACTCAAAGAACAAAAAAACATCAAGTCTAAAAAACCTAGCCATAGCGATAGTTTAGAGTATCTCAACAATTCACTTGGAGAGATATAATGAAGTTTGCAAAAATAAAATATCTGCTTCTTAGGCGTTTATCTCAATTTGTAATTCTTGCACTTTTTATAATGGGGAATTATTCTATTGCGACACTTAAAAATGTGCAAAACAAAGAAGAATTGGGTGTTTTTGGTGGCAATATAGAATCTCTAATAGGAGATTCTAGCTCTGTGGTGGCAAAGCAACCAAGCATACTAAGCTCTATCGTGCAAGGAAATTTAAGTCATTCAAGCTGGTTTGGTGGCGCTTTTAATCTCACAGACCCTTTAAGCGTAATGCAAATTTTTCTTGCAGGTGGTGGATTAGCATTTGATGTATTGCTCGGAACTTTGCTTGTAGTGCTGATTTATGGCATATTTTTAGGGAGAGCTTATTGTGCTTTTGTTTGTCCTATTAATCTTATAACAGATTTTGCAAACTTCTTACGCGCAAAGCTAGGATTAAATTATGCTCAACGTAAGCTCTTTCTTTCGCGTTCTACACGATTTGTAATCTTAGGGCTAGGCTTAAGTTTAAGTGCAATATTTGGTGTAGCTGCCTTTGAACTTATTAGCCCTATCTCTATGGTGCATCGTGGTGTAGTTTTTGGTATGGGTTTTGGCATTTTTGCCATAGTGGCTGTGTTTTGCTTTGATTTATTTGTGCTTAAAAATGGTTTTTGTGGGCATATTTGTCCGCTTGGGGCAATGTATTCACTCATTGGGAAATTTGCACTTTTACGCGTTCATCATACACTTTCACATTGCACAAAATGTATGAAATGTGTGCAAATTTGCCCTGAGCCTGAAGTCCTAAAACCTATTGGCAAACAAGGAGGCGCATTAAAAACAATGACTTGTTTGCGCTGTGGGAGATGTATTGAGGTGTGCGATGATAACGCACTGAATTTTAGTATTTTAAATTTTACACACAAGGAGAAAAGATGAAAAAATACGCTCAAAGTTTAATAATTGGGTTACTTGGATTGGCATTTTTCGCGTGTTCAGATTCTACGGAATCTAAAAGTGATAATGTGTCTAAAGAGATACAAGGTGAAATGTTTAAAGATAGTGAAATTGGCTTAAGAAAAGTGGATTTGCAAGATGAAAAAGATGTCAAATTGCTTCAATATGCATATCCTAATGCTTCTGCAGGCGAGAGCACACTTATTGAACGCTCATTTGAAAATGCTCCACCTATGATTTCTCACAGCATAGAAGGTATGCTACCTATCACAAAAGATGATAATCAATGTCTTACTTGCCACGACCCTGCAGTTGCAGCAGATGTAGGTGCTATAGCCGTTCCTGCTTCGCATACTTATGATTTGCGCACAAATAAAAATTTAGGCGAAGTCTCTCACGCACGATTTAATTGTGTGTTATGTCATACTCCACAGGCAGATGTAGCACCAGCTATTGCCAATACTTTTTCACCTGCTTTCCGCACTCAAGAGGGCAAAAAATCATCAAATCTTCTTGATGTTCTTAATGAGGGCGTAAATTAAGGTTAAATAAAGTGGATTCTCTACAAAGATGCACACGAAAGTTTAGCACACAAAGACTATTGTGCTGGCTTTTGTGTTTTTTTGCTTTATGTTTGCCCCTGTGCGCAAAAGCTCTTGTAATTGAGAGTAAAAATGCACAAATTATTCATACAAATGGCATTATCACGCATATCAGCACCTTTGGGGAACACATTTTTGTAGGTAATGCAATAGGTGAAATTGATGTGTTTAAGCTTGATAATTCACAAAAAGCACACAAAATTTATAGTTTAACTTTGCCACTCATTGAAGATTATTTTGGAAATACTCACGCACCACGTGTATTTGACATTACTACTTTTGATGGCAAGATACTTTTTGTTCTTAGCGAGGCTTCTCGCGGTGCAAAAGAAATCCTTAAGCTCTCTGCTACACAATCCCCTCAAGTAATTTATAATACCCACACTGCACCAAAACGCATTATCGCTTTCGAAGACAATAAGCTTGTTGTAGGGTTTTTAAGTAATGAGATTGGGCTCTTTGATATTAAAAGTGCTCAATTTGTGTATATAACTCACCCAAGCCTTGCTGGATTTTCTGATTTATGTGTGAATGCGCCTTTTATCTTTAGCACTGATGAATCTGGTATTGTAAATGTGATTGAGAGTTCAAATGGCAAAGTGCTTTCACGCCTTGATAAAATAAACAAAGACAATAACTACCAAATTGCCTCTGCAGGTGATAAGATTCTAACCGCAAGTGTGGATAGGCAGATGGGAATCTACACCTTTCAATCAAGCCCTAAAACAAAATTTACCCTTACAAATGCTACGAGCATTAAGAGCACATTTCTTATTTATGCAGTGGGTATCTCGCCTGATGCTATGTGGGCAGCTTTTAGCAAAAATGAACAAAATGATATTAGCATTATTCATCTTGCCACACAAAAAGAGCATTTCATACTCAAAGGTTCTACATCACTTATTAATAGTCTTATTTTTTATGATAAAAATACACTCATTTCAGGCAATGATGATAAAACATTTATCATTTGGAAACTGCCAAAATCTAAGGAGAAATAATGAATATCTCAAGTATCGTTGTGAAAACTACTCAAGAAAGTTTTGAATCTGTAAAAAATGCTATTAAAGAAATACAGGGTTGTGAAATATATATTGAAGACAAAGCTACAAATCAGCTTATTGTCGTTATAGAATCTCAAAACACCGAAGAAGAAGTAGCTATTAACAAACATATAGAATCTATGGCGGGAGTAATGAGCGCAAATATGCACTATGCCTATCAAGAAGATGAGATTAACGCACAACTTAAATCCATAGATGGTGGTATAAGCGAGTTTCTCAATAATGATTCTATCCCTGCTGAAAATATTGCTTACTCTGGTTCTATAGCACATCTTATGGGGAAAAAGCGCAAATAAATATTTTTTTATTTCATTTACATAACAGAGGTTTTAATTCTTATGATTCTATAGTCCCTTTTGTATCCATAAACTTAGTGATGCAACCCGCTCTCATATATTATATATTGGAATCTTTGAGCTATCATTTGAGCGCGTTGCAATATCAGCGAAATATGCTCCTCTTTTGCATATACTGCCCTTAAGCTTTCTTCAAATAAATTAAGCCACACATTAAAAAGCTCGCGTGGAAAAGGTGGTAAATCAAGGTGAGCTTTGAGAGGCTGCCCATTATAATCACCACTATTTAAAAGCATTCCTTGCCAAAAATTTGCAATCTTTGCTTTATGCACTTCCCACACCTCATCACTTGTGCCAATTTTTGTATTAAAAATATCGCCTAAACCACTTTTATCCGCACGCACTTTTGCATAAAAAATATCCATAAGCTTACGAATAGAATCCACATTAATTTTTTCAAAAGTCATTTTTTCTCCTATTTTAAAAGTAATGCAAGTTTTATTATCATAAAAACCACCAAACTGATTAATAGCACGATACCTACTGCTTCAATACTCATTTTCTCCTCCTTAAGAATCTTAAAATTTTATACATAAAATGCTACTTTTGCTAAAATAATAATGATAAGACCAAGAGATAATGCAATGGGGTGTATCACTTTTGCCAAAGGATTTTTAAGTTTCAAAAACTTACAACTTAGTGAAATAATTACCATCACCACAATAACGAATGCAACACACATTTTAATAACCAAAAGAATTTGCAAAGGTGTTTGCAAATATCCTTGCACACTGCCAATATAACGGCTTATCATTGCTCCACCTGTAAGCACCAAAAGAGCTAGGCATAAAGGCATTATTTTTACACCTCTTTTGCTTATTACGCCAAATACCCTATCGGCAATTTCATCACCCACACATTTTCTTATTGGGGTAAGCAGCACCACATCGGTAAAAATATAACCCAAAAATATTATCGCGCATATCAAATGCAGAGTAAGAAAGTATGGATAAAGAATGTCCATTTATAATCCTTTTATTCTATTTGTTGTGGTATATCTTAAAACAAAAAAGAATAAAAAACATTGATAAATGTTAAGATTTACTATAATATAATTGAGTATTTATAAAAAAGGATAAGAATGCAACTACTTTTTGATACTCTTTCACGCATTGGCAAAAAACGATATTATAATGCAAATGAAATCCTCTTTTTTGAGGGAGAGAGTATATTCCCTTCTTTTACTCCTTAAAGGCAAGGTGCGACTTTATAAAAGCAAAACAGATATTGATGATAACGAATGCACTTTGCATACTATCGCTGCACCCTCTCTTATTGCTGAAATGCCTTTTTTTATGCGATTAAATTACTCATCAAATGCACAATGTATGCAGCCTTGTGAAATAATCAGTATTCATTTTGAGACTTTTTATACACATATTTTACAAGATACACAAATGTGCTCACTTTTTATCACTTCTTTGTGTCAAAAAATACAAATCTTAGAATCTCATATCACTGCACATAATCAGAATCTCCAAACGCGTCTTTTAGCCTATCTCAAAAATCATAAAGCCCTACTTCCCACACAAACTCAAAGACAAATTGCCCAAAACCTCAATATCTCTCCAGAATCTCTCTCACGCACACTTAAAATACTAAAGAGCAAAGGTATCCTTGCCACTACTAAAGGTAAAATCACATTGCTATGATACCTTTTTACCAAGCACACCATAACGAGATTCATAAAAAATCACGCCTATAACGACAATACTTGAACACACAAGAGAAAGCGGATAAGAAAGCCACACGCCAAAAACACCATAATAATAAGACAAAACAAAAAGTAAAATACTCACAAAAATGAGATTATAAGAGAGCGTGATAAGAAAAGAGCTTTTTGGACGTTGGATTGATTGGAAAAATATTGCACTCACAATATTAAATCCTAAAAATATATAGCCTATAAAATACACTTTCATTGCTTCAAGGGTTGGCTCTAAAATCATTTCTTGCCCACTTTTTAAAAAAAGTTTGACGAGCATAGAATCTATACTCATAAATACTGCATAAACTAAAATGCCTAAAGCAGTAGCAAAGCCCACTCCAAAAGCATAAATCCCCCTCACTCGCTTCATCTCTCCAGCTCCATAGTTATAGCTTGCTACAGGCTGCACACCTTGAGCGCAAGAGAGTAAAATTGTAAAACAAACTACACCCACATACATCACGATACTATAAATAGCAAGATAGCTCACTTTCATCTCTTCGCTTTCAGCTAAAGCTTTCAATGTGTGATTAAACATAATCATTACAAATGCTACGCTAAGCTCAGAAATGCTTTGAGGCACACCATTTTTTGCAGAAGCAAACACAGCATTGAGTGAAAAACGCCATACAAAATAAATGCGCCCTCTTTTACGCACAAAATGGCTTAAAAGTATCATCATACCTAATCCGTGTCCCATAGCAGTAGCAAGTGCAGAGCCAAACATACCAAGCTCTAACACAAATAAAAAAATATAATTTAATACAATATTTGATGCAGAGCCAATAATCATCGCCATCATTGCCAAAATCGGGCGTTTATCATTAATCACAAAAATATCAAGCAAAGGGTGAAGCACCATAATCACAGCACTCAAAAAAATCACTTGCAAATACTCTACCACATAGGGCAGCACCAACTCATTTGCCCCAAGTGCAAGAGCGACTTTTTCTACGCAGAAAAAAAGAATTACGCCGATAATGACAGAAGAGAGGGTAGCAAAATAAAATACCGAGCTAAACATTAATCTTGCACGGTTATCTTGTCCTTTACCCAAAAAATACGAAGCAATAGAAGCAGCTCCTAAGCCAAAGAGTAATTCAAAAGCAATGAGAGCAGGAAATATAGGCCAACATAGCCCAATAGCAGCAAGTGCATTTTCACCAAGCTTTTTTCCCACAAAAATACCATCAATGGTTGAATAAGTCGAAAGCGCAAGCATTGCACATAAATTAGGGATAAAAAAATAAAAAAAGAGTTTGTAGATAGAATCTTTACGCATATCTACTTTATCATTTACGCTTACTGCACTCATTACTCTTTCCTATTTATTGATGTTTGAAATGCTCTATTGCTCTTTGATAATCCTGTGGAGTGTCAATTCCCACACTTTGGGTTTGCACTACTGCCATTGCAATAGTTTTACCCTGATAAAGTGCGCGAAGCTGCTCGAGTTTTTCTATCTCCTCTAAAGGGCTTTTTGGTAACGAACAAAATTCTTGCAAACTTTTTGCGCTAAATCCATAAAGCCCCAAGTGCCCCAAGTATGGATAAGTTTTCAATTCCTCACTCTGTCCATCTCGGCAAAATGGAATAGGAGAGCGTGAAAAATAAATTGCTTCATTGTGTGCATTAAGCACAACTTTGACAAGATTAGAATCTGCTATATCGGATTCACAAATAATTTTAGCTAAACTACCCATAAATGGCGTATGTTTTTTCATCAAATCTTGCAAAGTGCGTATCACAGAGGTTTCCAAAAATGGCTCATCAGCTTGAATATTAAGAATAATCTCATTATCGCTCAATCCGAGTTTTTTACTTGCCTCTGCACATCTATCTGTGCCGCTACTATGACTTTTAGCTGTCATTACACAAGGAATCTTATGTGTTTTACATACAGATGCTATTTGTTCATCATCACACGCCACCACAACAGAATCTACCTGCTGTGCATTAAGTGCTGTGCGCACGACCATAGGCAACCCACCTATATCACATAATACTTTTTTTGGGAATCGTGTAGATTCTAATCTTGCAGGGATAATAATCATTGTTTCTCCTTAATCTTTTACTTTAACGGCATTTTATCGCGTTTTATCTACCAATGTTTATATATTCATTAAGCAAAATCCCTAAAGATCTTACCTACATCTACACCTCTTATCACTTTTTGGGCGCATTTATCATAAATACCTTGTGCTCCATTTATTAAATCATCACTTGATATGCCGTGGCTTATAGAGATTTTTGCTTCCAAATACGCACTTAAATTATCAAATACTTTAAGAAACTCCCCATATATGCCATTGTATTCATTTTGATTGAATTTATCCATTAGTTCTTCACCACTTGTAGCATTATGAGGAAAATGCTCAATAATATAGCGATTAGCAAACTCATTTTGCGTAAAATAAATAATATCTTCTGCGATATTAGGTGGCACAATCGCTAGAATTTTCTTTTTTACAGCCTCTTCTTCAATCTCTTTAATAAGTCTATCAAGCCCTTTTACACTGCGTTTAATAGGCGAAATAATATCGCGTGTGAGTATTTCTGGTAAATCGTGAAATAATCCACACAAAAAATGATTAATCCGCATTTTCTCACAACAGCCTATGTCAAAACTCACCAAATACGCGCTTAAAGCTACAATAAGTGTATGCCCTAAGACTGAAGTAGCTGGGATCCTAGGTGTTTGACTCCAACGTTTTTGGAATCTAAGCTGCCCAAACATAGCAACAAGCTCACGCACATTCTCATAAAGCATAATCTGCTGCATACCTGCAAGATGATAATGCTCTTCAACTTGTTTATTGATGATATTTCGGATATTTTGCACATCATACATAAAAGGATTAAAATGATAAATAATATCAAACTCCCATTTAGACGCATAATAATGGGAAGCTTTAAGAATCTGTCGCTCCAAGCTGTCTTTTGAACCAAGCAAATATTCCCCCATAGAAGAGAAAAACTCATAGTCTTTCAAATCACATTCCAAACATTCACACACAAATTTAACGAGTTCTTTATTATGCGTCTCTCTTAGCTTGTGAAATACAGGTGGTTTAATATCTGTCAAAACAATGCGCTCAAAAAATTCAAAACAAAATTGTAATATTAAAGATTCCCAATCCACACTTTTACCGAGATTCTCCTCATATTTTGCCAAAATATAAGCAATGACAATTTTATGCGCTTGCTTATCAAGCTCCACAAATTCTACTGGTGTAGCTTGGTCATTCCAACGGCGAATACTTGCAGCAACAAAAATCCTCTTTAATAATCCCGCGCTCAAACGAGGGGCTTTAATTTTAGATGTATATGACATTATCCCTCCCTTAAGACACCAAGTCTTAGAAATGACTCATAAATCTATGATTGTAGCCGATTTTGCCTTAAGAAAATATGGTATTAAAAATGCTTAAAACATAAGCAAGAGAACAAAATATCAAAGGATAGAATATGAAATATATCAGTATTGTTATATACATTGCCTTTTCAATAGGTATATTGAGTGCGTGTAGTGCAAAACAAAAAAAGCCTATAGGTAATTTTCAAAGTGTAGAATGTCGCACGATTTGCAATAATAATCAATGCACACAGCAGTGTATTAGCGCAAGTGGAGATTATTATAAAAAATAATCTCTATGCACTTACATCTGTTTTCATCATTACATAATCTCATTTTTAAACGCTTTATTTATGTCTATGATGCAGGATTCTTTGGACTTATTTATGCCATTAAGGCAATGATTGCAATTTGTATTAGTGGAACGATATGCTACACTCTTCTTGGCGGACAAGTGCTTATTTGGTCTGTAATGATGGGAATGTATGTATTTTTCCTCAACGGCTTTAGAAGCAATAAAGATATGGATTGGAAATATCTTGTGCTTTTTGTTGCCTTTGTATGCGCGCTTATACCTATTTTTGGCATATGGGAAGAAAGCCTTTGGCTTATAATCCCTTCTATGATTCTTGCCTTTGGGATTGGGATAAGCGAAGTATATGATAGCGATTTGCCAAAAGTGCTTACTCTTGCACTCATTAGCGCGCTTGTAGCAAATATTTATGCGGGCTCTCACCCAGAAATCTCATTATGGCAGTGTGTAGTTGCGGCTTTTATCGGCGGAAGTGTGAGTATAGGCATACGGCTTTTTATTTCTTTTGGACAATATGGTAAGTTTATTCAAACACAATTTGTTGCTATGCTCTTTGAACTTTCAATGATGAGTGAGAATCTTGGCACAAAAGATTATGATACAATCAAAACTCAAACACTCAATCACATCTCTTTGCTTAAGTCTAAGCTTACCTCTGCCTCTGCTAAAATCAAAGATGCTCATCTTATCAAAAACCATAAACGCGCACTTTTTTATCTCTATAAACTTGAAAGTGTATGCTATGTGCTTGATTTAATGAATTATTATTTTTTACATCATCGCTCTACTTTACTTATTCAAGCACAAAAAGAAATGACAAGCAATCTTTATGAACTCTCACATATTTTTTATGGCAAAAAGCCCTCTATTACAAAAAAATCCCTCCTCAATGCTATGGAAAATAATGCGGATTCAGAATGGATTAACGCTCTTAAAATATTTTATTCCAAAATAGAATCTTTTACGCGACTTTCTTCTTTACAATCTCAAGCTTTTGTTGAAAATACTACCCCAAAAACTCTAAAGATTATGCGCGATGCTCTTGCGCATAATCCCTATCCACTGCTTTATGGTATCCGATATGCAGGAGCAATCGGACTTGCTATGTTTTTTGCACAATTTTTTCAGATTAATCACGGCGCGTGGATTGCACTTGGGGTAGTTACAATGATGCACCCAAACATCGGCACTATTAAGACATTGGGCAAAGATTCTATACTTGGAAGCCTCATTGGGTTATTGCTTGGTGTGAGCTTAGTATTTATAGCTTGGGATTCTCCTTTATTGTATATCATCTTTGTGCTCAATCTTTTTTTAGTTATTTATTTTAAAACTTATCCTTTTGTGCTATGGTCTTTGGTGCTTATGCTTGAATTTGTATTAATGTTTGCCCTTGTGGATAATAATTTCATTGAACTTATCGCCTATCGCTTTAGTGATATTTTACTTGGATTCTTATTTGCCTTTTTTATCTCTAAAATACTCTATCCACGATATAGTGCTGATGATTTGCTACCCCAAATAAAGCTTTGTCTTGAACATTTTGCCACACTCACTTTAGACTTAGAACAATCTCAAAGTAAAGTGCTTGAAGGGCAAAATAAACTTGTGCGAAGCCTTGATGAGCTCTCCTTGCTTATCACGCAAAGTCAAAATGACAAAAAACTTTACTCACCTCATACCTTAAAGCTTTTTGATGAACTTATGCGGGATTTTTATCAACTTAAAGAATCTCTTATTATGCTTTGTGAAAGGGTAATAGATAGAGAAAAAAAGCTTGAGACACTTTTAAACAATGACTTAAAAGCCCTTCGTGTGCGTTATGAAATGCTTTGTGCAATGATAGAATCTCAGCCTTATTATTTTAAAACAGATGAAGATGAGCGATTCTTGCTTAAAGATGAATCTATCTATCCTATTGTGCGTGAGATTTTTGAGCTACAAAATCGCGTTTATAACTTCTTGCACACCACACTTGGTAAATAAGGTGTTTTGAGATTTAAGCAAACCTAATCTACAATACATTTTTTAATTTTTATATTAAAATAAAAGGTTAAGAATGAAAAAAGCATTAATCACAGGTGTTACAGGGCAAGATGGAGCGTATTTGAGTGAATTTTTACTCAATAAAGGTTACGAAGTTCACGGCATTAAAAGGCGTAGCTCACTTTTTAACACCGATAGAATCGATCATCTCTTTGATGGACATCATAATAAGAAAATTCCATTTTACTTGCATTTTGGCGATATGACAGATTCTATGAATCTCACGCGTTTGATTGCAGAAGTCCAACCTGATGAAATCTATAATCTCGCCGCGCAAAGCCACGTAGCTGTAAGCTTTGAAACACCCGAATATACTGCAAATGCCGATGGAATAGGCACGCTTAGAATCTTAGAAGCAGTAAAATTCTTAAATCTTATTGACAAAACGCGCATTTATCAGGCTTCCACCTCTGAACTCTTTGGCAAGGTGCAAGAGATTCCTCAAAGTGAGAGCACACCCTTTTATCCCCGCTCTCCTTATGCAGTGGCGAAAATGTATGCGTATTGGATTACGGTGAATTATAGAGAAGCCTATAATATGTTTGCGTGTAATGGAATTTTGTTTAATCACGAAAGCCCTGTGCGAGGTGAAACCTTTGTAACACGTAAAATTACACGTGCAGCTTCTAAAATTGCACTCAATCTACAAGATAAGCTCTATCTTGGCAATTTAGACGCTAAACGCGATTGGGGACATGCAAAGGATTATGTCAAAATGATGTGGTTAATTTTACAACACGAAAAGGCAGAGGATTGGGTGATTGCCACAGGGAAAACGACACAAGTTAGAGACTTTGTGCGTTTAGCATTTGCCTATTGTGGTATCACATTAGCATTTCAAGGAAGTGGCGCAGATGAAAAAGGCGTTGTAAGTGCGTTAGATTCTGCTAAAGCAGTAAGTCTTGGATTAAATTTAGAGCATCTTAAAATCGGACAAGAAGTTGTTGCGGTAGATAAGCGATATTTTCGCCCCACAGAAGTAGATTTACTCCTTGGCGACCCAAGCAAAGCTGAAAAAGAGTTAGGCTGGAATCGTGAATTTGACTTGAAAGATTTAGTCAATGATATGATGGAGAGCGATTTAAAACTAATGCGCAAAGATGTGTATCTCAAAGAAGGTGGATACAAAATTATGCGGTATTTTGAATAATGAAGATTTTAATCATATAAGGAAGCAAATGCAAAAAGATTCTAAAATCTATGTTGCAGGGCATAGGGGACTTGTGGGGAGTGCAATTTATAGAGAACTTCAAAATCAAGGTTATACTAATTTACTGATTAAAACCCATAAAGAGCTAGATTTGACACAATCGGAGTGTGTGAGTGCATTTTTTGCCAAAGAGCAGCCTGAATATGTATTTTTATGTGCGGCAAAAGTGGGTGGGATTCTAGCAAATAACACTTATAGAGCGGAATTTATTTATGAAAATCTTGCCATTCAAAATAATATTATCCACAATGCGTATATAAGTGGTGTGAAAAAAATGCTTTTTCTTGGCTCAACTTGCATTTATCCCAAAAATGCCCCGCAACCCATTTCTGAAGATTCTTTACTCACAAGCGAGCTAGAATACACTAATGAACCTTATGCGATTGCCAAAATTGCAGGACTTAAAATGTGCGAATCTTATAATCTCCAATATGGCACAAATTTTATTTGCGCAATGCCAACAAATCTTTATGGCGAAAATGATAATTTTGACTTGGAAAAATCTCACGTTCTCCCGGCTCTTTTGCGTAAATTTCATTTAGCAAAGCTCTTATCTCAAAATAAACTCCAAGAAATAATGCAAAATCTTGGCTTTAATGATGAGACAACAACACTAGCATATCTCCAAAGATTTGGCATAAGCGCAGAACGTATAGAAATATGGGGAAGTGGCAATCCCAAAAGGGAATTTTTATATGTGCAGGATTTGGCAAACGCGTGCGTGTTTATTATGCAAAATTTAAACTTTAAAGATTTATATGCCAAAGATTCTACACAAATCCGCAATACGCAGATTAATATCGGCACAGGCGAGGATATTTCTATCAAAGATTTAGCGTATTTAATCAAAGAGATTGTGGGCTTTAAAGGGGAGATTTGCTTTGATACTAGCAAACCCGATGGCACAATGCGCAAATTAAGCGATGTAAGCAAAATCCAAACTTTGGGTTGGAAACATACATATTCGCTCAAAGAAGGAATTTTAAAGACATATCAAAAAGTCTTTAAATAATTTAGCTCATTTTATTTTTAAGCCATTGACTTAACCTTGCAATATAACTCCAAAAGAGCGGAATAAAAAATATTGCTATAAATGTTGCCGCCATCATTCCGCCAATAACGCCTGTGCCAATAGCGTGTCTTGCTGCACTTCCCGCTCCTGTGCTTAAAACTAAAGGAAGCACGCCTATGCTAAAGGCAAGTGAAGTCATAATGATAGGACGGAATCTTAATTTCGCAGCACCTATGGCAGATTCCATAATACCCTTACCCTCTTTTTCGTGTAAATGCTGGGCAAACTCAACGATTAAAATTGCATTTTTTGCTGAAAGGGCAATCAACATAACTAATCCAATATTAAAATATATATCATTATCAAGTCCGCGCAATGTTGTCGCTACTACTGCACCAAAAACAGCAAATGGCACAGCACTTAACACAGAGAGCGGCATAAGCCATCGCTCATATTGGGCACAAAGAATCAAAAATACAAAGATAAGCCCAAATATAAATGCAATCTCGCCTGTGCCACTTGCATTTTTCTCTTGATAACTTGTGCCTGAATAAGCAATAGTATAACCTTCTGGCAACACTTCTTTTACTAATTGCTCAATCACACGCAACGCATCACCACTTGAATACCCCTCACTCTCATTAGGATTGCCAACAATTTTTGCACTTGTAAAGAGATTAAATCTATCTACAATATCTGGTCCAATAACGCGCTCAAAATGCACAAGCGCACTAATAGGGATTAAATCGCCATTGCCTGATTTCACAAAAATGCGACTTAAATCTTCTGGAGATTCTCTAAACTCACTTTGTGCCTGAACATTTACTTGATAAGTTTTGCCATAGAGATTAAAATCATTAACATAATACTGCCCAAAAGTGCTTTGCATAGTGGTAAATACATCATCAATATTGACATTGCTTGCCTTTGCGCGTTCCCTATCAAGGGTAAGATGATATTGTGGGATATTTGCACTAAAAAGACTTCGCACGCCAACAAGCTCTTTACGCTTATTAGCTTCCATCACAAGAAGATTTGCGTATTTTTCTAAGTCTTTAATACTTCCACCATTTCTATCTTGTATATAAATCTCAAAGCCGCCCACCGTGGATAAGCCCATAATCGCTGGTGGTGTAGTTACAAGGGAAAAGGCATCAAGACTAGCATTAAATACACCCATCATCTTTTTAGACATCTCAAAAGAACTCTCATTTCGCTCACTCCAATTTTTAAGCGTTACAAAAATCACTGCCCCTGAAGAGCGTGCTGCACTTGCAAGCATATCAAAGCCTGAAATTAAAAAACTATAATCCACATTTGGATTTTGCTCTAAAATAGCCAAAGCTTTTTTACCCTCTGTAGTGGTGCGAGAAAGTGAAGCTGCGGGTGGCAGCTGAATAAAACTTATCATACTTCCTTTATCTTCACTTGGCACAAGAGAACTCGGCAATCGTGAAAATAGCCCCCAAGTAACCACAATAATTGCCACAAAACAAAGTAAAAGAGCTGAGCCTCGCCTTAATGCTCTTCCTATTTGCATACCAAATTTATGCGTAAGCCAATCAAAAAAATCATTGAATCTCTTTACAATATAAAATGGTTTTGGTTCTTTTGCCTTAAGGATAGATACACAGAGTGCGGGAGTAAGTGTTAGGGCTACAAAGCCAGAAATGACAACTGAAATAACAATAGTAATGGCAAACTGCTTATAAATAGCCCCACTAAAGCCACCAATAAACGCCACAGGAATAAACACCGAGCAAAGCACAAGCACGATAGCCACTACCGGTCCTTGAATTTCACCCATAGCTTTAAGGGTAGCTTCTTTTACCGAATATTTTTCGCCATTTGCCTTTGTTTCAGTATGCAAGATTCTCTCCACATTTTCTATCACAATAATCGCATCATCAACAACAATCCCAATAGCTAAAATAAGCCCAAAAAGTGTGAGGAGATTAATTGAAAATCCAAGCGCATACATTCCTGCAAATGTGCCAATAATTGATACGGGAATAGCAATTACAGGGATAATAGTTGCGCGGAAATTTTGCAAGAAAAAATACATAATAATGACTACAAGCACGATAGCTTCAATAAAAGTTTTTCTTACCTCTTTAATAGAAATTTTCACAAAATCAGTTGTATTATAAACATTTTTATAATGTAGCCCTTCGGGAAAATTTTGTGAGAGCTCTTTCATTTTTTTCTCTACATTATCTGCGACATCAAGTGCATTTGCTCCGGGTTGCAAGGCAATACCAAATGCTGCGGCATCTTTGCCATTAAATAATGGGCTTACGCTATAATCTTTTGCTCCAAGCTCTATTTTTGCCACATCTTTAAGACGCAAAGCTGAACCATCATTATTTGAGCGGATAATGATATTTCCAAACTCCTCTGCGCTTACAAATCGCCCTTGTGTTGTTACAGAATAAGTAAAGGCAATATCACTGCGCACGGGTTCTTTACCAAATGAGCCTACTGCAAATTGTGAGTTTTGTTCGGCAATGACTTTTGCCACTTCTGAAGGCGTGAGATTATTTTGTGAGAGTTTATCAATATCAAGCCAGATTCTCATTGAGTAATCTCTTGTTCCAAAAGGAGTTACATCACCTACTCCGGGCACACGTTTAAGCTCATTAATAACATTTAAAATACCATAGTTTGCTACAAAAGTTGCAGTATAGGCAGGATTATCTGAATACATCGCATATACTCCAAGCATAGTAGAAGATCTTTTACGCGTAGTAATCCCCACTCTTTGCACTTCTGTTGGTAATTGGGCAAGAGCTGCTTGAACGCGATTACTTACATTGACTAATGCCATATCTGCATTTGTATCATTACTAAAAAATACACTCAGATTCATTACACCACTTGAAGTTGAAGAAGATTTCATATAGAGCATACCCTCTACCCCATTAATACTATCTTCTATAATACTTGCTACCGTATTTGCCATCACTTCTGCACTTGCACCACTATAAGTAGCCTGCACCATAATTTCATTTGGCACTACTTGTGGATATTCCTCTATGGGTAAAACAAACATTGAAATACAACCCACAAGTGTAATGACGATTGAGAGCACCATTGCAAAAATAGGACGATTAATACAGAATCTTGACATAGCTTCTCCTTATTTTTGCTCTTGTTTTTTATCTTGCATCTTGTTTTGATTTTCTTGCGCACCCCCTTGAACATTTGTGGCTTTTTTGGAATCTACTCCTATTGGGCTAAGTGGCACGCCTTCACGAATTTTTGAAAGTTGGTTTAATACAAGAGTATCACCATTTGACAATCCGCTTGCAATAAGCACTTGATTATTTCGCAGATTCTGTCCGAGAATAACACGTGCAATTTTCGCCTTGCCTTCTTTAATAATATAGACATAGCTGCCTTGAGAATCTTGTAAAAGCGCACTTTGAGGAATAGTGATAGCATTTTGAGCTTCAAAACCCTTTAAGCGCACTCTCACAAATTCATTAGGTAGGAGCTTATGTTCTTCATTATCCACAATTGAACGCGCTTTAACTGTGGAAGTCTGGGCATCAAGCACACTATCAACAAAATCAAGTTTGCCTAATTTGTCATATACTTTGCCATTACCAAGCACAAATTCAACCTGAATACGCGCATTTTCTAATCCACGCATCAAATAATAATCTGTATTAGGAATGGCAAACTCTGCGTAAATTGGGCTTAATTGCGTAATGGTCGTAAGCACTTCTTGTCCATTTGCACCTACAAGATTCCCTACATCATAGCTACGCATACCAATTCTACCGCTAATAGTCGCTACTACATCAGTATAGCCTAAATCAATTTTTACATCATCAAGCGCAGCTTGTGTGCTTGCCACATTTGCTTGAGCAGAAAGAAAGTTTGAGCGCGAAGTATCATATTGGTCAATCGTATAAACACCCTGTTTATAAAGTTTTTCCACACGTTTCCAATCGCGATTTGCCTTGATAAAATTTGCCTCTGCAGATTGCCATTGTGCTTTAGCCTGATTCACTTTTGCAATATAACGTGCAGGGTCAATCTTAAAGAGTAATTGCCCTTCTTGAACAATATCACCTTCTTTAAAATTCTTTGAAAGCAGCACACCTTGCACTCGTGCATATACACCTACACTTTGGATACTTTTTAATCTTGCAGCATATTCAAAACTCAAGCTTACATTTTGATGAGCAATATTTAAAGTTTCCACTTTAAGACTTGGGATTTCTTTACCTTGCTTATCAGAATCTGAACAAGCCATAAAGCCTAACATAAGGCTAAAAGCTATACTTCCAAAAATGATATTATAAAAACGCATTAAAATTCCTTTCTATTTATGAAATTGAGCGATTGTATCGTTTTTTTTTTTTTTGCAATATGCAATCATAAGCCTTGTTTGTGAAATCAAAATGAACTATATAAAGTAAAATCTCCTATCGGCATTTTAAGTAAATCTAAATAAACCTAATATGCGATGATTCTAAAATATATGTAATAATTTACACCTTAAATATTTTAGAATCTTATAAGCAAGTATGAGGATTGTTGCTTATTGCCTTGTGCTTAAAATTATGCAAAATCTTTTAAAAGCAACTCTTGTGTATTCATTACACTTACGCCTTTATCAAGCACTACTTGAGCAATATCTTGCGCCTCTTTAAGAGAGTGCATTTTTGCCGTGCCACATTGATAAATATTAAGCTCGGGTATGTCTTTTTCATCACAAATACGCAATACATCTCGCATACTTGATTCCCACGCTTCTTTTACATTATATTCATTTGGTGCACCTACCACACTCATATAAAACCCTGTGCGACAGCCCATAGGCGAAATGTCAATAATTTCCACACGCGTGTTATTTAAATGCTCTCGCATAAAACCTGCAATCAAATGTTCCATTGTGTGAATACCTTTTTCACTTAATAGCTCACAATTTGGGCGCGTAAAACGCAAATCAAATACACTAATTGTATCGCCTTTTGGTGTTTGCATAGTCTTTGCAAGACGCACTGCAGGAGCTGGCATTTTTGTATGATCAACCTTAAAACTATCAAGTAATGGCATAAGAGCCTCCTTACATTATTTTAATTGATATTTTAACATCAACAAAACAATAATTTCATAACACAAAAGGGAGAAGTAATACAGCATATCTTAACATCTTCCCAAAAGCAATACCAAGTATGCTTAAAATCTGCGAATAACGAATAATACCAAGCACAAGTGCAAATATATCTCCTACAAAAGGCATAAAAACTAAAAAAGCATATATAAAACCATAAACTCGCACACGCGGAGCAAGGATAGCTATTTTATCTTTTGCTTTGGGGAAAAATCTTGTAATAAAAGGCTCTCCGCCATAATATGCTAAATAATAAGTGCTTAAGCTCCCAAGTGTATTGCCCACACTTGCGATAATCCACACTTTTAAAGGTTCAAATCCAAATGCCACAAACCCTATGACAAAAGCTTCAGATCCAAGTGGATAAAGTGTGCTTGCTATAAAACATATAAAAAATAAGCCGACTAAACCATATTCATAATATTCAACCATAATTTTAGCTTATGAGTTATAGAATCTATGAAGATTCTATAAATTATGCTTTTTGTGTCAAAAAATCACGAATATTTTGTGCTACAAGTGTGAGCAATCGCTCTCTTGACTTATCATAAGCCCACGCAACGTGAGGAGTAATAAGAAGTTTATCAGCAATTGTTTTATCTAAAAATGGGTGATTTGCCTCCATAGGCTCACTCTCAAGCACATCAGTAGCAAAATACATCAATTTACTTTTTAATATTTGGGCTATATCTTTTTCATTCACAATCCCGCCTCGCCCCACATTAATAAGCACTGCCTCATCTTTAAGCAAAGGCAAATTTGTGCGATTAATGAGATTTTTTGTCTTATCATTAAGCGGCGCGTGAATAGAAATAATATCACTTTGGGAGAGAATCTCATTTAATTCCTTGCGTGTAAAAGCACTTTGTGTATTTTTACCGCTTGTGGAATAATAACTCACCTTTGCTCCAAAGCTTTGAGCAAGTCTCGCTACACGCTGTCCTATACTCCCAAAACCAATAATACCCCATTGCAGATTCTCAATTTCTCTTAATCCACCATTAATATGAACAAAAATTTTACTCCTAGCCCACGCTCCACTCTTACAATATTCATCATAATAATGCAATCTCGCTAAAAGATTTAATGCCATACTTAAAGTATGTTGAGCTACAGAAGTGGTAGAATATCCTGCTACATTTTTTACTTCAATCCCTCTTTTTGCTGCATAGTCTAAATCAACATTATTCATACCTGTGGCAGTAATGCAAATCAATTTGACATCAGGCAATGCGCTCAATACACTCTCATCAAGCACTACTTTATTTGTAATAAGAATCTCCGCTCCCAAAGAACGCTCTATACGCTCATTTGGCAAGGTAAAACCATAGCTTACTACCTCTCCTAATGATTTTATCTCACTCAAATCACACGCACCTAAAGTATCCGCATCAAGTATAACCATCTTCATCACTTGTCCTTTATTTAGATTTTAAGATATAATAACATTTCATTTTTGAATAAGGCGCAAAATATGCAAAAAAATGCAAGAGTTGTGAAAATATTACTAGATTCACTCCCATTTATTAGAATCTTTCGCGGGCAAATCATTGTTATTAAATATGGCGGTGCAGCTCAAATCAATCCACAGCTCAAAGAAAAATTTGCCCTTGATATTGTCATAATGTATATGCTTGGCTTAAAGCCTGTAATTATACACGGTGGAGGAAAACGCATTAATGAAATGCTTGATATTATGGGCATAGAAAGTGAATTTTATAATGGTTATCGCATAACAAGTGCTGAATGTATGCGCGTGGTAGAAATGGTGCTAAGTGGGGAGATTAATAAAGAATTAACTGCTTTTTTGAATTTTCACGGCGCAAAAGCTGTGGGTATGAGCGGCAAAGATGCACATTTACTTCAAGCAAAAGCAAAAGATAATGGTGCTCTTGGTTATACTGGTGAGATTACAGCAGTCAATCCTAGTTTTTTGCTCAATGTTATTAATGATGGTTTTGTGCCAATTATTGCGCCTATTGCTACAGGAGAGGGTGCGGGACATTTGGGCTATAATATTAATGCTGATATTGCTGCGTGCCATATAGCCAAAGCCTTGAGTGCAAAAAAAATTATTTTTCTTAGCGATATTGCAGGTGTGCTAGATAGCAACAAAGAACCTATTTCTTCGCTTACCCCCTCTGATATAAAACAACTTCAAAAACAAGGTGTAATTAATGGCGGTATGATACCTAAACTTGAAGCGTGTGTAGATTGTGTGCAAAATGGTGTAGAAAAAGCTCATATTATTGATGGACGCATAGAGCATTCGCTTTTATTAGAACTTTTTACCACGCAAGGTATAGGTACAGAAATTTACAATGGACAGGATAAATGACACTCCAATCTTATAAATATAGCTTTTTAGAGCGATTATGGCTCAAACTTGAAGCACATTCGGCAGATAAAAATACAGAAAATATTGTGATGATTTTACCTGTGCTCCTTTTTATGCAGAAAAAAGAACTTGAAACGCGTCTGGATACGCTACCACAGATTCTAGAACATTATCTCAAACCTCATCTGATTCAGCGCGTTTTTAGCCATATTGTCATCAAACTCCAAAAATACACGCAAGATGAAGAGCTTTTTATGCAAGAACGACAGGAAGCTTTTGAATGCCTCTCGCAAAATATTCAGCTTTACACGCTTGTTATTGATATGTTTGATAATCAAGAAGATAATCATAACTTTGAACTTATTAAACAAGTGGTGCGCAAAAAATTTGATGAAGATTATGAATTAAATCAAGAGAATCTACGTTTGCTTGCTTATCAAGAAAAATATTCACAAGAAAACACATCTTCATCTTAACATTAGGAGTTTTATATGTTTGAACTATTCCCTATCAGAATGCGAGAAAAACTTATCAAGAAGTTGCAATATTCACTTGGCATAGGCTCTGGATCTTTTGTAAATGACAGCGGGGAGGAAAAAGTAATAAAAATTGCTTCCTCTACTTTTACCCCACAAAATGCACCTTTATATATTTTTGATGTAGGGGCGAATGTCGGTAAATACACAAGTTTATGTTTGGAGCATTTAAATGGGGGGGGGGGCAAGTAACACTCAAATTCATTGTTTCGAACCTTCTCAACATACTTTCAACATACTCCAAAACACACATTCTAACAATCCCATTGTCCATCTCAATAACTGCGGTTTAGGTGCAAATGAGCAAACAATGACTCTTTATTCTGATGGACCAGCTTCAGGACTAGCAAGCCTCACTAAAAGGCGACTTACCCATCATAATATTGATTTTTCTCAAAGTGAGCAAGTGCGTATCATAACGCTTGATAATTATTGTGCCAATGCTCATATTCCACACATTCATCTTTTGAAAGTTGATGTTGAGGGACACGAACTTGATGTGTTTAATGGTGCTTTAGGTATGTTTGAAGATGATAAAATTGATATGGTTACTTTCGAATTTGGTGGGTGCAATATTGACACACGCACTTACTTTCAAGACTTTTGGTATTTTTTCAAAACCTATAATATGAATATTTATAGAATCTTGCCTAATCAACGTCTCTATCATATTACTTCATATAACGAATCTCGTGAGCAATTTGATACCACAAATTATGTAGCTATCAGCACAAAATATGGAATTTTTAAGTAAGGTCTAAATTTGGTTGTTTCAATTTGGGGCGGACTTGGCAATCAAATGTTTGGCTATGCTTTTGCAAAAGCATTAGAACACTTTACAAAACGAACATTTTGTGCGACTTGGCAAATCTTATTATGAGAGGGCATTTGCTACTTTAAAACAATATATCCCAAATGCACATTTGTTTATATTTAGCAACGACATTCCCTATTGTAAATCTCATTTTACTAAGAAAGCCGCTTCAGATGAACATATATCTACACAAGGACTTGAGTTTAGTTTTATAGAAAAATGATGAGGGTAAGGCTGCGCAAGAAATGGAACTTATGCGTTCTTGCGAAAATGCTATCATTGCTAATTCCACATTTAGTTGGTGGGCAGCATACCTCATAGAGAATCCACACAAAATAGTCATTGCACCAAGTGTATTCTTTACTAAAGCAAACCCTCTACACCAAACCTCACTCATTTTGCCACGAGAAGAGGTAACCTTATAGTATTAGCGTTTCAAATTGAGTGCTTCTTTAATCAAATCATCGCCAGTAGTAAAAGCTCTCGCATTCATTGAATATCCACGCTGCATTACAATAAGCTCTGTTAAGGCATTTCCTACATCAACATTGCTTGTTTCAAGATGTTTATAGAGCACAGAGCCATATTTGAGGTTTAAGCCCTCCCAACCCAAAATTGGACGCCCACTAATTGTATTTGCATTGCCATTAACGACCATTTCTGTCATTTCAAAGAGATTTCCACCTACTTTTCTAAGCCCTTGGTCATTGACAAAAGCTGCAATCCCTATACGTCCCATAGGTTCATATGCACCATTATCAAAAGCTAAGAAAATAATTCCATCTTTATCAATACGCACGTCACGCAAATGCCCTTCAGTTCGCCCATCTTGGTCTTTACCCAAAATTGCAGAATCTCTATATACAAAATTAGAGCTTTTAGAATCTTTTGTCCCTGCAATATTATACTGCACACTCTTATCTCCAAATGCAAGTTCTACAGGCTCAGCTACAGGATTCCCATCAGCATCAAATTCAATAGTATGCACCACATAATCAGGACTTACCATAATTTCTCCGTGTTGATCAAACACAGCCGAATGCACCTCCCATTGCTCTCTTGTGGGGGGTGAAGATTCAGGATTGCCTGAAGAGAGCATATAATAACGACTTTGCACAAGAAATTTCTTGCCACTTTCATCATAAATCTCAACATTAGTTTGATAACTTGGCATTTGGATAAAATCGCTATGAAAGCTATCACCATATATTTGCTGCCACCCGACATTATCAAGTTTTGGGTCACTTGAGCCACTATCTACTATTTTACGATATAAGCGCCCATCATAATTGACAATATCGCCGACTTGATAAGTTGTATCTTTAGCATAGTTTGAGGGAAGATTAGATTCGGCATTCCCTAGCTCTTCCCAATTTCCTTCATTAATAGGATTATTTCCCGCTTGATTAATACGGCGGTAAATTTTGCCCTCACTTGCCACTATATCTCCCTCAAGATAAGTTGTATTATCATTCCATTCAGGGAGTGCTCCAGTATCAAGAATGCGCCAATTATCACTATCTACAAAAGGGTCTTCACTTTTTCCCAACTCGCCTGTGCGCATAAATACTGCACCTTTATACTGCACAATAGCATTCTTTTCATACGCCTTATTTGGATTAAAATTTACACCTACACCGCTATTAAAATGGTCATTTTTGCCTTTAAAGCCTAATTTTTCAAATAAACTTCCCCCGATTTCAATATCAAGATTCTTATAAGAATTATTGCGTATTTCTAAACTCACTTTTTCACCTACTTTGCCATCTGGAGTTCTGCTGACTTCCAAATCTAAGCCTGCTTTATCGCGAAGTAGATTCTTTAAATCATTTAATGTATGAAATTCTCCTTCTTCTGCCCCACCTTCCCCATATTTAAAGATTAAGTTTTCTTTCTTACCTTCTTTATTGATAGTAATGCGCACTTCTTTATAAGTTGAAGCATTAAGTGGCATATCATCTGCGGCAAAGGCATTTACATCTGTATTCATAAAACGTTCAACATCAAACTCGCCTTCTTTATCTTTAAAAAATGCCACTGCTGAAATTGCATTCTCATTTTTATTCAGATTAGTGCTTACATCAAGCTTTGTGGTAAGCACAGGACGATAATAGAGGTTTTGAGGAATATGCATAGGAGTGAGTTTGCCAGAAGAAAGGGCTTCAAAGTCTTTTTCTTCATCTTTATTTGAAGTATAAATACCATCTTCTATCTTGCCTAAATCCACTCCATACATATAATATCCACTTGTATTAACAATATAGCCCTCGCCATCACGTAGAAATGAACCATCACGCGTAAAATAATTTTTTTGCTTTTTCTCATAGCCATCATCTTTAATTTCAAATGAGCCACTTTTTTGCTCACCTACAATGAACCAGCCTTTGCCCTCATAAGCGACATTAAACTCACCATCAGTTGCCTTATAGCTTCCACTACGTGTAGAAATAGCATTGCTTGATTTGGTTGCACCATAATTCATATCATTATTAATAGGAGAATCTGCATTTAAAAAATCCATATTATTAGCAAAAAGCGTTTCAAATTGCGGTATATTCTCTCTATAACCAATTGTATTGACATTGGCAATATTATTTGAGATAGAATCTAATCCGAATTGATGCGTTTTTATGCCGCTATAAGAATTAACAAGCGTCCCATTCATAGTGTATGTTCCTTGTTGTAGAACTCAATAGCACTCTCAAGAGGCAATATCATATCACCCATTCTTAACATTGGCGAGCCTTTATCAAATATAATACTTTGCACTTCGCCCCTACCTACACGAGCAGTGTGATATTGTTTTGTATGCTCATCAAGATTATATTCTGCCCGAATATTATATACGCCATCATCAACTTGCCGCCCCTGATTATCAAGACTATCCCAAGTAAATTCTAAATAACCATTTTGGTTTGCTCTATCTTTAAGAGAAATGCTTTTTATCATTTCATTATTACTATTAAAAATATATACCATCGGGTCGCCCTTTTGTGCATCTATCTTTTGGTCAAAATAAATAGAAAATTTCACTCCCTTACCTTTTTGAACATTAACACCAAATACATCAGTTTCTGCTATTTTACCTATCATAGAAACAGAATTAAGTGCATTGAGTTGGGCAGTAGCAACATTTGATTTCGCACTCTCTTGCATACCAAGATTGAGTGCTTCAAGAGATTGTTTCATTTGTTCTTGAAACTCTTTAAGCTCTTTATTCGTCTCTTGTGTGCTTTTCATCGCTTCTGCAACTTCTACCATCGTCTTTTTATTTTGCTCTTGCATTTCCACTTGTGTAAGCTGGGCAGTTTGTGTGATAATTTTATCTGTCTCCATAGGCGCAGTAGGATCTTGGTTTTTAAGCTGTTCTAAAAATAATCTCATAAAAGCATCATTGTCAAGCTCATTGATATTGCGCACTTTTTCTTTTTCTTTGGCTATTTTTGCCGCGCTGCCTGTAACTTCTGCTAAATCAATCGCCATTATTCGCTCCGTTTATAAAATCTACGCATATTTGGGAAGAGTGATATTCATCACATTTATCTCGCCCATTTGGGAATCCTCTAAGCTATTTTTGTTCCCTTCTTGATTGTGTTCATTTGATTGGGAAGCGTTCTGTTCAGATTGTTTTCCGCCACCACCACCGCTATTTGCACTAAAGCTCAAATCCACATTATCAAATCCCACTTGTGCAAGATTGTTTTTAAAATCTGCTTGATTTTGCAAAAATAATCCCACCGCTGTAGCATTTGAAACCACTTGGATATGCAAATCTTTACCTTTTTTGGTAATTGTAAGCTCTAAAGTGCCAAGATTTTGTGGGTGCAGCTCCATAGAAAATTTTGTAAGAGGCGGTTTATAATTAAGCACCTCTTCGCGCAAAGTTTGTGCAAAATTTCTCATACTCTCTCGCGCCAAAGCGGAACGATATAGAATCTGTGTGCGTTGATTTTCCCTCACATTATTCATCTCCACACTCTGTTTGCTTAATGTAGATTTTGTTTTAGATTCTGGATTTTCTTCGCTTTCTTTAGCTTTTGTTTGTTTTTTCTTACTCTTTGTAGTAGCTAAAATCTCCTCAAAAGTATGTGACTCTTGTTCATTGGATATTTGAGCCTCATCTGCTCCAAGTTGTGATATATTCTCAACTTTAGAGCGCGTTTCTTCTATTTGCATAGCACTTTTTGGGGCATTATTTTCATTTACTACTACACTCTTTTTCTCTTTTTTATTCTCCTTATGCACCTCTTTTTTGTTTTCATTATTTTTTTCCTGCTTTCTCTCTTGGAAGCTAGCTAAAGTGCTCAAGTTCTCCAATAGGACATTAGGGTTATTTTTTGCACTCTGCGTATTATTTGATGATATTTTAGCAGAGTGTTTTTGCACACTCCCTTGTAGCTGTGGTGCAAGATTCTCTTCAGCTTTAAGATTTTTTGCCTCATCAATTATTTTGGATTCTATAATGTTTTTAGGCTCTTTAATAACCTCCCCTTTAGCCATTACAAAAGATTCTGCTTTAGTCGTATCTTGGGCAATATCCACTTCTTTTTTTATTTTATTATTCTTTTCATTCTTTTTTAATGAACCCTTCTGTGTATCCTCACTGATAAGTGCATTCTCATTTACATTATTTTTATTTTTTGTAGCCTTAGTTTTTTTTGTTTTTTTAGGTTTATTTGGCTTATCTTCACTTATGAGAATCTCGCGTGTCTCTTGGGTTTGTAACTGCACAGATTGCATATTTTCGCCTTGCACCTTAAGTAACTTTTCTTTAGTGCTTTGTTGAGACAAAATAACAGAATCACCAGATTGTATCTGTGCTTTTGGTGCTGTTTCTATTGCTTTGCGAAGGAGGTTTTCCTCCTCTATTTCCCCCTTAGCCAATCTGGGGTCTATCCTTTAAGAAAAATGCACCCGTGCCCTCATCATCTGACTTCTTAGTCGGATATTCATTTGATATTTTGCTCGTGATATTTTTAGGTTTTTTTACGCCGCGCTGCACAATCGCGATTCTATCAACATTATTTTCATATTCATACGAAATGCTTTCTTTTGCCGAAGCTGGAATACTTTTGGGCTTAGATTCTTTTACTTCTTGGGCAATCTCTTGTGTCTGCGTAGAGGGATTCTCTGCATTTTGTAGTGTTATTTTGCCTGGATTAAGCCCCTTAGATTTAGCAAGAGATTCTACATCACCTAGCGTCTTAGGATCTTGTGTTGTGTCTCTTTGTGCTTTTTGGGGTTGAGGCAAAGTCGTTGAGCGTGGAAGCTTTTGAGCAAGTGTATTTTGGTTTTTATTTTCTGCTTTTGCTTCTTTTTTATCACTAAAAACTTTAGGAGATGAAGTTGCGCCTGCACTAAGAGGTGCACTTAAAGCCTCTAGGAGTGGGTTATCTTGCGGTTTAACTTCTTTAGATGACTTAGCAATTTTTTCTTGCAAACCAATTTTTGATTCCTCACTGACATTTTCTTTATCTTTAAAATCAAAAGGTGTATTTGCACTTTTATTCACAGCAGCATTTTTGGTAGTAGCACTTTGAGTAGGTAATTTGCTTGATTTGACATTTGCATTATTTTTACCCTTAGAATCTGCTTTAGATTCTTTAATAGAAGTTTGAGCTTCTTTATTTTGTGCCTCTTTAGCTTGAGATTCTTTTACTTGCTTTGCAAGGATATTTTCAAATTTATTTTCTAATTTAGTTATTTCTGCTGATGGAGAATTTGGACGTTTCTCTAAAATAGAATCTGGCTTATTTAAAATGGCATTTTGCATTGCATCTAACATATTACACTCCTTAAGCAATTAATTATGTGAAATGATAAGCAAAATATATTCCAAAATGAGTTATGTTTTAATAAATAAAATATAAAAATTAAGGAAAAATGAGTGAAAAAGCAAATAAAACAATGGGGGGTAATATTAACATTATGTATTTTATCTCAACAAAGCCAAAGTGCGCAAAAAAGTGGATTTAAAATTTATGGTGATATAATGCAGATTTTGCCCTTTGCAATGATGGCTTATAGTTATAGTATAGAAAAATATTTTAATTATCTCATCATTCTTTGCTTAATGCCTTCATAAGTCAGTTTAGAATCTTGTGTGTGCTGCATAAATACCCCATTGACACTCTGGTTTTCTTGTGTGGGGAGAATGGCTAGAATCTTACCCGGGTGCGTTAAGTCTTCCCTTTGATAAAACATCTCTACAAATTTCGCAATACTTACTTTTATATTACCAAGACTTGGGTCTGCGAGATATACAAATTGCTCATCTTTGCCCTTATAAACGCTAAAATGCTCCATATCACGCACATTCACATAGATAATCACAGGAGCTTTAAGTGTAGAGAGTGCGTCTAAATCCAAAGCCAAACCCACTGCCTTAAATCCCTTATTTTGAGCAAACAAAGCCAAATCCGAAAATGAAAAACTCACACTCTCTCTTAATTGTTCATTCGTCTCTATCTCCTCTTTTTTATTAATATCTATACCTTTATTAAGGAGCAAAAAATCTAAAATATCTTTTTCGCTTATATTTTGGTTGTAATAATAAGTCAAAATCGTAGAGAGAGAAGCGCTCCCACAGCTATAATCATACTGCTGTTTAGTTAAGTTTCTATCTTTAATCTCACTCCAAGAGGCAATAGGCTTTTGTGCATACAAAGAATTATTATGGATATGCACATCAGCAAGGCAAATGCCCCACAAGATAAGCAAAATGCAAAGAACACGCATTAGATTCTATATGAAAGCGATACATTAATCGCATTACTTGAGAAATTATGAGTATCCATTCGCTCTACATCGGCAAAGAGAATGAGTTTTGATTTGATTTCATACGCTATACCAAAGGTGTATCCTAACGATGAACCTGTGTAAGAAATAGTCTCATTATTAAGTTTATCTCTACTCTGATAGTTATAGCGCACACCAAAATTTAAAGACACATAGGGATTAACCGCAAAATATACTATGGGACTAAGGCTAAAGGTTTCTCCATTGTCAATTTTTATATTTTTGTAATATTTAGGGAGATTGAGTCCAAGCCCAGCTTGAAGCAAAAATACAATAGGATCAATCGTATAAAAGCTCGTGGCAAAAAGCGAATAGCTCTTACCATACTGCAAGGACTTTTGGGTAGAGGAGAAGTAGGTATTATCAATCACTTCCGCACTGCCACCAACAAGTAATGAGGGCATTTTACCCTCTCTTTTGGCTTCAGCCAAGAATCCAAGACTAAATGAGCTAAAATCCCCATTGCTTGATGAGTTAAAATTGCCAACATTATCATCAGTAATGCTTTTTTGCCAAAAGGCATTAAGAGTGCTAAAAATCTCTACGCGTTTAGAGATACCATATCGTGCCTGAAGAGAGAAGCTCAAATAATCTTGATTAACATTTTCGTGATTCCAAAAGGGAATCTTAATATCACCAATATTATTAACCCCGTGAATGGAAGAGGGGATAGAAATAAGTGCAGGAGCTGAATTTTTGCGCATAACATTAACATAAGAAAATGAGCCTAGAATCTTAAATTGTTTCTTTGGTGTGAAAATCTCATCAATACTCACAGGCTTTGCACATAGCACAAAGGGCAAACACAAAGATAATACAAAGATTCTAAACTTCATTTTCTTGCATCTACTTTTATAAATATGTATTTTAAACCTAAGTCTTTAGACTACCCTCAAATAGTATAAAAACCTAGAAACAAATTAAGCTTAGAGATTCTGTAAAGAATCTCTAAGCCTCCTTAGAACTGAATACCTGCTTCTACCCCACCTAGAAAATGTTTAGTAGCAGGACGAGCAAAGGTTGTATTCATTTTAGAAGTTGGTATATCATAATACTTTGCACGAACATTTGCAAAGAAACCTATCTTCTTGGAATAATCAGATGAGAATCCTACCCTAGCTTTAATTGCATAGGTATAATCATCAATGCCAGAGCGAGTCTTATCAAGGTAATAATACCCGTGGAATGCGTAGTAATAGCCTATGTCATATTCAAGATTTGCACCTTGTCCTTTGATGACACCCGATAAATCAAGCCCTACAAGATGAAGTGTATTATCAACCCAGCTATTGCCTGTGTTATTTTTACCAGTGAGCTGATTTCCCAAAAGATTGGAATGAAAATTATCCCAAGCATAGCCTATACTAAGATAAAGTGGAGCATTTTGAGTGAGAATATTGACGCCAGCACTTATACGAATATCACCCATAAAGAATATATCGTTTTGAACTCCATCTCTTTTAGCTTTGCCAAACCCAATCTCGCCACCACTCTGCACTAAGAATCTTTCATTGGCAAGAGTGCCTCTACTCCATAGGGCAAGGTAACCACCTGCATTAGTGATATCTTTCTCCCCACTTGGTTGTTGGAGGCTATATACGCCACCTAAGCCAATTCTTGCTACGCTGTAATCCTCTGCATACACACACATTGCACCAAAGAGAGAGGCACTTAAAAGTATCTTGCGTAGATATTTCATTATTTACCCTCCTGGTTACCATCTAAACCATTTTTTGATTTTTTTGACTACTTGTTTACCTGCCTCATACCCTGCTCCTCCAGCAAATCCAATAATGAAAGCACCAGTTATAGGGTCTATTGCCTCTCCCTCTGTCTTTTGCATTTCCTCATCACTCAAAGCCACTACATTAAGATGATTAGCATTACTAGCAAAAAGAAATTCTTTATCGGCTTGTGAAAGAGATGTGTTTTGCACATTCTTTTTATAAGTAGATTCTACTGCACAAAGCGGACTTAAAACTAAACCCAAAGATAAAGTCAAAACCAAACCAAGTTTGTTCATAAGAACTCCTTTTTTTAAAATTTTAGAAAACTATTCTTAAAACTTTAAAAAATAATAAATTTTTAAGAATAGTTTCATTATATAGTAAAAAATTTAAATAATACTTAAACAAAATTTTATTAATTTATGGTTGTAATATTAGCAATGCAGTCTGCAATTAACATTTTAAATACTTGATGCAAGTTAAAGAATAAAAAGAAATAGAATAAAGCGAATATCCGAGTTAGAACTTCGCTTTATTTAAGGAAAATAACCTTTGCAGATTCAAAATACTGCCCCATATCTACATATCAGTGCTTTTACTTGGTTGGGCAAGATATTTATCCTCCTTAGCGCACTTAGCTACTTTATAATGTATCTGTGCTGCTTACTCCTATGAGTGTAAGCAAAGCTTAATTATCAAGTTTTCAAACACTTTATTTGCAAATTTTTCATTTTTTTGACTCTACTTTAAGGTTGCAATATTATTGACCCTATTGAGATTCGCTATTGCATACGAAGAATCAAAAACTTTTAAGTCTTTAGACTTAGCATTGAGTGAGGATATACCCCCCCCCCACGAACGGGACACGATAACCACCAAAACCTTTATTCATTTCGACTCCTTATATTAAAGAAATGCAAAATTTACTCTCTTAGATAAATCTCTAAGAGAGGATAGAATTATAGGCTTAAAAAATTTAATATTTCTTTAAACTATAAATGAAAGTATTTTTTTCAGAATCATTTTATCACTTTGGGGAGCGTAATACCTTTTTGTCCTTGATATTTACCTTTTTTATCTTTATAACTTACCTCACAAGTCTCATCTCCCTCTAAAAAAAGCACTTGAGCAATGCCTTCATTAGCATAAATCTTAGCAGGTAAGGGTGTGGTATTGCTAATTTCAATAGTGATATGTCCCTCAAACTCCGGTTCAAAAGGTGTAACATTTACAATAATCCCACATCTCGCATAGGTGCTTTTACCAAGACAAATTGCCAGCACATTGCGCGGAATTCTAAAATATTCAATCGTGCGCGCTAATGCAAAGGAATTTGGTGGCACAAGACAATAACCATTCTCTTCTGTGGTAATTTCCACGACATTGCGTTCATCAAAACTTTTGGGATCAACAAGATTTGCACCAATATTAGTAAAAATCATAAATTCATTGCCTACACGAATATCATATCCATAACTTGAAAGTCCATAACTTACAATATTCTTTCCCACTTGTTTTTCACAAAATGGCTCAATCATACCCTTTTTGCTCATTTTTTTAATCCAAGTATCCGACTTTAATCCCATTACTATTACCTCACTAATCTTGCAAAAACTTTGTTATCTTAGAAAAATTGTGATATTATAGCAGATTAAATTTTACAGATGAAAGGTGCAATGATGAATTTGCAAGAAATCAAAAAGATTATGGAATTATTTGACAACAGCGGCATAGCTAAATTTAGTATTAAACAAGAGGGTTTTGAACTCAAACTCCAAAAAGCAGGTGCGTGTGGCTCGGTTACAGCTGTTACTCAAGCACCTATGCAAGTTATTTCTCAATCTCCTGTGGCAGGAGAATCTGTTCCTACAGCAGTGCCTACACAAACACCTACTCCATCAAAAGATACAAGCGGACATTTTATTACTTCGCCAATGGTAGGGACATTTTATCGTTCTCCTAGTCCGGGGGCAGCTCCTTATGTTAATGTCGGCGATACCATTAAAAAGGGGCAGACGGTTGCTATTATTGAAGCAATGAAGATTATGAATGAAATTGAAGCGGAATTTGATTGTAAGGTTGTTTCAATAGAAGTAAATGACGGGCAACCCGTAGAATTTAGCACAAATCTCATTAAAGTTGAAAAACTCTAAGGTGATATAATGAGTGTAAAACAACGAAAGATTCAAAAGATTCTCATTGCAAATCGTGGTGAGATTGCCCTGCGTGCTATTAGAACAATCCAAGAAATGGGCAAAGAGGCTATTGCTATTTACTCCACTGCTGATAAAGACACATATTACCTTGATGTAGCTGATGCAAAAATTTGTGTAGGCGGAGACAAATCAAGTGAAAGCTACCTCAATATCCCTGCTATAATGAGTGCAGCTGAACTTCTTAAAGCTGATGCAATTTTTCCGGGTTATGGATTTTTAAGTGAAAATCAAAATTTTGTAGAAATTTGCTCTCATCATAGCATAGAATTTATTGGTCCAACAGCTGATGTTATGGTCCTTATGAGTGATAAGTCAAAAGCAAAAGATGTAATGAAGGAAGCAGGTGTACCTGTGATCTTAGGAAGCGATGGGGCTTTAAAAGATTATAAAGAAGCACAAAAAATCGCCGATGAAATTGGGTATCCCGTGATTCTCAAAGCTGCAGCAGGTGGTGGTGGAAGAGGTATGCGTGTGGTTGAAAAACCTGAAATGCTAAAGAATCTCTACCTTGCAGCAGAATCTGAAGCAGTGAGCGCATTTGGCGATGGCACAATTTATATGGAAAAATTTATCCGCAATCCCAAACATATTGAAGTGCAGATTCTCGCAGATAAGCACGGAAATGTTTTACACATTGGTGAGCGTGATTGTTCTGCACAGAGACGACAACAAAAACTTATTGAAGAATCCCCTGCGGTAGTGCTCAAACCTGAAGTGCGTCAAAGACTACTTCAAACTGCTGTCAAAGCAGCTCAATATATTAAATATGTAGGTGCTGGAACTTTTGAGTTTTTGCTTGATGCAAATTATGAGGATTTTTATTTTATGGAGATGAATACGCGTTTGCAAGTAGAACACACTGTGAGCGAAATGGTAAGCGGACTTGACTTAGTAGAGTGGATGATACGCATTGCAGAGGGTGAAAAGCTTCCAAGCCAAGAAAGCATTAGTTTTAAAGGGCATTCTATTGAATGTCGCATTACAGCCGAAGACCCAGAGAAGTTTTATCCTTGCCCGGGAAAAATTACCAAATGGGTAGCGCCCGGTGGAGCAAATGTGCGACTTGATACTCACGCTTATGGAGGATATAGTGTGCCAATGCATTATGATTCTATGATTGGCAAACTTATCGTGTGGGGCGAGGATAGAAATCAAGCTATCAATCGTATGCACCGCGCTTTAAAGGAATTTTGCATTGAAGGAATTAAGACAACTTTGCCTTTCCATATAAAAATGATGAAAAATCAAGATTTCCTTGCTTCCAAGATTCATACTAAGTATCTGGAACAAAATATGCTTGATACAGAATGATTGGGCGGGATAATTTTATAAAGGAGTGAGTATGAAAATCAACGCAAATACAACACAAAAACTCGCCAAAGAGGAAATGAAAAAAAAAGATATACAAGAAACACGAGCCGCTCAAACTACAAATAAAAAACTTGAAAAAAATAAAAATATAGATACAAGCGAAATAAAAAACAATCCATTGAGCCAAAATATCAAAAATACTAATAGCAATATCGGTAGATTGCAAATTGCGCAAAAAACGCTTAATAGTATAGAATCTGATGCAAAAAAAATCGCTAAACTTGCTCAAGAAAGCAAAGAAACGCTTGATAAAGGGGAACAAGAAGATCTCAAAGAAGAAATGTCTGCATTGAAAAAAAATGTAGAATCTGCTATTAAAAAAGCAACTTTTGAAGAAATCAATGTCTTTTCTAAAAACATCAAAGACAATAAAGAGCGCATCATTTTTGATGCACCAAAACTTAATATAAAACTTCTTGATTCTGATGCACAAAAATTCTATGATGTGCTTAAAGAACAGCAAGTGCAGATTAAAGATGCTATCCAAATACTCCAAGAACAAGCACAAGAAAGTAGCGATAAACTTGCTAATGGTAAAATCAATAGCACAGATACTCAAAATACTAATGGCTCATTCTTGAAAAAATTTGGCTCACTTTTCCGTGTCTCTCACGATACTGATAAGCTAAGTAATCAACGCGTTCAAGAGCTTTTAACTTAAAAGATTCTCAAATATAATGATACCTTATAGCACACAATATATTGAGCAAGATGACATTGAGGCTGTAAATTTCGCCTTAGAATCTTCTCACCTTACTCAAGGTGCTCTTACACAAGAATTTGAAGCCACTCTTGCTTCAAAAATAGGTGTTCAATATGCTATAAGCTTTAATTCTGCCACTTCTGCCTTATTCGCACTTTATGGTGCGTTTATGTATAAATACTTTCCACATCTTGCGCATTTTTATAATACTTTAGATTCTAAAATATCAAAGCAAGATAAAGAGGAAATTTATTTTATCACTACGCCTATTAGCTTTGTCGCCACAACAAATATGATGCTTCAATGGGGAATTACGCCTCTATTTTGCGATGTTAAAGATGATGGAAATATTGATGAAAAGGCACTTGAGCACATTCTCTCTACTCACCCTAAGAGAGCACATATTAAGGCGATTGTGAGCGTAGATTATGGCGGGAAAAGCGTAGAAATATCATCTCTACGCTCACTTGCACAAAAACACAATCTTTTACTTTTTTCAGATAGTTCTCATTCATTTGGTGGAAGCTATAATGGACAAGCTATAGGCTCACTTGCTGATGCAACTATTTTTAGCTTTCACGCACTCAAATCCATTACTACTGCGGAAGGCGGAGCATTACTCACTAATGATGAAGAATTGGCACACTATGCGCGTCTTTTACTCTCTCACGGAGTAGAAAAAAAATCTTTGTGGAATTATGATTGTCTTCTTGGAGGTATGAATTTTCGCCTTAGTGAAGTAGGTGCAGCACTTGGTCTTAGCCAACTTAAAAAACTTGATACCTTTATCACTCATCGCCATAATATCGCAACACTCTATGATGAAGCATTTAAAAATAATGCTAATTTTGGCATTATTGCTATACCTTCACATATTCGTAGCTCTCATCATCTCTATCCTATTTTGCTTTATCCACATTTATGGTGTCAAAAGGAGCATATTTTTCAACAATTACAAGCACAAGATTTAGGCGTGCAAGTGCATTACAAACCTATTTATCAGTTTAGCCTTTACAAAAGGCTTTTTGGCGACATATCCCTACCAAATGCAGATAGATTCTATCTCTCTGAAATATCTATCCCCTGTCATCAAAGTCTTAGCACTCAACAAGCTCAAAATATTATAGAAATAATTACCAAAACCTGCAAATAATACTATGGCAACAAAAAGTTAGGCTAATTTTACCTAGCTTTAAATAGAGTAAGCTACAATAGCTTTTTTACACTATGGAGTTAGCTATGGATAAAACACAGATACTCGAGCGATTAAATATACATCTTAACACTCTCAAAATCACATATAAAGAATCTCGCCATAAAGTAAATGTGCAATGGGTATCCTACATCTGCTCTCTTATAGGCATTCCCAAAGAAGGTGTAGAGCTATGTGCTCAAATCCTTTCTCTCAAACCACCTACACGCCTTGTGTGGCTTCATTTAGCAGAATGCACGGGTTGTAGCAGTAGTTTTTTGCGCCTTGATAAGCCCGATATAGAATCTGTGCTTCTTGAATACATTACTCTTGAATACCACGAAACAATTATGGGGGCAGTAGGCTTTAGCGCGAAAAAATCATTACATAATACTTTGGATAAAGAGTTTATCCTCGTTATTGAAGGTGGTGTATCACTAGGAAATCACGCACATTTTCTTACCTCTGGTGCAGATAGTATCACGGGCGAAGAAGAATGTAAAGAAGTAGCACAAAAGGCTCAAGCAATATTCGCAGTAGGCACTTGCTCAAGCTTTGGCGGGGTACAAGCAGCATATCCTAATCCTACGCAATCTATAGGGATAGATTCATTTCTTTCTCAACGCATTATCAACATACCCGGCTGTCCGCCAAGTGAGGCAAATATTATCGGTAGTATTCTCTATTATATCCTTTTGCAAGAGCTTCCCCCAACAGATTCTCTTCATCGTCCAATATGGAGCTATGGAAAGAATCTACACGATATGTGTGAGCGCAAAGCAAAGTTTGAATCTGGTGATTTTGTGCAGAGCTTTGATGACCCGCATTTGGAAGATGGCTATTGTCTTTATAAAGTCGGGTGTAAAGGACCATATGTTTTTAATAACTGCCCAAAGGTTAAATTTAATGCTAAAACAAGTTATCCTATTCAAGCAGGACACGGCTGTATTGCGTGTAGCGAGCCTGATTTTTGGGATAGCTTTGGACGCATAGAAGAGCCACTGAATAACTCGAATGCTTATCTTAGGCAGTCAAAAACATTACAGAATCTACCGCACATTCATAATCTTAAAGAATCTTTGGGTGAGAGAATATTGTGCCTTGATCTTGATACACTCTCTCCCACTCGCATATACACGCAATCATCGCAAAGTAACCTCCTCACACTTTGCTTTCAATCTCATCTCCCTACTCTGCTCGCTCAAATTGCAAAAAGAAATAAACTAGGAGCACGGCTTGTAGAAAATTATAAACAATGGCGAGTACAGCAGCAACTCCCTGATATAAACATAAATCAAGACTTTCAAGGTGAGCCTTCTCACAATGTAAGTGATATTTTAAAGCTCATTGCTGAAATGTTTGGTAAGAGCAACCCTAATGCACTTGATACCCTTGAAAATGCACAAAACTATCTCTTTACTCATATAAGTAAGCTTGATATGAAACTCAATGGTAAAGAAGTCTGCAATATTGATATAGATAAATCTCTGCGCTTACCTTTGTGCTATCTACTTGGAGGATTAGAGATTGAAGGTGTAGCCTATGGTGTGGTAAGCTCTATATGTGAGATTCTATCCCTTAGCCTCGTAGAACTATGCAAATATTATGACTTAGAACAAGTGGCATTTAAAGGAAATCTAATGGAAAATACTCTTATACAGGATAGATTTGCCAACTATCTCCCAAAGTGGATTCAAGTAGTATAAATCACAAGTGGAGGAGAAACCATAGACATTAATAGTAGAAATCCAAAGCTTAATATTAAAATACATATTGATAAGGGGATATAAGATGAAATGCAAATTTTTAACTTACGATAAAGACAAAAAATGGCTTAGCTTTTTCTACAATGATAAAGAGTGGAAAAAAAAATTTGTTGTAAATTTAGGGTATGATGAATATAGTTATGATGATATTGAATTGCTTATATTTTCGCAAATGCCTCATATTACAAAAGCAGATATTTTAGAATTATTTGAATTTTCTATATTGTGTTGTTTTTGGGCTTCAAGGATTGAGGGTGATGAGATAGTGATATGGACTCACCGCATAGACAATCTTGATGAAAACCTCTCTCCTAATCCGCCTAAGCCAACCTACATCAGCGAATACATTAACATTATCGGACAATTATTCTTAGCAGGATACATTGACTTTGGCACATATTGCGATGATGAAGATAGAGATAAGATAGACTATCCTGAAAATTTATCTTATTATAAAGAAGATAAGTATCAAGCTTGGATTTATTTTAGAGATAATTTCTTTTATGCAAATGCTTTTGATAAAAGTGATGATGAGGATATTTTAATCTATGAGGACAAAGAATATACACCAAAAAATTGTCCTACCTATTTTAACACAGAAACAAAACGTAGGAAATATTGTGGTTATAGCACAATGTATAGTGATACCTCTTGGGATACTCCACAATATTGGTCTCAATACAATATATGGGTAGCAAGGACAGAGAAAGGCACAAAATACTTTAATGAAATCCTAGCTCCTAGATTCTATAATAAATACAAGGACTTAAGCGTAGAAATTGATGAGAAAGGAAATATAGTGCGTTGGATAGGAGCAATCAATAGATGAGGCATAAAAATCCACAATAAGGCAGGAGAAAATGGCGATTGGTAGAGTGATACACGAAAGTGGGACTTTATTCCCTGATTTTGATATGTTTGAGATTAATTATGAGCTTTTTGAAACAGATTGGGAAATGAAATTTTTTCTTAATATTCCCCATTTAACAAAAGTAGATATTTTAGAGTATTTTGAATGCTATGTCGCAGCCTTTGGCACAGAAGAAGTGTATAGTGCTTTTTTTGCAGATTCCCCCTACAAACTAAACGAAACTCTCTTAGCCAACGACCCACAACCTAATTACATCAGCGAATACATTCACATTGTAGGACAATTATTCTTAGCAGGATATATTGAATTTGGAATGTGTGGTTTACAAGATAAAGAAGAAAATCTACTCTCTAATCAAAAAGAAGATAAATATCAAGCTTGGATTTATTTTAGAGATAATTTCTTTTATAAAAATGCCTATAATAGAGATATGGTAGAGGTGAGAGAAAAGTATCCAAATATGAGTGATGATGAATATGTGTATTCCACTTATGACACACCACAATATTGGGATATGTATAGATTTTGGGTAGCCCAAACAGAGAAAGGCACAAAATACTTTAATGAAATCCTAGCTCCTAGATTCTATAACAAATACAAAGACTTAAGTGTTGAAATAGATTCAAAAGGCAATATTATAAGGTGGATTGGAAAGATTAATAGATAGAATGTCAATCAATCATTAGGATAAAAGATTTAAATTAGAATCAAAAATGTTAAAATATAAGTTTAGAAAACTATATTTATTTATACTAAAAAGATATTAAATAAAAAGATAAATTCTTTAGAAATCCAAGAGGAATCTAAAAGGATTCATCAAGGATAAAAACAAGAAAAGATTAACTTTGATTGCTTTTAGGGGGGGGGATAGCTTGCTTATCACCTCATCAATAATCTACAAAAGCAAACATAGATTCTAAAATCACTTAGATAAAGCTATCTTCGCGCCATAATATGGTAAAATTATATTTGCACAACAAAACACATAATGAGAGGACAAAAAGTGGAAAAGAGAGAATCTAAAAACTCAAAATTGCAACATTTCCCCATAATGCTATTTGCTATCACAATGGGCTTTGGAGGACTTACACTTGCGTATAAAAAAGCAGCAGAGATTCTCTTTGTTCCGCTGTTTTTTTACCAAGCCCTCACTTTTATCATTTCCACACTCGCACTCATAATCTTTTGTCTATATCTTTGCAAAATCATCAAATACCCCAAAATGGTTTTACAGGAGTTCAACCACCCGATTAAAATTAATTTTTTTGCGACTATTTCAATGTCTTTATTGTTGCTTTCAAATATTTTCCGCGAAATACCCATTTTCTCTTTAGCTCTTTTTAGCTTTGGCGTAGGATTTCAAACCTTTGTCGCATTCTATGTTATTGCCTATTGGCTCAATAAAGACATTCAAATAGTGCACTCTAATCCTGCGTGGTTTATCCCCGTTGCAGGGCAACCTCCTTGTGTCTGTTTCAGGGGTAGGATTTGTCAATGAATATGTGCTGATGTTTTTCTTTTCTTTAGGAATGTTTTTTTGGATTATCCTTACAGCAATTTTATTTAATCGCATTATCTTTCACGGAATGCTTGCCCAAAAGTTTTTACCCACACTTGCGATTTTTATCGCACCTCCTGCTGTGGCAATGTTGGGCTATCTTAATATCAATGGCGGTGAGTTTGATTTATTCGCCCAATTTCTCCTAAATATTGCGCTCACTTTTGCACTACTGCTCTTTGTGCTCGCTAAAAATTTTTATAAAATCACATTTTTCATCTCGTGGTGGGCTTTTACTTTTCCCTTTGCTGCACTCACTCTCGCATTTCTTACTGCATACGAAAAAACACAATATACCCCCTTTAAGCTACTTAGCCTTTTCTCACTTGTGCTTGCAAGCATTATTATCGCATTTGTGGGGCTTAAAACTATTGGCGCGATACTGCGTGGAGATATTTGCAAAGAAGAATAGGTTTAATTAGCCTAGATTCTCAAACGCATTTAACGCACAAGCTATGACTTTGTCCATATCATAATAGCGATATTCCCCTAACCTGCCGATAAAATGCACATTATGTAGTGCTTTTGCTTTTTGAGCATAAGCTTCATATATCGCTGCACTCTGTTCATTTGGCACAGGATAATATCGCTCCTCTCCTCTATGCCACGCTTTTGGGTATTCAAAGCTTACAATACTATGAGATGTTTTAGCATCTAAAAAATATTTATACTCGCCAATACGCGTATAATCATAATTATTAGGATAATTCATCACAGAATTGCTCTGAAAATATGGCTTCTCAAAACGCACAAAATCAAAATGCAAACTTCTATAAGGCAACTCGCCCAATTCATAGTTAAAAAACTCATCAATCGCCCCACTATAAAAAATTCTATCACACTCAATAGAATCTGCTATATCTTTATAATCACAATCTAACTTTAAATGTATAAGAGGATTTTCAATCATTTTTTCACACATTTTGGTATAACCCTCCATAGGGATTCCTTGAAATGTATCTTGAAAATATCTATTATCGCGACTAATGCTTATAGGCACGCGCTCAAATACGCTAGAATCTAGCTCTTGTGGCGCACATTGCCATTGCTTCAGCGTATAGTGCAAAAAGATTTTTTCATAAATAAAATCACTTAAAAACTTCAATTCTGGCACTTTTTGTAGTTCCAAAATAGATACTTTGCTCCCATAGGTAAATTTATCTAAAAGCGTAGATTCTATATCTTGTGCTATTTTTGCAGGAAATGCCATATACAAAGAATTAAGATTAAAAGGCACAGGCACAAACTGCCCATCTACAAAGGCTTTGACTTCGTGCATATAAGGATAGAATCTGCTAAATTTATTTAAATAATGCCATACTTTTTTATCATTAGTATGAAAAATATGTGTGCCGTATTTATGCACCAAAATACCCTCATCATTATAATCATAGGCATTTCCACCGATATGATTTCTCCGCTCTATAAGTAGCACGGATTCTCCTCTCACATTTGCTAAACGCTCTGCTAAAGTAAGCCCAGCCAATCCCGCTCCCACAATACAATTTTTTACTTTCATTACTTACTCCTTTAAAATTCTAAAATGTTCGTAAAATGTCCTACCAAAAAGCCTTATCACACTATATTCTTTAAAAAGTCGGATTCTAAAACTTCGCTCCAAAGTTTTGAAAACATATTTGCTTTTACACACAAACATTAAAAAATCATTGTCGCACATAAGTTTCATTTGGCTATCACGTTTTATTATGGATTGCGGAATTTTAAGCTTCAAAACAAGATTTTTAGCGCTTTCATAGTAATTCTCTGCATTTTTGGAATGTAAATCAAAAGAATATAAAAGTTTAAAGGGTAGCCCATACTTTTCTAAAACTTCATATTGCTTATACCAACTATAAATCGTTTTAAAAGATTCTAATGGTTCTAATGGAAAATTGCCACTATTTCTAAACAAATCCAAGATTGAATCCTGCCTTTGTCTATAATAATATGCACCAGTATCTATAAAACAAATATTTGGTGCAAAAATAATATAACGATAGAAAAATTCGCTATCTTCAGCACCTTGAGATAAAAGGAAGCGAATGTGGTAAGTTTTTATTATTGCTGCTTGCAACAAAACATTGACAATATGAAAAGACAAAAAAGGCATCAGTGATGGATTAAGCATAAAATTTCCTTTTTTACCCAAATGGAGATTATAAATCTCTAATTTATCTCCACGCACAAAAAACATTTTTGTCTGAATAGGAGTTATTCCAACATTGCATTTATTAACAAGTCCCTCAATATATCCCGAATCAATATAATCATCTGAATCAATAAAATAAATATACTCCCCTTGTGCCTCATCAAGTCCTTTGTTTCTTGCACCACCCAAGCCTTGATTTTCTTGCTCAAAGTAACAGATTCTACAATCCCTTTGTGCATATTCTTGCACGATTTCTCCACTACTATCCGTGCTGCCGTCATTTACGCAAATAATCTCTAAGTTTGTATAACTTTGACTGATAATAGAATCTAAACATTGTGCCACATACTTCTCCACATTATAAATTGGAATAATCACTGAAACTAAAGGCTTATCTTGGGGCTTAAAATCTCGCATTTATGCCGCCCTCACAACTATAAATGCAAATTGTTGCTCTCTCTTTAAAATAAGACTTAATAAAAAAGGTGCATAAAAGGCTACATTATATACCCCCCCCCCCCCGAAGAATCTGCACGTTGTGCAAATCTCTCATATAATGTAATACCAAAGAGTTTTATCACACTATATTCTTTAAAAAGTCGCACACGAAAGTAGGATTTGAATTTTTGTTTATAAAATTTGAGAATTAATATAAAAAGTTGTAAAGGCGAGATTAAAAGATGATTTAAATAGCTCAACCTTTGGTGTATGCGCTCAAATTCCAAATTAAGAGCGTGAGACATATCTCTATTTTGCAAAGCAATCTCATTAGCTGATAAAATCATATTGAGCATACACAGAGATTCTATACTGCCTTTTCCCTCACATATGCTCTCTGTAAGGTTTGTAGCAATAATACGCGCACGTGATAATGTGAGATTATAAAGCTTATCAAGTTTATGCGCTCTAGCAAAATAAAGCACATCAAGCAAACCTTTATTTTGGTCGCTCCAGTGCGTTTCACTCCAAGCAAGAAAAGACTTTTGATGTCCTATGCGATAGCAATAAGTAACCTCTGAAAGCGCATAGAATCTTTGTGCTGCTATCATCACTTTGACAAAAAATACAGGGTCTTCATAGCGCGTATAATGTGGGTGAAAAATATGTGAATCTATTAAAAATTTTCTATCATAAATAAAGCGCGTCCAGCCAAAATCAAATTGATAATCTTTGTATTCCACAAAACCATTGTGTGTAAAAGTATAGCCATAAAGAATACTTGGAAAATCTGTATTAATTACACCATTTTTATAATCACTAAAACACCCACCACAAATAAGAGCTTGATTTGCCACCGCATTGGTATAGAGCGTAAAAAGTGTATCGTGCGAGGGACAAAAATCATCAGAGTCAATAAAATATACAAATTTGCCTCTTGCAAGATTTAAAGCCTCATTTCTAGCTTTTGCCACACCTGCATTAGCCTTGTGAATAGCTACTATACGCTTATCACTTTGGGCGAAAGATTCTAAAATACTCCCGCTTTTATCTGTGCTGCCGTCATTTACGCAAATAATCTCTATTTCACGCAAAGTTTGATTAATGACAGAATCTAGGCATTCTCTCAAATATTTTTCTACATTATAGATTGGTATTATCACTGATACGAGGGGATTATGATTGTTCATTTTCGCCCCCTTAATGCACATAAAAGGGATGTAAAACCGCAAAATAGTTTAAATTTAGGATTCATAAATATCGTTTTAGCACTCGTAGTTTGCACACATAGAATCGATTGACATTGCCATCACTCACCCAACCGAGCCATTTTCTTTTTGCTCTAAATTTAAAAAAGACTAAGGGTAGTTCTTTTATTTTAAGATTCTCTTGTGTTTTTTTATAAGCAATCCATACATTAAATAATCGCTCGCTCAAAAACCCAAAAACTCTTGCTTGATAACTATCATAATTTTTATAAGCACTCAAAGGCTCAATGGCAAACAAAATATCAAAAATCCACTCACAATATTCAAGATATAATGCCTTTTTCATAATATACATATTTGCTATATGCCAAAGTATAGGTTTTTTGTGGAGTATATCTAATGCAATTTGATACATCTGTGGATATTTTGAAGCGATATACTCTAGCGCTAAATCCATATCTTTTATATAATGCACCTCATCATATAATTCATATAATGATAAATGTTGTGCTCTTTGCTTATCATCGTGGTCAATAACCAAAGTTGGAAGCACTATATCATAACCCTTTAGAGATTCAATAATATTTTGAGGATTAAGCCCATATTGTTGATAAAAATCACTAAAAAAACCTCTTATGGAATCATAATAACATTTTTGTGTTCTAGGCATATCAAAATGAGTAGAATCTCTAAAATCAAACACTCTACGATAATGAAATAACCCATAATAATCTGCTTCAAGATTCTTCCACGCCCAATACATTGCAGTGAGTTCGCAAAAGTAAGGGTTAAGCTCACTGATATGCTCTCCACTATTATCATACAAAAGTGGCACATTTGCACTCCGACAAAGTCGCTCTAACTCGTCTTTTATCTGTGGTTTTGCATTTGCCGCACCTAGCAAAATCGGTTGAAGCACCTCATTACTAATAATAGGGCTTATCTTATGATAGCAGACTAAAATTTTGATATTCATACCTACTCCTCATCAAGCTTTTTAGTTGTAAAGTGTGCGTGGGAGTGAGGGGGCAAAATAGGTTTTTTATATATGCGTATAAATAAAAAATAATATCGCTCACAATCTGGCGCACTGACTTTGCCAAAAAACTTACTTTGCTTGTTATAAAGAAGCTTACTTTTTACTTCAAGCACATTCAATTTACGCGTTTTCAACTGATAGGCAAGCCACACGTTAAAAAGCCACTCACTTAAAAATCCAAAGACTCTCGCTTCGTGTGCATCATAAGATTTATAATCAATTTGCTCTTGCAAAGCAAAAAGCACATCAAAGAGCCACTCACAATATTCAAAAAATATCTCTTTACGCCATATTGCCATATTCCAATAGCATATTTTCGCACCATTTGTAAAAAGTGCCTGCGTAATAGAATCTCCCATAAATGGATAAGTTTCTTTAATATAGGCAATCGCTTTATCTAAATCTTCTATGTTATGCCCTCCTTTCGCAAAATTTTCATACGCATTTATATCTTGGTGTAAAGGCAATGGCTTGGGAATAACTATATCAATATGATGTGTTTGCAAATACGAAGTAATAAAGGTAGATTCAAGATGATATTTAGCGATAACACGACTTTGAGGAATAAAAGCTGATTTAAGGCGAGAAAAAAATGTATTTGGTGCGAAATCAAACACTCTACGATAATGAAAAAGTCCATAATAATCAGAATCTAGGTTTTTCCACGCCCAATACATTGCGGTGAGTTCGCAAAAGTAAGGGTTGAGTGAGGAGATTTCTTTATTTAAGCTATGAGTGCCCCCCCCCCCCGATAACACAATCGTCTCTAAGAAGTTCTATATCTTGTGTGCGACACATAGATTGTAAATCTTTGTGCAATGTCTTGGGTGCATTTTTCGCGCCTACTAAAATTGGCTGCAATATTTCATTTGCAATAATTGGGCTTATTCTATGATAACATACGAGAATCTTCAATAATGGAGAACGCATAACTTATCCTGTTTAAAAATTAAAAAGCATAGTATAGCTTTTTTATCTTAATTTTTCTATACTTCAATCTTTTCTACTAAGTGCAAATTAAAACCACTTAAGGCATTATACTCGCCTTTACTCCCACCACAAGAGCTAAGAAGCACAAAATCCTCAATGCCCAATCTTTTAAGAATCTGTGCACCGATGCCAAAATCTTTTATATCACCACAAGTTTTAGATGAGTTTGCATATTCAGAATGCGTATTTAAAAATACCAAATATCCCCCTTTTTCTTTCAAACACTCAATACTCTTAAGAAGAGCATTCCATTCTTGAGCATTTTGCAATAGCTCCAAATCACTTCGCACATTATGAAATCGTATAAGCGGCTTTGGTTCATTAGATGATGAGCCTTTATGAGGAAATCCAAAAACTATATGCTCACGTTCTAAATGATCTATAAAAGTAATTTTTTCACATTCTACACCCATAAATACAGCACTTTCACGCGTAATCTCGCGCAGGAGATTCTCAAAATTAAGTCGGTATTGGATAATATCTGATACATATAGAATCTTTAAATGGTGTTGAGAAGCAAAATCAAGCAAGAATTTATCCCCACGCCCAGCCATTGTGCCGTCTTTTTTCATAATCTCACAAATTACACTAATAGGCGCAACTCCTGCAAGGCGGCAAATATCTACACTTGCCTCTGTATGTCCTGTGCGCACAAGCACTCCTCCCTCTTTAGCAATAAGCGGAAAAATATGTCCGGGACGCACAAAATCGCTTGGCTTGGTATTACTCTCACACATAAGTCTAATAGTCATATCGCGTTCAAAGGCTGAAATACCTGTTTTTGCTTCTTTTGCATCAATAGAAATGGTAAAGGCTGTTTCGTGATTGCTATCGTTTTTTTGCACCATTGGAGGCAAATCAAGCTTTTGAGCAAGCTCTTGCGTGATAGATACGCAAATAAGCCCTCGTGCTTCTTGCGCCATAAAGTTGATTTTTTGAGGACTAGAGAAGATTCCCGCCATCACTAAATCACCCTCATTCTCCCTATCCTCATCGTCCATAATAATAATCATCTCGCCTTGTTTAATTGCTTCTATGGCTTCTTTGATACGTTTGTGATACATTATTAACCTTTAAATGTGCTTTTATTAAAGATTAATTATATAAAAACAAAATAAATTTCTTTGCAGAATCAATCTTAAAAAGTTTTAGGGATAAGGAAAGGGAGAGATGATAAGAATCCAAAAAGTAGATTCTCATCATTTATGTGGAAACAAGAGTATTTAGGCAAGTGTGGCTTTAAGCATCCAAATGGCTTTTTGCAATTCGCCTACTTTATCATCAGCGTATCCTTGAGTCACATTATCTCCAGCTTTTTCAGCCTCCTCTGAAAGTCCTTCAAATGCTTTGAGGAAATATTCGTAATCAGAGAGAATCGCTTTTAAAACCTCTTTTGAATTAAAGCTTGTTTTGCTTTCTTCTTTGATTTTTGCAGCCTTTAGCATATCTGCAAGGGTTACATAAGGTTTTCCACCGATTTGCAATACACGTTCTGCAACATCATCAAATACATCAGCATATTTTTCATAGATTTCTTCAGTAGCTTTATGTGTGGGATAAAAGTCCATACCTTTAACATTCCAATGAAAGTTATGCACCTTCACATAAAACACTGCTGCATCAGCTTGAATTTGTTTTAAATTATCTACAACTTTGCTCATCTTTATGTCCTTAGTCTCAAAATTTTCCCTCACTCTCCTAATATGTGGGTAAGTGAGGGAATATTAATATTCTAAGATATTGAAGTAACTTCTAAGTAAATATCTTTATAAGTAACACGTTTAACTTCCTCATATTGTGTGCTTTTATGTTTATCATTAGCGCATTCTCTCTTGACAAAGACATACAAACTCATTATAATTACGCCTCACATTTATTATTGGGGTATCGCCAAGCGGTAAGGCACCTGGTTTTGGTCCAGGCATTCAGAGGTTCGAATCCTTTTACCCCAGCCATTTCTTCATAAATTTATGAAGCTCTTTTTGTAAATTCTTTTAAAATGATGTAGCTTATCTTTCAATTTTAAGAATTTTAGAACGCGGGATAGAGCAGTCCGGTAGCTCGTTGGGCTCATAACCCAAAGGTCGGGGGTTCAAATCCCTCTCCCGCAACCAAACTTTCATAAATTTATCCCTGCTTGAAAATTGCATTAATATTATGTTAAAATGCGCACTTTATTTTACTTAAAACCCAAAAACTAGCAAAATGCGCTCATAGCTCAGCTGGATAGAGCAACGGCCTTCTAAGCCGTAGGTCAGAGGTTCGAATCCTCTTGGGCGTACCACCAAAATACCTCTTAAACAATATCCTTAATCTTAACTTTTACACAACCAAAATTTAAAATATGAGACACATTGATTTAAATAGATTCGCTTACACAATTTAATACTCTATTTAATATATTAAATACTATTTTAATTTTGATATAAATTAAAATAGTATAGTATTACAAAAAAAAAAAAAATAACCAAGTATTGTATTAATTCAAGGTTTGGTGAAATTGACTTTAAAAGGAGACACAATGAAAAATGAAAACGCAGATTCTAAAGATGCGTTGCAAGAGCTTTTTGAGAAGTATAAAAACAATGATAGTGATGAGTTAAAAGCTGGACTGATGAATTTGAGCAAAGAGGAGCAAAAAGAGTTTATCAAGCATATTTTAAACTACGAGAATGACAACTGGGACAATGGGACACTTAAAAGTGATGAAAAATTCAATGTCATTTTTCCGCCAAATTTTAAAGTGGTTATGGAGTTTCAAAAAGCTCATTTTAATGGTGCAATACTTTCTGATTTCATTGAAGCACTAGAAGAATGGCTAGAGCACGAAGAAATGGAGCTTTATGATGATCCTGCAGACTTTGAGGGCGGAGACTATTTTGATGGAGATCCTGATGATGATGAAGATGGGTTAGCGGAAATGACTTTAGATGATTGGGTAGCAGATCAAACAGGGTATTTAAGGGATTTTATCGATTCTTTGAAAGATTTTAAATGATACAAAGATATACAAAAATTAAACTTACAAAAAAGGAGACACAATGAAAACACTAGAAGAAATTAAGGCAATGAATATGGAGCAAAGAAATGCTCTTCAAGAAGAGTTATTTGCACTCGTTTTAACAAATGAGATAGAAAAGGTAAAAGCATTTTTACAAGAGTATCCCTTAAAAGAGAGTTTTTATGAGGAGAATATTAAAGGTCAGACAGGCACGTATCCTTTATTTGGTGTAGAACGTGTCCTTGCGAAAGCAGCAGTGGCGTATGAGAAATATAAGGACCCTGCAATGATAGAGTTTTTACAGGAATGGGGACTAAAGATTGATTACCACACTAAACGTGGAGAGAATACCTTGACAGACTATATTGAACAAAATGGTGGCGAAGATGAGAATGTCATCAAATATCTTGTAGATAAGGGCTTAACTTGTGAGAAAAGAGATGAAAGAAAAGATCATAGCGGCTGGACTCCTATGCATTGGTGGGCTATGAATAATGATTATAAATCAATTGAAATTGCGGTTACAAAAGCAGGAGCAAATGTAGATGTGTTAGACAAATTTGGAAAAACACCTTTGTTCCATTCGGTAAAAGAATCTTCAGCCTACAAAGCCACCCAGATGTTAATAGAGCTTGGGGCAAATGTGAATTATTATGATGGAGCTTTCACTCCCTTAGACAAAGCACAAGGAGCTAGAAACAAAAAGCTTCTAAAAGACGCAGGGGCTAAGAGTGCTGATAGGGATTTGAGGTATATTGTAGAGGAGGTATTGTTGGCATTTGGGGTAGATTGTGCAAATCGAAAGAGTTTTGACGAAAATTATCATAAATTAACAAAGGAACAACGCGCAGAAAAAGATAAACTCATCAATCAAAGAATTGCTGAAATGATGAGCAAGAAAAAGGCTAAGTAAGCATAGCTAATAGCCCAAAACGTCCTGTAGTTTTGTCTCTGCGATAAGAATACAATTGCTTATTACAACAAGAACAATACGGGCTAATCTCAATATGCTCTACATTAATACCTAGATTCTTACATTGTGTCTTTATGCACGCAATTAAATCAAGTTTATTGCCTTTTAATACGCTTTTATCAAAGCCAAGTGCAAGCAACTCTTCTTGCACTTCTTTCCCTACTTCATAACAACACGCACGAATAGATGCTCCCACATACATAAAACAATCCGAAACACTACTTCCATATACTTCACTCATACGCTTAAAAACAGCAGGCACAATCCCATCAAACACGCCCCTACGACCGGCGTGTATTACTGCCATTACTTTTTTTGCATTATCATAAAGCAAAATTGGATTGCAATCTGCCACTAATACAAGGCAAGCTCTATAAGGTATATGCGTAATAATTGCATCAGCTTCACCAAGACAAATGCTATGAGGAGCTATAATTTTGCTCTTTGTCTTATAAAAATCCTCAAAAGAAGATAAATTTTTTTCATCTAAAATTATACTTTGTGTGCTATGCGTTTGATGACAATAATAAAGAGCTGATACAACTTTTTGCTTATCATTTAAAGCAAATATCTTCCAAAACTCGCTTAGGAAGATATGGTGATTACGCTCTACATTCAATCTTTCATCGCCCACATAATACCCTAAATTAAGTGTATCAAATACACCTTCACTTACTCCACCTAAACGATTACTCAAGGCAAAATATACGCTTTTATCCCTAAAAATAGGGCTTTGCAAACTTGTATATAAAAACATAAATCCTCCCATATTTTGATAAAAATCAAATCATTTTATTATTGATAATATTAGAATTCTAACGAGTATTTTCTTAAAGATTCTCACTCACACAACACAAATAAGGAGGGTTTAGTGAAACAGGACAGACAGAAACGACCCACTCTTATGTCAAGTATTTTCGCTATTCTTCTCATAGCTATTGTTATTATTGCGTGTTATACATTTTGGCACGCTAAGGGAGCTTCTTATCTTAGCAATGATTCGGAAGCGTGCAATAATTGTCATATTATGAATGAAGTTTATAGTGATTATCTTAGCGCTCCTCATTCACAGAAAATTGCAGGGCAGCCTCGAGCTACCTGTAATGACTGCCATTTGCCTCACAACTTTGTCTCCAAATGGATTGCTAAAGCTCAAAGTGGCGTAGGACACGCTTATGCTTTTACATTCAAGCTTGATACACTACCTACTAACTTGAGTGCAAATGAAACAAGTAAGCAAATGGTGCAAAATAATTGTGTGCGTTGTCATATAGAATATGTCCAAAACGCAGTCAATCCTACGACTACGCCTGGACATAACAACGCACTAAATTGTGTCTCTTGCCACGAGAGTGCAGGACATAAACGAGGTTTTTAACTTAAATTTTAAGGAGGAATAGATGCAAAAAAATAAAGGAATGCTACCTATACTTATCGTTGGAGCTGTTATTATTATTGTTGGACTTTTATGGCTCAATCAAGATATCTCATCAAAACAAGCGGAAAACACAGGTGTTATTTCAAAACAGCTTGTAGAACTTACTGATGAAAATCCCACTTTTGACTTTTGGGGTAAAAACTTCCCTGAATACCTTGATTATGTATCTCAAAGTAGAGCACGAAACACCAAAATACACAAACTTTGGCGGAAATCTTGCATATTCAAAGTTGATTCGTTACCCACAATTAACAATATTATGGGCAGGGTATCCATTCAGTCTTGATGCTAATGAAGAAAGAGGGCATTTTTGGATACAAGTAGATCAAATGGACACTGCGCGTAATAATAAAGACTTTCTTAATGCACACGGCTTTGCTAAATTTGGTGGGCAACCTGCAGCTTGTATGAATTGCCATAGTGGCTGGACTCCGTGGCTTATCAAAAATGCAGCAAATGGCGATTTTACTGCGTTTAATAGCACAAAATATTGGACAATGATTAAAAATGTCCCCACTCGTAATGGGATTGAAGAAGGTTCTGAAGAGCACGGAGGACCACACGGCGGTAAAAGAATGGGTGTAACTTGTGCAGATTGCCATAACCCTGATGATATGAGTCTAAGAGTAGTGCGCCCTGCTCTTATTAATGCACTCGTTGATAGAGGTTACCAAAAAGATGCAGCACAAGGTATTAAAGCAGATAGAAAAGAGATGAGGACACTTGTTTGCGCTCAATGCCACGTAGAATATTATTTCAAACCTACTGGTGAAAAAGTTAAGGTAATGGGAGAATCTATTGCATCTGATTCGAGTAAAAAATGGTGGAATGGCACACAAAAAACTTATGATGAGTTTGAACATTGGAGAGATGGCAATAAAGCAACTGAAATTGAAGTTGATGGTATCAATCTTACATTCCCTTGGAGTGCGTGGAAAAAAGGTGAGGTGTTTAGAATTGAAATGTTTGACGAACATTATGATGCAGTGCGCCCCATTTTCAAAGAAGATTGGACACACAAGGAAACTAAAGCACCTATGCTCAAGATTCAACACCCAGAATATGAAATGTTTAGCGGTGGTGTGCACGCAGCAAATGGTGTAAGCTGCGCGGATTGCCATATGCCTTACATTAAAGGCGCGGGAGGCAAAAAAGTAACGCAACACAATGTTACCTCTCCACTCTTTGATATTAATTCTGCTTGCAAAACTTGCCACACACAATCCGAAGAGTATCTTAAAAAACAAATTGCCGATATTCAAAAATCAGTAGCATTTGATTTGAGAAGTGCAGAATATGCAACCGTGAGCCTTATTTTTGATATTAAAAAATTACGAGAAGAACTTGGCAAACTTCCAGCGTATCAGTCTGAAGGCAAACCTGATGATACTAAAATATCAAAAGCTCTCGCAGAGCCACTTGAGCTACACCGCCGCGGACAAATGAGAGGAGATTTTGTAGGAGCGGAAAACTCTACAGGATTCCATAATCCACGCGAAGCAAGCCGTATGCTCCTTCAAGCAGTAGAAATGGCGAGAATGGGGCAAACAAAATGTGTTGAAATTGCAAATGCAAATGGCATTAAAGGTTTTAAAACTTCTAATCTTGGATTTGATGAGATTCAAAAATTTAATCCTGGAGAGATTGTATATAAAATTGACCTTAATGGACACACTGCCGGAGAGCGCTATTACAAACATCACGAAATCAATGGTGAAGCACCTCAAGAACTTTTAGAGCTTGATAAAAATACAAAGCCTTATAACTTTAGTGAAGTTGATAAAATCTCTGCAAGTGCCAAAAGCGCAAAATAGTTTTCCTCTCTAGCCTCCATTTTAAAAGCGGAGGCTAGGATTCTTCCTCTTATATTGAAACATTTATGTTATAATCATTTCATCTTGCCTCAAAGGAATTACTATGAAAAAGCTAATTGCTATCATATTGGGTATTGGTGCGCTCATTGCCATAGGCTTGGGAGTTGCCCTCTCGCTCAAAAGCAAAGAGATTAAAGCGCATTTAGAGCAAACACTTAATGAAAGCTTTGAAAAAATTGTAACAAATGATAATTTGCTTAAAAGCTGGGAGCCCTTTGTGTGCGAAGGACTCATTACCGTCAGCTGCTATAGCAAAAAAATTATTTTAGGCGAAGAGGAAATCTTTACGCTCTATAACGCAGGATTTGATATTCATTCAATAGATAATAACTCTCTTCAAGCTTCTTTTAAGATTAAAGATATTAAATGGAATCCAATAGAAACAACAAAAGAAGCAGAGTTAGAATTAGTAAATCTTATTTCATCATCTATACCACAAAAGCTTGAATGTGATGTCGCCTTAAAACGAAATGATGATAAACTATCTGAAAATATACAATGCAATATGAAAGCGTCTAATGCCTCTTATGAGCTAAATAGTAAGGAAACTTATCAACATAGCACTTTTAACACCCAAAATATGGCAAAAATTTTAGAAAATTTTTATCTTAAAGCAATATTAGCCACAGATAATGATGCAGATGATACGTATAATGATGTCAAATATGCATTTGATACTTTTATGCTCAAAGCCCAAAATAAGGGAGAATTTAGTAAAGATATGTATAAACTCTATGAAGTTCAAAGCAAAATACAAGAAATGCCTTATGGTCAAGAAGGCTTTGCACAATATGCAAAAAATATTAATACACTTGCCCTCATCACTGCAAGCTTCGTGTTAGGTGATGTTTATCACGATGAAATGATTACTTTTGGTAATGCTTTAGAATCGTATCTTACAGGACAAACTCACGAGCTAGGAATTCATCTAAGTCATCAAGAAAATAAAGAGTTAAAGTTTAAAACACTTGAAGATTTTGCACAAAGCTCTAATTTTTCGCATTTCTCTGATGATTACACTCTTACGATTCTCTCTAAATAGTGAGGTTTATAATGCAGCAAGATAAAGATGCGCAATCATATCAACGCAATGATAAAAAAGGTAAAACAGGCATAAAACGTCTTTATAATGCCTTTTTTTTCTCACTTGATGGAATCAAAGCCGCGTGGAAAGAAGAAGAAGGTTTCAGGCAAGTGCTAAGCATAGGCATTGTGCTAAGTATTGTAGCATTTTTTATAGCACAAACTTGGCAAGAGCTTATATTACTCATCTTACCCTGTGTGCTTTCTGTCATCGTTGAACTTATTAATTCTGCGATTGAAAATGCCATTGACTTTACAAGCCTTGAAATTCACCCACTTGCTAAAAAAGCCAAAGATATGGGAAGTGCTATACAACTTATTGCTTGTCTTTTTGTTGCCTTTGTATGGGGAAGCTATCTTCTTAATCGCTTCATATTCTAATTGCGTTTAATATTTTTGTATATTTTTTGCATAGCAAATAATCTCTGGGCGATATTCAAAATGCATTGTATCATAATGCCACCACCGCCCTCCCCATATAAACCCTTCTTCCTCAAAAGCTTGGACAATCTCTAAAGGAATTTGATTCTCATATTGATACTCATTGCGTTCTTTTTTATCCCATAACCAATATTTAGAAAATTGCGTATTAATATCAAGAGCAATGCCAAAGCTGTGGGGACTAAGATTGGGAGAATCTGCGATATTACGCCAATAAAACGCATCTTGGTCGCTCAAAAATTGATAGTATGCTTGTGGAAGATTCTCAAGTTTGTGCATTACACGTTCAAAAGCTTTATCTACACCATTTGCAGTAGTTACTACAATGAAACTTTTATCAAAACGTTGTTTAAACCAAGGCAACTTTACAAGATGTGCGCTTACATCTTCTTCTGAATGCCCATAAATTGCTTTATAAAATCCTAAATGACGTATGCGAGAAGTATCTTCATTACGATTGAGCACATAACCTTTAAGGGGATAGGGATAAGTGAAAGCGTCATTCATATCAGGATTTAAAATCTGCTCATCATAGCTTTTTTCTAAACCATCGTCCCATACGAAACTGCTCCCATCATTAAGAACTACTTGATTATCGGCTATTCTTACTACCTGTGGATAATATCGCTTTACACACTCTTGCGCGAGAATATCAACAACTTGCTCTGCACCTAGCGATACATAGACCATACACAAACACGCTATCACTTTCTTCATTTCTATCTGCCCATTTGGTAACTTGAAATGCTAAGATTATAACGTGTTTTGATATATTTCTTACAAAATTTGTTCTTAAAATTTATCTTCCGCTTTAGGTTTATAGAATTTTTGTAGCCAATCATCTACAGGAGCGAGGAATCTATAGATAGCAGGCACAATAAGCAAACTCAAAAACATTGAAAACAGCAATCCGCCAATAATACAAATTCCCATAGGCGATTTCATACCCGCTCCAGAGCCTGTAGAAATAGCTAGAGGTATCATACCAAAAACCATAGCAATCGTTGTCATAAGAATAGGACGCAAACGCGATTCTCCAGCTAAAATAAGAGCCTCATCAGTGCTATATCCTTCTTTGCGCTTTTCATTTGCTACATCAATAAGCAAGGTAGCATTCTTACCTACTAATCCCATTAGAATCATAAGTCCCATAAGCGAAAACATACTAAAAGGCTGCTGCACAACAAAAAGTGCGATAAATGCTCCAGCAAAACTAAAAGGCAAAGTCATCATAATGACAACAGGTTGCAAAAAGGATTCATAAAGAGCAGCCAAGATAAGATAAATCAACACAATCGCCGTTAAAACCGCTACAAGAAAGGCTATCATCATTTCTTGTGCATTTTCAGCTTCACCTTGAAGCTTAAAAGTAGCGCCCGGCTCAAGCCATTCATTTGATTTTTGCGCAGTGATATTCATCATATCACCCAAAGAAATACCAGAATTTTTTACAGGATACGCATATACCGTAACGCTCCGTTGTCTATCAAAACGAGAAATGACCGAAGGGGCAGAGGTATGCTCTATTTCTACAAGCCCCTCTACAAACATCAACTCACCCTTGCTATTTTTCACTTGTAATTTTTTTATATCATTAAGTGAGATTCTATCATTATCAGGTGCTCGGATAGTAATGTCGTATTCCTTACCCCTATCTTTATAATACCTGACAATCGCCTCACCAGAAAATGCTCCACGCACGACATTACCAATATCTTGCGCATTCACGCCATATCTATCGGCATTCGCACGAAGCACCCTCAAACGATACTCGGGCAAATCATCTGATGTATTAAGGTGGATATTAGTAACCTTGCCTGCCAATGTTGGATCAGTTTTTAAAAGATTGATGAGATTATCCTTTGTTTTTTTCAGTGTCTCACCATCGGGTGCAAGAATTGCCACTTGATAAGGAGAATTATCTCCTCCACCAAAATCTGATACTTCAGATGTAGAAATCACAAATTCTTTCCCCACTTCACTTGCTTTAAGCTGTTCTCCTATATCAGCCATAATCTTAAATTGTGATTCTTTATTTGCGCGCTCTTTTTTTGGCTTCAACCTCGCATAAATCTGTGCCTTAAAAATCGTTTTTTGCGCGTCATAGCCTATTTGCAAAGTCGTAAAGTCAATATCACTATGTGCCATTACTATGTTTTGCAGTTCATTTGTTTTTTCTTTCATAGCATTCATACTCGTGCCGGGTGTAGTTTCCATAAATACTTGAAACTCACTCTTATCATCGGAGATAATAAATTCCATACCAAGCTTAGCTAAAAGTGTAAGGGAGAGAAAAAATATACCCACAATACCCACAATCACCTTGACTCTATTGCGCAATACAAAGGCTAGAGTTTTGACATAATACGCATCAAGTCTCTTAAAAAAAGGCTCTGTGCGATAATAGAATTTAGAGTGTTTAGGATTCACAACGATAGACGAAACCATTGGAATGATTGTAATCACAACGATATACGAGATACCAATCGCAGCAGCCACGGTTATACCAAAGCTTTGGAAGAATCTCCCCACGATTCCGCTCATACTTCCCACAGGGATAAATACTGATAAAAGCATTGCTGAAATAGCAATGAGTGCAAAACCGATTTCGCGCACACCCTCATAAGCCGCCTCACGCTTACGCATTCCGTGTTCAAGTTTCTTATGGATATTCTCAATTACCACAATCGCATCATCAATGATAATCCCAATCGCAAGAGCTACTGCAAGAAGAGTAAGCATATTTAAAGAGAATCCAAAAAAATTCATTAATGCAAAAGTCCCAAAAATAGAAATAGGAATACTAATGGCTGATACGAGCGTAATAGTCGCACTTCGTAAGAAGATAAAAACCACAGATACAGCCAAAAATACGCCAAGAAGCACATCAAATTCCACTGAAGAAATGGCTGCACGCACATTTTGTGTTGTATCTTTAAAGACTTTAATATCATACTCTGGGCTTATAGATTCTATTTGTGGCAGCACCTTCATCACCGCATCGGCAATGGAAATATCATTAGCGCCTGCGATTTTTTGCACTTCAAAAATCACACCGGGCGTTTTGTTAAAGGACGCAAAAGTCTTATCTTCTTCAATGCCATCTTCAATCGTAGCAATATCAGCTAATCTAATTCCCTCCGCAATACGAATATTTCCTATATCACTTACATCAGCACTTTGAGCATCGGTTGTTATAGCCCATTCACTCAATGTCCCAATGAGTTTCCCGCCATCAACTTCTAGATTCTCTAACCCTACTTTATTAGAAATATCTGTATAAGTTATACCATATTTATTAAGCATACTAGGGCTTACAAAGATTCTAATCTGTCGCTCTCTATGCCCTCTCATCTCAACGCCACCAACACCAGAGATTTTTTGCAACAATGGTTTTATATTATCTTTAGCGTGTCTCATCATTTCAGATGAAGGGACTTTATCACTTGTGAGAAATAAAGAGATAATAGGAGCGGAAGAGCTATCAAATTTATAAACTGCTGGTCTTTTCACGCCAGAATCAAGCTGCACCGTGCCCACTTTATCTCGCACATCATTGACTGCATCACTTAGAGGCTTTTCAAGCTCAAATTGCACAATTACAACACTTGAATTACGTGCTGAACTTGAAGTTACTTTTTTGAGCCCATCAATACCCATAATAGCTTCTTCAATCTTATCTGTTACTTTTGTCTCTACAATCTCCGCACTTGCACCCGGATAAGCTGTGATAACTACTGCCACAGGAAAATCAATATCAGGAAAAAGTGAAGTTGGCATTTTAAATACGCCTAAGAATCCAAAAAATAAGATTGCAAAGGCGAACATTAAAGTTGAAATTGGACGAGTAATGGCAAATTTATACATTATTTTGTCCTTATATAACCATCACCAAATGTGCCCGGAATGATGTCTTTTGCCATTGCCTCGGCTTTTACTTTGCGTGTGCTTGTGCTTGCGGTAGGATAGATCTTACTTATTGTTGTATGTAAATCCTCTTTACGCCCATCAATACGGAAATCAAATCTATCACCTACTTTAATTTTGTTTATATACTTAAAATCAAATTCCAAAACAAGCTTTACATCTTGACTAATGATTCTAAAAAGCTTTGTGCTATGAGCACTTACCCCATCACCAAGCTCAACCTCTTTAGAAGCTATCACACCATCAAATGGTGCTCTTAGCTGTGTTTTACTTAACACCGCCTTTTGATAGTTATAATCTGCCTCAAGTTTTTTATATTCTGAAAGGTATCTATCAAGCGTATTTTTATCTACTGCTCCACCAGAACGTTTATAACGTTCCCACTGCTTTTTTGCAAAAATATATTGTTGTTCAACTGAATTCATTTGAGAAAAAATATCTTGATTAAAAAGATTAAGAAGCAAATCTCCTTTTTTCACCTCACTACCGACATCAACAAAAATATCAGATACAATGCCACTTGTAGCGAGATTTAAATTAGCATCTTTTATTGCTTCAGCATTAAAAATTGCATAAACATCTTCTGCCCACATTGACGAAGCGAGAAAAATCCCCGCTACTATACCTAAAACCTTTTTCATCTCTCCTCCTTTTTATTACTACTCAATATGTTGTTGCAAATCTTGTCCGCTATAATAAATATAATATGCCTTTTGCATCTCATAATTATTGAGTGCTTGATTGTAAGTTGATTCTGCTTCAAATTTCTTTGTCAAAGATTGAAGATAATCCACAAAATTAAGAATCTGTGCGTCATATTTTTTTGCTACATTCTCAAATGCAATGCTTGCTGAACGCAATGCTGCCTCTGATGCTTTAATCTTTGCTACGGCAATTTCAAGGCTTTTGCGATACATCTTTTCATCTTTTTTTTGCTCTTCTTTTTTATAAGCAAGCTCTTTAAGAGATTTTAAATAACCAAGTTGAGCAGCTTCATATTGCCGATAAGTCGTAAGTGCATCAAGGTGAATAGTCGCATTAATCATAATCTGATTTTGATTAAGCGGAAATTGACGTTGTAACATAGGCAGGATATCATTGGGATTCATTCCACCTAAACCACCTTTAAACCTAATTGCTCCCGGTTTAGTAATATCGCTATTTACCACATAAGTATCACTGATACTTAAAATTGGAAGATAATTAAATTGTCGCGCTTGATATTTTGCGCTCAATGCTTGGAAGTTAAGCATATTTAAGTCGTGGCGATTTTCATCAAGTGCAAAAAGCGGTGCTTTAATATTTTTACGCTCAAGCTCTTGCACCTCTGTATTTGCAAGAAGTGAGAGCATAAGCTTATTTTTTTCAATCTCCATTTTGATATTTTCAATATCGTGCTCGGTAGCAAGCAATTCTGCGCGCAAAGATTCTACATCATCAATGGTTGTAAGCCCTGAATTAAAAAGTCTCTCCACACGTTTAATGTTAGATTGTAGCTGAATGCGTTTTTGGTCTAAACTCAAAAGTTGCGCACGATTGGTAAAATAACCATAATATTGCTCAATCACACTTAAAAAAAGCTGGTCTTTAGTATTTTCCCTATCCTCAATGCTTGCACGATAGAGTGAGCCTTTTTCACGCACTTTGTTATAGGTTTTAAACCCACTAAAAACTTCCCAATTTCCCTTTATACTTCCTGTATGTGTTTTCATACGCATACTTGGATTGTTTGTATCTTGGTATTGATATGCTCCATCAAGAGTGGGCAAAAATTCACCCCAAGCCGCCCTACTTGTGGCTTGAGCTTGTAAAATCGCCAAATCTTTAGCTTCAAGATTGTAATTTTTCTTTGCCCCCTCAATAAGCTCTATGAGCGTAAAAACTCTACCGCTAGATTGTGTGGATTCTATATTTTGTGCATTATCTTGCGCTTGGACAAGATAATGCATAGAATCTTGTGGTATTTGTTGAGCATTTAAGATAGAGAAAAATCCCAATATAAGGACAATTCTTTTCATAAGTTATACTCCTTGTTTATTATCAATTTCCATTTTTGAAGTTGGCATTCTAACTCAAGTTTGTAAATAGGGTTGCATATGCAACTATATTTTATATTAACTTGTAATACGTGAAGGGTGAGTGTAAATATTGAGCGTATCACCACGTGCAAAACCTACAAGGGTAACGCCTAAAACCTGTGCAGATTTAATCCCTAAATATGTCGTAGCAGAACGCGAAATTACTATGGGAATATCACTCATCGCAGCTTTAATCACCATTTCCATTGATAAGCGTCCGCTTACAATAAGTATTGCCTCACTCATATCAAGCGAAGCAAGTCTCGCTCTGCCAATAACTTTATCAATAGCATTATGACGCCCAATATCTTCACTCACAAGCGTCTCTTCGCATACAAGCATTGCCTTATGCACACAACCTGTGCGCTCAAAAAGCGCACTTGGCTGATTAAATTCATCAAGGAGTTTAAAGATTGTGCGCGTATCCACACGCATATTTGAAGCGATAAATTTTTGAATAATCTCTCCATCAAAATTTGCACTTACTCCAACACAACACCCTGTCGTCAGAGTTTTTTCTTTATGGAGATGATTAAGCCTATCTTCTTTAATATGGGCATTCATATGCACACTCAAGCCATCAGGAGCAATTTCAAGTGAAATAATATCATCAACACTTTCTAATACGCCCTCATTCATCAAAAATCCTACCAAATGAGCATCTTGAGAGAAAGGCAAACTCATCACAGAAAGGAGTTTTGTGCCATTGAGATAAAAAGCTATGCGTTGCTCCTCAATGATGTTATCTTCACATACCTGCAATGATTCATCACGGAAAAGCCTCACCATACGCATTTGATGCACAAAGTCGCTCACTTACTCTCCTAGTGTTTTATGCGCATAGAATCTAATTTGCCTTGAGCCTTTAAATCCTTGTAATAAAGACTATGGAGCATAGAAAGCTCTTCCTCACCCATTTTGCCATTAAGGATAGATTCTACTGCGCCTTCAATAGCAAAAACTGCCATATAAATATGAGTAATCAAAAGCGCAATAATAGCAAAGCCCATCACATTGTGCAAAATTGCTAGAATGCGCAAAGTATTAATATCCGTGCATTGAAAAAACATTACTGCACCGCTCAATACCATTACGCCACCACCAAGTGTAGCCACCCAAAACCACATTTTTTGCCCTGCATTAAACTTGTGAGCTGGAATCTCGCGATTGACTTTATCAAGATAACCACCAAGCATCATCATCCATTTAATATCGTGAGCTTTGAAAAAACAATCTTTTGCCCACATAAGCAACATTAATGTGCCAAATACAGCAAAGAAAATTGTTGCAAAGCCATGCACATCACGAGCAAAGCGAATAAGTGTGCCACCACCAAGCTTATCGCCAAAAACCATCATAAGTCCCGAAAGGCACAACATCACAAAAGGCACAGCTGCACACCAATGCACAACAATATTATATTTAGTAAAGACGATTAAAAAGCTATCGTGCGAATAATGTCGCTTACCCACAAGCTTATAATGCCCATAAAACGCCATAGGCACAAAAATGACAATCAATAAAAAAATCAGAGCAAAATACTGCCCTTGCAAGATTGTAAAAAGCTCACCCCAACCAAAAGAATTGGGTGAATCCACACCCCAAGCCTTAATCGCAGCGACTTCTGGTCCGCCATAAAGATGAGGGTTGGCTCTATCTGCGGGCATAATAAGTGCATTATTTCCATTTATAACTTCTGCATATTGCTTTCCACCTGCTTGTGGGACACTTGGATCAGCAGCAATCACAAAAGCACAAAGACTCACTACAATCAAGTAGATTCTAAAACACCATTTCATAGAATCCTCCTTAATCCTCGTAAGCCGTTTTCCACACATTAGGCACAGCATTAGGGATATTTTCGCCTTTTGTGCTAGCACGATGCGTAATAATATGAGAGAGCTGCTCACCACTTCCAGCAAGCAATGCCTTTGTAGAACACATAGAAGCGCACATTGGCACTTTACCTTCTGCGATTCTATTTTGCCCATAGAGTTTGTATTCCTCTGCGCTATGAGTTTCTTCAGGACCACCAGCACAAAAGGTACATTTATCCATTGCTCCTCTTGAGCCAAATACATCAGATTTAGGAAATTGTGGAGCTCCAAAAGGACAAGCATAAAGGCAATATCCGCAACCGATACAAGTTTTCTTATCGTGCAAAACAATGCCATCGGCTCGGATATAAAAGCAATCTACTGGACATACCTTAGCACAAGGTGCATCAGCACAATGCATACAAGCAATAGAAACTGCGCTTTCTTTACCTACTACACCCTCATTGAGAACAACAACTCGTCTGCGATTGACACCAACAGGCAAATGATGAGCCTCTTTACAAGCTACATCGCAGCCGTGGCATTCAATACATCGGTTTGTATCGCAATAAAATTTTATCCTTGAGAAATGCTCAAGGTTTTTTGGAATAGTGTTACTCATTTTTTATCCTTTTATTACGCTTTTTCAATTCGGCATAGACCGCATTTTGTTTCCGGACAAGCAGAGTTATAATCATACCCATAACTGCTAATCATATTTGCTGATTCACCAATAGCATAAGGTTTTGTGCCCTCTGGATATTTATCAAGTCGCGATTCTCCTTGATCCATACCTGAAAAGTTTTGAGGCAACCAAATGCTATTTTCATCTACACGAACAGAGAGTTTTGCAGGCACAAGAATTTTGCAACCATTTGTTCCATATATCCATACCAAATCACCATTTTTTACTTTAAGCTCTGCAGCTTTATTTGGGTGAATCTCCACAAACATTTCTCCCTCTACTTCAGCTAAATATTTCGCACTACGAGTTTCTGCACCTGTTCCCATATGAGCTACTAAACGTCCGCTTAACATATTGATAGGGAACTCTTTTACCCAATCTTTTTCCTTTTGACGCGAAATATACTTAACATTAGCACGGAAAAGATTTGGTTTATCTGGGAAGCTTGGATATTTATCTACCAAATCTCCACGCACAGAATGGAGGGGCTCACGATGGAGTGGAATCTTATCATACCAATTCCATACATTCGCCCTTGCTTTACCATTTCCATAAGGGCATAATCCTGCCTCTAATGCTTTTTCTACCAAAATATTATTCCCTATACCTAGAGCAAAAGTGCTTCCCTCAATGGCATTTTTCTCCTCGCTACTTAGACTAATCCCCAAAGATTCAGCATTTTCTGCAGTTACAGGAGCGTATCCACCGATATGTTTAGCATTTGGCAAGCTTCTATTTGTAAGCATACTTTGCCCATCTGGGCTTGTAACACCCCAATTTACGCGGAATCCCATACCTCCACGCATAACAGGAATAGTATCATTATACATTACAGGTGTGCCCGGGTGCTTATCACTCCAACAAGGCCAAGGCAGCCCGTAATAATCTCCCTTAAACTCTCCTGTGCCTTCCAGTGTTACTTTATCAAATAAATGCCAATTTTCTTGGTGGGCTTTTAGTCTCTCTGGACTCATACCTTGCAAACCAATGCTACGAATACTTTGCGTAAGTTCAGTAGTTGCATCTTCAGGCCAAACAAATTGCTCCCGTCCTTTTGATTTTGCTATATCATAAAGTCGCCATTGCAATTCTTTCAAGAATCCTAATCGTTCAGCCAAACCAAAGAGAAACTCCTCATCAGGACGGCATTCAAAAAGCGGTTCCATTACTTTAGAACGCCATTGATAGCTACGATTTGTCGCTGCCACAGAACCACTTGTTTCCATTTGAGAAGCCGCTGGAAGCATAAAGAGATTATCGCTTCTATCACTATAAATTGCCAAGTCATTAACATAAGGATCTACAAACACCACCAAATCTAGCATATCCATTGCTTTTTTTTGCAAATCAAGCAAAGAAACTGTGGTCATACCTGAACCAATTACAACTAAAGCACGTAGCTTTGTGCCACCATTATTTGCAGCATTTTCTTCATCTAATACACCAAATTTCCAAGTAGAATGTGCAAAACCGGTTTTACCCATCATTTCTGCATCTTTGAAACGTCCTAACATCCACTCATACTCAACGCCCCAATGCTTACAAAAATGTCGCCAAGCTGGCTCTCCAAGCCCATAATAACCCGGTAGAGAATCTGCGAGATTGTTCATATCCGAAGCTCCTTGCACATTATCGTGTCCCCTTAAGATATTCACGCCTCCGCCATTTTTCCCAATGTTGCCTAAAAACATTTGCAAAATAGGCATAATTCTTGTATTGCTTGTGCCAATCGTATGTTGTGTAAGCCCTTGATTCCAAATTAAGCTTGCAGGTTTTGCAGCTGCCATTTCTTCGGCAATATGCCTAATTTCATCAGCTGGGATTCCACAAATATCTGCTGCCACTTCTGGAGAGAATTTTTGTGCTTCTTTAATAATATCCTCATAGCCATAAACTCTCTCTTTGAGATATTGCTCATCATAAAGCTTTTTAGCAATGATGTGATTGAGCAAACCATAAGCAAAGGCTATATCTGTCCCACTGCGGATTCTATGGAATTCATCACATTTTGCTGCAGTTTTTGTAAATCGTGGATCAATACATACAAGTTTTGCTCCTTGCTCTTTAGCTCGCAAAATATGCACCATTGACACAGGGTGATTTACCGCTGGATTTGCTCCAATGACTAAAATATATTTTGAGAACATCATATCGCCAAGATGATTTGTCATACCACCATACCCGAATGTATTCGCCACACCGGCGACTGTTGGGCTGTGTCAAACTCTAGCACAATGGTCTATATTATTTGTCCCAAAAAATGCTGCAAACTTACGAATATAATAGCTTTGCTCATTAGAACATTTCGCGCTTCCTAAAAACATCACTGCATCAGGACCGCTTTCTTCTCTAATTTGTTTAAGCTGTGTAGCAATTTTATCCATTGCCTCATCATATTTAAGCCTTGTCCATTGCCCATTTTGCTTTTGCAAAGGATAGCGTAATCTTGTTTCGCTTCTTGCTCTATCAATCAAATCTGCACCTTTGCAGCAATGTCCGCCTTGAGAAATCGGGTGGTCTTGAGCCACTTCTTGGCGCACCCATACACCATCTTGCACTTCAGCAATCACACCACAACCCACCGAACAATGTGTGCAAATAGTTTTGATTTTTTGAGATTGTGGATATTTTTCCTTCAACTCTGCCTCACTTGCTTTTCTAAGCACTTTTTCCCCCTCATTTCCCAAAGCACTGCTCACACCAGCCACAGAAGCCAATGCAGAGAGTTTGAGGAATGAGCGCCGAGCATTGCGTCTATCATTTACCTCGCTCATTTTCACTCCTTATGATTATCTATTTGGCAACTGAAAAATAAGTTTGCCAATATGTTGTATCATCACGATACAACACCTCTTGCTTTTTGCTCTTACCCTTAATGACTTCTTTTTGTGTGTGTTCTCCAGAACAACCAGTCAAACTAAGAGAGCCTATCGCAACCACAGCGCCACCTACCCCAGCAGTTTTTAAAAACTTACGCCGAGTTTGATTGCTTTCTTGCATTTTAGACATATAGCCTCCTTTTTTTGACTTTGGGATAAACCCATTTGAGCTCTCCATTTTAAGGGCTCAAATCAGCTTACCTTTTATATTGAAAATGTCATTTTAAACTCCGCTCAACATTTAAAAAACTCTGTAATAAATAACCCACACTTGCATAATAACTCAAATCCTCTCTTTGAATAAGTGCAGCTACAACAAAATCTCCTAAAGGAATCACAAGTTCATCTACAACTTGAGCACTCAATACCCTATCTCCCTCATTAGGAGAAAGCAAAAGATGACGCATTAAAAGCAACAAAAAGCCTAAATGTTCCTCGCTTTCCTTGCATTCTTGAGTATTAAGCCTAAAAGTGCTTTGTTTAGTAAGGCTACGTGCTTTAAGTAAAGCCTTGCCATTCAAATAACCTTCAAGATAATGCGAAAGATAAAGCATTATTTGAGTATTTTCACTTTTTACTTTTTCATTTTTGCAATCTGATTCGTGAGGCACAGCAAAGGGCAAAATAAAAGTATGAGTGTATTCGCGTAAAATCTGTTGTGTGCCCTTACGCTCTAATTCACTTTCTAAAAGCTCAAAATGCGCATTATCTCGCTCATTAAGGATATTTTCCTTTAAAATTTTTACTTGTTTTAGCAAAACGCTTGAGCGCTCACTCAGCAATTCATATAAAAATAATCCTGCAAAAAAATCATAATATAATGCTCTCGCACTTGCTACAGATTCTAAAATATCTCGTGCCATTAATGCGCTCCCTCAAACATAACTTTTACCTTGCAATCTGCACAACATTCTAAAGTTTTAAGCTTAAGAATATCGCTACCAAAAGCAGGAGTAAGAATCTGCTTAATTTTTTCAATACTTTTACGTGTAGCAAAAATTTTATCACATTCTATACATCTAAATGGCTCATCAACCGCTATTGGGATATATTCAAAACTTTCAGGGATAAGATTGAGCGTGTGAGATTCTATGCTTAAGACTTGCTCGGCACAACTTGCTACACAATACCCACAACCTGTGCAAAGTGAGGACTTATAAAGTAGCTCAAATGACGAATTATTATTAATTAAAGCATTGGTATTACACGCTTCCACACAACTAAGGCACATTGTGCATTTTCGCGCATCAATACCCAAGATACCAAAACCCTTAATTGACACTTTGCTATATTCTTCTTGCTTAATCCAAAAACGCATACGTTCAGAAAAAATGTCCTTGCTTGTCTCCTTGCTCGCAGGTGTATAAATATAATGACTTTGTGTAAGTGGTTGCAACATACCTAAAGCTTGCGAATCTGTAAAATTATAGATTGCTTTTTTTGCAAAAATGCGCTCATAAATAGTATTTAAAGATTCTATATCGCTAGAAATATGCTCACCCAATGGACTATAAAGCACAATTGGCGCACTTGATTCTTGCAAAAGCGTAAGGAAATAAGTGCTATTAAGCATATCAGGCACTTCTAGGACAAAAGGCAAAAGTAAGCAATTGTATTCTTTGAGGGCACGAAAGTCTTTGGCAAATTGTTGCGATTCAAGGTCTGCTCTTGCTACTATAAGCGGTATGCGCCCTTTATAAAGTCGTGCTTTGTAAGTAAAAGATTCTAATCCATCACCTTCGCGTTGCATACTTCCCGTGGGACATACACTCACACATTTACCGCAAGAAATGCAATCAATAGGTGAGAGATGCAATATTTTTAAAGAATCATCACTGCTTACACCCATAGTCGGGCATATATCAACACAACTATGACACACATTGCTTCCGTCAGAGAATGGGCGACGTCCTTGATATTGACAATGTGATGAATCAAATACAATGCTACGACTATAATTTTGCTCCCCGCATAAAGCAAGTAAAGAGCGCAACATTGAATCTGCACTCTCATACATATTTGGTGTATGCACACCTTTAAAATGAGGGAGATTCTCAAGTGGGGCAAATGAAACTACCTGCGAAGTAGCAATTTCTTCAACTGCACCTTGAGCATTTTTAAAATACAACTTAAAAGCTCCAAGATGTCCGCTAAGGCGCACAAAATCCTGTGGTAAAAGATGAAGCACCTCAAGTGCAGTATGCTTTTCATTGACACAAAGTGCCAAAAAAGTATCGCATAGCTCTCCATAGCCAATTACTACACAATGTGGAGTAACCACGCTTAAAGCATCTTTGCTTAAAGAGGTAAAATCAAGCGTGAGTTCATCACATTCTTGTAAGATTTCTAATTCCTCATTGTTCAAAAGCTCAGTTAATCGATGTTGTTTCATCTATATTCACCTTAAAGTATCGTGTAATATGATACTTCACTTCAGCAAAAATTAAAGCATTTTTTAACTAAAATACTTTTATATAATTTAAAATATATCGGTTTTTGTAACATTCCTCAATATAAGTTCTTTTCCATTGAAATAACAATGGATTTTTCCTAAGAATCTTAATTCTAAAGGTTTCTTAGCACTTCTATAAGCATTAGGAATGATACTTCTATCAAAGATAGGACATTCTTGATAGTTATTGTGAATAAGCTTTGCCATAAAAGGTTTTAAATATTCACTCTCTTTAATCATAAAAGTAGCTAAACCTTGAGTATTAGTGATAGATTCTTGTCCTAGATTGACATTTTGTAATTGGAGTTTTGCATTCTCTATGGGTATTCTTGTGTATTCATCTAAGGCTTGGATTTGAAAGTGTATCTCTCCAACTCTATGAGAGTTAATGGTATCAGGAGGGAGAAAGGATTCTTGGGAGGAGAGAGTGTTGGGGGAGAAGAGGGGAAAAGTATCGTTAGTTTTATTTTCACAACAATGCCCACATAAATAAGTAATACATTCTTCATATTCTTTTTGAGTCATTTTACTTTGATTAGTGGAATCTAAGATTCTATTGGCTGCTCTTTCTGTAATTTCTTTTTTTCTTTCTTGTAGGCTTCTTTCATCAGTTTCTATAAGAGACATTATATTTTGTATGGCTTGGTTGGAAGTCTTTTTGAAATCTTGCCAAAGAGATAGAGATTTGTCTTTAAGGTAGAGATAGAGGTCGGAGAGAAAATAGGCAACAAGCACTGCAGCACCGATACCAAGCACTAATGCCCAACCTCCACTAATTATTCCTGCTGTAACAAGGGCACTCATTACTGCCTCAATCCCCACGCTAATCCCAATTTGTAAGCCACCTAGAATTAATATATCTTCAGTATCTAAAGCCTCATTGCTTATATTGAGTGTCATTGTTTTAGAAGCATTCTTTACTTCAAGTCCTATTTTCACATAAAAAGGTAACCCTTTTTCAATATATTTAGCAGCTTCTGTAACGATTGTATCCATTGAACCTAGCATATAAAATAAGCTTGATGTTATGGTGTTTTTCTCGCTAGATTCTAGGGGTGCTACTTCAATGTTTGTGGGACAGGGTGTATTGTTGCTAGTAATGCAAGATGTTGGAAGCTTTATTGTCTTTATTTCTTCGCTCATTATAACTCTCTCCTATCTATTTTAGTATTTTGTGCGTTGGGTATTTTATCTTGTAAAATCGCTCTGTGATTGAGAGATTCTATCAGTTCTTTAGAATCAATGTTTCTTGCAAATCCAAATGTTCGGTATTTTACAAGATAATTATCTTGGCATAGGCAACGCACTATTTGTTGGACTTTCATAGGGATTGTTGATTGTGAAAATGTAAATTCACAATAATATAAATTTTCATCGTTTTTTATGGGATATAAGCCGATAGACACAAGCCCTAAAGATATACAAAATTCCGCATAAAGCAAATCATCATCAGCATAAATGGCTTTTATCTTTGGAATAGCTAACAAAGCGATATGAAAGATAAAAAATCCAGCATACATAAAGCCCAAAGCAGCGAATAACACACAAAAAAACAAAATAGAAAGGACTTGAAAGAATCTTGATAATTTGATTTTTATGCTTTGATGATAAGGTGTTAGTAGTTTTAGGCTTTGCTTTGTATCTTTGATTTTCAAAGAGAGAAAGTGTAACATCAATAAACCAAACATTACGCAAAACACAACAAAAAGGACAAGTCCTACATAATGTGCATAAGGGTTAAAATTTCTTAAAAAAGCATTGTTTTGATGGGTGTGGCTAGCCATCAAAACAAATCCTAGCAAAATGCTTATGGCACCAGAGATTCTCATCATAGCAAAAATCATATTGTAGAATCTTAGCCTTCCATAATCCACTTCTCCATTTTTATAGGGCAATCCTTGCAGTAGTAAGGGGTCAAAGTGTTTCATCTATCCCTCCATTATCCCCATAGCTTTCTCCTCCGTGAATGTAGAAATTATTTCTTTGTGTGGTAGATTCTATAGTATTCGTGCATTCTTTATTGGTATAGATAGGGATATTATATTTGCCCCATTGAATCTGTCTGTCTCTTTTACTAACCATTCTTATACCACTACTCTTATCATTTTTACTTTTATTGATGTCTATATAGTATATTCCATCTGGAATTGCTCCTTTATCTTTTTGTTTTTGCCACTCTTTATCTAAACAAAAATAAGAAATCTTATTTTGATTATCTTTATAACTCACAAAACTCTCATACCCATATTGTTTTATTAATTCCTCTTTCTCCCCTAAACTTAAAGCGTTTCCACTATAAGCATTAAAGTAGTCTATTGCTTTATTGCCATTGTTTATATAGAGCTCTTTTCCATTGAAATAACAATGGATTTTTCCTAAGAATCTTAATTCTAAAGGTTTCTTAGCACTTCTATAAGCATTAGGAATGATACTTCTATCAAAGATAGGACATTCTTGATAGTTATTGTGAATAAGCTTTGCCATAAAAGGTTTTAAATATTCACTCTCTTTAATCATAAAAGTAGCTAAACCTTGAGTATTAGTGATAGATTCTTGTCCTAGATTGACATTTTGTAATTGGAGTTTTGCATTCTCTATGGGTATTCTTGTGTATTCATCTAAGGCTTGGATTTGAAAGTGTATCTCTCCAACTCTATGAGAGTTAATGGTATCAGAAGAAAAGAGGAGAGGAGAGAGTAGGTAGAGTTGGGGAATATGGGATTCTTGTTGAGAGTCTTGTTTGAGGTAGTTGGGGAAAGAATGGAGTAACTTATCTATATCATTTGAAGTGGAGTTAGAATCTATATTGCTTAAAACTATCTTTAATTCCTGCTCAGTCGGATTCCTTAATGTTTCTTGTTCATATTTGTTTTGAGAACTGAATATATTTTTCTTTAAATAATCATATAATTCATCAATTTCCAATGCGTCATAAATATTACTAAGTATTGCTGTCGAAAAATAACCTACTCCAGCCAAAAACAATACTCTTCCTGCACCTGCAATAAATCCACTTGTCGCGCCTGCAGCATTACCTAATCCAGGTATAATCGAACCAGCTAATGTTCCGATTCCAGCCCCAATGAGTGCTTTATTTAATATCTTTGGTGCTATTTTTGTGGCAGAAAAACCAACTATTACATCAAGATTTAAAACAATAAAATTTTTAAGTTGAGAATTGTTTGGATTATTTTGCATTATAAGAGCATTTGGAGTTGAACCTAAAACAACAACAATGAGTTGAACTTTTGTATTTGAATATACATCTAATGCCCAAACAGCATTTCTTATAGCACTGATTGCACTCGTTAAAGCACTTGAGTCATTGGATACCTTATCCTGATTGTTGATTTGCATATAATAAGTTAAATTATCTTGTTGGGTTACGACTATCTCATCGCTTTCATAAATCGTTTTCATTGTTTCTTATGCCTTTTGATGTGTTCATAGAGCTCGAGTGTTTTCTCATCTTTTTTAATGGTAATATTTATCAACATATTTTTATGCCAAATATGCAGATAGTAAGTATCACTTAGATTGACATAGAGCATAGAACTTTGTATCTCATCTAATGAACTTGCAATCAGAATCTCATTCCATTTATAAGAGAGTTTGCCATATATACGATGATACAAAGTGAGATAAGTTTCACTTATTTGTGCTTTATAATACCAATCTTGCAAACAAAGCTCTAATAAATAGAGAAAAACACCAATCCCAAGAAAAATATCTACAAAATAAAAACATACTCCAAAAATTAAAGAGGCTATAAGGACAAGTAAAAGCAATGTATTGTGCTGTATATCGCATTCATAGAGGCTCACTTCATTTGTCTGTGATGTATTATAGAAAATGCGAATAAAATTAAAAAGACTAGCCAAAACAATCAATATCCCTAAAAACTTTAATAAATAGGGTGAAAATTCCCAATGATAAACAAGAGTTGCAATAAGTATAAAAACACAAAAGAGAGCAAAGATAATCTTCAAAATAGCCAACAAGAATCGAGTTGCATTGTTTGGATTATAAGCATTAGTAGGATTAGAATCTCTCACTCCGCCTTTACCTCCCCACCTTTAACAACTAATCCTTTAGAATCTATCACTACTTCTACTCCACCTGCTTTAATAATAACACAATCTCCCTTAGCAGTAATTGAAGTATCTCCTACTTGGTGAAGGATTTGGTTGCCAGCTGTAGCAGTAAAATTACTCTTAGATTCCATATCAGTATTATCTGCTATAAAAGAAAGTTCTTTTTGTGTTTCAAATGAAGTAGATTCTTTGCCAAAGAATAAGATATTATCTTTAGCATTAAAATTCATTTGGGATTGAGTAGAAAGATTATATTCTTTTATACTCTGTATGTCTAATGTCCCTTGTATGATTTCCCTCTTATTCCCCCCTACATTCCTACTCTCATCTTGTTCTATACTTGTATTGAGATTCCCCCCTATCTCCACCTCCTTATCCTCTCCTACATATTCACTACTCTTCTTTGCAATCCTTACTTTGTTATCTACTCCTACATTTAAAGTATGACTTAATCCTACAATGGTATCTTTAGATAAAGCTACATTGGTATTATATTCTCCTCCAATACTTACAATCTTTGCTAAATCTATGGTTTGAGTATGAATCTTTTTAATCCTTTCATTATAAGTTCCCTCTACTTGAGATTCTTTATTGTTATGTATGGTTTGGAGAAAGTTATGCTTAATGAGTTCTTCATAATCTCTTTGTGCTTGAAGATAGATGTGTTCTTGTTCTTTGAGATTGGAGAGCGTGATTTCATTGAATCCAGATTCTATGAGATTGTGATGAGAGTTTGTATTCTCTGCTTGCAATGCACTGCTATTATTAAGAGTTCTTGCACTTAAACTTGTTTGATGAGCATTTAAAGGGAGGGGAGGATTGAAATTAATCTGAATCCAACTCAACTCATTACCTTATTTTGTATCAAGGCTTCTTTAATGGTATGGCGATTTACTTCACTTGCACCTAAATGATAAAAATGTTCAATTAATTTTAATTTAAAATTATTCCAATATTCGTTCATATATTGATTTTGTCGATAAACATTGCTATGCCAAGTTGAGAGAAGAAATTGAGCTTTCGTATTTTTAAGGATTTTGTAAAGTTCTCTTTCATTGCTTTCGCTCCACGCATTGAAATAATCGCTATGCCTATCGATATAAGGCGGGTCGCAATAGATAAAGTCATTTTTCTTTGCTTCTTGCAAAACCAAAGAAAAATCGCAGATTCTAAATTCATAGTCGCTGTGCTGTATCAGTCTAGCTACCGCATCGATTTGATTAGTGATTTTGGTGATATAGGCGGCGGAAAATCGAGCGTCTTTTTTGCAATAAGGCACATTGAATCTGCCTTTGGAATTAAACCGCATTAAACCATTAAAACAACTCCGATTAAGAAACAAAAAGTCAAAAGGACTATGGGTTTGGTTAAATCTCTCCCTCACTTTCAAGTAATGTTCTTGCCCCACTTTTTGTAAAATATCTCCTTCGTATTGCAAATACTTTCGTGCGGAATCTTTTGTAATGACACCTTGCTGAATCGCTTGATAAAAAGCAATAATATGGGGGTTATTGTCGCTGAAAATCGCTCTTTTAGGAGCAAGGTTAAACCCAACAACACCACTGCCCATAAAAGGTTCAAAATATATGCCCTTTTTATTCCAAGTTTGAAAAATATCTCTTATGTGAGGAATAATTTTAGATTTTATCCCTTGAATCTTAAGCGGTGGGATAAGGGTTTTGAGTGAGACTATCGCATTCATTGACTTTTACCTCTATAAGTTAGGTATTCGCTAAGTTTTGTGATGTTTTTGGTTTTGCCTTGAGAATCGGTAATAGTGATTTTCCCATAGTTTATCCAATAATCATCAAATAGAGACTCTCCTAAATCCGCAAACACTCCTTTTTCATTCAAAATATCATCTATATTCTTAATGCTTCCTATATTGGCAGTGTTGCCACTTCCGCTACAATCACTCGCGATTTTATATTTTTCTACAAAAAACAAGGTCAAATTTTGAATCACAGATTGAATCTTGCCCAAATCATCAAGCTTGTATCGTTTTAATTCATCAATTTTCACCCTATCATAAATCACCCCCAAACAAAAATGTCCTAAATAGTCTTTGTAGGGGAATTGTATGTTTTTGTTTGATTCTCTATTTTTAAAATATTCGCCGTGAGAGCCTAAAGTAAAGCCATTACAGAGTTTTGGGTTATTTTCATTGCGATAAGTTGTTTTTAAATCAATCGCATATTTAATAGTAGAATCTTTTTGGGATACAAACGATAAATCAGGATAATAATTTTGATGATAAGGTAAAACAACATTAAAATGATGTGTTTTAGCAAATTCTAGGATATAAGGGAAAATATGGATTTCTAAAATTTTAGAAATTACTTTAGTGTCGTTAGAAAGCGAAAATATGTGTGTATCGCTATCAATAAAACCTTTGATTTTCCATTGATGATTAGGTTGGCAAATCTTGGATTCTAAATTTGATAAAAAATCTCTAAAGCTTTCTATAAAGGCTTTTTTATTCACCCTTGTCTCCTCGCATACTAAAATTCTTGACGACGAATCTTATTTTCTTTCTCCATAACAACTCCTTAAAGATTTGTTTAATAATGCTTGGGTTGTCAATCATTAGAGGTATCATCAGTAGATTCTAATTCTCCTTTTTCTACGAGCATATTGAGTACATCGCAAAGATCTTTCATTATTTTTTCCAATGTTTTTAGATGATTTGGATTATCCTTAATTTTTACTCTACTTCTCCAAGTATCAGCTTCCCATATCCAAAAACAAGATAAATCATTGATTGTAAATTCCCAAATACTGACATCAGGTCCTAAAAGATAATCTTTATTTAACACCACATTATAATGTTTGTATTGTGCAAGTGATTGAATGTAATGCGGACAAGCATCTTCTTTGCAATCAAAGTTATCTAAATAAAATTCAAAGCGATTCTCTGATTCCCGATAACCTCCCCAATAAGCAATTTTCTTATTCTCTACTTGCATGAAACTCCTTTTTTATATTTGAACAATTTGATGAAACATTACACGATTTGTCGTATCATTTTGGAACGACACCTAAGCTTTTATTCACACTAGGTCTTGACCTACTTGAAGCTTCAATGGTGTAATTATAAATATCCTCCATATTTGTTAATCCTTTTTCTTTTCTCACATACTCTATCCATTCCTCCCAAGTTTGAATAGGATCTGTCTTATCTAACTCTTCTGCTTTCTTTCTATCTTTCATCGCATCTCTTGCATCTTTTCTAGCTTGATTACGAAAATTAAAATGAAACTTTGCTCTTTCTTCAAGCGTTAGGATTCTACTACCAAGCTCCTTTACTTTTGGTAGTTGGGTATTAACATACCATTCTCTTGCTTCTTTGTTGCTTAAAGACTCTCTAGCAATTCCTTGAGATTCTCTATTTTCTCTCCGCACATATCTATTACCTTGCAATTCTGAAGCGAATCTTACACCTTTAATTACTAAATTTTTTCCCATAACTCCAGCAATACTCAAAAAATATCCACTTACATCAATAAGCCCCTCTTCTTTGTATTCAATAGGCGCATAGATATACAATGTATTACCTACCTTATGATTAGGATTCTCTATAAAAGCATAAATCCTTATTGTTTGATTGAGCCATTCTTGCTTTAAGTTTAATACTATTTCCTCGCCCTTAAGCTCATAATCATCGTTATTTTTGAGTATTTGAAATGCTGCATTATCTTTTACGGGTTGAGATTCATCTAGGCTTCCTATGATAATTCCCCACCTCGTCTCTTTCTTTTGCTCTTGATAAATGCGTTTTTGTTCATTGCTTTGTTTTTCTTTGTTTGGGATATTATCTTGGTTATAGTAGGCTTTGAGGTGGATTTGTAGATTATTTATTGCCTGTAATGCTTCTTGTTCTATAAATGTATGATTGTCTATATCATAGATTCTCTTTGGCAGATATATTGTATTTGCATCATTATCCTCACAAGTATATTGTATTTGTTCTCTTATTTCTGCATATACATTGCTCACTAAAAGTTTATCTTGATAATGATATTCTAGGGTATGATATTTTCCTCTGTGTGCTTCTCTAACGCAAGAGGAATTAGTTTTAGGAGCAGGTTTATAATGAGGATGTTGTATCTCCACTCTAAAAGCGTGGCAACTTTTAAGATTTTCTATGTCATCTAGAATAACTTCTCCATTGAGGCTTTCTTCATTGTAGAGAATTTTGTTGGTTTTTCTTTCAATAACTTTTATCGTAGCATTCTGAATAGGATTATAATTAACATCTCTTATTTGTATTTTAATAGGTTCAGAATTTAGCTTTGACATTACAATATCCTATCTATTCCTTTTTCTTTACCCCTCACTCTGCCTTTACCTCCCCACCTTTAACGACTAATCCTTTAGAATCTATGACTACTTCTACTCCACCAGCTTTAATAACGATAGAATCACTTTTGGCTACAATAGAAGTATCGCTCACTTGAATTGTTGCTTCATTATTAGCATTAAGGAGATAATTAGAATCTGCAATCATTGTTATATTGTCTGCAACCATTACAGCAGCTCTATCAGATTCTAAACTCAAAGATTGAGGAGATGACAAATGAATATTCTCATTAGAATGAATAGCAATTTCACCTTGTGTTTGAATATTAAACTTTTTCTCAATGCTTATATCGCTGTCCCCCTCCACCACCTCTCTCTTATTCCCCCCTACATTCCTACTCTCATCTTGTTTGATACTTGTATTGAGATTCCCCCCTATCTCCACCTCCTTATCCTCTCCTACATATTCACTACTCTTCTTTGCAATCCTTACTTTGTTATCTACTCCTACATTTAAAGTATGACTTAATCCTACAATGGTATCTTTAGATAAAGCTACATTGGTATTATATTCTCCTCCAATACTTACAATCTTTGCTAAATCTATGGTTTGAGTATGAATCTTTTTAATCCTTTCATTATAAGTTCCCTCTACTTGAGATTCTTTATTGTTATGTATGGTTTGGAGAAAGTTATGCTTAATGAGTTCTTCATAATCTCTTTGTGCTTGAAGATAGATGTGTTCTTGTTCTTTGAGATTGGAGAGCGTGATTTCATTGAATCCAGATTCTATGAGATTGTGATGAGAGTTTGTATTCTCTGCTTGCAATGCACTGCTATTATTAAGAGTTCTTGCACTTAAACTTGTTTGATGAGCATTTAAAGGGAGGGGAGGTAAGGCAGGATTACTTGGATTGTAGAGACTGCCTATAATGATGGGCATATCTATGTCATTATTTAAGTAACTTATTAATACTTCATCTCCCACTCTTGGAGTATGATAAAAACCTGAACTTGCACTTGCAATAGGAGAGGCTACTCTAAGAAAAGCTGTGTGTGTATTAAGAGTATATAAATCATCTTCTAAATGAGTATTGTTTGAATGTTTGGTATTGTTTGTATTGGGTGTTGTGTGTATATCATTATCCGTGAGTAAAGCTTGTGCCATAAAGGCATGCAGCCTTACTTTTACCCTGCCAAAGTTATCTGTATAAAGCGTGTTGCTCTGTTTGATGATACTTGCATTAGCCTCTTTAATATTCTTGGCTTTTATATACTCTTCTCCTACAACTATACCTTGCATAAGAGATGGAGGGTTTGGTTTGGGCTTGGGTGTAGGCATATAAGATAGGTTTGAAGGCAAGAGAGTAATAAGATTACTATAAGTATCTTTGAACCGAGAGATGTTGCTATCATTGGCTTGTTGATGAGAGGGTAAAGTATCTGCAAGAATAGATTCGTTTATAAGGGTTTGCTCTAATGCTATGATAGTATATTCATTTATAAACTCTTGCGTTTTATTATCTTGAATATTATTTCCTAAAAGAGATTTATTTTTAGATTCTATATATAATCTTTGAGCTAAACAGAGTGTATAGATATTGCTTTGAGCGTTCATAAGAGCTTGAGTATTGGCAGTATGTTGGGCTTGATTAGAGCAAAGAGACTTTATATTCGCTTGATAGGTAAAACTCACATTGGGTATAAATACACTTTGCATAGAGGCAGTATAGTTATAAGGATTATTCATATCTTCTTGTGCTAGAGAAGTATCATTTGATGTAGAATGAGTGGCAATATCTGGGGATTGTTTGTCAATATATTTTGAATACATATAAGTATTGATTTGAGGATTGTTTGCATCATTGCTGAAGAAGTTAAATTGTTTTGTGTGTATATGATGAGAATGTGTGAGAGCAAAAATACAGGGTTCATTAAGATTATTATGTGTTTTTACATTAGGATTAAAAGGGACTTTAGTGAGAGGAATAGGAGTATAGGGTGTGTGATGACATACATATAAGGTATCATTGTCTTCATAAAAGTATATACCATTATTATGAGCTAATCGTGTGATGAAATCTAAATCAGATTCTTCATATTGGGTGATAATCTCTAAAGGATTATCAATTTGGCTAAGAGAAGAAAAATCTATTTGTTTGCATAATTGTGGAGTATAAGCAGTGAGTATATCTTTGAGTATGTCTAAAGGTGTTTTATCTGTATAGATTCTATTTGCTTTATTGAGTGAAAGTCTTATGAGAGGAGAAGTGAGTGTAAAGGTAAAGAAATGTCTATGGTTTATAGATTTAGGTGTAGGTATATCTAAGGAAGAGAGTGTCTTTTGTTGAGAAGTATTGGTTATGTCAGTAATAGTGTTGATTGTGTTATTTGTATCTAAGGAAACATTAGATTTAGAACCTAAATACTCTATATGTGTAATGATACCCTTATATGATTTAATAGGGGTAGAAGTATTACCTAAAGAGATAGAAAGAGCACTATGATAGTTTGTGTTGCCATAGGGATTAGAAATATATAATAGAGCAAAATTATCTTGCAATAGCTGGAGATTGAAAGGTTGGTCTAATGCAAAAGAATAAGGGGGAGCAGATGATGCAAAATCGGTATCTTGGGTATGAGATTGGATTGTGTGTGAGGGAGAGTTTGTTTTACCCAAAGAAGCAAAAGTAGCAGAAAATATATCTGCATAAAAGGATTCTATAAAACCATTACAAGTAATATGAAAAGGAGACTGCAAACTTTCTCTAATATGGGCTTTGGTGATGGTAAAGGTGATAGAGTTAATATCCAAAGAAAGAAAAGCACTCATAAAACTATCCTTTAGGGGTATTTTTGTAAAAAAAGAGGCTCATCTCACTATCTCACAAAGCATCCCGTTTTTTACTACAACTTTAAGGGTATGTAAAAAAGTTTTTTTAAGGCAGATATGAAGAAATTAAGCATTTCTCCAGTCATCACTTCCGCTCGTTCCTGCAACAACATGTTCCCAAATAATTTTTCGATAATTAAGAGAAACCCTAAAGAGCTCAGTTTTGTTATTATTGCTTGTATCTTGTGCATTTGGCATAATAAGGTCTATGTCTGTAATAATAGCATCTTCTAATTTTGTAGTGAAGTAATGTTCTGCTCCACCACCTATTGATGTCCTAAACCAATGTACTTCTACATTGTTTAATCTTTCACCCTTTGTGAGGGCATTGTAAAGTAAAGGAACAGCTTTATTGAGAGAACAGGTAAAAATAAAGGGTCTATGCACCCTTTGACCTGATGGTTGTCCGCTTTGTGTATCTGTGGGAACAGTTACAATATGAGAAATCTCTTGAGCCATAATTTCATCTTCGTGTCCTGCTTGGTAACGATTACCTATGCTCTCTTGCGTAGAAGCCCCACTAGAAATAAGTCCTTGTGTAACACCTTCAATTTTAATATATGCTGGCTGCGCCATAGTAATCCTTTCTGTGAGTTTTATCCATATAAAAGCGAAGTATTCTACACAAAAAAATAAAATCAATAATTAAGTTTTATAAAAATATAAATATTTTTACTCACATAGTGTCATTAACATACTACATTGTGCAAAATTCGCCTTTTTTTTATTTAATAATAACCCAAAACCAAGAGTAGCCCTCGCAATATCGCCGAGCCTAAAATCCATTTTGGGGTTATATTGCATATCTAAACGAACATCAATGGCAAATTCATTGTTGGTGAGAAAAATTACACTCTCTCTAAGTTTATTGTGTTGCTTATGATGTGGAAAATAATCTAGGGCTTCCTGATAATGCAAATCCTTGATGCGGAGTAATATTTTATTTTGATAGGAATATATTGTGCTACCTAGTAGAAAACTTTTGCCAAGAGTAACATTTTTAAATCCTAAACTATTCTGTTGATTCTTATTGATACGAATGGCTTGTGGAATATTCTCGACAATAGAAATTCTATCGTGCAAATGAAAATTATGTGCCAAAATTTTCTCAATATAAGCTTTTGGTCTCCTTAGGCTTAAAATAAGAGGTGCAAATGGAAGATATGCCTTTGCACTTGTTGTATCACTAAAACCTAAAAGTTTCAACAATACAAAAGAAATTCTATCGCTAAAATCTGTCTCAAATGAGCGATGATAACCTCTAAGTGATATGCTATCATAAAATAGCCATAAGAGATAATTATTAAAAAAATCAAAAAAAAGACTAAAGCCTTCGCCATCATCTTCATTTTTTGCAAAATTATCAAGCATATAATAAGGCAGAGGTGAAGATTGCCCTAGCAATCCAAAAAAATAGCTAAAGACTTCCACGAAAGATTCAGTATGCATTTTGGAAGATATATTTTGAGGTAATTTTTCCATAGCTTTTACAGATGAAGCCTCAAGTGGAAGCATATCTTTCGACTCTAAATCTGCCATACCATGATATTGTAATATATCAACTTCTTTATACGCATGTCCCAAACTCCTAGCACTACGTAAAAAGATTTGCTCCCTATTCAAAGAAACCAAGAGCATTTTTATTAGCCGATAAAAAGTAAAATTCATAATAATGCCTTATTGCCATAGATGATAGAATAGCTAAAAGATGTATTACTTGTTGTACAGCACAAGGATACCTCGCAAAAAGAATTGATACTAACAAAAGAAGAAAAAAAGTGTGCAAGCACTAAGCCTATCTTATATGCCTCACCTAAACAATAAAACTTTGAATCATCAATATATAGGGTAATTTGCATACCTCTTAATGTAATAAATCCATTGACATTATAAGCAGGCTTGGATTCTATCTTTTGTAAGGATTCACTTATTATTTCGTAAAGATTTTTTGGTTTATCAATATTAAAGCTGTATGTATGCAACAATGCTAAGAAGCTCTCTTTATGCGTTATACTTTGATAATTAAAAGAAAGGGTAGCGATAAAATCCCACAATGTAGCATTATCAATACTTCTATGTTGCGATTTTGTAGGTAACATAAGATTACGTGTAAGGACATCTTGATATCCTACAATCTCATTGATTGAGCCTATCTGCAAACCATTTGGAAGATTGTTGTTGCTACATAAAACATCAATGGAAAGTGTTTCTCTGCGAGATTGATTACTATAAATACTAATTTCTTTATAATGCTCTCCATTTGCATCTTGCTTATTTGAAATAGCATAAAAATCATTTCCCTTATCTACAAATTCAAATCGCTCAAAACTATTGTAATTTTTTAATATCCGTCTTCCTGAGTCGCTATTATGAGCCTTAACTTTCAATACCTGTATCACAGAATATGCGTTAAGATGCGCCCTATCGATAAATATTCTATACCCATTTCGTGTATGGTCAGTAAGAATCGGCTCTGTCTGGGTAGAAAAAAGATTAACAATGGGCGTGCTAAATAGCGAAAACTGATTGGCTTTTGGAAGGGTATCTTTAGGCAATTCTTTTTTGAAAATAAATTTAAAAGTCATCTTTTCACTTTGACATTCTTTTAGTATTTCTAGATTTTTTATTCTCACAAATGCAAATTTTTCTGGCAAAAAAAGCAATTCTTGTAAAAGTGTAAAAGCACTAAAGCCTACATCGCCATTACTAAACATACTCTCATTTTTGTCAAAACCCGTAGTCTCTAAAGAATCACAAGGAATCTTAAAAGATGTGAGAGTATCAGCACAGACAATAACAATTTCTTGCAAATAACATAAAAGCCATAAAAGTAATGTATTGGCACTATAAACCTCACTGCCAAGATAAATCTGTAAAAAATGAATATCCATATCTGCTATTTTAAAAAATTTGTTTGTGCTTACAATATCAAGGCAAAATACACTCTGCTTCCCTTCGTTAGTAAGCGACATATCGCTTATTTTAAGAGGATGCAGACAAACATCATAGATAGTTTTAAATTCACATTGCACTTGATTTATTGGAGTAGATTTAAGACTTGTATGTCTAGGAATAAAAACCTTGCATTCTTTGCTTTCTGGCTTAAGTGCAAAGTCCTGTATGCACATTGATGGCAACGAGTTTGTGTAATTGGGTGCAAGAATGTTAATCAAAGATTCTGCAATCAGGGGAATATTGCCATCAAGCTCTTCGTGAATCTTAGATGTTAATAACGCTAAAGATTCTATAATACGTTCCACATCTGGATCATTACTATTGTGGGATAAAAATGGGGCAAGTTTGGGATATTTATTAACAAAAATTTCCCTCATTTTATGCAAATAATCAAGCTCTTTACGGAAATAATGAATATTTTTCACTTATCTGCCCTTTTCTACTTTAATCAAATACTTTTTTGGGGTTTCCTAAAACTATCTCAAGCAAACCGCTTACATTACATCACAATAGCGATTATTTTTAAAGACAATTTGTATATTAAAATCATCTAACAAGTCACCCCCAACATGACGCATTCGCATAAAAAAACTTATTTGCCAAGGAGCAAAGCTTTCATCATATTCTATGTTTAGAATCTTTGCCCTTATTTCATAAGTATTTATAAGATGGTAGATTTTTTCTGACATAAGCAGGGCGAGATTTTTTGTATTTATATCCAAATCTTCCAACGATAAGTCTGCAAAATTCATAAGACTTATACCCTCATTTTTAGTATTCATGAGGATTGAAATATGATCTTTTATCGTTTTGGTTCTATCTTCAAAATAAGCAGAATCTACATAAGGATGCAGTTGAGAAATAATTTTATTTACAAAAGACATAATTTATTCTCTGTCAAGTTTCCCCACCAAAGAAAGTTCAAAGTTTGCTCCCATAAATTTAAAGTGGGGTCGTACATTTAAATTTATTCTATACCAACCTGCTTCCCCTTCTATCTCGCTTACAAGAACTTTGGCGCCTCTAAATGGTCGCCTACTTCGAACCTCTGCGGGAGGATTCTCTTGATCTGAAACATATTGCCTCATCCACTCATTTAAGCCATTCTCTATATCTGCTCTTTCTTTCCAGCTCCCAATTTCTTCTCTTTGCAATACCTTAAGATAATGAGCAAGGCGAGAAACTAAAAATATATAGGGTAACTGCGTACCAAGCCTATAATTTGTCTCTGCCTCTTTTCCTTCAGGCGTATTTGGAAAAATTTTTGGCTTTAATGCGGCATTTGCGGAGAAAAATACTGCATTATTGCTATCACGTCGCAACGTAAAGGCTATGAAGCCAGATTCTGCAAGCTCATACTCACATCTATCTGTGATAAGCACCTCCGTTGGTATCTTAGATTGCGTAGTGCCAAAGCTTTCATAAATATAAGTAGGCAAATCTTTTACAGCACCGCCAGCCTTAGGTCCTATAATATTTCCACACCAGCGATAATTTGCAAAACTATCAGTCAATCGCGTAGCAAAAGCATAAATAGTATTTCCCCATAGCAAGTGATTATGCGAGTTATGCACATTTTCCTTGTAATTAAATTTCTTTATAGGATTTTCTTGTGGCTCATAAGGAGATCGAGTAAGAAAACGTGTAACCAATAAACCAGCATACTTAGAATCTTCATTTTCCCTAAAGGTGCGCCATTTTACATATTGCGGACCCTCTAAAAGTGCTTTTAAATCCTGTATCTTGGGAAGTTCCGCATAATTATCAAGCCCAAAAAAACCAGCACTCATAGAAGTTAAAAATGGAGCATGGCTCATAGCCGCAATAGAAGACATCTTAGAAAGAAAATTCATATCAGGCGTAGAAGCATTCAAGGCATAATCACCCAGAATTGCACCTACAGGCTCGCCACCAAATTGTCCATATTCAGAAGAATAAATACGTTTATATAATGTAGCTGTTGTAATATCTGGATTTGCCTCAAAATCCTCTAAAGCCTCTTGTTTAGTTACATCAAACAAATTAATTTTTATATTTTCTTGAAAATTAGTGCGTTCTACTAAAAAATATAAACCTCTCCATGTAGATTCTAATTGCTGAATCTGTTCGTTGTGTAATATCTCGTCCATTTGACGTGAGATAATATCATCAATATGCGCTATCATTTCATCAAGCGTGTATTTGTTGATTTTATTTTCTGCACTATCAGTTTTGACTATTTCTGTGATAAATTCCACCACACCCATTTTGGCAATATTATAACTTTCATCTTCCTTTGAATATCTACTTGTCTGCATTATACTATCAATGATAGATAGCTCTTTTATTGAAGTTTGTGTATTTGCTGATGCACCACTCATAAGTAATCTCCTTAATCGATTATCATGAACTTTTCCTTCAATGATAATCACTTTTTATTTTCATCTGTAGATTGATTCTCTTTAATCTCTAGCAAAAGCTTCTCTTTTGTATCTTTATCCTTGAGGGCTTCCAAGAGTGCTTTTCTAAAATCTGGAATATTGCCCATTGGTCCCTTCAATGCTACAAGGGCTTCACGTAGTTGAAGCAATTTGTTTAGCTCTGGCACTTGAGTAGCAATACTGTCTGGTGAAAAATCACCCAACCCTTCAAACTTAAGATTTACAGATAATTCATCTGCATCTTGCTTGAGAACATTTTTTACACTTACATGTGTGCCTATATTCATTTTTTGCATTACTTGATTAAAATTGTGTTTATTAATAGACACAACCTCTCGTTCATCAAACGGCACATCATTGCCTCCTGTAAAATTACCCATAACCATTAGCTTCAAAGGAAGCTCTACATCAGGATTCTGCCCATTTGTCTTTGAACGATATGTGATATTTATCCGCTCTTTTGGCGGAGTAGAATTTTCTGCCATAGTATATCCTTAGACTGCCGTTGTTTTAGCTACCCAACAAGCATAACAATAACCTTTAGTATTTGATAGATAGCTAAAAGGTAAATCTCATTGTAGCAAAATTAAACAAATTTAAATATTAATCTAAGTATAATCGTGTAAACTTTAAAATCAATACAAGAAAGAAGTTCAGATTTAGAGGTCTTTAATGCGATATATCCAGCTTTATATTTCCTTTTGCATTCTCGCTTGCTTTATGGGGCTAGCTATTAGTGGGTGCAGCTCACCTGTTAAGATACAGGCTTTCAATCAGGCAGATTCTAACCTTAATAATCGTGGCGATAATGTGCCTGTTACGCTCATTATTTATCAGCTCAAGGATATTAGTAAATTCAAGCAATCTTCCATACAAGATTTAAGCACACGTGGAAATGTTGTCCTTGGAAGGGACATTGTAGATTTTATCAAGGTGCAAGTGCCGCCAAATGAAATTGACGTGCCTGTTGCAGAATTTGCAAAAAAAGAGGGTAAATATATCGGCGTGTTAGCTCTTTTTGCCAATCCGCAGGATAAAAAACAAAAATTCTATAAAAAGCTGAATCGTGTCTTTTCAAACAAAATCGAGCTTAATATTGCCACTGAAGGCATTATGCAACACAAAAAAAGTAAGCAAAGTCAAGGTAAAGATACAAAGGCTGATGGCACTGCTGGAGAAAACAATATAAAGGATTTGTTCAATGAATAGTAAGCTTAAGGTCGCTTGGTATAATGGTATGCACATTGATAAAATCCATTTTGAGCAACAAGAACGATTTTTAGAACATATTATCCATACAAAAACCTCTCGACTTGTATCTAATCTTTATGGTGTATTTGATGTAAGTTTTTCTACCGATATGCTCAATTTGGGCAAAATAGCCCTTACACAAATTAGTGGAATTACACAAGATGGTAGCGTGTTTAATGCGCCAGATGATGATTTATTACCTGAAGTTTTGGAGTTGCCGCCCAATATGTCTTCACCAATTATTACGCTAAAAATCCCTACATATTCAGACGCTACTGCTGATATGTCTTTAAAAAATACTTTTCCAAACTCCAAGTATATTGTAAGCAATGTACCTACAACTTCCAAGATTCACGATGATGTGCAAGATTACATACATACTAACACAGAAGAAATCTCTTATCAGCAAGAAAAAGTTTCTCTTGCATTGGGGAGTTTGCGGCTAAAGCTTGGTATCCTTGGAGACAAATCACCAAATGAACTAGAAATACCCATAGCAAAAGTGAAAAACATCTATTCTCATAGCAAAAAAATAGAGCTTGATGAAAAATTTATCCCCACCTCTATTGATATTTGCAGTAATGCCTTTATAAAAAGTTTTCTAGAAGAAATGCTCTTTTCCATCAAGCAACACAAAGAAAGCTTCACGCAAATTTTTAGAGGCATAGACCAAACCAAAAATACGCTTGATTTTAGCACCTATTTATCGCTCAATCTCCTCAAAAAATACACGCTTATCTTTTCTTATCTTGTCAATAAAGAAAAACTACACCCAGAGACATTATATGAAAAACTTGTAGAATTTCAAGCTGACTTACTTACCATAAGTCATAATGATGCACAAGATGAATTTATACCCTACGAGCACAATGATTTAAGTGCGGTTTTCATTCCGCTTAGTAATAATATCCGCCTCCTCTTTGCTAATGTTACCTCACCCAAATATGCAATGGCACAAGTCATAGACAATGGCAATGGATTCTACGATTGCATATTTGATAATGCTTCTATGCTGCAAGATGGGGAATTATTCTTAGCAGTAAGCTCCTCTCTACCTATGCAAACGTTACTTGAAACCTTTAGCACACAGAGTAAAATACATACCCAAGCCACTATTAAAAGCATTGTTGCCTCACAGCTTAAAGGACTGCATATAGAGGCAATCCCCAGCATTCCATCAGCTCTACCGCATTTAAGTGGCTATGTATATTTTAAGCTTGATAAGCAAGATTTTATCTTTACGCATTTTGCTAAGCAAAATGTTATCAGCCTTTATATGACAAATAATATCACAAAGCCCGACATTAAGCTTTGGGCATTATTTAACTAAAGAGAAATGCTATGAACACAGAGCAAGAACTTTCCCTGCTACTTGAAACAAATTTTGCAAACCATTGCAACAATATGCAAAACAATAAGATTTTACACTTGACCTTGCCATTACTTTTGTTTGCTACACGACTTTCCAAAACAGGCATACTTGATGATAGCTATATCACAAATACAGAAGAAACTTTTGCTAATGAAATCCTCTCTATCGGAAGCAATCTCAATGCTTTGCGTTGTTATGAAGATAAGGATTTAATCAAACTCCGTTACTGCTTGTGTGTGTTTATTGATGAAATGCTCTTACATAATGAAAGCTTTATCAATAGCCACTTTGCAAAACATACACTTACTATACGTCTTTTTGATGAAATGCTAGGTGGAGATAAGTTTTATGGTATTGCCAATCAATGGCTTCTTACCCCAAGCAAACACAAAGATATGCTAGAATTTATCTATACATGCCTTATTTTGGGCTATCAAGGCAAATATGCCTCCGACACTCAAGGCAAACAAAAAATTAATCATCTATGCTGCAATATAGCAAATTCTCTTGCTCCTGCTATGGGAAGTAGCGAAGGAAAAGCTTTTGAATTAGCCCTCAATCATCAAGAGCAAACGCGTATTCTAAAACTTTTGCATAAAAAATACTTGCGACCATTTTGGCTTATGGCTATCATTTGCTCCATCGTTGCATTATTCTTTCTTTTCTCATTTTTAAAGCTAGAATCTCAAAAAGCCATTACACAAGATACCCTTAAACAAAATTTGCAACACTTCAAGGTATCTCCACATGAGGATTAAGGAAATGTTTGGCAAGATATTTAATTATCTCAAATCAAAAACTTTTCTCTATATTTTACTTATATGTTTTGCGTTGCTTTTAAGTGTACTTTTTTACATATACTCGCCCTTATTTGCATTTAATGATATTTATATTTTTAGTAGCGCATTAACAAGAATCCAAGTGCTTATTGTCGTATGGCTTTTAATCTTTTTTATCTTTCTTTATAGACCACTTATTCATCTTATTCAATCGCTCAAAAATGAGAAACACATACAGTACAAGGAAATCAAACAAGAAGTTACAAAGGCATTCCGCAGGGCTAAAAGAAATTATTTCATTGCTCTAAATGACGCAAAGAGTATGTGGAAAAGAAAACTCTATCTTAAAAATATCCCTTTAGTGATTATTATTGGTAATGAGGGAGCAGGCAAAAGCTCGTTTATCAATTATGCGAATATACAATATCCATTGAGTGAAAGCTTGACATCTTATAAGAAATTTCACAAATCTACCAACAACTTCAATCTTTACATTTCTCAAAAGGGTGCATTGCTTGATACAGAAGGTAATTATTTTGCACAAGAGAACTTTCGGCAAACAAGTAATACCGATGAAATTGCTGAAGATAATTTAGAAAAGAATAAAGATTTTTTAATCAAAAAGGGCGTATGGAATCAATTCTTACACTTCCTTAATACTAATACCTTTCATAGCAAACTTAATGGCATTGTGCTTATTATTGATGTGCATGCTTTTTTACAGAATCCAAAGCAATATGAACAAAATGTCTTACAATATCTAAGCAAAAGAGTGAGTGATTGCGAAGAAAATCTAGGCTTGCAACTCCCCATTTATATTGTTTTTAATAAAATTGACTTGTTAGAGGGTATGCGGACATATTGGGACATCTTTGATGAAAGCATTGCAAATAAAATGCTAGGACTTACTTTAGATAAAAATAGTAGCAAATTAGAACTACAAAATACTTTTACAGAATTAAGCAATTCATTGCTCTATACTTTTATGCGTAGAAATCAATCCTTACATTCACTTGAAGACAAAAATTTAGCCCTTTTATTTTTAAAGCAACTTGATGTGCTTTTTGCCCTTGCAATAGACTTTATCCTCCAAGCAAAGGAACAAAATGCCTTTAAAAACAAATCCTATATCCGCGGCGTATATTTTACCTCCGCATACCAAGAAAATGTCCCCAGAAATTACTTGCTTGATGCTGTGTGTGAAAAATACGAAATCAAAAAACCTCCGGCAAAATCCGCAACCAAGCAAAATAAGCGAAGCTACTTTGTGCAGGGTTTGTTAGAACATATTTTTCTTAAAGATGCACATCTAAGCAGTATGATTAAAACCTCTTGGCAAACTTTCAAACTCGCCTTTGGAACTATAAGTATATGTATATTTGGATATGTTTTTTGCACTTATTTAATCCATAAAACCTATAAAGAAGTAGATAAAAGCCATATCACATTTAATAGCATTACTTCATTACTTGCCAATACAAGCTCTTATGAACATCTTACCCTGCAAGAAAAAACCGAACTTATGCTTCATCTTAAAGCCATACTCAAAAACTATCCATCTCTATTTGAAAAGCCCTCCATTATACAGTATTTTTCACTGAATTTCTCCTATCAAGGATTTTTGCCTGCAAGAGACTTTTATTATGCTATCAATGAAGAAGTGATTGGCAAAACATTGCTTAGAGAAATGGAGCAGATTCTCTTACACAATACCGATCAAACCACACTTATTGAAACCATCTATATGTATCAATCACTCTATGATGAAGCATATATAAATAAACCTCTTTTGGCAAATTGGGTTATAAAGAATTGGCAACCTTTTGCTAAATATAAAATTCCAAAAGATGATTTTATTACCGCTATTGAAGATTTAGCTATAGGCAATCTCTCACATACACAACCAAAAGATACACAAGCGCTACACATAGCAAAAACTCAAATTATGCAATTAGAGCAACAACAGAGAATCTATACCATTATGGCTTTTAGAAATAGCCTAAAAAAACAAAGCTTTTTTAACCTTAAAGATAAGGTAGGCACAGCATTTTATATGATATTTGAGCATACTGATAAATTAAGTCAAATTGACAAAACCTATACAAAAGATGGTCTAATGGAGTTTTTAAGTAATTTAGATACCAATATACAAACTGCTATCAAAATAGAATCTTGGGCGTATAATGAAAAAATGCAATACCAAGCCCTCACAGAACAAGCACAAAGAGATTTATACACACATATTATTAGTATTTACCTTAATGATTATAAACAAAGATGGGAAGAATTACTTCAGGCTATATCTCCTAAGCAATATACCGACAAAAACAATATACTCACACAATTACAAATCTTATCAGAATCTACCAATCCACTCAATAGTCTCATTAAAATCGTAAATGATAATACCCACCTAAACGACACTCTTTTGCTTAATTACGCATACGGCTTAGGATTGCCAAGCTCAGATATTAAAGCACAATTTACATATATTAGTAACTCCTTTAAAGATTATTATGACTTCATAGGAGAAAAATCCTTACTTCTCTCTCAAATAGATTCCTTTAATGACATAAAAAAGCAAAGTAGCACGGAAGAAATAAAAGAGATACTCGCTAAAGATATACAAAATATGAGTGGTAAAATTACAGAATTTACAAAAGATGATACAAAAAACATAAAAGATAAGCTTATATATATCCTTGAAGGAAGTAATGATGAAACTGACGCATTTGTAGAGCTAAAGCGAAACACAGCAATGTTGCCTCATGCGTTAAAACAATACTACAATGAGATTTCTACACTCTCTTGGAACGTTATAGAAAAAAGCACCTATGCACTTCTAAATAATGCATGGAAAAAAGAGGTGTATGATACTTTTATAAATGATATCTCCCCTTTTTATCCTTTCAATGCTTACTCGGATAAATCCTTGCCACTCAACACTTTTAAAGATTTTTTTGGCAATACAGGCACATTACAATCTTTTTATACGCAATATCTAAGTAAAATTTTGCAAAAAAAAGGCAATACCTATGTGCCAAATCCTGCCTATAGCGAGACGATAAAGCTTTCTGCTCAATTTATAAGTTTTTTTAACCAAATAAGCAATCTCAATAGCATATTTGATAATAACAATAACCTTACACTTAACTTTTTTATACAATGCCTTGGTTTATCATCAGATTTTAGCTCTCTTGATATAAGCTATAACAACCAGACTTTACACTATGATCACACGCTTAATCCTAAAATCCAGATTATTATTGAACAATTCAATAGTAGCACGGAGTTACGTTTGAGCGTGAATGACTATTACCAAATGCCTCAATACAATAAAATTTATAGTGGCGAATGGGCGTGGCTTAGATTCATAAAAGACATTACACCTGCTCAAAATACAGGCAACACTCTTTACTTTGAAAATAATAAACAATGGTATTTTGATTTTAGCATTACTCCAAATAGGCTAGAACTTTTACATTTAAGCCGTATTCTAACGCATTTTAATATGCCTCAACTTATCACTCAACAATAAGGAACGCAAATGGAGCAAATAGCAATTCTTGTAGAAGACATTGACAACCAAGCAAAACCGATTTATTGTGTTTTTGACGATAATGGAGGAACCATAGGCAATACTTCCATCAATCATTTGTGTTTGCCAGATGAATCTATTCAAGAAAGACATGTTAATATCAACTATGAAGATGGTTGCTTTACTATCTCTTGTATTGGGGATTCTGAAGTATTTTACAATGAATCTTTCTCTAAACTTGAGCAAGGCTATGAAACAATTATAGAAGTTGGGGATAGTTTTAGAATTGGAAAATATAAATGTAGCTTTATAGACACAAAAGATATAAAAGATGACTTCCTAGACTATAAAAAAGTGCTTGATAAAATTGCTGATGAAAGTGATTTTGCCATAGATGTTAAGCCTAGAGTGCAACTAGATACAAAAATATTAGATGAAGAAAATATGGCTGACAACTTAGATAAACATAAGATATTAGAAAAACTCTCTCCAGCACAAGTTATAAATACCATACCCTCCGATATAGCAAACACTCACGATACTATACAAAACATTATCACTTCATCGCAATCAATGATAACAGATAGCATTTCTAAAAAAGAAATATCACCACAAACAAAGGAAAGTGATATTATCCTTCATACCAAGAATATACAAACATTCCTACAAGGAATGCTACAATCTTTCTCTATGCCTAATAACCCCCTATCACACATCAATATGACAACTTATGAGCACATACTTGACACACAAGAGCTAGATTCTATCCTGCATAATACCTTGCTTATAGATTCTATCCCGCTTCTTAACACTCTCATACTAGCCCTTATTAGCAAAGAACTCCATAGCCCATATTTTGAGATATTAGAACACGATATATTTGCAAACTCATTAACTCAAGCCATTATTCAATCTCATCAAAATAGTAAAGAATCCTTACAATGTATGCTTTTAAAGGCACTTAGCACATACTTAAAGAATCCTCTTTAGATTCTTAATACTTCCTCTTCTTTGCAAATTGAAAGTTTGAGGCTTTATGTATTTTGCATCTTTGTATGGCATTTATCAATACTTATCTTTTTATTTAATATGATGCTTTTTAGCATACCATTCTATTTTATCACGTAATTCTTGTGGGAAAGTTTCTCTATATATGGCTGGGATAGTGGGATTGAGCAATTTATCAAGCTTACCTGCTTCATAGAGTTCATCTAAATACTCTGGGATATAGTAAGTGGGAGCATTAGGATAACCTTGAGGGGGAGAGACAGCCATAATCTTAGCTTCTAAAAGCATAGAATCTATATATAAATCTACCTTTTTTTGTGTCCAATCATTTGGTAAGTCAGTATCATATCGTCTAAAGCGTATTGTTTTTAGTCTTTCTTTAAATGCTAGTCGTGTTTGCTTTGTGGATTGAGGGTCTCTAGGGTCTAGGAGTTTGCCTTCATCTATTTCTTTAATGCGTTTTTCTATCGTCCATCCATCTCCATCTACGGAATACCCATATAACATATTCAAATCCATTACCCAATCTACTCCCATTATCTCATCTATGTATGGGAGCATACCAAATCTATCTGGCTTTATGCTCTTAGCTAGAGCTATAAGCTGTTGTTGGCGCAAAGGGTTTTTACGTAATCCTGATTTAAAAGTCCTAAAACTCCCCACATAATCCTTTCCATATATTTCTATGATTTTTAATATACCTCTATAATCTATTTTTGGATTAAGTTGTATATAGAGTATTGTAGATTGCACATATCGTGCGGTAAAACCTGTCAAATCTGAAGCAAAATATTCTGGATTCCCTAGTATCCCTGCAGCTATACCCCATTCTGTAGCAAAGAATTCAGATTTTAATGTATCTTTATTCCTATCTACTTGATAAAAGATGTCTTCATATTCTTTATTTATTACCCTACCCTTTTCATCTACTCCACCAATAGCATCAAAGGGTATATCTATGACTGCACTTCTTAATCCACTTCTTATTACTAAGTATTGGTATCTCTCTCTTTTAGTTTGTAAAGATTCATAATAGGCTTTTTCTTTTTTAGTCCAAGGGGCTATAGCTTTTTTTATAGGGTCTTTAAGATAGAGATTACGAAAGCTTTGAAATTCTTTAAAATGGTTTGGATTTGTTTTAAGGGTTGGGTCTAGGTAGAGGGGTTTATATTGTTTCTTTGCTTCTTCCATTATCTGCCAAGCTTCTAGTAAGGCTTTAGAATATTCCTCTGTGTATTTGCCTGTTTCTACCTTGTTTTTTACAAAATGAATCTTATTTGTGCCTTTATCAACTTGCAAAATAAGTCCATTAGGTGTAGTAATCTGATATGTCTCACTCATTATTTCTCCTTAATCTTATTTAAAAATCTATCCTAACCATAAGCCATCTTCTATAATGATAGTCGTGGCTAATCGTCCTATGAATTTAGGACGTTTCTTGTCTTCTTGTGATTGTTTGTTATCTTCTTCGTCATTGTTTGCTCCCATAATAGTAGGTGTTGGCGGCTCATCAGCTTTACTATCATCATTCACCCCCACATACAACGCCCTCATATTATTCTGCCCTATAACATTAAGGCATTCTAATAATCGCCTTGCTTTGTTTCTATCTTCTTTTTCACTTTTTGTATGAGTAAAATAATAGTCTTTATACTCTGCTAAGATTTCTAGGACTTCATTATAAGCATCAATGGCTGATGCCTCCCCTTTTCTTTCTCTTGCCTTAAATTCCTTATACAAACTACTCTCCTCTGGCACTTGGTATTTGCGTATATTATCTAGGGATATATGGCTTGTTGTGTTTGTGATATTGCCTTTGCTATCTACACTCTTATGATGAAAGAATGTATAATCTGGCACTTGTTTATTATAATGTATCTCATAATCTTGCTTATCTTTTGCCCTTCGCTTCTCATCGATGATGAGATAAGCTAGAAGCTTTGTAAGCAAGAATTCTTGTAAGACATTGCTGTTGTTTTGTCGTAATAAATAGGCTAGTCCGATATGATGTGTCAGCCCACCTGTGCAAAGCTCTGTGCCATATATCATTGATTGTAAATCAAAAGACATAAATTTGGAATGCACTAACATAGGATAGTAGGTGAGCTCCCTGTCTTTTTTGATGGCTTGATTTTGGTCATTAAGCTCTAGGAAGCTCTCTACTCTTTTTAACGCATAGGGTAAATCATAATAAAAGCTATAACGTTTGTGCATAATGCTCTCAAACTCTTTTTGGTATGCCTCATAATTGGTGCTGAAAAAATGATTCAGCATAATATCTAGTGCTATACCTACTGCGGTTGCAGCAGCATTAGCGTTGAGTTGATAAATAATCTTATTATAACGAAATTGCTTGATTTGAGAGAAAATTTCTCGTGCTTGAAGTGTGCCTATAAGGTGTGATTGTGCCTTACCACTGCTATATGTAAAGCAAATTTTATCAATCAATGCTTTGTCTTTGGGTGAGCTCATAGTTTGCTTTAGCTTTTCTTTGATAGCTTGGAGGTTTAATCTTTTGACATTTTTATCAATGTGTTCAAGGATAAAAGCAGTTTTTGCCTCAAAATGTGCTATTTGTGCTTGAGTGCGTCTTAGCTCTACTTGGGCAAAGCCTTTGAGGAAATTTTCTCTAATCTCTTTGTTTTTTGGATTTGCCAATTCTTCGATTTTTGCTTTTATCTTATTTACAATATCTACTTTATCATTCAATTTTCTTGATGTGTCTTGAACTCCTCCATTAATCTCAATATGCACGCGTATCGTTGTAGGATATGATAAGAATAGCACTCCTCCTATTTCTGTAAGCAATACCCGATACAAAGCAAGTTTTGAGCTTTGAGTTTTATTTAGATATTCAAGGGTATTGATAAAAATCGCAAGGCAATGCTTTGTCGTATCAATCATATCTTCGTGAGCGAAATTCATAAAGGGGCATATTATGCCTAATATCTTAGAGAGTGAGTTATAAAATACTTCTTGTGTGCGTTCTTGCTGCACAATCTTTTTATATTCTTCTCCATATTTTTCGATTTGTGCTAGCTCTTGCTCTAGCTCCTTATCTAAATCAATCCCTACAATTTGTTGAATCTCATCATCAAATGCTTTTGCATCATTATTGGCAATATCAGTATTTATAAACCCTCTAAGATAGTCCAAGAAGTCTTTACTTAGCTCTGTCTTTTGTGGGTTTGGGGGTTGCAATAATTGTTCTTGTAAAACTTTTGCAATTCGGGCATTTTGAGGTGGTTTTTTGTATGATATATGATAGATTGGTGGTTTCGTTAGCTCAAACTCCCACTCCCAAGTTTTATTTAAACAAGAGACTTGAAGACAATCTTGGGCTATGAAAAAGGGGTCGATACTTATTGGTTTATCTACAATAATTTTACTTTTCAACTCAAAGCTTGGAAAATGTGTCTTAAACACATAGAGTCCATAAAAAAGCGTAAAAATCGCTAATAAAGAATTATCCAAGTTTGTATTGCTATTATGGAAATATTGTAATTGGGTAAGAAAATCTTTAGCTGTTTGCTCTTCTTTTTTAATAATATCCTCAATCTCTTTTGGAGTTTTAAAGAATTGGTTTATATAATCTATACCATAGGATTTTTTTATGTGATTTAATTGAGATGTTTTTTTATTCATTAAATCATACAAGGTCATATTGCCGGGTGAATAATTTGAATAAAAGCTTGTATCGTACTGTGTATGTAATTGTTGTAGTTCTTTTTGTGCTTTTTTATAGGATTCGTTATTTTCAAAACTCGCTTTAATCTTATTCATATCTACTCTCACAAATGGCGAAAGCTGCACCATATAAGGCTCATCATCTTTTTTATTGATTTCTATCCTATATGTGCTGTAATCTCTTGTGGTGTTGTAGCTTTTCTTTTTGCCCTCTCTTGAGAGAGTAAGCTCTTGTTTGGTGCGATTGTTTATATCGTCTTTAATTGTATTACCAATGATGTGTTGGGTAATCGTCTCTGTAAGCTTTGCATTATATTTGCTTGGGGCATTGGTGATAATAAGATAATTTTTTGCCATATTTGTAGTGTGATTATTGGGGTATTGAGTGTTTTTGTTATTCAAAATTTCAGCTAATAGAGCGGAATTAAAATGTGGAGATTCTATATAGGCAAGATGATTGAAGTATCGCACTGCTTGGAGCATATGTGTAAGAAGAGATACGTCTTTGATATTTTGTTGTTTAGTTTCATTTTGGTGTATGTGGAGCATTTGAGCTTTTATACTATTGTGTTGTGTTTTGGGTAGGGTAATTGCTTTTTGAGCTAATAGGTTTGGAATATCTATCATAGAGCCAAACTCACCCTTAAAAGCGATAGATTGAGCACACGATAATAACGTATTTTCCAAATAAAGATTAAAGCCTGATAAGTCAAGAAATTCTATTTTTTTCTTGTCTGTCTCTTGTGTGCTTTCCACAATCAGCATACAAGAGAGTAGTTGTGTGTTTGCAAGCTGTATATACATTGCTAACTCGGTGGCAAGAAACTCTATGATTGGATTTTTGATATAGCTATATTTGTTATTTTTAGCATCTTGATAGTCCATAAGTGATGAAAGCAATACTGCAGATATACCTAGCAATATGATTGCTGCACCTCCACCTGTGGCAATAGTAAGAATCACGCCAAAGATTGTTTTTATGATATTTTTATAATCATCGTTATTTTTATCCTCTAGGGCTTGTTTGATATACTGCTCTAGCTTATTAAAAAGTTGCTCAATATTTGCCTTAGCATCTGCTTTTATCATATCTGCAAACAAGTTAGATTCTATGAATTCCTTAATCTGTTTTATTACTTCATTTTTAGGTTTTATTAGAGAAATCTTATTTATATTTTCAGACTTGATGTCATCAAGCATAGTCTCTAGGTTTTCATATTGCTTAGCTGTATTAATCTTTGCAGATTCTTTAATAGAATCTAATAGGGTTTTGATGATAGTGTCATCATTGCAATATGTCTTTAGGGTAATATGTTTGGGTAGGTTGTAGGGTTGTTTTGTTCCCAAGATTTGTTCTTGACTTAATGTCTCAAAGCTGTGTATAGTTGCATCAACGTGCGTTTGCTGTAATTTATTTAGGATTTCTTGCCCTAGATTCTGTGGTGATTGGTTATTATGCGTAATGAGATTTGCATTCATATTTGGACAAAGAAATATAATCTGATGTATTGTTTTATGTGTCTTTAAGCCTAACATATTATCAATTTCTTGTAATAATTCTTCTTTGCTTGAAATTATCATTTGAGCCACCTCTTTTACACAATCCTTATTCTATCATAAAATTCTCTTAAGCGTATTTTTGCTTATGTATTCTTAGGTATTGTCTCTTTTAGATATTTGTATTTCCTATTCCCCAAATTCCCAATACTTCTCTTTGTAGCCTCCATTGATAAGGGTAATAGTCAATAGAGAGTCTATGATTTGTTGTTTTGTGTTGTTTTGAGAATTTTTAGATTCTTTAGCCTGTTGTGCTTGTCTTTCTCTATCCTTGGATTCTATGGTAGAATCCAATCCATTAGCTAACTCGATCTCTAGTCTTTGTGCTTTGTAAGGTGTGTGTAGTGTAAGAATAGTAGCATTATTAGGATTAAAATCTAATCCTACCTGCATAGAGTCTTCTATCTTAAATGCTGTAAAAGTGCAGTGATTATAGAGATAGTGATACTTTCCTATGCCATAGTCTTTATGTTCATAGTTTCTATAATATTCTTTAAAGAGTTTAGGGAGAGATTGGGGGATAAGGAGTATGAGAATAAGGGCATTAGAATCTAATTGTAAGGATAGATATTGATAAAGATAGTCTTTGGCATAAGTTTGTTTTAAACTAGAGTAGAGTTTAGAGAGTATATCTTGCAGAGTAGAATCTAAACTATTATCATTTAATATTTCCGCCTCTAATGCTTGAGTATCCTTAGCTATATCAATATGAAGAGCATCTAGTGGTGTATCATTGTTGGATTCTATAATACTATCATTAAGCTTTATTCTATATATAGGAAGATTATCTTTTTGAGAAGGACAGATTTTATAGTGTAGCCTTAGTATGGGTTTATGAAATTCTATTTGTGCCTTTAAAGCTTCTTTAGTGATATTCTTAGTATGAGTAGGACTAGGGGCATTGATTTTATAACTATTAGGTTTAGGAATACAAATAAGTGGAACTCCCTTATCAGAGAATACTCCAGAGCTTACTAAATCTTGCATTATAGGATAATCTTCATTATGCTTTTTTAATCCACGAGAGCTAGGAAGTATGAGTGCTACTTGTGTGCAAGGTCCTCCACTTATAGGAGGATTAGGACAACCTACAATAGAGCTATAGAGTAAATCGGTTTCTAATATAAAAGGAATATTCTTATCTTGAATACTTTTACCTAGATTAGATTTTAATTGCACTACTCCTCCGTGAGAGCATTTCATCTCATTATCTTCTAGTATAGGGTGAAGCATTGCAATGCTTAAAGGTTGTAATTGTTCTTTGTGTTGTTTTTGTTCTCTTTGTATGATAGCTTTATCTTGTTTTTCTTTAGATTCTTTGTTTGTGAGTTCTAGTTTAATATTTAAACTAGAATCTAAGAGAGAATAATTTAAAAGAGTAAGAGTAGAAGCATTTAAAAAGATAGTAAGTGTGCCTAGATTATTTTCTTCATCTTTAGGGGAGAAGTGATAGATAGGAAGAGATTCATCTAATCCTGTGTTGGAGTTAGAATCTAATTCACCAAAGAAGTATGTAGAGAGAGGATTAGAAGATTCTGTGCCTCCTGTGAGTTCTATGCCCATAAAATATAATTTAGAGTTTAGAGTGTCTATGTTTTTAGAATCTAATTCCTCCATATCAATTATTTGATTATCATAAGCAAAGATTGTTTCTTTTGTTTTGGTTGTGTTATTTGTTTCAGACATTTTCTATCTCTTTTGTTTGAACTTGAAATTGCTTATTTATCTTTGAAAGCTTATGATAACTTTTGCTCCAATATTTATCGCTTTGTATTCCTGCTAGAACATTCAAGTAAAATTCATTTGCAGCTTCCTGATAACTCTCTGAAACTTTACCATAGTCATATTTATGATACAGCATTCTTGATAGGATTTTATCTCTAGGAATAAAGATAAAAGGATAAAATTTGCTAATGGAACAATTATTAGCAGGAATATTTAAGTCAAAATTCTCTACCGCAATAGGATTATAATCATTTTCTGCCTTTAGAGATTTGATTTTATTTTCTTGTCGGTCGTAATAAATTAATTCAAAATCTCCTTTTGTATCTGTATGGACAATTTTATCAAGTCTTGTTTGTAAGATTATATCAAGAATATTGTAAATTTCTTTCACATTAAATAAAACCTTTAGGATTAAATCCTTTTGTTCTTGGTCTAAATCCATATTCTTTAACGATGGATTATTTTCTATATAAAGCTGATGGAAACAAGGGTGTTGGATAAAAGTCCTAGCCCACTCTCTAAAAGCTTTTGCTCCTTTAATGGATTCTAAGTTAGAATCTATGGCTTGGAATTTGAGGAAAGTAGAATTGCAAAATTTAAGATAGGGGAACAATTCTTTTAAATCTTTAAATACAGGAATATCGGGTATCCATTCTTTGATATTAAAAACTTCTATACCTATGCTATCTAGTTTGTGTAAAACCCAAGTGGTGCAGTTGTGGAGGGGAAGAGCTTTGATAGGAGGCAAAGATAAAGAAGTGTCAAATGGCATAGAATTATAATACAAATTCTCTTTCAATGTTTCAAGGCTTATCATTTTGCTATTATCTTGTTGTAAATTAGGATTTCTATTGCTTGTTTGTGCTACTTCTTTTTTAATCTCATCAAGTAAAAATTCATATTGTTCTTGTGAAACTTCAAATACACAACGATTAGATTTATCAAAGGTGCTTTTATCCCTTAAGGCATAATCATAATTTTTAATGTTCTCATTCCATTGAGGGACAAAATGATTATTTTCAAACACTTTACCCCAATGGCTCACACTAGATTCCACAGGTGCAAAGCCATAAAAGCCATCGTTAAATTCTACATTTTCAAAGTTCTCATACCATTTGATTTCTTCTTTTCTCCAAAGTTTCATTTTTCCTTCATTGTAATCCCAATATGTTATTTCTTTTTCATATTTTATAGTATCTAATTCATTAGGATGTTTGCGTGTAAGTCCTAGAAAGGCGTGAGGGATATTGCCTTTCATTGGGTGGATATAGATTGTTATAAAGTATGGCATTGAAATTCCTTATTTGCCAGTGGTCGCAAATCCATAAGCCAACCACCACCAAAAACTTGTTGATAATATAAATACAAACCAAAAGCTTGAATTGTAAATTTTGTATTTAATTATACTTTTTTTTTCTAAGAAAAACCAAATTCCAAAGAAAAACAAAGGACATAACATAAGCCAAAGAGCAATAAAGAAAAAATCATTTAAAATATTTAGATTTCCCAAATAATAAGATGTTGAATTAAAAACATAAATTAAAAACTTCCTAACAAATTGTGCGATTAAGCTTGCTGGGATAAAAAATATAAAATAAGAAGCTATTGTTAATGCCCAACATATCAAACAATCTAAAATAAATTTACCCCATTTGAATTTTTCTTGCAATTCATTCTCCTCACGAAACTAAATCCTGCATTATAGGATAATCTTCATTATGCTTTTTTAATCCACGAGAACTAGGAAGTATGAGTGCTACTTGTGTGCAAGGTCCTCCACTTATAGGAGGATTAGGACAACCTACAATAGAGCTATAGAGTAAATCGGTTTCTAATATAAAAGGAATATTCTTATCTTGAATACTTTTACCTAGATTAGATTTTAATTGCACTACTCCTCCGTGAGAGCATTTCATCTCATTATCTTCTAGTATAGGGTGAAGCATTGCAATGCTTAAAGGTTGTAATTGTTCTTTGTGTTGTTTTTGTTCTCTTTGTATGATAGCTTTATCTTGTTTTTCTTTAGATTCTTTGTTTGTGAGTTCTAGTTTAATATTTAAACTAGAATCTAAGAGAGAATAATTTAAAAGAGTAAGAGTAGAAGCATTTAAAAAGATAGTAAGTGTGCCTAGATTATTTTCTTCATCTTTAGGGGAGAAGTGATAGATAGGAAGAGATTCATCTAATCCTGTGTTGGAGTTAGAATCTAATTCACCAAAGAAGTATGTAGAGAGAGGATTAGAAGATTCTGTGCCTCCTGTGAGGTGAAAACCTTTAAAGTGTATATCTGTATAACCTTGATTTTGTAAGTCTAAGACATCTAAAAATACTTTATCTTTTCTTTCAATAAATATATTAGGCATTACTCACTTCCTCTTGTTTTAAAAAGTTTCTATAATCTCCATAGTCTTTTTTATTACCTACAATGCATTGAGCAAAATACTTTGGATAATTATTAAAAATATTTTCTTGAATGTGTATTGCTAAAGGATAAGGATTTTCTGCAAAAAGGATAGGTTGTTCATACCATAATGCTATATTATGGCTAGGCATATTTCTATCATAGCTAAATTCGCTAAAAGCAAATTTACTTTGAGAATCTGCTTTGAGATAATGCTCTTTTTCATCATCATAAATAATCAAAGCAACTTCTGTCTGCAAGTGAGGTTCATATTTTAATCTATCTTGAAAATAAGAAGCTAGACAAAAATGTGTGTTTAATCGCATATTAACATCATCTTCTATTTGTTCTATTTCTGTATTTCTTGCTAAAGATTTGAGTTGATTATTGGTAATGTTATCTGTAAGGCGATTAAGCCTTGTATGATGTAAAAGATTACTATGTAAAAGAAATTCACAATATTGATTGAAAGACTTTAATCCTTCTTCACAAGCCCAAGTAGAATCTATATTGCATAGGGTAGAATAGTTTTGGTAGAATAGCTCGAAATCATAAAGTAAAAAAGAAATTTTATCACCTTTGGAGAGAGGTTTTTTGTAAGTGCCTTTTTGGTTGTTATAATTATTGGGTATCATATTTTGAATATGATTAATAATATCATAGGGGATAATAGCGGTTGCTTTGTGAAATTTACTAGCCCCTATTAATCGGAGTTTATCCATTACGAAATCTACACAGGAATTGCCAACCACTTTGTAATTTTTAAATACATTTCTTTTATCGCCAAAGATTTTAGGGTTTTCTCTTAATTTATCACTTGTTAAGAGAGTTTGAAAAAGAATGCTTTTACAGATTTTTTTATATTGACTTTCACTAATGCTCATCACTTCACTTTGGTATTCTTGAAAGGTTTTTAAGGGGCGTAAATCAGTAAGAATAAAGTCTTTGCTGTAAATGAAGTATTGTTTGTCGTCCGAATTTAGAGGAATTCTAGGTAGTGGCTTATCTTTGAGTTCCTCTTTAAGTTTATCGTATTGAACTTCTGTCTTTTCTTCAAAATCATCATTCCAATGATTATTTTGAAATACTTTCCCTCCTGTTTGAAAATTACCATCTTTGTAGTTTTTAAACAATCCTGTTTGATAAGGTCCAAAACCAAAAAAGCCCTCAATAGAGAAAATATTGCTATAAGGGGATTCTACAAATTCATTAAAGAGTTTTTCAAATTGAGTAAAATCAATATTGTCTGCAATGCTTTGTTTTTTAATATGCTCTAACCATTCAAAGAATGGCTCTGTAATATCAGCATAGCATTGTCTAAGGAATGTAAAGTCATTATTAAAAGTCTCTCGCAAGTTTTTATCGAAATCTTTGTTGTCATTCAAGTCAGTATCGCTCCACGCTTTAAAATTTTTATGGCTTGTAAAATTGTATTGATACTTTTCTTGACTTAATTCTTTTTTTAAATCTTCTAAAGTCTCTTCATTTATAAAACATTGCATTTGTTTTATATCTTGCTCATATTGTTTAATGCTTTCTTGTATATTACCAAAAGATAATCCATTGTTACTATAACTTGATTTCAATTTTTCTAATTGTTCTTTTTTCATTTGTATTTGCAATTCATTGCATTTTACTTTTTCTTTTTTTAATCCTAAGAATACGTGAGGATTACCACTGCCACCACTAGAAGCAAAATTCCTATTAACATAAATACCAAGAGAGTATTTATAGGAGTGGGTCATTGGAATTCCTTCAAATCAATGTAGTGGGAGCTTTTTGCATTAATAGCTTCTTTAAAGACTTGTGAGATATATTTTTGAGAAGAAGCATAATCCATATGATATATTCTATGCCTTTCTTTGATAATCATTTCATCTCCTATATATTCTTTATTTTCAAGAGCTATTTTCTCTATTATATCATATTCTTCTTTCAAATCTTTAAAAGGTCTGCATCGGATACGTTGTTTATGGTCGCTGTGCATTGAAAAGCTTTTTTTTGTCCAGCTTGTATAATATTCAAAAGCTTGTGTGTATATATATATAATTTTTTTTCCATCTGAAACGCTCACTATGTTTAATCTAATAGAATCACTCACAAGAGAATTAGGAAAAGAAAGACGTATATCCTCCAATCTAGCCCCCTCTCCTGCAGGTCTTGCATACAATACCTTGCCTATCTCTTCTTTACAAAGTCTTTGATATTCCTTATATTCAGAATCTAAAGCCTTAGGGATAAAGGCACGATAACTTGTAGGATAAGAACAACCTTTTATCATAAAAAATACTATTAAGATTCCAAATATGCCCGAAACAATATATATCATTTTATGCCTTTTATGCTGCATTCTCTATGCTCCAATGATAATGAGTAATAGATTGATTATACTTAAAATTCTTTAAAGCTTCTTTACCTAGATTAGATTTTAATTGCACTACTCCTCCGTGAGAGCATTTCATCTCATTATCTTCTAGTATAGGGTGAAGCATTGCAATGCTTAAAGGTTTTAATTGTTCTTTGTGTTGTTTTTGTTCTCTTTGTATGATAGCTTTATCTTGTTTTTCTTTAGATTCTTTGTTTGTGAGTTCTAGTTTAATATTTAAACTAGAATCAATGAGAGAATAATTTAAAAGAGTAAGAGTAGAAGCATTTAAAAAGATAAGAAGTGTGCCTAGATTATTTTCTTCATCTTTGGGGGAGAAGTGATAACTTGGTGTATCTTGTTTAATGGTATTGTCTTTATCTAATTCACCAAAGAGAAAGGGATTCGTTTCTATTTCAGATGAGCCTAATAGGAGATGAGAGTAGAAAAAGATTTGAGTAGAGGGAGAGTTAAGAATATCTTGTGTAATACCATAGTCTTGATAGTCTTCTAATAAAGATTGTATATCTATGCAAGTTTTATCTTGAGTGAAAATATCTATTTTATTGTTATGGATATGGAGGAGGTGAGAAAGGGAATTGGAAGTATCTAAGAATATGATAATGTTGTTTTTATCTTTGGATTCTAAAATGAGATTATTGGAACTTATCCTATTTCCTTTGTGAGTATTTATGCTGTGAGAATCTATTTCGCTGATTTGATATTCTAGCTCTTGTGCCTGTTCTTGTTTGATTTGTTGATAGGTTTTATATAAGGATTTTCTAGCTTCTAAGTATTCATTGCTTATAGAGGATTTGTTGGAGAGGAAGGAGAGGTAAAAGTCATCTTTGTAGCCAAAGTTTTGAATGAATGTTTTTTGTTGAGGGTTGGGGTATGGGACAAATCTACAAGAACAAAATTTTGACAATCATAAAGAGCTTTGAGGTATGCGATATGAGAATCCTTATTGAGGTTATCTATATCTTGTGCGGTTAGCATTATTAATCTGTCTGCAAATGAATCAATCCCTCTCATCACAGTATCCTCCTAAGTATTGCTATTTTACAATAAAATACCTTATAATATTTAAATATAATGATAGCAATATGTTTGCATCAAGAGGCACTATCAAAAAAACTAATAATTTCAAACACAATCACTACAAGCAATATACCTAAAAAATACTCTTTTAAAAAATAATTTGAGTAAATCATTTTTGGGAACAAAAAACGATTAAGAAAATAAAGAAACAATACATTAAATGTCAATGATGTGTAGAAGCCAATAAAAAAAGCTGGTATTACGGGAGAGACAATTAGAACAATGCCTAATAAACTAAATAAAATGCTTTCAATTATTACTCTATCCTATTGTGCTACATAAAGTTTTAAAAGGAAAGTCTTTAAAATCTAAAGCTTTAATTATATCCTTGCTATATAGTCTAAAGTCTAATCCATAGGGAGTAAATTTGATAGTCTTGATAATCTTGGTTGTAGAGATAATATTGTTTAGATTGAGGGGATTGTAAGATGTCAGAAATAGAAACCAAGAGCTACAAAAATGGGCTTTGTTGCACGAAGCATTTGAGGGTTTAACGGGTATGGATGTTCCTGCTCCGATTAAAAACTCTCCTTATATGCAAGAATATAGGTTGGCAGAGCAAAGGGCGTTAAAACAAGCAGCTAGGCTGTTTGGACTTACTCCTACTATGCCCGATGAGGTGGTAATTGCAGACAGGCGATTACTCGTTAGTGAAGCACTTGTGCTTATGGATACACAAAATTACGATTGGGAGCAAATCGCAAAGCCTTATTCAAAAGATATACTTGAGGTTATTCATCAAGAATCTATCTTGGAAGTGAAGGATTTTCACGAAACAATCAAATGTCGTTTTCTTAAAAAATGGCACGAGTTGTTTTAGTGTTTATGGTTATACCCATAGTAGTTTAAAAAGGAGATTGAATGAATACTCAGCGCAAAGAAATAACAAGGATTTATGCTATTGTTGGCAATGATAATCGTGAGTTTTACGCTTATAGTAGTGAGGAGTTACGCGATGTTGATTTTATTAGAATTGCTCAAGATGAAAGCAAAAAATGCAGTAATTGGCAAGGTGTGATTAATACTGCTAGTAGTGCAGAGGCTTTCTTAAACGAGCATTGCGATGATGGCATTATTGTTTATAAAAGGGTGGAGAATATTTTGGTTACAACCATAACCGAACTTTGTCCTTTTTGCGAGAATGAGGTCGAACTGCAACCTTTTTTGAGGTTTCAGTCTTGTCCTGCTTGCTCTAAAATAATAATTCCTTGTAGCTTGTGTGTCACAAAAGATTGCTCTTATTGTCCGTTGGTCCAACAAAATAGTTTCTGCGCTGAATTATCAATTTTTGATGAAGATGACGAAAACCACATCAAAATTTACACTGAAAATTTTGAAAGTTCTCTATCGGCAGAAAACTATCTTTTGTCTCAAATGCAAAAAGTTTTAAACAAACATTTGGCATTAAATCTTAACGATGATGATTGGAGCGATGAAGCCTATAATGATAAAAAAACACAGATTGCTTATTGGCTTAATGACAATTTGCGAGCTGCACGCGTTATAGGTTCAAATGGGGCTCTAGTGAAAAGATTTGACTTTCACGAGGAAACATTGAGCTAATTTTTAAGTTGTGCTTGGCACTATTTTGTTACCGATAGGGTAGATATTTTTGCCCTATTGGCAAATAGTCTGTCCTTTGGTGCTTTTAATTGAAGGAGACACAATGAAAATTATTTTGGCTTTAAATTTTATATTGGTAGGATTTGGCGCAACAGCAAACTTTGTCCCTAAAGAAACTTGTAATTACTCTAGCAATAGTGTAAGTGCAAAACAACATTTTGTAGTAGGCTTTCAAAACTCTATCGGCAAATGTTCGATTCGTTAGGATTTGCTATGAGTGCTTTATCTGCTGTCAAAAATGAGATACCACTACAACCAAATCGGGTATTTGCAGCTATCTTACTAAGATATGGCTATAATCCCAAAATGATGTGGAAGCGTAATGGTGTCTATGGTTGTGGCAATAGTGGCTTTAGATTCTATCCAAAAGATTGGACTTTTAGTATATCTCGTTGGAAAACTGAATATGTAGGTGGGCAATATGAAAGAAATTTTGTAGATACATTTTACAAGGTTGTTTTCAATATTGCTACTAATTCAATTTCTTGGCACGAACTTCAAGATGTCTATGAAGTTTCTGCCTAAGATTTCTTTTTAAAACTTGATAGAATCTCTATTGTCTATCAGGTTTCCCATTTGGGTTTTAAAAATAGATATACTTAGAAACACTTTCTTGCTCCATTCTATAAAAAACTGATATTACATTTATCCCTATCATTCTAAAGTGGTAACAAGAGTGGTAACACGAAAATAAATACTTATTTATAAAATGCTTGTGTATTTTACATATCTAACTTTTTTCGACTCCCGCTACTCCGACCATTACTCAATATCTTTAAGAATATTCTAAGGGAATTAGAAAGAATTAAAAGGCATTTAAAATACCTAAAATACGAGATTTTTGGCACATTCTTAACTATTCCTTAAAGAAATTTCCACACGGCAAGTTTTTCTCCTATCGACACAAAAATGGTAACAGGAGTGGTAACACGGAGAAATAATTAAAGTCAAATCTGCAAATATGTTACCACTTTTTCTTTGTAGTATTGTGTAGTATGGAGTTTGAGCAATATTGCTACTCGCTAAGATTTTTGTTGCTTAGTTAAAATAATTTAACTTTTAGAGAGGATTCAAACTTGTAACCAATCTTTTAGGCAACTTTTGTTGTCTTTTTAGAATCTTGTAAGGGGTGTAATCTTATCGATTTTATTCCTCTCTTACCCTATCTAAAAAGTCAGCCCACCATTGCAATAAAGGGCGGATTTGTTCTACATACTCTACCTTATACAAATAGGCTTCAGTAACTCTATTGCCTACTTTATGGTCCAATACTGCCTCTTTGATTTCAAAACTTGCATTATGTTCGCTTTGGTAGGTGTTACACAAACTCCTAAATGTTCCTCTAAAAGAATGAATAGTTTGTTTTCTGCCTCGTTTTTCATCAGCAAAGCCCATAGAGCGCAAGGCTTTATTCAAGCTCTCCATTACGAGTGGGCTATGTATCTTAGTGCTTGCGTGAAATACTAATTTCCCCCAACCTGTAAATTGTTTGATTTCTTGCAGAATCTCAATCGCCTGTCTAGGAAGTGGGAGGGTAAAATCTGTTAAATGGTTGCTCTTAACTTTCATATTGCCTCTAGGAATTGTAAGCGTTTTAGATTCAAAGTCTATATACTCCCATTTGAGCAAGGCAAGATTGCTTGCTCTTAGAGGAATGATTGCCACAAATTGCAAAGCACATTTAATAATGATAGAGTTTGGGTAAGAATCTATGGCACGCATAAGTTCGCCAAGGACTACCCTATCAGTGATTTTGGCATAATGCCTGTCACTTTTTGGTAGTAGTATTGTTTTTTTATCAATATTGGCAATGATATTAAACTCTGCAAGTCCTCGTGAAAGTGCAAATTGCCAAATATTATAACAATGTGCTAAAAGTCTCTTTGCTCCTTCGGGGATTCTAAGCTGTAATTGCATAATGATTTTTGAGATTTGGCTGTGATGAATATCTCTAATGTGTAGAGATGACACAATCTCTTTTTTTTGTATCATAACGGGCAAAATGAGGCAAAAAATGGTGTTCAATAAGTCCTCTGTCTCTTATGAGCGTTTTTCTTGATACTTTATGTGTTCTAATTAAGAGCCATTCCTCTATAACAAGATGTATTTGCCCCTCATCTGTTTTACTTGCTTCCAATTTCTCTTGCATTAGAGCTGCTTGAGGGTCTATCCCATTAGCTAGTTTTGTCTTATATTCAATCACTTTATTTCTTGCACTAGCTAGAGATATGAACGGATAGTCTCCTATGGTAACAATCTTGCGCTTACCATAAAAAGTATATCTCATTTGAAAAGTCTTTACACCTGTGGGAGATACTCTTAATCTTAATCCATCAGAATCTGTTAAGAAGTATTCCTTTTCTCTTGGACTAGCATTTTTAATGGCTCTATCTGTCATTTATCTCTCCATTCTACATTTCTATTAGTGTTCTTTAAGTTGAAATACGCTCTCTACTATGCCACCTACTGCTTCCTCAACGCCTATGCTAGTTCCTGACATATATGCCTTAGTGAGCTCTTGAAATTTATCACTAGGGAAGCAATTATCCTTATCGGGCTTTTGATTAGCTTCACACGCCTTAAAAGATACCTTGTTTAAATCATCTATGCTTAGTGGAGCACAATTATCTCGAGTAATCTTTTTACCTAATTGCGACATCATACCCTCAGCAAAAATGCGTGTAGTTATTTGGTCATAGCAGCAATAATGCTTTCTATTGAGGATTGTTTTTCCTGCTATTTTTACTCTTGATTCATCTGAAACTTGATTACAAAGGTCAAGGGAGATTCTTTTATTAGTGCGAATATATTCCGAGCCATCTGTTGGGTCTTTTTGCGCCCTGTGTTCAGCAAATCTCATATCGGTGCAAGTATTTCCATTTTCTTGTGTTTGCTTTAGAACATCTACAACTACACTTGCAGCTATATTAAATGGGAATGGCAATGCACCTGCTACAAAATCAGCTACCATAAATGCAGTATCTGCACTTGTTGTGCCATCAGAGGTTGGGGCATTACTATCCTCAGTTAATCCTACGAGGGTTTCCTCTAAATCATTTTGTGGAGGATATTCACTCTCCAATGTTGGATTAGCAAAATCGGGATTTAAGAATCTCTGTCCGTATTTCTTTCTTATTATATTAACACTATCAACTCCCCCGCAAATTGTTTCAGCGGCAATAAGAACATCATCTCCTTTAAGTGCATAGAGTGCGTAGGCTTTTTTTCCGTTCATCTCTCCTGCAGATTCTAAATTGTAACGCGCATAGAAGTATTTATCAATGTCATCAGCTGAGGAAGGATTTTCATTTTCCATAACTAGCCTTAAGATAGTTAACTCATTTCCATCTATAATCATTGGCACTTTGAATGAGTAGTGAAGCTCATTAACCTCTCTGGTTCCCATTTGCCACGCTAAAACAGATTCGTATGTTAATCCAAAACGCCCTGTCATACAATTTGCATAATCCATAGCTATTTTATCATTCTCATCAGTTGCGCCATCTAATTCCTCATTGCTTAAAAGCGAATCGGTTGAGCCTGATACCCACGCAGATGTTCTCTTTGCCTCTTTCTTAGAGCATAAGCTTCCTATGCCGCTCTTATCGCATTGCTCTTGCAATACTTTGCCTGCTGCATAAACTACCGCTCTCATTGCTGCATTTTTTGCAACTTCTTTCACTACTTCCTCTACTGCTCTTTCTGTTGCTTTTTTAGCAAGATTGCTTGTAAATTGTTGCCACCCTGCTTTTGCGGCAGCAGTAGCATAACTTGTAGCTTTGGTTACGACATTAGTTGCAGTTGAAGCTGCAGCGTCCCCTGCTTCAGACATTGCTGCACCTACTCCCTCTGTTGCACCATTCAATACACCGCTCCCAACCATCATTGCATATTTAATCGCAAGCATTACCATATCCATAGCACTTGGAAAGAATTGTCCCACATCGCAATATCCTGCTTCTGCACCAAATATATGGGTAGCATTCTCTGCTAAAGCCATTGTGCCAAAGACATTTATAGCCTTAGAGAAGTCGTGATTTTTCTTATTAGTCTGAATGGTTGGAATCGCACCAAATAGGCTATCTAAATCAGCTGTGTTTGTTGTTTGTGTTTCATATTGCCTACAACCTATTGTTTTATCCACTACAATACCACATTTTTTTGTAACCTTTTTGCCCAAATAAAGAGTTTTGCCTTGACTATCAGTAATGGGACTCAAAAACTCGGAGCTTAGAATCTGACAATTTGGGTCAGTTGTGCTATTAGTTGGAGAAATAGTTACGCATACATTTTTGACAAGACATTTAGCATTACATTCTTGGTTATTGCTAAAGGCATTTTGTCCTAAATCTCCCATTACTGTATCATTGCCTTGACACAGATATTTATCTCCACTATCTTGATTTAGAATCTCTACTTCAAATTCTCCGCTTATCTTTGAGCCGTTTTTTTCTACTGAATAAAAGACTTTGCTTGTATCCTTAGTGTCTCTTACACTGCTATCAAAAAAGTAAAGAAGCAGCAGCATTGTATATGGAAAGTTTGCAACTAGATGAGATTAGGCATATACAAGCTAAAGATACAGCGATTGTCCCCATAGAACTAGCCAATACCTGAATTACCAAAACTTACAGCAAAAGAGGCTGAAAAACTTTTGCTTCAGGAAGGCTTTGTTGTTGCAAGACAAAAGGGTAGCCATAGAATCATCCCAAAAATTATTAAAGAACTTTTTGCTATCATAAAATCAGCTAGAGAATAGATGCTTCTTTAGCTAAGTTGCAAGTATTTTCTCCTTTGACAGCCACATACCACTAAAATGTATGTCAAATGAGAAATATGAAGATTCGTGCAGTTCAAATAGGTATGCTATAATAAAACAACAAGGAAAGGATATTGTGATGACACTTATCATTGAAAACGCTAGTAACGAATTTGCAGAAGCTATAAAAAATTTAGCAAAAATCGCTAATGCTGCGGTTTGTATCCAAACAGACAAAAGCAAAGAAAAAGAATCTTGTTTGATTGAGGAAACCGATATTTACAACGATTTTCAGGCAAGAAAAGCAACAAATCCCAAGCAATACGCTCAATTAACACAAGAAGTAAAAGATGAAATATTCGGTATCAATCATCAATAAGGCACTCAAAAGTTTAGAAAAAATCCAAAAATCATCCCCTCATGATGCCGATAGGATTCTAACTCTTATTGAAATTCTTAAAGAAAATGACGAACCACATTTGCTTCCAAATGCAAAAAAAACTTAAAGGACACAAACACAAAATTGCTATCGATGGAGAATTGGAGATTATCGAGTGATTGGATATATCAAGCATAACGAATTAATTATTGAAATCATCAAAATAACTTCACGACAAGAAGCATACAAGTAGCTGATGAGAATTGTGAGAATTGGGCAGTCTACTTAGAGATGCAGCGATGTGTTTATTGTGTTATAATTCTCTTAATCCAAAGACTTTACTATCGGCGATAGTTTGCTCATTATGAGTGGGTGCTTTGGATTCTAATGTGGGTTGTAAGATTCCGTTTGACAGCTCTCACCAACTAATCTTTATGGAACTTTTACTATATCTACACCCATTGCTTTAAAGTCATTATCATCAGTAAGGATTCTTAAGCCATTAGTTTTAACTATCTCTGCAATAACCACATCATTAAAATCCAAATTAGATTTTTTAGAAAAAGCGGAAAATTCTACTGATTCAAAGCCATCGCTAATATGTTTTGCTGATGTAAGAGTATAGAATTTTTCTAATTGTCTCATTGCTATATCAAATGCTTTTTGTCCCTCAGCGTTATTTCGATAATCTTTTTTATAGTGCCTCATTTTTGATTGCTCTTTCTTTTTATTGAAATCTAATCGCAAATATCTATTTATAAATTCAGAAATCACAAGAGAACTTACAAAGACTTCATTTTCGTTATTACACACATTATTCAAAATATCACTATACTTGCTAATCTTTTGTTTTTGTTTATCATTTGGCATTGACGATGGAGAAAATAGAAAAATTAAGATATTTGTGTCTATAAATATCTTATCACCTTTTTTAATCATTGCACATTCCTATTCTATTTCCTTCGCAATACCTTTCGTTGTATCTCTTCTGCTTTGTTTGGATTTTTAGATTGAAACTTAGCTGTTTCTATTACTTCTTTTTTTAATAAACTATCATCATCCTCACTTAAGCCACGATAAACAATGTCTTTATCAAGGCTATCCCAACTAGTTTCGGGAAACTCAAAATAAAGCTTTCCTATTGCGACATTCAAAAAATGTGAAATAACCATTACTTTATCAAAAGATACTTCAATCTTTTGTCCTTCTTTGTAAGTTTCCTTAATTTTGTTATGCAACTTTTCCCCATCTTCGGTTGTAACACCTATATTTTTGCCAATTATCTCTGCAACATTTAACATTCTTCGCTCCTTAGCTTATAAGAGGTATTATCTTTAACCCTTAATGTTACTGCAATCATTGTTCCACCAAATCCCTTTTCTAAAATAGAGTATTCTATTTTACCATGTATCAATACAACACATGCCATTGTCGGAGATAATTTCTAATCTTCCCCCACTGTTTTCGATAAATTCCCTGACAAACCTAAACCTAATCCACCAATTCCCGTAGTAGAATTTCCCTTGTTGATAGCCCACTTAATAGCCTCATTTGCTGGAATGTTGTATTTTGTAGGAAAAAACAAAAAAAGTCTTGGGTTTACTTTATTAAAATATGTATCCACATTGCTTTTTATTCCAACGCCACCATCGGCTATAACAAAGGAAAACTTATTTCCTTTTGGAAAAAATTGTCCTGAACAAAATATGCCACTCTCACTACGACTATGTCTAAAGGCGTTTGAAAATATCTCTAAAACTTTCTGCATAAGCTTTACAAAAATCTCATTTGGGATATGCGTGAGGTATGGTTTTAACTTTTTTGAAAAATAGTCATCAAACTGTGAATAAAATCCTTCTTCTTCGTTTAATTTAATATTCCTATACACAATCATTCCCTGACTATGTTTACCTTCCTTTAAAAAACCTATACCTACAAGAACTTTTTTGACTCTTTGATTTCTTGGTTCGATTATTTGCACTTTTTTTCCGCGAGATTCTTGAGTTACTTTTGCAAGTCCTAAAATACAAACAAAGCTACTTCGAATAAAATCTGTATCAGATAAATCAATAATTACTTCATTGCTTGTTGCTGATATAATTTGATGATAGTATCTTAGAACATCGTTTATATTATCAATTTTATCTATTGTTATAACACTATCTTTCTCACCATTATCCATTAAGAATCCCTCTTCCCATTAGGTTTTCAATAAGCAAAATATCAGCAGTTTCCATCCACGAATTAAATTGCAAAAAGTCTTTGTTCTGAATACAAAGTAGTGTTTGCTCAATGCGTTCTAGGAGATTCAAACTCTACCCTCAAGTTTTTTTGCTCGTTCCCTTATGGCATAGTTAAACATACTTTTGATAGTGTCATTTGCGTTAATAAGCACAATATGCTCTTTAAGAAAGCTGATACCAAAACGAGTAACCATCAATCCAAAAACTTCATCAGCAAATGCATGAGCAACGCCCTCAATGCCATTAAAATCTACTGCAATAGCGGATTGCTTCTTCTCCAAAATTTCATCGACAATTCTAGCGTGAAGATTCTCTCCGCTACCTCTACTACCAAGGAAATCAAAATCCCCACAAATTGATTTAACATTAAGGGAATGATTTAATTGTCCATTCATAACTTATCCTTTCTGTATGTTTTGCGGAATTATATTAAGATGTAAGTCAATAAATCAAACAAGCACACATCATTCCACAGACAATGTAACCTTTAAGGGCGGAGAAGCAGCAACACCCTCTTGGGAGATGTTCCTTAAGCAATTCATATTTCTTTGCATTATAATGTTTGTTTTTCTTAATCCTGCATTTAAAGCAACAGTTACTATAGAGGACGAGCGATTTTATTATGCAGCACAAACAGGCGGCACTGCGAGTAAAGTTCGTGTAGATAATGTCCCCGTAATTCTCGCCTTTGGTGCTTCACTTACATCAACTTTTGGGAAAGGGCTTGTTCAAACGGTAGATTCTGCATTTGGTAGCATACAAGGAGCAAGATTCTCAGATATAGGATTCCTTGAAAACTTTGCTCAGTTGCGTGAGGACAGGGCAGCACCAAAATTTGCAAAGACAGAAAAAGATTTTGTAGAATATTTCCGCACTTTTGTTCAAAAATGTGCCTTGCGTTATCAAGGTATATCAGGTGCTGCCATTGAAGCCGTTGAGGTAGGGAAAACTTCTTTGCAGAATCTTAATCCAAGGATTTGGCAACCTCAATTAGAGGCAACACTCTATGTTAATGGATATTCCTGTGAGGAATATTACGATAAAATGATGGCTGAATTTAATAAGATTGAAAAACAATGGGAAAATAGAACTATCAAAGCTATGGGGCTTAATCCTGCTACTGCAGCCCCTGCGCTCAATGCTATGGCAAATGCTATGGTAGCTGCTCCTAATAATGTATCTGCACAGGGCGATAATATGAATCCTTTTGTGCAGTTTAAACTAAGAGCTTCGCTTGATAAGATTGTAGGCGAGGCAGTGTATGCAGATAGCTTAGGGATTCAAGGTGCTTATGGGCAGTATGTTAATCAATCAGTCAAAGACGCTAGAGCTAAGCTTACAGATATAAGCAGTCAATCTAAGTTTATATTCTCTCTCAAAAGCGTTCCGCAAGCCTTGCACTTTCTTTTAGCACTATTATATGCAGCATTTCCATTTATGCTTGCGTGGATTGCCATTCAAGGCTATCCTAGTGGATTAAAAGTGCTCTACTATTTCGTGGGTAGCTTATTCTCATTTGAACTTGTTAAAATGTCTTGTGCTCTTACACACGGACTTATTACTGAATATACTTCAAGGAATGCGGCTGAGACATTGCACGGAATGACTGCGGGAGCAATTAATATGAATGATGTGATTCACGGCACTGCATATTATGAATATATGGCTACACAATCAGAAATTGCTTCTACAATAGCAGCAGGGGCAATATTTATTATCCCCATTGTTGTTGCCACAGGACAAGCCAAACTCCTTGCTGCACTCGCACAACAAGCCTCTGCCGCTCCTCAAATGGGTGGTATTGAATCATCAGGGGCAGCAATGGCAAAAGCCAATGACGCAAACAATAGAGATTTAGAAACGGTATCACGAGGCATAGTGTCTGCTTCTGTTATGAAGGGCATTGAGGAAAACAATGCTGCTATCGCTGCACTTCACAAAATGGATAATTATAATGAGTTCAACGCAGGACAAGTAGCACAACAAATGAATCAAATTGGCTCTACGGCAGGATATGGCAAAGAAACGATGTTTAGAGGCGCAGATGGATTCGCAAAAGTTTCAGATGGCGGTAAATTCCAAGGCGTTCAATCAGCAGCTACGGCAAAGGGACTTGGTGAAGCCTATACTGATACACACGACTTTAGAGACAGAACAGGTATCTCGGGTAATGCCCTTGCTAGAGGACTAGGTAATGACTCTGCTGTAAAAACAATCGCTTCTGCTAGAGGACTTATGAGTGGTGATTTCTATACACGAGAGGGAGACCTCTCGGGCGGTAGAGAAGGTAGTTTCTACGCACAAGGCTTAGAAACTAATGCTCGTATAGCTGCTAATCAAGCCGCAGGTGTAGGAAAGCTTGGAGAAACTACTAGAGAACAAATGAATGCTGTTCAATATGGTGCTGAAGCTCAAGTCCTTAATCAAATAGCACAGGGTAGAAGTTTGCAAAGGACTTATGGACACGGAGCAGGATTCCAAAGGAGTTTTGATGCTATGGCTGAAACAAGTGCTGATATACAAAATATTACTGCAAGAGAAACTGCTGCAAGTGCAAGGGAGCATTTTAATGGTATTAGTGGTGGCAAAGGTGAGGATAGTTTCTCAAGTATAACAAAATCTAATGCAGATTTGAGACACGATAGCACCATAGGAACTGCAAAAGGTTATGATGGAGGTGTTGGGTTTGATGTGGCAAATGGAAGTGATGGCAAAGTATTTCAAAGAGCAGCAGAGATTCAAACATATGCTCAAGGAATGACGCAAAGTCAAACCGAAAAACAAATAGGACAAGGCATTAAAGACTCATTTGGAAATACTTTCAATGCAACAGAAGGACAAACATTTGATAAAAAAGCAGAAGACATAAATAAAAGCCACTCCCAAGCACTGAAACAAGTTTATGATGGACATTCTAGCTCTATGGGGGCAACAGGTGATATAGGTAATGAAGTAATATCACTTGGAGAAGCAGCAAAAAAATCTCACACACATCTTGCTAATGAGAGAGCAGCAGCTCAAGAATCGTATGTAAATAATGCTATGAATGCACTCGGCAATGATGGATTAAAACAATCTATTATGGCAGAACAAGTTTCAACAATGGCTTCAGCAGGTGTAATGAATTACTCCTCTATGTCTGCTAATGTTCAAGGAGCACAGGCTTCAGGAATGATGAGTAATGGCATAGTAACACATACAGGTATGCAATCAATGATTGCAGATTCTACAATGAGACATCATAATACATTGGCTCTAGGTGATAGATTTGGTAATAGCAATCTCACACAGCTTACTCAATCATTAAGAGAAGCAGGTATGAGTGAAGTGGGTATCGCCTCTATTGCAAGTGCTTCTAGTCCTGCTGAAAGAGCAAATAGATTTGCAGCCCTTACACGAAGTTCTACACTTAGTGGAACAATTAATGGGAGAAGCTTCAATCTTGCTGCGGGTATTGATGGGGGCTATCACGGAAGCTTTGATAGTAGCTTAAATGTTCGAGGTGGATATAATGTAGATATGGGTAGTGTAAGTGCAGCAACAGGATATGGAATAGGTGGTGTATCAGGTATGAGAGCAATAGGTATGGCAAATACAGGTATGAGCTTTATAAGTAATACTGTGAGCAATGTAGGTATGTTTGCTCCTGCTGGTGGTATAGCTAAACTTGGTGCAAATACAGGACTTATTAATCCAAATAGTATGTATGCTCAGGGTGTTGGTAAGTTTAAAGAAGCAATGAGAGAAAAGAAAAGTATTGGAGAGAATCAAGCTACGAGTATGGGGAATGGGGTAAAGGATAATGTAAGAAATGAAATTATGGGGAATGGAACACACTAACGATACTACGACATAATAGGAGAAAGTAACTTTAAATGCTAAACATTATGCTCCTGCTTCAAGAGCAGGACTCATTTAGCATTCAACAAGAGACAGTTCGTCTTTAGACGATATAAAAACTCCAACCTTCCGCAATCAATTCCTCTGTATCCTTTCTGCGTTCAATATACCAAGGGTGTTGTGCTTCCTCTCTTGTTTCATCAGCCCAAATAAGTTCAGATAATAATTTTTGGGAATCTTTTGTGTTATCTATAAACTTACCATTTTTCATCGGTGCATACAAAAGCCCTAGTTTAAGCTCCCCGCTTTCTAACATATCGGCTTCTTTTTCTGCTGAAATATGGGGGTAAATAGGTGGTCTTTCAGGGTCAATGGCTCTTAATCGTCTTAAAAGCCCGTCAGTAGTCCCATCTCTCAACCAACCAATAGTTTTTCTCTTGTAGTCCCTATTTCCCTCCGCCAACTTCTCCTCACTCCTTCTTAATTCCTCCTCACTTCGTCTTAATTCCTCTTTTCTTACAATAGATTCTGCAATCTCATCTGCACTTGGTGCAAATACTGCTGCCCACATCATTGCTTCTGCTGCATTTGCCATAGGTTACTCCTTTTAAGTGAATTTCAATGGGAGTATTATATATAAAATTGCATATACTTTTCAAATAGATTAAAGTTGCGCTAAACAAAATGCGATATAATCTTTAAAAGTATAAGGAGTATGATATGACAGAATCAATGCTTAATCCAATAAAGATTACTGATGGAAGCAAGGAACATCTCAAGTCTTTAGAATCTGCCATTCAAAAAGCTACTTCAAAAGAGCAATTATCTGCTATTAGCATTCAAGACAAAGAATTACTTAAAAAGAACTATAAGGTAACAAGGCTCACAAAAGAGGATTCTATTGCATTATGGGCTCAACAGAACTAAGTATCATTCAGCTTACAGACATACTTAAATATGACAATGAAGCACAACTCTCTCAAGCTCTTTGTGCTTTTTCTTGCTCAAAAAATAAAGAGTTAGAAACTTTTATTAGAGAAAAAGCTATCCAACTTGAAAAACAACACCACACACGCACATATCTTATTTTGAAAGGGAATACTATCCAAGCATTCTTTGCTTTAGCAGTCAATCTCCTAGAGACAAGCACCTTGAGTAAAACGCTTATTAAAAAACTAAGTAGCAACCATAATGCTAACACGCAATATATCCCCTGCTTTATCATAGGGCAACTTGGCAAAAGTGATGATTCGGTTATTAAGGGAGATGAAATAATGGAGATTGCTTTATCAATATTGCTAGAGATTCATAATTACTTAGGCACAAGATTTGTTCTTTTAGATGCTGTGAATGTGCTAAAGGTAATAGAGTTTTATGAACGCCATAAGTTCGTTAGGCTTCCTGCAAGTAATGATGATAAACAAATAAAGATGATTAGGTATTTTGCATAATTATGTTTATGTGAGTGATTGCGCTAAAAAACTTTCTCTTATCTAGGCTTTCTTTTGGCATTATTATCCATACCATTTAGAAAAGAAAAATTACAAAATCGTATAATGAACCTCAAAAAGTTAAAATTTAAAAAGTATGATACAAGCAATAGGGAATACTTTTATAATGCGGGTAAGAAAGTGCGCTTTAGCAATATTGATAAGGTTGATATTGTTTTAAGTCTTTTGCATAACCTTAGAAATCGTTGCTATCATTGGGAAAATATTAAAAAATGGCATTATGAAAATAATGCTCGTTTTCCAAGGCTCACTACAAAAATAAAAGACACACTCATAGGCATATCCCCAACGCAAACAGAGATATTTCTCAAAGATATATTAGAAAGTTTCAATACAAAATTAACAAAATATTGCGAGATTTAAAGATACAAATAGTATTTAGCGAAGTTTCAAGAAGAGGTGGGCAACTCGTATGCCCTTCGAATTTCGCTTATGATTATACTCCAAAAACTAAAAGAATATTTAAAGCTTTCAATGTTTTAGAGTTTAACTCTGCTATCAAAGGAATGGAGGGGTGTGTGGTGTAGAATCTAAATGTGATTGGTGCATTATGGTGTGATTGGTGCGCTAGTGTGTGCTTACAGCTCGTGTGCTAGTATCAAAGCGTGGTGTGATTAATTGGCGTGTAGAATCTAAATGCTAAAGTGTGGTGCGGGGAGATTTTGCCTTGGTAGCCTTGGTGGAGTTTCTCTTTTGGTAGCTTATACCTAGCCACGCAAATGTGGAGATTGCAATATCTCGCAATTTTGCTGCGATGTGGCATTAAGTGGCAGCGCGGAAGTGAAATTTTCTCTTTTGATAGGAAATACTTAATGTTTTGCCAAGCATACATTTTGCAAAGCAATAATTTCCCTTAAAAGAATATTGAAAGGAATTAAAAGGAAATTTAATAAAATTATTTATATAATTTTTGTATAAGGGTAATGTATATTTTTACAAGAAGGAGATGGAGATGATGGATACAAAAAGAGCTAAAAAATTGCTAGATGAAGTTTTAATGAAAAACAAACAAAAACAGCAAGTATGTCTCACGCAAACAAAAGAATCTACCTCTCATAATGGCATCAAAAGCAAAAATGCGGATTTCATAGATTCACTCAATGACTCCAAAATAATGGAGCAAGTGGTTAAGGAAATGGCAAAAGATGTAAATAATCTTGTAAGGAGTGCGTGATGAAAACAAAACAAAAGATACTCACAAGGGCTAGTTTTGGAAAGATAGGATATATTAATGTTCCCTCTTTAAACACAGGAAGCGTGTCTAAAAGTGTTTATGGCAAAAATAATTCAAAATCCTTGCAAGTTGCACTTAAAAAAGCAAATAAAGCATTGGATAATCTTTATGAGAAATATCAATGAATACCTTACGCATTTTTTAAATATTTATCTTTCATATCTTGAAGTTGAATTATATTCCTCTATGTTTGAAGATTCTATTGTGGGGAGAAATATTGATGCGCTTGTTGTTTTTCAAGATACCTTTTGCCTTTTGCTAACCAAGAATCTAAAGGATAATGAGATACAAGAATTATTAGAAAACTCGCAAGATGTTGCTAATGCGTATATTAATGAAGCTTACGACAATCAAATAAAAACTCTAAAACCGCTTAATTCAAAAGACTTTAGCATACTTCTAGGTGATAAGGAATTTATAGACTTGATTAAAGAGTATCAAGTTGCTTATAAGGATTTTTTGCAATATCTCCCTCGTTTAGGATTATCAAATGAGGTCTTAAAGCAATTTCATATAAATAAAGAGGGCAATATTCTTGTTCAATCTATTTTAGAGTTTAATAACGCCTTAGCCCATATAAGCAATACATTTTATTCAAATGATGAAGTTAAGGATAAAAGTGGCAATATCAAAAAAGCCAAAAATCATATCTACCGCGCAATTTTGGATAACTACAAAATGTTACTACGCTTTATGATACCTGCAATAAGGGAAACAATGACAGAGAATTTATGGCAAAATTATCGCAAAATAAGGATTGATGAATTTTTGTTTTTAGGGCGCAATATTACAGATAAAACAAAAAACAATGAAACAATGACTAAGAGATACAAAGAGTTCTTTAATGTATGTTTGAGCATACAAAACCACTAGATTCTAGCTTTTTAAAATCCTCTCAAATATGCTTATTTTCCCCAAATCTAGTAGATTCTGTATTCTCTCTATAAAAAACTTCATAAAAGCCTTTTATAAAAAGAATTATTTTTTAAGAAAAAAGAACTCAATATTCCTTCAAAAAGGATTCCAAAGAAATATTGAGAACAAAAACTATTGATTGTATTCTTTAAGCCGTGATTCGTGTATTTTGCTATTGTCAATAAAGGTTTCAAAGGTAACTTTTCCTTCTTTCCTTAATTCAACTACCCAATCTTTTAATTGATATTGGTCCAAATACATAAACACATACTTAATGGGAAGTTCATCTTGTTCATATAAAAAGCCACCAAATGAAAATAAGGGGGCATTTGTTAAACCAAAATGATTGGGATATAACTTATCATTATCTCCACAATACTCCATACTTCCCGAACCACCTAAGACATCATCTCTAAAATCTCCAAATCTCATCTCAAAATCGATTTCATTTTCAATGAGTTGTTTTTTTGTGATGTCTGTTGGGTGTTCTTGTTGAAAAAACTCTTTAAGGCTTCCTCGATAATGGAGAGTCATACCCTTTTTATCAAAGGTTATGAAATCTTTTCCATAATATCGATTCAAATCCTCAATCACCGCTTTTGTTACTGAATCTTGCATAAGGTCTCCTTTATGCGATTTCTCTATTTTGGCTCAATTCTTTTTCAAGAAAATCGCACAAATCAGAATATCCACTTACAAAATGGCTATCGATAAAGTCTTTCATATCAGGTGAGCTGAATATTCGGACATTGTATTGCGCTCCATTGATATAGTCGTCAAATTCTTTCAATACGCTATCTAAAAGTTTCTCAGCTCTCTCAAGAGTCTTTTTACTTAGTCTTTTTACTTGAAAAATCTCACGCACTTGTCTCTTGTCAAGATACAGATACCCAAAGGGGTAACTGTCCCAAGAACAAACAGAACCTCGTGATAGACTAAGTCCGCCGTGGTCATAACAATATACCTTGATATAGATATAGTCATTTCTTGCAAGAAAATCCTCTATCTCATCGCAATCTGCAAAATCATCAGGCACCCAAAAAGTTTCACCCTCTTTGTTGTCAATGCTTTTGTAGATGTCATCGGTAAAATGCCTTCGCGAAGTGCTTAAGAATCCTACACCAAGTCCCTCTAATGGGTCACTCCCACATACATCGTGTTCGACTAGAAACCATCTGCCGTCCTCAACTTGCGTCATAATTCCATCAACTTGTTGTAGTGCCTCTAAAGCTTTTTCGTTTGTTACATTTACTCTTTGTAGCATAATATGCTCCTTTTACCCATACTACTTAGCTCTTGGGATTTTAAAATTTAAGCTAAATATGAAGTTAAAAAACTCCATTGAAGGAACATTTATCCCTAGAGGGAATAAAAGAATGTTCCCTCTAGGAATTTTTGTAGATTCTGTTTAGTAGGTAAAATCAAACAATGTTGGCTGATTAGAATAATCCTCAGCTTGGGTAGCTTCAGGATAATATCCAATACTTCCGTCCTCTTTTAGCTCTATATTGCTGTTAATATCAACAATAAAGTGTCTAAAATAAACGAGTGCTTCATCGTAAGTTTCAAAAGATAGCGTATAGTCCTCTTGTCCTTCCTCGATTTCTGTCACAAGGTATAAACCTGAAACTTTGTCTTGGTGGATTTTAACGAGTGAGCCATACTCTGTTGCTCTTATCATTTCCTCTGCATAAGCTTCCTCAAAAAGTGATAACTGAATCATAATAAAACCTTTCTCCCTAATTTTTATGGGAACTCATAGCAAAAGCTATGGAACAACGCTGCTTGGATATTTGTCCCACAAGGAACAAAGATGATATTCCTCGCAGAACAAAAAACTGACACTGAAGTAAAAAGTATTTACTCCATCAAGCACTTTTTGTGAATTTGTCCTAGAGGACAAAAATAAAAAAGTCCTCTGTGGAACAAATAAAAACACTATCTAGGATAGTTATTTTTTGGGTGGTTTGCTAAAGCCACTTATGATTTCCTCAAGCCAAATTAATGGTTGATTTATCACAAAGCTTAAGAATCTAATAAAGCCTATCTTGCCTTTAAAATTGTGTAGGACATACTTTATGCTAAAAGCACTTAGTATGAGAGCCAAACACAGATAAATCAAAGCACAATAGCCAATAAAACAAATCATAGAATACCTCTTGAAACAAGCTCTTGGTATTCATCATCACTTATCAAATTTTCCTCTCCACTTCTATAAGCAGTAACAAGAGCCGCTCCACTCACACCGCGTTTTTCTAAAACTACTACAATGTTTGTAGCAGTATCAAAAAACTTTTGTGATTGTGTAATGTGCATACCTCCACGCTCAATTACTTGAGTGTTTCTAATAGCACGAGCGATTGCTCCTGAAAGCTCCTCACTTTGATTTGCTTCAAAGCGTTGTTGAACTCTTTGAATAAAGTGAGATGAAGTTGAGATTCCTCTTTGAACTTGCCCAAAGAATAGAGCAAAAAGTGATGTTTCTGATTTTTTTGTTTTCTTGGATTCTTTTTTTGCTAAGGTTCTAGCAATTTTGGTAGCTACACAAGAAATTAAATCTTGCGTATTGATGTGTGTGTAGGTCATTTGAAATCTCCTAATGTAAATAAATCACACAAGGAAAATTTCACTTCCACAAGGGAAAATAAAAAATTCCCTTATGGAAACAATGAGCTATTAAAAATTAATAGCAAGCCTTAAGACTATTACACATAGCGAACTTTGTGCTTTTGTTTTCTGCTATATTTTGTTTTATCACGGACAATTCTTGTTTGTAAAGAAATTTCCCTTCTAAAATTTGCTTGTATAGCAGTGTCTCGCTTGATGATTTTCATACAAAATCCTTTGAAAGTAATTTAAAGAGTAAAATACTCCAAAAGAGATTTATAGCAGTATCCCAAAAGGGATAAGCAAATAGAATCCCTGTTGGAATATTCAAAAAAGTTAAGGAATAAAAATATGGGAAAGAAGCAGAGGAAAAAGTCAAAAAGACTTAATCCTCAAGGAGTAGAAGCTATTTGAAAATATTTGTAATAAAGTCAAACACTTTTGGTTGCAACAAGAACATCAAAACGATGATACCTATTGCATAGTATCGAACTTCTCTACGGAGTATTTCAAACTTGCCTTCTAATTTTGTTATGTCTTGCCTAACATCAGCTATTTCTTGCTTTAGCTCTAGTCTCAAGATTTGGATAGCGTTATCTAAATCCTCTTTTGTGGCAAAGATAGAGTGCATTTTGCTAATGATTGTAGCAATGAGATATTCTTGTTTTTCCTCGAATATCTTTTTAAAATGCTCCTCATCTATTGCCTTACATTCAAGATTAACTATTGCTTGAGAAGCTTCAGGGCTAAAATGCTTTTGAAGCTCTTTTTGCCAATGCTCTGCAATGATATAATCAATCTGCATTCTTTCTCCTTTTTTGGAGCGTTTGTGACATTCTACCATATTTAAATCCTTTTTTTCAAATCCAACAAAATTTTACTGCACCCACGGCTGCATTACTAGCCAATATCTCTGCTTTGTTCCATTTACACTTTTTTCAAAGGGATAAATAGAACATCGCTCCTCACGCAAAAATGCTAAAGTGGATTTTATTTGTTCCTCCTTAGATTCTTTTGTGAATGGGTTGAGATAATAATAGTGTTGTAAGAGCATTTCATCGCTTAATTCCTCACAAGATTGAGCAATATCCACATTTATGGGACTTTTAATATGTTTAAAAATCTCAGTCAATGCTTCAGTGCTAAAACTATTAAGTGGAGAAATTGGTTTGAATCTCACTATATTTAGAATCTGCAGTTTCTGTTTTGTTAGAAAAGCTACCTCTAATTACTTCCTCCTCTTAAAATAATATTCATAAGGCATATTTTGTATCATTTCAACTTTGATATTTGATTGCAATTCTTGTTTGGAGATATATTGCATTGTTTTATTTCCAATATATTCTTTATTTTGTATATGGCTAGGAGCAAGAGTTATTTTGGTTATATTGCCTACCATACTAGAAGTATCCATATTGAAGAGTTCTTTGTGGCAGTATAAGGCAAGAGTAAAACTTTTATTACTCTCTTCAAATGATAGGCAAAAACGCAATATTCCATATTCATCAGTTTTGCTCTCATAGAGCCTATGATGAAAATATGAATAAATATAAATAGGAGTGTTTTGCAAAAATCCTTGTTGATTACTAAGAGTGAGATTAATGGTTACTGTGCCATTTGGATTCTCTGTTTTTTGTTCTGGTGCTGTGCCTAATATACCATCTCTTTTATACCATTGATAATACAATGGCTCTAATTCTATGTCTATCTTTCTAAAATTCGCAGTTCCTGAAATAACTTGAAACCAATTATTGTATGAATCTTGTTGGTCTTTATTCTTAGAATCTATTTTCCCATTTTTATATCTCCTATATAGCAAAATTTGTTGTTTAAGTCTTTCTTTTTCTTGCAAAAAATATTCACAGATTCTAAACTTCTTAGAATCAACGGCTCTAATATTATAATACAAGCCTAAATTTTCCTTTATTGTGCTTGGATTGTGGAGTGTATAATATTTTTCAGAGGTGTAATATGGAAAAAAGCGTCTGCCTTTTGGTGTTTTTATCTCTAATAAATTAGAGTTTTTATCATAACTATATTCATAGATTTTATGCAAATCATTTACTTGAATAATAGTATCTTGCTCGTCATAATGCGTTTCTTTTATCTTATAAGTAGTATTCCAAAATACTGCTGGATTGAGTAACTTATCTTTAGAATCCTGTATTTGATAATGCAAATGTATGGCAAATTTATTTCTTAGATGCCTAATAATTTCATTTTTTATTATTCGCTCTTTTTCTTTTTCTAAATCTTTGCGTTCCATAAGCTTTAATAATGTATTAAGATGTATAGCTTGAATACCATTTTTATCCAATATATCTATATATGCTTTATGTTGTTTTGCAATGCTTTCGTGCCACTTTTTATTAATAAACTCTTGGGCTTTTTGCATTTGCATATTATCCGTGATATTTTCTAATATCGTAAAATCATTTTTTAAAAAATCAATAAATGCTTGAAAATAATTCACTTCTTGAAGTTTTAATACATTATCATAAATAGTATTAACTTGTTGATTATCTATGCTTAATAAAGATTTACCAATTCCGCCAATAATACCGACCAAATCTCCTTGCTTGATTGTTTGTCCATTTTGCACGAATACAACATCCATATGCAACAATCCGTGCTTATTTTTATCTTTATCAATGATATACACAGAGTTTAAAGAAGATTTTTCATTAAAAATAATTTGCCCATCTATTGGTGAAAATAATGGGGGTTTTTTGTAAGTAAATTCTCCCATTGAAAAGCTTTGTGAAAAGCATATATCTATGCCAGAATGTGGCTCTCTATTTTTTAAATCAGTTCTCCTGCCAAAAGTGCTTGTAATTCTATATTGAGTGTCTTTTTGAAATGGTTTGATTGTTGGATTATCTCTCTTAGATTCTAATATATCTGTATAGAGATAGCCATTCCCTAATACTTTACCTTGCGAATCTTTTGGTATGGATATTTCTTGATTCTTATTTTTATTACCAAATAACATCATTGTAATAACATTTCTAAAATTATCTGCTAGGAGCATTATATTCCTTATGCTACGGCATATCAGGCAATTCTTGCTCTATGCTATCAAGTGCGTCTTGTGTGATTTGCTCAAAATTGTTTTGATAGTCTTGCATTGCTTTTTGTGGTAGATTTTGTTTTTGTGCTACATATCGTGCTAAATCATCAAAAATCTGCATATACAAATTACAGCTTGCTTCAAACTCTAAACCATCAAGACGATGGCAAATATTTATCACATTTTGTAAATGATAAGTTACTTCAAAGCCTAGTGTATCACGCAAGGTTTGTAAATTTGTGGTGCTTAAAAAAGCAATGATTTTGTAATGCAGAATAGAATTTAGCGAATTTGTATCAGTGGCTATGTGTTTTTTAGCTATAAGTTCCGCAGTAGTGGTTTTAAGATTCTGTATTGCGACATAGTAGCAGCTTTGCTCCTCACTATAATCCTTATCATTTTGCGAATCTTGCGAATTTGCATTATAGGTATATTGCAACTTTTCGCATTCCTCTTGTGTCAAGTTGTTTACAGAATCTAATGTGGCTTTATTGATAAGATTTTCCAATACAGAATCTAGTGATACAATAGTTTGCGTTGTAGATTTTGTATTTTCTTTTATTGGCATACTCCAAGCATAACCCATAAGGCTGCATAGTAACAATATGATTATTTTTTGCTCCATTTTACCCCTCACTCTGCCTTTACCTCCCCACCTTTAACGACTAATCCTTTAGAATCTATGACTACTTCTACTCCACCAGCTTTAATAACGATAGAATCACTTTTGGCTACAATAGAAGTATCGCTCACTTGAATTGTTGCTTCATTATTAGCATTAAGGAGATAATTAGAATCTGCAATCATTGTTATATTGTCTGCAACCATTACAGCAGCTCTATCAGATTCTAAACTCAAAGATTGAGGAGATGACAAATGAATATTCTCATTAGAATGAATAGCAATTTCACCTTGTGTTTGAATATTAAACTTTTTCTCAATGCTTATATCGCTGTCCCCCTCCACCACCTCTCTCTTATTCCCCCCTACATTCCTACTCTCATCTTGTTTGATACTTGTATTGAGATTCCCCCCTATCTCCACCTCCTTATCCTCTCCTACATATTCACTACTCTTCTTTGCAATCCTTACTTTGTTATCTACTCCTACATTTAAAGTATGACTTAATCCTACAATGGTATCTTTAGATAAAGCTACATTGGTATTATATTCTCCTCCAATACTTACAATCTTTGCTAAATCTATGGTTTGAGTATGAATCTTTTTAATCCTTTCATTATAAGTTCCCTCTACTTGAGATTCTTTATTGTTATGTATGGTTTGGAGAAAGTTATGCTTAATGAGTTCTTCATAATCTCTTTGTGCTTGAAGATAGATGTGTTCTTGTTCTTTGAGATTGGAGAGCGTGATTTCATTGAATCCAGATTCTATGAGATTGTGATGAGAGTTTGTATTCTCTGCTTGCAATGCACTGCTATTATTAAGAGTTCTTGCACTTAAACTTGTTTGATGAGCATTTAAAGGGAGGGGAGGTAAGGCAGGATTACTTGGATTGTAGAGACTGCCTATAATGATGGGCATATCTATGTCATTATTTAAGTAACTTATTAATACTTCATCTCCCACTCTTGGAGTATGATAAAAACCTGAACTTGCACTTGCAATAGGAGAGCTTACTCTAAGATAAGGAGAGTAATGATAAGAATAGGCTTTCGTTTGTGAATTGTTACTATCCACATCATTGTTTGTTGTATGATTTTCTTGTGTGAGAGGGTGATTTGCTTGAGTATTATGATGGTTATTCTCTGCATTATTTCCTTGAGCATTTCTTTGTTCTTTCGCTCTTGCATTATCTATAACTTCTTGATTAGCAAAGCAATTCATTCTTACTTTCACCCTGCCAAAGTTATCTGTATGAATAGTATTTCTTTGTCCTTCTATATCCTCACTCTGCCCAATCACAATTCCTAGAGTGCTATTTGGAGCTTTAGGCTTACTCTTTAAAGAGGGAGTATAGCTAAAGGGGAGAGGTAAAAGGGTTAGAGTATTGACATAAGAGTGAGATATGTTTGAAGCACTCATCTATTAATCTTTCCTATCCACCTTATAATATTTCCTTTTGAATCTATTTCAACACTTAAGTCTTTGTATTTGTTATAGAATCTAGGGGCTAGGATTTCATTAAAGTATTTTGTGCCTTTGGGCGTAATATCCACCCACACATTATATCTGCTCCAACACTTAGGATTATCCCAAAAACTCTCTTTGGTAAGTTTTACATCACATTTCACTTCCCACGCAAAATATCGTTCATTATTGATAAAGTTTTCCTTAAAATACTCCCAAGCTTCCTTGCAAGATTGCTTATAATTAGAGAGATTATAGAGAGAATCTATCGCCTCATCAAGACTTGAGCCAAACTCTATGTGTTGCTTTAAAAATGCCTCTTGTATAATATGCAAATATTCCTTTTCATAGTCATTTAGCCATTCACTCATCAATACTTCATCAATCTCGTGCCATTCATAAAGTAGCTGATTATAAAGACTAAATTCTATCAACTCCAAAACATCTGCCCTATTTGCATTGGGATAAGCGATGCGATATATATCCATAAGGCTTGTGTTTGTATTTCTTAAAGCCTTGTGATTACGCCAATCCCCAAAGAGACGATGAGTTTTAGAATCTATCATTTTATAATGCTTAATGCTAAAGTTTTGCATATAGGATTTTATCATTTTTCAAACCATTCTAAGATTTTGATTATAAATGTTCCATCTTCTTTTTTGATTTTAGTATATCGTATTAGTTTGTTTATTCATAGCTATATACCTCTAAAATATCTCATCAAAGCCATAACAACAATAAAAGCAATAAATATAAGAAATATAAGGAATACATCATCACCAATAAAATGTTTAGCTATAGATATGAAGATAATGTTACCAACAATAGCAAAAATATATACAATAAGAATAATTGTAGAGCTGTGCAAATGTATAGAGCTGTGCTTTTTAAATATACTCTTTTGCTCTTCAAAGCAATAATGCGTAAAACCAAACACAAAACATAAAATTTTATAATGATTTTTTACTCTAAAATTGATATATTTTTTTCGGAAAAATGATACTTCCTTTATTTTTGTGATATTTTCCATAAACTCTATCTTATTCCAGCCTTCTTCAATTACCCAATCATCATCATCAATCACCATTCTATTTTTTAAACAATATGAACCTGTGATATAAAATAATCTTTCTAAATCTTTTTGAGTAAAGTCGCTTTTTATGGATAAAATTTGCTTTTTTACCTCTTTATATTTTCTTTTTACCCTAAAAATAGCAAAACATTCCTCCTTACCACTCAAATAAGCATATTTATGATACAGCTCTTTATCTTTTTGATACCTTTCTGTGTCTTGTTGTATATCCCACAATATATCCTCATAGGAGATATTAACATTGAATATTTCACTTAAAATATAGCAAATTTCTAATTCTTGTTGCGTCAGACTAATCAAGATTGTGTTCCTTTAAAAAACTATCTACTTCTTTGCTAAAATAATCATTAACAATAAAATCTCCGACTTCAGCCCCAAAATAAGCTCCAACTCCAGACATTCCCATTATACAACCAACAAAAAACCAGCCTGTAAAAGGACAAACAGCATAGCCAACTGCACCTCCTGCACTTCCCCCAAATACTGCTCCACCTGATATAGTAGCCTTAGCTTTATTTTCAGCTAGATAAATATCGTAAGCAAATGCTCCAAAAGAAACTATAACCAAAAATCTTCCAAAATATTTAAATCCTGTGGTTATGGAGCTTACTTTTTTATTATCTTTGCCTGAAGATTTAATAATCTCCTTATAAACCTCCATTTGTTCTTTACTCGTAAGTTGTTCAAAAGGCTTATTGTATTTTAAATCCTTGATTTTTTTCTCTACCATTTCATCAAAAGTCCTACCATCTTTTTTCATAACTTCTGCTATACTTTTACCAAGATGTGTGCTTTTTTTACGCATATCATTCATAGTCTGATTGCGGAATATATTGGCTTCTCTTGCTAATCTCTCAGCCAAAATATTGCGTCTTGATTTATCGTTTTCCTTTTCTACTTCTTGTAAGAATTTATTTGACATTTCCTTTATGCCCTGCTTATACGATTGTCTAATATTAGCATCTTTTATAAATTGCCTTGCAAAATTTGCCGCCTCTGCTTCAATCAAATGTAATTCCATTCTTAATTTTTCTATTGTATATTCATAATCCCACCCCACATCTCTATTTGCTCTCCATAAATAAGCAAAGAATCTTATTTGCTTATTCTCCCATTCTTCTTTGAAAGGAATATTGACTATTTCCCCTTTAATATTTTCTAATTCTTTAAATCTCTTAGAATAAATCAGAGGTTGTGTCTTATTGACTTGCTTTAATGTTTGCTCTATCTCTTCATCTCTATCAAATACAATGTATCCCCATTTAGTTTTATGTTTATATCTTTGTATAGATTCTTTAAGAAGACTTTGTTCATCACCTTGTATATTTTTCTTTTGAGAATCTTTAAGAACATAATGGGCTTGAAGTGTGATAGATTCTATAAGATGATGTTCTAAAGGTGAATTAAAAGAATTGTGATTGTATTCTTGTGGTATATACTCTATGGCATTAACTTTAATATTGGGCTTTATATTGTCATTGAGAGTGATAGCTTTAGGAATGTTTTTCTCAAAGCTTAATCTTTGCTCTAAAAGTTCTCCTACTTGTTTATCCTTTGGTTGGATAGTTTTAGAAGGAGAGATTTTGATATGAAAGTCTTTTTGTTCTTCATCTAAACCATACCTATTTAATACAAAATACAAATCTGAATTAGTCATCTTAGAGCTGACATAAGCATTATGAAATTCTATAAAGCCATTTTCATCACTTTTAGCCCTATCTACAAAAGAATAAAAGTTTGGAGAATACACATAAATCTCTCTATTACTTAAAGCTTCTTTTTTATGATTAAAGCATTGGGCTTTGATGTGTATAGGGAGAGCATCTTTTGGAGTAGAGAGAGCAAGAGAAGAGTTTGTGGAATCTTTAGTGGAATAAGAGTGGGTAGGATAAGCAAGATAGTTTGGAAAAGTATGGAGAAGTGTATCTATATCAAGGGCATTAGAGTTTTTGTTTAAGAGAAGTTCTATAAGGGATTGGTAGTCTTTAGATTCTAAAGTAGGATTTGGCACTAATTCATATTCTAAAGGATTAGAATCAAACATAGAAAAGAAAGATTGGAGTTTGGATTCAAGGGAGTCTATGAGGGGTTTAAGAACATCATCAGCAAGGAAATTTATAAAGTCTTTGCCTGTTTGAGTGTTCATTAAAATACCTGCGATAAGTGCAGAAATTCCACCAATAACAATTAAAGCAGGAGCTGAAGTTAAGCCTAAGGTTGAGGCAAGGATAAGAGAGATTCCAGAGGCAAGTAACATTTCAATCACCAATCCTGCACCTGTTTTAACTATATCTCCATCATTGTTCCCATAATTATAAGTAGCAGATACAGAAATACCCTCTGCTTTAAAGACATATTTAAGTGCTTTTATTTTCTTTGAAAATCCTTGCTCTATTGCTAGTTTTGCAACCTGCTTTGCTCCCTCTTCCATTGAAGCAAACACTCCACTTATTCCAGCCATTAAAGTATCTGCAAAATTGCCTTTGTATTGTGAATAATAATGGATTGTATCAAGTAAAGTATTAAAGATTTCAGATTCTAAGCTTAGAGATAATTCTTGAGTTTGCGTATTATAATCTGCAAGGATAATATAAGAAGCATTTTTATCTTTAAGATTGTCATAATGAATAACATTGAGTTCTTTTGCTAAATCAATCTCTAATCTATGGGCTAATTCATAAGCTAAATCTCTATCCTTTTGATAACGAACTTTTAAGTCATTAATAACTTGTTCTCTTTGTCCTTTATCAAGTAAGGCTTTTAATCTTCCATATTCTTTTTGAGGGAAGTTTCCATCGCCATATACTACACTTGGGGATAATTGGATATTGTGTATAGAATCTTGTGGCATTAGATGTCCTTATAGCCTAAATCTTTTATCTTATCTTTTAATTCTGCATCACTGATTGTTATGCCTTGAGATTCTAAAGCTTCTTTAGTCTTTTGGCGAATGGAGTTGAGTAGTTTTTCTCGTTCTTGATTTGTTACATATTCATCGCATAAAAATACTTTATGATAATGCTTAGGCATAAAAATCAAATTGAAATACTTATAATTTTTACTCGGTGCTTGGTAGTTCAAAAAATAATAAACAAAACAATTAGACCTTTCTAAAAATGGTCTTGGAGTATAGTATTTGACTAATCCCACTTCCCCAAACTTAAAGAATCCCTTTTGCATTCTAAACCAATGCCTACACTCAAAACCTATGCCTTGATTGGTAATATAGATTTTGTTTTTGCGATAGTAAAATGCTTGGCGATACGCATCTATAACTGAATAGAAAATGGCAATATAGAGCAAAAATATCAACCAAGACTTTGGGCTATAAAATACAGCAATCAATACAAGAATAGGATTTTCGTCTGCGAATATTTTACTTATCATTATTGGGAATGCTATAAGAATGAATAGAGAAAATAAAAAAATTAATATATAAGAAATCCAATCCAATATAAACACATTATGCCTTATCTCATACAGAATCTCCTCTCCAAACTCATCATATCTTATATCTTGCTTTTCTTTCATACTCTTTTCCTTCTTAAACCCAAAAGGCTCATTCTAGTGTGATGTATCATATCAAATCCGCTCTGCTCGTTGATTGTTTCTATAAGGAGTTTTTTATGAGTTAATCCAACTAGATTAAGTCCAACAAGATGATAACATAATATGAAATCTTTATGTTTTATAACATAAAAAAGCCCTGCAAAAATATTATGTCCTATTCCCAAACCTGAAGCAATGCCAATGTTTTGCATATCAATACATATATTGCCATAAAACCTATATTGCAAAACAAGTTTGTCCTTATACACAAGGATTTTTCTTAATAAATATGGCTTACTCATTATAAAATAATAAAGTGGCAAAGCCAATATGCTTATATTTTGTGAAAAGTAGGCAAAAAGAATTAAAGATACACAAAAAAGAAAAGAAACTACTGCCTCATAGAGAAACAATATCCTCTGATACCATTTTTGTTGGTATGCACATTCACAGACAAACAATAACTTATCTTGTATGATAGGTTCTTGTCCAGCTTTATAAAATATAAACATATAGGCTAAAAGATATATACATATTATCATAAATATAAAATTTGCAAAATCCACACAATAGAGTTTAAAGAATAAACCAATTCCAAAAGCATTAAGAGTGGATTCTGCCGCTATAAAACATATCACAACCGCCAAAAATTGCACTACAATAAAAGAACGATTGTATATTCTTGCACATTTTGCATTCAAACTCGTTGTGCCTAATCCATTAAAAAGAAATGTGTTATAAGGAGCGTTAGCGTTCATTATTCCTCCCTCATTGCTCTATTTAATCCAAATTGACTTGCATAAGAGATGCTATCCACATTAAAGCCAAGTTTTTGATAAAGTGCTTCTTTGAGCTGTGTTTTGTTCTCCAATCTGCCTAGCATATCATTATCAATATTGCCTAAAATCTGATAAGTTTCAATCACTTTCTTTTTTTATTGAAATTTACTCTAGCAAGTGTTTGATTAACTCCTATCCCAAGTCCCTCTCCAACTAAAGCAAGATTCTGCAAATTAAGCGTAATATCACCATAGATTCTATATCTTACTATGAGGCAATCTTTACATAATAAAACCTCTTTAAGTAAAAATGGTTTTGCAAAATATAAATACCAAAGCCACAGACTAAAAATAACAAGAGACAAGTTTAAGCTAATTAATAACCCAACAAGATAAAATAAAATCAAAAATACAAGCATAAGATAGTCATAAGATTTTATATGTTTTCTGCAAATAAGTAAAGCTTTTGTTTCATCTGCTTTTACTTGAGTGTGTCCATTTTGATACAAAAGTATATTAGCATACAAAAAAATCACACAATATAATCCAAAGCAAATATTTAAAAGCGTCAAAAAAATGGGAGAAAATGGATATTTAAAGCTATGAGTTAATCCTAAAATGCCTAAAACAAGAGGAGCATAATTTAAAATAATAAATATATAGCGATGAGTTATCCGTTCTTTTTGAGTGCCAAAACCATTAAGCAATAATGGGTCAAAGTGTTTCATAGAATCCTCGTGCTTGAAATAATAGCTAAGATTCTGCCTTTAGTTCCAAGTCCTTTAGTTGATTCTTTGAGTGATTTATCTACCCCATATTTCTCTGCTAATGTTGCCATTGAAGCAAACACTCCACTTATTCCACTCATTAGTGTATCAGTGGTATTACCTTGATATTCTAGCAAATTTGTATTAGATTCTATGACTAAAGTTGAAGTATTATCCTTATTGATAATTTCTTTAGCTGTAATGTTAGAATCTTCATAGGTAAAGGGTTGGTTTGTATTATTTTGGTGTGCAGATTCTGTGTTGGTCGTAGATTCTATATTGTTTTGTGTGTTTAATGTTGTGGCATTTTTTAAAAACTCTTGACAATCAATATTACACATTATAACTTCTGCGAAAGGAATACGATTATATGTATCTTTAGAATCATAAAGTTTAATATTATTATTTGGATTATAAGTAGCATTGGGGTTAGAATCTATAATACCAGCCTTAACATCAAATCCTTTATTACTAGAGTTAGGTAAGCCTATTTTAATACCTGCTGTGTTGGGTTGGTTAGGATTGTTGGGATTCATAAGGTCATCTCCCAAGGGTAAGTAAAATTTTTTCATCTAAATTATAGTGATTAATACCTTGAGATTCTAAAGTTTTTTTAGTTTTTTGTTTAAAGATCTCAAGGAATTTATCTACATTTTCTGCCATTTTCTTGTCAAATAAAGGATAATAAAAATTACCTTTTATCTTTGCGTCAAACCAACCAAAAGGCAATTTTTGTTTTTTCATATCATAAAATATAAACACATAAAAAAGAGGAGGTCTAAATCTTACCACCAATCCATATTCTCCATAATGGAGATACATTGTCTTTTTGAAGAAAAACTGATAGGTTTGCACAATAAAATAATCATTATAGAGAACTATTTTACGTTGATTGTTGAAAATAATCTCATTCAGACAAAAAATAAATCCCCATATCATTAATACTGTAAATGGAAAAATAAGTATGGTAGCCCACTCTTTCTTGATAGCTTCAATCAACTCCATTAGAGAAGTCGTCATATATAAACTATATAATATACCAAAACTAAAAAGTATCACAATGATATTGATGAATTTGTGTAATATGCCCATTTTAGATTTTATCTCAAAGATAGGTTGTATATTGTTCATTGTCCTGTCCTCCCATACCTATATGGCAATCCTTGCAGAAGCAATGGGTCAAAGTTGCTCTTAGCATCTTCCCTCATTCCGCCTTTACCTCCCCACCTTTAACGACTAATCCTTTAGAATCTATCACTACTTCTACTCCACTAGCTTTAATAATAACACAATCTCCCCTTGATATATTTTTGTAGAATATTTATTAAATTCTTCTAAAAGTTCATTGGCATTTATAAGCGACAAACAAAACAAACACACAATTATTTTTTTCATATTATTCCTTTATTATTTAAAGTAGTCTATCACTTTATTACTGCTATAAAGATAAAGTTCTTTTCCATTAAAATAACATTAATGTCATACAACATTATTGCACCTCCTTTTTATACACATCTCCCCACTCAAATATCGTTTGGTTACCACACATTGTGCTACAAAAAGAATCAGGTGAATCAAAGGCTTTCTCATCTCTTGTAAATACGATGCCTTGCGGATTTTTCTTGATATAAATTTTACAATTTACAAAATCCTCGTCATCATAATAAGCTATGGCTTCTTGTCGTGATTTTATCTGCAACTTCAAACTTATATCACATTGGTGCATATCATTAAACTCGCTTTTATGTAACAAAGCAAAATATGAGGCTTCACAAGTATTATTTTTACATTTTTGTATCTCAAAGCTCCCCATATAAAGATTTTTTTGTAACTCATAAGTCCCAAGCCACGCATTGCTTATATACATTGTGTAGGTTTGTAGCTCTTTGATTCTACTTTGCAAAAGCTCTTTTAGGCATTCTTTAGATTCGCACCTCTCTCGTGTTTTAAGCCAAGATTTTTGAGAATCTAAGAATGCTTTTTTGCCATTCTTATCAAGCTTTGCTTTTGTCTCTTGATAACTTTTAAAGATTTGTCTATCCAAATTCTGCAAATTCCCACTCTCATCATTACATATCATCTTTTCTACTTTTGTGGTAGCCTTAGCACAATCAAAGCTAGGTTTAGATTCTTGTGGGGATTGAGCGTTAAGATAAATGCCTAAAACTATACAAACACCTAAACTTACTAGAATCTTTTGCATAAAACCTCCTATTTACTTCAATAAGTGCATTTTAGTTCTCTCTTATTACCCTCTAAAAGATAAATGCGTGTTGTTGGATAAATAAAATCCTTATCCTCAAAAAATCTCCCATTCAAGAGAGTAATATAATTTTTACCTTGAAACTCTATAACCCCATAAGATAATTCGCTTAGTATAGGCATAAAACCACGTTCATTTGCAGGATAAAATTCTAGTCGTTGTGAAATTTTATTACTTGGCAGAGCATATGTAGTTAGTGCCGCACAAGCCTCCTCGCTATTTATGCAAACATTTTCAATGGTTTTTGCTCCACTAAAATGCAAATCATCGCCATAGATTCTATCACTTACTTTTTCATCTAGCTTACCATTTTTATATATCCAAAGCACTCCAAAATAGCTCCCTATTGTGATAATTACCTTTTCTAATGCCCCATCATTATCAATATCAATCTGTCTTTCATAGCTTTTAGGAAACTCTATGTATGGAGATTTTTCACGAATGGCTTTTGCCACTTCATCTTTTTTAATCTCGCCATTTTGTGTGCAAAAAGAATCAAAAAAGACATCTCTATTGTTTCGTCCAAAGGCACACAAGCCTACGCTAAAAGGCGGATGAGTAGATGGGTGGATTTTTCTCCATTTGCTCTCATCAAATTTGTCTTTTCTTGCATACTCACACAGCTCTTTATTGTTAGAATCTAGCACTTCTCCCAAAAGCTTGAGTAGATGCGTAATGCGTATTTTATAAGATTTTTTTAAAAGATTGGAGGACGAATCGTATTGTAAATTTTTTTTAAGAAATGCTCTTTGTGATTCTAAAATTTCCTTAAGTTTTTGGTCTTTATCGGGAAACTTAGAGATTTTTAACTCTTTTTTTAGCTGTGTGTAGACTTCAGTCATATACCTATCAAGATTCTGTAATTCCCCACTAGAATCCTCACATATCATCTTTTCTACTTTTGTAGTAGCCTTAGCACAATCAAAGCTAGGTTTTGCTATTTCGCTTGATTGGGCATTAACTAAACTTATCAATACTGCGATAAAAAAGAGAATTTTAAATATATTTTTATATAGCATAATGGATTCCTTTCATTTCCCAATCACTCCGCCTTTACCTCCCCACCAAACTATAATGCAAGAAAATTTTGCATTATGCGTTTGCCCTGCTCTTGCAAAATAGACTCTGGGTGAAATTGCACTCCATAGCTTTGGTAACCCTTTGCTTTAAGAGCCATAAGCACCCCATTTTCACTATATCCTAATGCCTCACATTGCCCTAATTGACTTACATAGAGTGAATGATATAGAGCAATTTTTATTCCTTGCTTTACCCCCTTAAATAAAGAGTTTGGCGTGAAATGAAAATGCGCTATCTTGCCGTGTGTAGGATTTGCAATAGAAACAACCTCGCCTCCAAATGCTTGAGCGATACACTGATGTCCCAAACAGATTCCTAGAATCTTCTTATATGGGGCAAAATGCCTAATTGCCTCCAAACACACACCAGATTCTAAAGGGTGGCTTGGACCGGGAGAGATGATAAGATGAGTGATAGAATGCTTTTTGCAAAGCTGTTTTAGCTCCAATAAAGATGTATCATTTGGCACAACAAATGACTTTGTGCCACATTCTTTAAGCAAATAAAGCACATTATATGTAAAAGAATCATAATTATCAATGAGGAGCACTTTTGATACTTTTTGCTTCATTTTACCCCTCTTTCAAGCTGCACTTCTACCACTCCTCGCACAGAGTTTATACAGTAGATTCTCTGTGCTTTTGCAAGATGTTTGCGTTTTAAAGTTTTTTCCTTTATCGCTCCACTTTGGAGCAATGCTTGAGCCAAAGTGCCACCAAGCAATCCACTTTTGCGCTTTGGTGTATAGAATCTCCCCTCTATCTCAAGCACAATATTACTTCGCGAACCCTCGCATAGCTCACCTTTTTGGTTAAAATACAGCACATCAAACACCGCTCTACATTCTATGAGTTTTATAGAATCTGCAAAATGGTTGCGTTGCGTGGATTTATGGTATAAAAATATATTATGTGAATTAAGCGTGTGTTTAGACAATATAACACGAGTGCAAGCACAAGGCACAAAAGGCTTTATCTCAAGAGCATACGCGCCATTTGGCATAAGACTTAAGCGCAATATTGCTCGCTCTTTTGGCATTTGTTGTTTGCAAAGTTGAAAAAATGCCTGTGTTTGCTTGATACAATCTCGCTTGTGTAATGCTTGAATGTGTGGGAATTCAATCTTTGGATATAAATGCGAGTGTGCAAAGGAAGCAGTAAATGCACTAAATTTGCTGCAAAGGAAGCCAAATTTACGCGCAGAGTGCAAAAGTCGCTCTAAATGCTCTTGGAGTAAAAAAATGCGTCCATTTTCAAAAAGCATTGTTTCAAAGAGCGCAAAAGATTCTAAAGGGGTGGGTTGCAAAAAACTTGCTTTAAGCTTTAATTCGGCAAACTCACTCTCACATACAGAATCCCACACTACCCCACTTCCCACACCATAGCGATAAAAGTCCTCATCTGCACATTTAAAAAGTGTGCGAATAGGCACACAAAAGGAAGTATGTTGATTAGAAATCACACCTAATGCGCCACAATATACGCCTCTTTGGCGAGATTCTAAACTATGGATAATTTCCATTGTTTTAAGCTTTGGTGCACCTGTGATAGACCCACAAGGAAAAAGAGCGCACACAATCTCACGCAATGAAGTCTGTTTGGATAATCTCCCCTGCAAAGTAGAGACCATTTGATGAAGTGTGGGATAAGTCTTTATCTTGCATAGATTTTTTACTCGCAAGGAGCTAGGCTTGATAATTTTGCTCAAATCATTACGCAATAAATCTACAATCATCATATTTTCGCTACGATTTTTGCTATCTTGCTGCAATGTGTGCTTTTGTATAACATCTAGCTTATGTGTTTTGGCTCTTTTTATTGTGCCTTTCATTGGTTGAGTGGTAATTGTGCGATTTTTTACCTCAAAGAAAAGCTCGGGTGAAAAACATAGAATCTCACCAAATGCGTTTTTAATGTAGGCTTTGTATGCGGTGTTTTGATAAGAAAGAATCTGCTTAAAAAGCTGCTTGGGCTGCACTTGAGAACAAAGCTTTAGCTCGTGAGTATAGTTGATTTGATAACTCTCACCTTTTAAAATATGCGTTTTTATGCGTGTAAATCCGCTCTTGTAACCCTCATAGTCAAGCCCTTGCAAAAGAAATAGCGGTAATTGAGTGTGATGTGTCTTGTTAAAAAGATTTTTAAGCTTACGTCTTTTGGCAAAAAATACAAAATAAAGCAAGGGTTGCCTATGTAAAGACATTGTAGCGCATATACGCTCATAGAGATGATGATATGCTTTTGCTTGATGAGCTTGGAGAGCCACGCCTGCTTCATAAGTCATATACCCGACAAAATAGCCTTTTTGCTTTGATTTAAGAGTAGATTCTATGCACTCTAGCGCATTCAAAACGCCTTGCACATCAAAAGCAGTGAGTTTTCTTAAAGGATTGCTATAATAAAAGTTACCATAAATCATTGCATAATGCTATCTTAAAGCATTAAATATTTAAACCTATTCATACTCTTTCCCCACGCTCTCTAAATATTCTTTTAGCTGTGGTTTTTTTGTATAATTCTACTTTTTCAAATCATAAAGGAGACAAAATGCAAAAAGAGGGAAAACCAAATAAAGCAGCAAAAGCGCAAACTCTTCTATCTCTCATACTAGAAAACGATAATATGAGTGAGGAAGCCATAATTGCATATCTTAAAGCCAATGTCAAAAATGCCAAAAAAGAAATCAAAGCTGCACTCAAGCATATAGAAGATTGTGCTTATGAAATGACAATGAATAATGATTACGAAGAGTATGAACTAGAATATGAAGATGAGACAGGCATTCCCGCATCTGAATGTGATAGCAATGACTTTCAAAGGTGGTTTGAAGATAAATTGCTTGACGAAGATTTAGCCAAAATCCGCACACTTTTAGAAGAGCTAATGAATGAAAATTTGCAGCTAAGGCTAGATTCTCAAGTCAATGCAAATAGCGCACAAAGCCCAAAAGAGCTCATAGAGGCAATACAAAACTATGAAGTGCTAAAGGCTTTAAATATCTTGCAAATTGGGCAGATAGAGAGAAAACGCATTGGCAAAGATCTTTTAAAAGTGTGTGATAAAGCCATAGACTCTCTTATTGATGTTGTCGTAGAAGATTCAAAAGGCGGCAAAGAAATTGGGAAAGACATTAAAGGCGCATTTTCAGAATTTATTGAGGTAGATTACAATAGACAAGGATTTAAAGATTATAGCGGCGAAGCACGAAAGCAACTCAAAAAAAGCAGTGTATATAAGCTAAGGGAAATTTTAGAATCTATCACAAAAGGTAAGAGTATAGAATCTGCCCTCCACAACTCTGTCTTTTATGACAAAAAAGGCAACTTTAAGCCAAAGCATAAGGAGTTATCATTTATCCCACTTAACACTTTTGAGCTAAAAGTTCTTGTAGAGATTGAGGAAGTAAATCTTGGGCAAATTGATTTAAGCTATATCAAAAGCCTTGCTGCGCTCTTTGCTGATTATGCTTGGTGGCGCACAAATAGAAAAGATTTTAGCGGTATAGAGCAATGGGATACGAGTAAAATCAATGATATGTGCAAGCTTTTTACAGGGTTGAAAGACTTTAGGGCAGATTTAAGCAAATGGAATGTCTCAAGTGTGAAAAACTTTAATAGTATGTTTGAAGATTGTGAATCTTTTGAGAGTGATTTAAGCAAATGGAAGCCCAAAAAAGCAGAGGATATTGCCTTTATGTTTAGCGAGGCAAAGTCTTTCACAAGTAATTTAGATGCTTGGAATCTAAGTAAGGAATTGGTAGAAAAAGCAAAATATCTTTTTGAAAACTGCCCGTTATCACAAAATCCGCCATCGTGGTATAAAGCCGTCTTTGATATGGATAATCCAAGTGTGGCATTGCTCTATAAACTCGTAAAGATAAGAGACTACGCCCGCGCAAAAGAATGCTTTTCAAAGCTACAAACTCTAAGCAAAGAGGAATACATAGAATGTGCAAGGCTTTGCTTTTATACAGAGCCGGGAGTAATAAGCACAGCACTCCCTGATAAAGATTTTTTCACTGCCCTTGTCAATCAAGCAAAATCACAAAATATACACATTCCTATCAGCAATGAGGTAATGCAAAAATGTCTGCGATTTGGGAAATTAGAATATGCGAAGTATTTAGTAACGCTTGGCTATAAGGTTACTATTGATAAACAGAATAATTTTGGCGTATATGTAGCACTTAAATCAAACCCAAAACAAGAAGTGCAGGATATTCTGCGCTTCTTTGTGCAAAACTTAGGCAATGAAATCAATGAGAAGTTTTTTGAAGCACTTGGCTTTAATCCTGAAACTAGGGGTTCTAGAGATAACTTTAATGAAAAAACACTTGATATATTTTTTAAGGAGCTTTTAGCACACTACCCTAAAGAAATTTTCACTGATAAAAAAATGTTGGGTTTTTTTATTAATACGGATTTAATTTACATACTTTTTAATAATGGCATAGAGGTGGATTTACAAGGGGTGGAAATTAACCCTAGAGCTATTGATTATTACCTTGATAAATACTTGCCAAAATTTTTAAAATTTTTAGAGCTTCATCTTTTACAAGCAGATACTATAGTTGAACATTATATTTATTATCCAAGAGATACTTTCGTGAAAGTGAGTGTTTTGCTTTTGTTTCTCGATGAGTTCAAAAATAAACTTACAAACAATAATATCCAAAAAATCTTAAAGCAGTTTGCAAAAAATGGCTTTGATGTGGAGAAGCTTGGCACTTATGAGGGGAAAAACCTTTATGAAATATTAGAGGATAGCAAGTATAAAGAGGAGATTTTATCCTTACTAAAGATAAAATGATGTAATCCTTTACATTCACACATTGAGGAGCTTTTGTGCTAAATCTTTCGCACCTTTGAAATCCACCTTACCCGAGCCAAGCACGGGGATAGATTCCACTCTTAGAATCTTAGATGGCTTAAAAAGTGCTGGGATTTGCGCTTCTTTGATAATTTTTTCTATTTTTTCACATTCTGTCTTTTCACAGCTCACAAGAAGAATGACACTCTCGCCCTTTTTGCTATCATCTATCGCTGTGGCAACATATTTAAGCCCATCATCAATCTCATATTTTTTGATAAGCTTTGCAATCTCCTCTTCAATCCCACCAAGACTTACCATTTCCCCACCAATTTTTGCAAAACGCGAATATCTATCCACAATATGAATGAATCCATCGGCATCTAAATGCCCCTTATCGCCACTTTTATACCACCTAATCCCATCAATTTCTACAATCACTTCTTTGGTTTTTTCCTCATCATTGAGATACCCTACCATTACTTGATGTCCGCCGATAAGTATCAGCCCGTCCTCGCCCACAGGCATTTCCTGCATAGTATTTGGCTCAACAATTCTAATGGCACTTCCGGGCAAAGGCATACCCACGCTGCCCTCCTTACTTGCTTTATGCAATTCCCAATTATCCACATCAAATTCACTCGGTAGATTCACACTTGCCACAGGTGTAGTCTCTGTCGCACCATAGCCCTCATAGATTTCTTTATTAAACTTCATCACAAAGGCTTCTTTTACATCTTTTTTGAGTTTTTCCGCTCCTGCTACCACAAGTCGCAAAGAATCAAACATAAGCTTATCTACCTTATTACTACGCGCATAAATACCCAAAAACGTAGAAGTGCCGCACATCACACTCACTTTGTTTTTTGCTATTGCCTTAGCAACGCCTACCGCATCAGTTGGGTCTGCGTGTGTAACAGAGAGCATACCCTCAAGCAAAGGCATAAGTGTAGTAACGGTTAAACCAAAGGCGTGAAATGGTGGCAAAGACGAAAGCATAGAATCCCCATCGCGCGCGTGAATGACATCAGAAATTTGCAAAATATTGCTCATAATATTTAAATGTGAAAGCATTACACCTTTTGGCTTACCCTCACTCCCACTACTAAAAAGAATTGCGGCTATATCTGTGTTTTTCTGCGCTTTTATATAAAACCATTTAAGCATAAAAGAGGGCAATAAAATCGCTTGAGCCATTTTACACACAAAATCAAGCTTATTTGCTTTAACCTTATCAACTAAATCCTCCATATATAACACTCTCACATTTTGCGAGAAATTTAAACTCACGCCCTTGCCTTCAAGTTTATCCATAAATTTTTGTGAAGTATAAATTGTCTGAATTTGTGCGGATTTAATAGCAGCATCAATCGCCTTTTGTCCAGCCGTGAAATTAAGATTCACAATGGTTTTTGTCGCCATAAGCAAAGAAAGATTACATAATGCACTTGCAAGTGAGGCAGGAAGTATAATTCCCACATTTTGCTGCTCCTTTGTCTGCTCTGCAAAAAGCTTAGAGAGAATAAGTGTAAGGCTAAGCATTCGCGTATAACTCATAGAACCACTTAGGCTATCTATAATAGCCACTTCACTTCCCCACTTCTTTGCAGAATCTACCCACGCCTTGCCAAGTGTAGGCAAGACTTCGCATTGAGATTTCCACGCGCTAAAAGATAACTCAAACACTTTAGCCTTAACCTGCTGTGCGTTAGAGTGAATATCTAAAGATTCTCCAAAAGCAATCGTGATATTGCGTTTAGCAAAGCTTTTGCGTCTTTCTTGGAATCCTTGATGAGAGTGTGAAAATGCACTCCCCCATAAACCGCGTATATAAAAGGGCAATATTACAGCTTGATTTTCATTTACATTTTTAGCAGCAAGTTCAAAGCCATTTTTAAAGGTATTTAAATGCCCGTGTCGCGATATTGCACCTTCGGGAAAAATACATACCATATGCCCTTGTATGAGTTTTTGTGCAATAGATTCTAAAGCTTTTCTGCTTCCGGCATTTGAGACAGGAATCACACCAAAAAAATCAAGAAAAATGCGTATATACCACCTATCATAATAACTCCGCTCCATTACAAAATACACCTTACGCGGTAGTGCCAACTGCACCATAGCCCAATCTATGAAAGATATATGATTGCCAAGTAATAATACGCCGCCTCGTTCAGGGACATTTTCAAAACCCTCTACATTTAAGCGGTATCTTTGAAAAAATGCAAGAGTAACGAGCATTCTTACAAGCGAAAAGGGCAAAAGCTTCACAACATAAATTGCCCCACACAATGCGACAATCATACAAAAATAAAAAAGATACACTACATCAATATTACCTAAAGATACAAGAGTGCCTATAAGCAAAAATAAAAGCATAGCAATATTTTGCACGAAATTATTACCTGCTAGAATCTTGCCCAACTCACCCTCTTTGGCGTGGAATTGTATTAAAGCATTAAGCGGAACTATAAAAAGTGCGCCACCCACACCAAAAAAGAAAAAGAGCACAGCATAAGATGTAAGAGAAGAAAAACTTAAAATCAGCATAGTAGTTATACAAATAAATCCTGCCCCAATAGGGATAAGCCCTGTTTCAATATATTGCTTTGAAAATCGCCCCGCAATAATAGAGCCTATAATAATTCCAAAGCCCGAACAAGCAATAATCATCTGCACCTTAAAGGTATTTAACTCCGCAAAAGTCATCTTTACATAAGTCGGAAAAGTCGCTAAAAGTAATTGAGAGATAGACCAAAATACAGCTATGCCTATTACAGATAACCAAATATTACGATGAGAAGTGAGTAATTTAAAATTTGCTTTTAATAAAGAACCTCTCAAATATGCTTCCTTATCAAAAACCTCTTGTGTGCGTTGCGTAAGTGTGGGAAGGGTATAGCATAAATATAATTCTATTAGAGCACACGCAATAAGCACAAAACCAAGCGGAGCGACACTTTGCAAAATCTCACCTTTTTGTGCTAGGAATCCTAAATCACTCAAAGCATACAAAGATTCAAATAGAAGTGAGAAAACGCTCATACCTGCTAAAATAGCTACAATCGCCACTGCCTGTATCACACCATTTCCCCACGCAAGTAAATCCTTACCTACCAAATCTTTGATAAAGCCATATTTTGCAGGAGAATAAATCGCCGATTGAGCTGCCATAAACAAAGTAGCTATAAAAGCAAACCAAAAATAACCAAAAAAATAACACAACGCAATAATGATACTAAGCAACAAGCCAAACCACGCACATATACGCATAACAACATTTTTAGGATATTTATCAGCCAAGAAACCAGAAGGAGAAAAAAGAAATATAAAAGGAAGTAAGATAAGTGCGTTAATAACGCTTGTTAAGAGTGTAAGTTCGCTTCCATCATAGACTTTATAAATTGTATTTTGAATAGTGATTTTATGCCCTAAATCCATAAAGGCATTGATAAATGCTATAAGAATAAAAAATGTAAAACCTTTAATCTTCCATATTTTATTCATTAGTATCTCCTATTTTACATCTTTAGAAGAAGTTATTTATTTTAGCTTTTATCAACTATCGCTCACTTAGTATCTTGATTTTCCCATTTTCTACGAGCACATACATATCTTTTTGCCCCGCAGAGCTAAAACTTGGCTTACCATTAAGAAAAGCTTTATAGTCTTGGAAAAAACTTATACGATACATATTGCGATGTGATTCATTTGGATAAATAGATACATTGATATGAGAAATGCGTATATTTTTGCTTTCATTTTTAGCAAAAATATTTTTCTTATGCTCTCTGAAAGATTTAAAACTCATACCATCGGGGCGAAAAAAATTTTTTTCATCATAAAAATTTAAATAAGTTTGCAAATCATTTTTTTGCCACGCATTTTTCCATTGATAGAGTTGAGAAAGCACTATTGAGAGCTCATCTACACTTGTGGGTTTAAATATTCCCTCATAGGTAATGAGCATAGTTTTTTTCCAATCAATAATTTTGTCATACTTTTTCAAAAGCTCATTATCAATAGCAATGCACCCGCGCGTATTAATATCCTCTCTATTACCATTTAAAGGCAATCCGTGAATCCAAATCCCACCACCTGTTTTTTTTAGAGACTGGTCATACACATTAGGATAATTTGTAGAAAATGCCAAAGGTCCATAATATTGGTCTAATCCTGTAAGACGAGCATTTAAATCATAAGAGCCAATGGGCGTTGTCAAATCACCCTCTTTTTTCTTATTACCCTTACCTTTTGCAACAAGTGCTGGTGAGTTGCCAATCTCTTGGAGTTTAGAATCTTTAAGCTGATAGAGTTGGAGCGATGGGGTAGATTTATTTGATACAAACAAAAATTTCAAATCTTCAAAGTATCCATACTCTGTGGCGTTTTCTTTGAGATATTCTGCCCAATACTCTTTATCTGACAAATAACTCTCAAGCTTAGATTCTATCGCACCTATACCATTTTTTTTGTATTCATTAACTAAACCTACAAGCTGCATATCTAAAGCATAAATATGCTCCATAAAGCTTAGTGCCAATATACACCAAAGCACCCTGCATAATTTCATTATCTTGCTCCTTTAACTCATTATAAGGTGAAATCATATCCTATTTTTTTCAATGTATCCCTTTGTTTGCTCCAACCTTTATATACCTCAACATCAAGCTTTAAAAAAATCGCTTTAGAGCTAAGAGATTCTATCTTTTGACGCGCGCACTTACTAATGCGTTTGATACTGCTGCCTCCTTTGCCGATGACAACGCCTTTTTGACTTGATTTTTCCACAATAATATGAGCAAAGATTCTATCTTGCTCTGCACTTTCTTCAAATTTTTTAATCACCACATCAGCCTCGTATGGAATCTCATCACTTAGATTCTCAAATAAACTCTGACGAATCATTTCTTTATAAATCTCTTTGAGCGAAGCATTAGAGAGTATCTCTTCATCATACAAAAACGGCGAAAAAGGTAGATGTGAAGCAATGGTATGCAATATTTTTTCTCTATCAAATCCTTTTTTCACGCTTACAGGTAATAATTCTAAAAAAGTATCGCTAAAGCGTTGATATTGAGCAATTTTATGTAAAATCTCTTCATTTGTGCAAGTATCAATTTTACTTAAAAGTAAAATATGTTTTTTGCCTTGAGAAAGCTCTAAAAAATGCTCATAATGCCCTATATCATCGCTTACAGGAGCAAGATATAATGCCATATCATAATCACTTAGAGCCCTAAGAGCTTGAGAGAGCATATATTGATTGAGCAATTTTTCTTGATGATGAATACCCGGCGTATCCACAAAGATAATCTGTGCATTGAGTGGTGCATAAGGCACGATGAGTTGGAGTTGCTTGCGCGTAGCATTTGCCTTATGCGAAACAAGTGCGAGATTCTCTCCCAAAAGATGATTAAGCAAAGTAGATTTTCCAGCATTTGGTCTGCCAAGTGTCGCTACAAATCCCGCACGAGTTGGCAAGGTTTGATTACTTATGGATTCTATTTGCATTTACTTGTTGCTTTAAACTAAAGAATATAACGTGCTAAATCAATATTTTCCACCAAATCCCCAAGACGCTCTCTTACCATATCGCCCGTGATTTCTACTTCTTTGCCTTTGTAAGTATCCACATCAAAGCTAATATCCTCTAACACGCGCTCAATAGTCGTATGCAATCGCCTTGCGCCAATATCCTCTGTGCGTTGGTTAGCATTATGTGAGAGACGTGCAAGCTCCCTAATTGCTTCATCACTAAATTCAAGCCGAATATCCTCTGTATCAAGCAAAAGCTGATATTGACGCAAAAGAGAACTTTTAGTTTGAGTGAGAATCTGATACAAACTCTCCTCATCAAGCATACTTAACTCCACGCGCAAAGGAAATCGCCCCTGCAATTCTGGAATCAAATCACTAGGCTTACTCAAATGAAATGCCCCTGCAGCAATAAATAAAATATAATCTGTCTTAATTTGCCCATATTTAGTATTGACTACACTCCCCTCAACAATAGGGAGTAAATCTCTTTGCACTCCCTCTTTACTCGGGTCTTGCCTTGAGCCATCTTTGCTCCCCACAGCAACTTTATCAATCTCATCAATGAAAATTACGCCATTTTCTTGCGCGCGCCTTAATCCTTCTGCCCTTATACTCTCTGCATCAAGCACAGATTCTATAGCTTCATAAGCAAGTGCCTCTTTGGCTTCTTTGACGCTCATTTCTTTTTTTATCTTATCTTGGCTGACATTAAGCACCTTAAAAATAGATTCTTGGACTTTTATCATATCTGGAGGCATATTTTCATCATTAAACTGCGAAATAGGTTTCTTACTTATCTCAATCTCAATCATCAAATCATCAACCTCACCCTTTATTACACGTTGCTTCATTTTGGTAAAGCTCATATCATATTCGCTTTTTTTTGCTTCACTTACGCCGCTTGGTAAAGGTGGGAGAAGCTTTTGAGTAATTTTTTCAATAATATAATCATTAATTTGCGCTTGAGCCCTCTGCCGATGCTCATTTTCTACAAGATTCACACTCGCAAGCACCAAATCCCGCACCATAGATTCTACATCACGCCCCACAAAGCCTACTTCAGTGTATTTACTTGCCTCAACCTTAACAAAAGGCAATCCCATCATTTTTGCCATACGGCGAGCAATTTCCGTTTTTCCCACACCAGTAGAACCTATCATAAGAATATTTTTAGGCGTAATTTCATCTTGCACTTCCTTATCAAGCTTCATTCGACGATAACGATTTCTTAACGCAATAGCTACTGCCTTTTTAGCATCATTTTGTCCTATAATATATCCATCAAGATATTCTACAATTTGTTTTGGTGTCATATTTTCTTTCATCTGCACTCCAATGTTATAATTCTAAAATTTTGATGTTTGTATTTGTGTAGATACATAACTCTCCTGCAATAGCTAAAGAATGCTCTACAATCTCTCTCGGAGGTAAAGAAGCATAATTATGTAAGGCGCGCGCCGCACTCAGAGCATAATTCCCACCACTACCGATAGCGGCAATTGTGCCATCTTCTGGCTCTACTACATCGCCTGTGCCACTTAAAATATAAATATGCTCGGTATTAAGCACTATCATCATTGCTTCAAGTTTGCGCAAATATTTATCCTTGCGCCATTCTTTGCTAAATTCTAATACACTCCGCACCAAATCGCCCTTACGCCCCTCCAAAATGCGCTCAAACATATCAAAAAGGCTAAAAGCATCAGCAGTAGAACCTGCAAATCCACTTAGAATCTCTCCATTATAAAGTGTGCGGATTTTTGTTGCATTATTTTTTAGCACACAATTTCCAAAAGTTACTTGTCCATCTCCACCGATAATAGCACATTTTTTGCCATTATACTCGCCTTTATAACCAAGTATAGTTGTTGCTTCAAACATTTTGTATCCTTTTATTATTGTGCTTTAATCTCAAGTTTAAGTGTAGCGTTAATGCCCTGCCCAAGCTTGACTTGCACTTCAAAATTACCTGTATGTTTAATCGCTTGAGCAATCTCAATATGCTTCTTATCAAGGCTTACTTTATGCTCCTCTAAAGCAAGAGCAATCTCTTCTTTTGTGATAGAACCAAAAAGCGTATCATTCGCACCTACCTTTTTATGCAGTGTGAGCGTGAGAGATTCTATTGTTTTTTTCATTTGCTGCATTTCAGCCTTTTCAAGCGCAGCAAGCTCCTCTGCTTTGCGTTGCTGGGCTTTATATTTATTGATTACCTCATTTGTAGCGCGTTGAGCCTTGCCCTTAGCGATAAGAAAATTTTGCCCATAACCATCTTTTACTTCAACAATCTCGCCCTTTTTACCAAGCCCTTGCACATTTTCCAAAAGTAGAACTTTCATATTTTCTCCATTGCGTTATAATTGCGATGTGAAATTATAACTAAAAGTGGCAATATTATGTTAAAAGCTTTGAAAGATTCTTATCCATTTGCCCGCGCAATTCATATTCAGCACAAAGCCATTAAGTATCCTCGCTTGATTATCAAAGCCGATTTATCCTTATTTGTGCGTGTGCCACTTAGATTCCCTATGCAAGAATTACAAGCCTTTATCCGCAAACACCACAAATGGATAGAATCCACTCTTTTAAAACTCCACGATTGCAACGCACACACACAAAGCATTTTACAAGCCCATAGCGATGAGATTCTTATCTTTGGCTCTTGGCAAAGATTATCCTCCTTAACCTCATTCTATTCACACGCTCAATCTCTCCTCACCTTATCACCACAGAATCTAAAAGCACCACTTAAATCCATACTTTTGGATTATATCTGCTCTCGTGCGCCTCAAATCGCTGCGACTATGGGAGTGCAATATCAAAGTATCAAAATTACAAATGCTCTTACTCGCTTTGGGAGCTGCACCTATGATAATCGTTTGTTTTTCTCTTTTATGCTTATTTTTGCGCCAAAAGAGCTCATTGATTATGTCATTATCCACGAGCTCGCACATATTCGTTACAAAAACCATTCACAGGATTTTTGGGATTTTGTGCAAAGATATTGTCCAAATGCTAAAACTCATCGTGCACAACTACGCAAACACGCTAAATTCTACCCTGCTTTATTACAAAGACTTTCTTTATAAATCTTTTTTATTTTCCTAGTCTCCGCAACCTCTTTTCCGCTCCATCAAAGAACATAAGTTTTATTTGTGAAGTATGAATATAACCTATGATTGCTTTATGCACATCTTTTATACGAGGTGGAAAATACAACACTTTTATCCATTTATCATTTGCATTATTAAAAGAAAATTTCTTATCAATGAAATACTGCCAAGATTTGCGTGTATTATAAATACCAATAATCAATACATCTTCTTTATCTTTCGTATAAATGCGCTCTAAAATCTTACCATTTGGAGTTTCTCGCAGATTCACAAACTCATCTGTTACGCTTATCTCATAACCTGTTAGTCCTAGCATCAATACATTTTCATACGCGTCTCTATTACTTGGTTTTTCAGAGATTTTTTTGATAGTGAGATTTGACACATTGATTTTATCATAACTGCCACCACTACAAACGTGACGCTCATATTTAAGTGCTACTAAATCGCTATGTGGCACAATATTTCCTGCACTATCACCATCAAATATAACACGTTCCTTTCTATTTTCTATTTCAAAACTCACTTGAAATCTCACCTCGCCAAGCAATCCATCTAAAAACCATTTGGGCAAAAGATTCTCTATTTGTTTTATATCCTTATCTGCCACACTTAAACGCGCGGTTTGTAAAAATGAAAAACCACTTCTTTTTGGATAAAAGATTGAGGACATCGTTTCATTGTCACTACACTCACTAGGTTCTATGTTTGCAAAAACAATTTCACCGCTTAAGCTCAAAGGCTTTATAAGCTTGTAATATGCATAGGAATCTCCTGCTGCGTCATTATTACCCTTGCAAAGTTGTGTCTTGCCATTGAGCTGCCCCCAATTACAACCCTCCAAAAGCTTAAAATATGTAGAATCTACCTCATCGTTTGCCACCAAAAAACTAAAAGCAAAACAAAAACCCACAATAACCTTAAGCAAACCCTTCATTAATTCCTCCTATTGATTTGATAATCTCACAAATTCCTCTAGTATAGCAAAAACGCGTTTAGATTCTATAATGTCTCTTGCTAAAAAATATCCCTCTTTGATACTCTGCGCTTTATCTGCAAGGTATAACGCTGCACCGGTATTAAGTGCAACAAGCTGCGTTTTAGGAGAGCGTAATGACTGGGGTGAAGCAGAAAAAATATCAAGGCTAATGCGCTTATTTTCCTGCACATCTCCTCCACAAAGCTCTGTATAAGGGACAAAATCAAGCCCTATCTCACTTGGATTAAATACATAGCTTTTAATCACACCATTATTGAGCTCTGTAATTTGTGTGGGTGCGCAAAGCGAAATTTCATCATAATAATCAAATCCGCTTACAACCATTGCCCTTTTTATACCCAAAATATCAAGTGCGCGCGCCATAATCTCGGTATATGCCTTATCAAATACACCAATAAATTGATGTGTAACATTTGCAGGATTTGCTAGAGGACCGATAAGATTAAAAGCTGTCTTAAAGCCTAGTGTTGCCCTTGCAGGAGCAGCAAATCGCATAGCAGCGTGAAACTTTTGAGCAAACAAAAATGTAATACCAATATTTTTATAAACATCAATACAAGTTTGCACCTCCATATTGATATTTACGCCAAGTGCGCTTAGCAAATCTGCCGAACCAGACTTTGAAGTAATCGCCCTGTTGCCGTGTTTGATAATCTTTACTCCAGCAGCTGCGAGAAGCAATGCACTTGTGGTAGATACATTAAAGGTTTTATGAGGAGAGCCTCCTGTGCCTACCATATCAAGACGCACCTCATTGCTTAGTGGTAAAGGAAAGGCAATGGCTTTTTTCTTCAATACACTTGCAAATCCCGCTAACTCCTCCGCATTCACGCCTTTAATCTCAAGGCTTGTCAAAATACTGCCAATTTGCGCATCACTCATATTGCCTTCTGTAATTTCGTCCATTACATCATAGGCTTGTTTAAAGCTAAGATTTTCACCCTTTAGAGTGCTTTTGAGATATTGCTTGATAGGAATAATCTCACGCGTATAGTGCAAGAAATTTAAAAGCATTTTCTCACCCTCTGTTGTGCCAATAGATTCAGGGTGGAATTGCACGCCCACAAGATGATGAATCTTATGTTCAATCGCCATAATTTCTCCATCTTCACTCCACGCACTCACTTCAAAGCAATCAGGTAACTCATTTGCCTTGCCTACAAGTGAATGATAACGCACAATAGGTGTAAGCGGTGTGATATGCCTAAAAAGCCCTTTTTGGTTATGATGAAGAGGCTCAACTTTGCCGTGTGCAATATTTTTGGCATTGACAATATCCATACCAAAAGCTGCCATAATCGCTTGATGTCCTAGACAAATTCCTAAAATGGGATACACACCTTGAAACTCCTGCACGATTTGGATAGAAATCCCTGCTTCTTTTGGTGTTTTTGGACCAGGACCAATAATGATATATTGAGGATTTAGCTCTCTTATCTCTTCGATACTTATCTTATCACTGCGCACTACCTTTATAGGAAAGCCAAAGCGATAAAATGCTTGATAAATATTATAAGTAAAAGAATCATAATTATCAATGAGCAAAATCATCATTTATTCCTTGTCTATATTAAACATATCAAGCTGTGAGCGGACTTTATTTTGTGTCTCCATATACTCTGCACTTGGAATAGAATCTTGCACCACACCCGCACCAGAGCGCATATAATACATACCATTTTGATACACCGCTGTGCGAATAGCAATAGCAAAATCCATATCTTCATCATAAGTGAAATACCCTATCGCACCGCCATACACACCTCGTGCGTGAGATTCTAAAGATTCTATGGTTTTGATTGCCTCAATTTTTGGCGCACCACTTAATGTGCCTGCAGGAAAAACAGATTTAAACGCATCAGCTTTGCTAAAATGCTTAGAATCTAGCTCTCCTTGCACTTCGGATACAATGTGCATAACACGCGAATATCGCTCAATTTTATTACGCGCTATTACTTTTACACCTCCACCTACACTTACTTTACCCGCATCATTACGAGCTAAATCAAGTAACATTAGATGTTCTGCATTTTCTTTTTCATCATTTAAAAGCTCTGTTTCAAGCTCCAAATCTTGCGCCACACTCTCACCTCTAGGACGTGTGCCTGCAATTGGACGAAGTGTAAAAAATGATTGTCCTTGCTTGCTTTTAAGCCTTAGCATAATCTCCGGACTCGCTCCAAGTATCACAAAATCATCAAAATTATAATAAAACATATAAGGACTAGGGTTTTGATGGCGTAAATTCCGATAAGCTTGAAGCGGAGAAAGTGAAGAGCGAATCTGCATATATTGACTTGGCACACATTGGAGTAAATTTCCCGCATAAATTGCCTTTTTGATTGCCTCCACCATAGATTCATATTCTTGCTGCGAAGTAGCACTCACACACTCAAAATCTGATTTTTGCATAGAATCTAATCCATTTTGTGGCACTAAAGTGGCAAGACTATGTGCAATATGCTCTATTCGCTGCTTAGTTGAGTGCTCTTCTCTCTCGTGTGCATAGCCCACACTCACAATATGCAATCTATCAAAAAGATGGTCAAAAATTAAAAAATCTCGTCCAAAGATAAATGCACATTCAGGCGCATTATAGAGGGAGGGATTCTTAAATGTTACCTCTTCAATCTCTGCAAAAAATTCATAACCGATATATCCTGCTCCGCCAAGAGGCAAAGGCAAATGAGCAGGAATACTATCAGTAGGATTTGGTGCAAGAGTGCGCACAAGAGCGAGAGATTCTAAAAAACCAGCTTTATGTGTGGGAGGTAGAGAAATAGAATCTAGTGGCGTATAGTCTGCTAAAGCCTCATATAAAGGGATTTTTTGCCCTTGCGTATAAAGAAAATGTGCACCACATTCTTTGTAGATTCTAAAAGCTTCGTTTAAAATCACAATGGAAAATCTATCTTTGCCTGTTTCGTTATAAGCAGATTCTAAAAGCACTTTTGCATTCAGTGAGCCAAGCACTGCCAAAGGGGTAAGATTATCGCACAATATTTCTTTATGAGCTATTGAGGCTATGCGTGAATTGCTAAAATCAAACATCATTTTTCCTTAAAACCATCGCATCATACTTTAACGCGAATGCAACTCAACTATCTCCACGCCTTGAGGCGGCACAAAAACAAATTTTTTATCGCTGATAGCCCCATTGAGCTTGACATTTTTTAGTTTGAGCGTTGTTTTTACGCCCATAGAATCTACAAATTCAATGCGTTCTGGCTTTTGTGCTTTATCTATAAAAAGCACATATTCTATACCATCAACTTTCGTATGATATGTGCCATCATTATGCTTTTTAGCGGATTTAAGGATAGAGAGAAAATCTGCTTTATCCTTTAAACGTGAATGGCTTACTTGCTCTAAACGCGGCTCATACATAATAACTTCATTTTTATTCATATAAATTTCTTTTTGCAAAGGCGCTTTATAATCCCATTTAACCTTACTTGGCATTTTTCCTATGATATGTCCCTCATAACGAGTAGGCACACCATCTTCGTTCACAGCAATCTGTTCAAAATCCGCTTCTATGCTCTGTAAATTCTCGCCCCACGCAAAAAGTGTCATACATAAGCTAGTAAATACAAGCACATAACGCCTTAAAACTTCCATTATCTTATCCTTAAGTCTAAAATTTAAGAGCAAGATTTTACCGAAAGTATGCTAAAATTATGCCCAATTTTTCAAGGTTTATTCCGCTAAACCCAATTTTGCTAAAAAGGCTTATCTATGTTGCAAACTCTTATTTCAAAATTTCTTGGCTCACGCAACAATAAACTCATTAAACATTATCTTAAAGAAGTCCAAGCCATTAATGCTTTAGAATCTACTTACAATACTCTAAGTGATGCACAACTGCAAGAGGCTTTTATGCAATTAAGAAAACTTATCCAAAATGGCGAAACCTCACTTCAATCAATTCTACATAAAAGCTTTGCAATCACACGCGAAGCAAGCAAAAGAGTGCTAGGTATGCGGCATTTTGATGTGCAACTTATCGGTGGTATGGCACTTAATGATGGACGTATCGCTGAAATGAAAACAGGAGAGGGCAAAACGCTTGTGGCAACTCTTGCAGTATGTCTTAATGCACTCTGTGGTAGGGGTGTGCACGTTGTAACAGTTAATGATTATCTTGCCAATAGAGATGCCAAAGAATTAGAACCACTTTATAATTTTCTGGGCTTTGAAGTAGGTATTATTACAAGTGAAGTCCGCGATGATAATGAACGTTTGCAAGCATATGCGTGTGATATTGTTTATGGCACAAATAATGAATTTGGCTTTGATTATTTGCGAGACAATATGAAATATGACCTTTCTCAAAAAGTGCAAGGAGAGCACTATTTTGCGATTATTGACGAGGTAGATTCTATCCTTATTGATGAAGCACGCACACCTCTTATCATCTCTGGACCTGTTAATCGCACACTTGAACACTACCAGCTCGCCAATAGCGTAGCTCAAAGGCTCAAAAACGAAGAAGATTTTAGCATTGATGAAAAAAATCGCGTTATTCTCCTCAATGAAGAAGGCATTAAAAAGGCTGAGAGTCTTTTTAAAGTAGATAATCTTTATAGTATTGAAAATGCTGCACTCTCTCATCATCTTGACCAAGCACTCAAGGCAAATTATCTTTTTATTAAAGATAAAGACTATGTTGTGCAAAATGATGAAGTAGTCATTGTTGATGAATTTACGGGGCGTTTAAGCGAAGGCAGACGATTTAGTGAGGGATTACATCAAGCAATTGAGGCAAAAGAAAAGGTTGATATTAAAGAGGAAAGTCAAACACTTGCAGATATTACTTTCCAAAATTATTTTCGTCTTTATGAAAAGCTCTCTGGTATGACAGGTACAGCGCAAACAGAAGCAAGTGAATTTTTGCAAATTTACAACCTTGAAGTAGTGAGTATTCCTACAAATGTCCCTGTGCAGCGCAAAGACCTCAATGACCTTATTTATAAAAGTGAGAAAGAGAAATTTAATGCTGTTATTGACAAGATTCAAGAGCTTTACAAAAAAGGGCAGCCTGTCCTTGTAGGAACTGCAAGTATTGAAAAAAGTGAGATTCTCCACGAACTTCTTAAAAAACATAGAATCCCTCACACTGTCTTAAATGCCAAACAGCACACCAAAGAAGCCGAAATTATTAAAGACGCTGGAGTAAAAGGCGCAGTAACAATCGCTACAAATATGGCAGGACGCGGTGTAGATATTAAAATCAATGACGAAATACGCGAACTTGGCGGATTATATATTATTGGGACAGAGCGACACGAAAGCCGCCGCATTGATAACCAATTACGCGGAAGAGCTGGGCGACAAGGCGACCCGGGCATTAGTCAATTCTATTTGAGCCTTGAAGATTCGCTACTTAGAATCTTTGGGAGTGATAAGATTAAGGGCATTATGGAGCGTCTTGGGCTTAAAGAGGGCGAACATATAGAATCTGGACTTGTTACGCGTTCAGTAGAAAGTGCACAAAAAAAGGTAGAAAATCTCCATTTTGAATCACGCAAGCATTTGCTTGAATATGATGATGTTGCTAATGAGCAACGCAAAGCTGTATATAAACTACGTAACGAATTGCTTGATGAAAATTGCTCATTGCAAGAGCGAATTAGCACTAATCGCGAACTCACTGCGCAATCTATGCTTTATAAAGCCCAAATTTTACCCGGCGATGATAGCAGTAATTTCAATATAGATTCACTCAAAGCACAAATCAATGAAGAGCTTGGGCTTGAGATTGGAAATTGTGAGAATCTTGATTATGATGAATTACTTGAAAAACTCATTACACAAATGAATACAGCCTATGAGGAAAAAATGTCAAAACTTGAAGAATCTCAACGCGCCCAAATTGAACGTATTATTTACTTACAAGTGCTTGATAGCTCGTGGCGGGAACATCTTTACACAATGGATAATCTTAAAACAGGCATAGGGCTTCGCGGGTATAATCAAAAAGACCCGCTCGTTGAATACAAAAAAGAAAGTTATAATCTTTTCTTAGAATTTGTAGAGAATCTTAAATTTGAAACAACTAAAATGCTACAAATTATCCAATTAAGAGACAAAGAAGAGGAAGTAGCAAATAAAATGATAAAAAATTTGCAAGATGAACTTGAAGAAAACTTGCAAGATTTAAATACCAATATGGATTCTACACCTGTGCGAAAGAACAAAATTGCACGCAATGACCCTTGTCCTTGCGGTAGTGGCAAAAAATACAAAGTATGCCACGGCAAAAGCGGACCTAAAAGTGGATTACTTGCATAAATGAAGACACTTATTTTTTATCTCTTGCCCCGTTATTTACGTTTTGACAAAACACAACCTTTCATTTCTATCACGGCACTCTTAGCATTTTTTGGTGTGGGTATTGGCGTTATGGTGCTTTGTGTAGCAATGGCTATTATGAATGGTATGACAAAAGAATTTGAACGCAAACTCTCTATTATGAACTATCCTCTAAGCATATATTCTACTACCTATGAGGGTGTAGATGCAAATATACTTCAGGCACTCAAAGCGCATTTTCCTCAATTTCTTTTTAGTCCTTATTTGCGTTATCAAGCTGTGGGCAAAATAGGCAATACAATGAGTGCAGCTATGGTTTTTGGTGTAGATATGCAAGCAGAATCCCAAATCAATGCTGTTGTCAAAAAAGCTTTTAAAACTTCTCAAAATTCCGATACGGAATTTAAAAAAAATATTGAATCTTTTATGCAAAAAGAGTTTTCTATTCTTATAGGAAAAAGTATGGAGGAAAATTTCGGATTAGAATCTGGCGATAAACTTGATTTATTTTTTACCCAACTTGAACCATCAGGATTTAGCTACACACCTATTAATAAACGTTTTAGTATTGCAGGATTCTTTGAATCTGGTTTGAGAGCGTATGATGAAGCTTATGTATATACAAATTTAAGCGCATTACAAAAGATTCGCCATCTTAATGAGGGCATATATGATGGGATTCACATATACACACCAAATCCTATGCAAGATATTCATAGCATTAGCGATTTTCTTAACACACAATTTCCCTATCGCGCTGGAGTTGAGGGCTGGTGGCAACAAAATGGCAATTTTTTCTCGGCGTTAGAGCTTGAAAAACGCGCACTTTTTATTGTGCTTATGCTTATCATTGTAATGGCTGCTCTTAATATCATTAGCTCTTTACTTATGGTTGTAATGAATCGCCGCAAAGAAATTGCTCTGCTCCTCTCGCTTGGAGCAAGTAGGCAAGAGATTAAAAGTATATTTTTTTGGGTGGGAAATACTATCGGTTTAAGTGGTATAGCGCTTGGGATTATTCTCACAGGTATAGCAATGTATGTGCTTGATACTTTCCCCATTATCTCGCTTCCCGCAGATGTATATGGTAGCTCTAAGTTACCGCTAGACTTATCTTTGATTGACTTCTTGCTTACAATTATAGGGGCAATTTTTATCGTATGCCTTTCCTCTTATTATCCTGCGAGAAAAGCTTCCTTAGTAGATACCTTGCAAGTTTTACGCAATGAATAATGCAATAGTATCTTTTTAAGAAACTTATAAGTAAATAAATCGTAGCATACAAGGACGTCCTTAAAGTTGGGGGTTAGTTATTTTTTAGGAGTTGCTTTGAAAACACTTTATGTAGGAAACTTGGTTTATGCAGTTACACGTGATGAGGTTCAGGATCTTTTCTCCCAATTCGGTGAAGTTTTTTCTGTTAAACTTATTAATGATAGGGAGAGTGGTAAGCCAAAAGGCTTTGGTTTTGTAGAAATGGACGATGAAGCTGCACCTAAAGCTATTGACGCGCTCAATGAAAAAGATTTTCGTGGTCGCAACCTTCGTGTAAATGAAGCAAGACCACGTGAGCAATTCTAAAGCCTAGCAGATTCTAGGGAGTAACTCGCCTTGTGGATATTCCACATATCGTTTTCCACCCCACGCATTGCATAAAATAACACGTGCTTGATTTATATCCTGCACCTTGCGTGATATATGTCCGATGACACAAGCGTGTGTGCCAAGTGGGTGAGATTTGAGCAGTGATAACACTTTTTTGCTTTCATTTGGTGGCACAGCCATTACACATACTCCCTCATTTGCCAAACTTAATGCTTCAAGCCCTAAAATCTCACATACACCCCGAACTTGTTGTAACACAGGAATACTCTCCTCTGTAAGTATTATTTCCACACTCGCTGCCCTACTCCATTCATTGAGCACCGCAGCCAATCCTCCTCTTGTCGCATCACGCATTGTGTGTATATGACAATCTCTCACAGATTCTATCATCGGATAAAGTTGCGCACAATCACTTTGTAAATCACTTTGCAGTGCAACCTCATTCCGTGTGCAAAATATTACTGCTCCGTGTGCCCCGATAGGTGCACTCACAATAATCTCATCACCCTCTTGTATATTTCTCACACGCCAATCCGCATACAGCTCTCCTATAGCAGTTGTATTGATGTAGATTCTATCTGCTACACCCTTTGGAACGACCTTTGTATCTCCAGAGAGAATCTTCAAATTCGTCTTTTGAGCCTCTGATTTGATAGAATGTAAGATTTGCTCTAATTGCGCTTTTTTCATACCTTCTTCCAAAATCAATCCAAGTGAGATATAGCGCGGTTTTGCACCTCTCATTGTTATATCGTTACTTGAGCCACATACACAAAGTTTGCCAATATCGCCTCCAGGAAAAAATATCGGGCTTACTACATAGCTATCCGTGCTTAGGGCTATTTTTCCTTTTAAATCACACACTCCAGCATCTTCGCCACCATCTACGATTATTTCTCCTAAAATCTTATATATAACTTCCTCAATGAGTGCGTTAGATTCTACCCCTCCGCTGCCTTGTGAGAGGGTAATATACTGCTCTTTCATTGCTACTCCTTTTTACATTCAAAGATTATTGATTTTTTTAGCACGTTGCAAAATCGCCCAAATCAGTTGCCCTTGCTGTGCATTCCAAAAAGCATAATCACATACAATAAAAAGCCGCTTTTTAGTGCGCGAAATCGCCACATTTAATGCATAGAGTGCGTGAGTTTGACGAGAATCTGTGAGATGATAATGCAAACTCACAGGAGAGAAAATCACATTATCAAATTCCTGTCCTTGAGAACTATGAATAGTGAAGATTCTCTCTCTTGACATTTGGCGTATAAGCCGCTGTCTCTGCTTGATAAATGGTGTAATCACTGCAAAATCTTCACCCTTGAGCTTTGCACAAAGCTGCTCACACGCACGCGCTTCACTCTCACTCAAACGCCTATCCTGCTCGCTTTTACTTCCACTATCAAACACAAGAATCTCCATTTGTTCATCATTACCCTTTAAACCCATACGATAAATATATTCATCAAGAATGTGAGCAAGATTGTTGCCATAACGATGTGTCTTACTTAGCTTACTCATACGCATAAAAGCAAATGGAGGTATATCACAGGTTTGCTGATATTGCTTTATAATCTCCTTTATAGGTGTGCCTTGACAAAGAGATTCTAAAAAAAGTGCAGAGAGATTCCATATATACGCATTCTCATTTTCTGCTCTCATAAGTTCATTAGGAGGCATTTCACATACAGGAGAGAGTTGTTTATGATCACCAAAAAACGAAAGAGGTGTGCTATCAACACACAATGCACAAGTCTTAATTAGCGGTGCATAGGCACATTCATCTAAAAAAATATGATGAAATTTAAGCTCTAAATTCTCATAGCGTTTAATAAATCCATCAAGTGTTACCCCCACGACAAAAGCATTTTTAAGACGAGTTTTAAGCGTATCTTGGAAATTAAACAAATTTGTTGCGTTTTTTTGCTGCAATATGCTCGGGTCGCAAGTTTGTGGAAATTCATTCATATAGCGCAATGTAGGTGTGCCTAATCGCAAAATATTCTTACGCTCTAATCCTAAAGCATCAAATTGCTTAATGAGCGTGCGCAAAACCTGCTCTAACGCATTATTTGTAGTAGCGACAACTGCCACTCTTTTACCTTGTTGGATATAATACAAAAGTGCCTCAAAAAGCACTGCTTGAGTTTTACCTGTGCCAGGAGGTCCCCATACATAACTTAGAGGATTTGTGAGCACCATAGATAAAGCTTGATTTTGCTCATCGCTTAAATGTGCAATATGGGGTATTTCATTAGATGTAATAGATTTGGGCAGGGTAACCCTATGTCCATATTTACTAAAAAAATCCTCTACATTTTTAACTAAAAATTTCAAATCACTAAAAAGTGAAAATGCAATATTATCTTTTTGCGCCTTTGTGAAAATTGCCACAATATGAGGCAATAAAGAAAGATAAAGCACCTTTTGTTTTTCATCATAAAAACGAGATTCTATCTCTTCTCCCTCCGCAATACTATAAAACTCCTTATCCACACGCAAGAGCAAAGCACCGCCAAGCTTTAAATCCATATCTATCACATTACCCTTAAGCCAAAGCACTAATTCATCATTACTTAATTCATAGCGCGTAATAGCAATTTCACTTAAACCCAAATCATTATTATCCAAATACTCATAATACCGCTGTGCAGATTCTACAAGGATTTCTCGCAAAGATGTATTCATTGGCTACATCACACCACCATATTTATAATACGCTGCACACGCTCCCTCACTACTTACCATACAGCTTCCCAATGGATTACTTGGTGTGCAAGCTTTGCCAAATACTTTGCAATCAAGCGGTTTTGCTACGCCTCGCAAAATATCTCCACAGCGACACGCCTTATTATCAGGGATTGATTCTTTACTTAAAATGCTTTCAAAGAGGATTTCAGCATCTAAAAATGCGTATTCCTCTCTTAATTTCAATGCAGAATGTGCTATGTGTCCAAGCCCTCGCCATTCAAAGCTCTCTCTTGTTTGAAAATACTTTTCCACCATTGCTTGAGCCTTGAGATTGCCCTCCATACTTACAACGCGCTTATATTGAATCTCAAGTTCACTCCTATTGCCTACCTTTTGCTTTAAAATCTCATAAATACTTTCCATCATATCCACAGGTTCAAATCCACTTACTACGATAGGCATATTAAATGAGTGCATAATATCTACATAAATTTTTGCCCCACTTATCACACTTACGTGAGAGGGAGCAATAAGTGCATTTACACGACAATGCTTAGAATCTAAAATTGCCTTTACAGGCGGGGGCACAAGCACGTGATTAATATGAAAAAACACATTTGTAAGCTTTGATTGCACTACCCTTTCTATCAATGCAGCACTCATAGGAGTAGTCGTCTCAAAGCCAATGGCAAAAAATACGATGCGCTTAAGCGGATTCTCTTTTGCAATACTGAGCACCTCAAAAGGTGAATACAAAAATCTCACATCAGCTCCTTTAGCCCTTGCATCTGCTAGGCTTCCATTGCTACCGGGAATCTTTATCATATCTCCAAGTGTGAGTAAAATCACATCTTTTTGCATAGCAATTTCATAGGCTTGATTAATGCGATTTTTAGGCATTACACATACAGGACAACCTGGTCCGTGTATAAACTCAATATTTTTTGGAAGCAAATGTTGCAATCCATAGCGCATAATCGTATGCGTATGTCCTCCGCACACCTCCATAATATAAAGTGGCTCACTCAATGATTGTGCAAGATTTTTAATGCGTTTGGCATAAGCGAGAATCACATCTTTATCACGGAAATTTTCAATGAGGTTAAATGGTTTTATATCTAATGATTTTTTGCACTTAAGCACTTATATACCCCCCCCCCGAAGAATCTAAAGCCTCTTTTGGCATAAGAAGACTTTTTCTGTTAAATGTCAAAAATATTAATCGCTTTAACTGAAAATATAATCTTGTGCATTCTCGCACTATTTTTAAATATAATGGTGGCTTACTCCATCGCCCTGCAATTGTAGTCTCTGTCTCCATTGTTCCTAAAACTGGCTTTATGCAAATAATAGGAATATGATGAATATAAAACATATCCATATAGTCATCTACTGGGCGATACCAAGTTTTTGCAGATGCTATAAAACCTTGTGCACCAATGGGTGTAAGATAATAACCTTGCGTTCCTGTTACTCGGGAAAAAGTAATATAAAACTCATTAGGCAAGACAAAAGCCTTTACCTTATCCTCTAAAAATGTTAATCGCACATACACATATTCACTTTTGCTTATACGCGTGAGTTCTGTCCAAAAATGCTCTAAAATCATAACATCATCTTCAAGCACTATAATAGGTTCATTAAGATCTACGCATTTTTGCCACAGACTATAATGACTTGCAAAACACGCCCTCTCTCCATCACTCATCTCTTTTCCGCGAAAGGCAATACTTGCACCTTTGGAGTATTGACTAAAGGCGAGGTGCTCCCCTTTTTGTCCATCAATAGCATCAAAAAATATAATCTCAAATTGCGCTCTTTGCTGCTCGCTCATTTGTGCAAATTGCTGCTGCATAAACTCTTTACGCTCACTCGCGCGTTTAAGATTAATGATAAAAATTTTCATTTATTTGCCTCTATGCGCTCATTCTCTTCTTCTTGCATTGATTGCAAAATCTGCTCATATAGTCTCAAACTCTCTCTGGCACTCTCCTCATCAATTTTACTCATCACATAACCAATATGCAAAAGCACCCAATCTCCTATATTTACACTCTCATTTAATAAATCCAAACTCGCCTCACGGCTCACGCCTAATGTATCTACAACTGCCATATTATTGTCTTTTATCTCTACAACTTTAGAGGGAATAGCCAAACACATTCTTGCTCCTTAAAATTGATGATGTGATTGATAATTTTGTGCTCTTTTTTGCTCTATAAAATCACGCACTTTTGCGATACTCTCACGCTCTTTATTGCTTGTCAAAAAAAGTGGCACATTTGCCTTAAGCTGCCCTAAATCCTCTTTTACTCGCGTTAAGCTAAAGCCAAAATATTGCATCATATCTGCCTTGCTCACAATCACCGCATCAGCACACATAAACATCGTAGGGTATTTTAAAATTTTATCATCGCCCTCTGGTGTTGAAAGCAGCACGATATTAAGACTTGCCCCGACATCATAGCTTGCAGGACATACTAAATTGCCTACATTTTCAATAAATAAATAATCCATTTGCTGCATATCACATTGCTTTTGTAGCTCGCAAAGTGCGGTTTCTATCATTGAGGCTTCTAAATGACAAGCTTCTCCTGTGGTAATCTGATACGCACTCACACCTTTTGCCTCTAATCGCTGTGCATCGCGATTTGTTTGCAAATCTCCTTCAAGCACACAAAATGTAAAGTCTTTAAAAGCACTCAAAGATTCTAAAAGTGTCGTTTTGCCGCTGCCGGGCGAACTCATAAGATTTATCACATATACACCTAATTGCTTATATTTTTCACGCAACTCCTGTGCCTTGAGGTCATTTTGTGAGAGAATTTTACTGACTATTTGTATAGATTTTTTATTTAAATTTGGATTATTTTCTAATCGCTCATTGCGGCTTAGATTCATTATTTTCTCCTTGTTTTTCTTGAATTAATGCACAAAATACAGCTTGGGCGAAACTAATACTCGCGTCATTGCACGGCATTTTCTCGTGCATATAAAAAGGAATATGATTTTTTGCAAATAAAGTGTGGATTCTATCACAAAGAAACTTATTTTGGAACACGCCGCCACTAAAATATACTTTTAATGGTATATTTTTGTGTTGCGAACATTTTTGAGCAAGAGCAAGAGCAATATGTGCGAGTGTATGCAAAAAGCGATGAGCTGCCCTCTCAACTCCTTGCTTTTCTCTCTCATCAATCACTCCTTGAATAATCCCCCTAAGGCTAATTACGCCCTTTGCAAGTTCAAAGCTATAAGGCTCAATGTCTACTCCCTCCGTGCATTTTGCATAATCGCGTAACGCACAAGATTCTATAATTGCTCCGCTTTGTCCCTCATAAGTTTGCACCTCTAAAAGCCCAAGTAAATAAGCAACAGCATCAAAAATCCTGCCTACTGAACTTGTCTGTGGATAAATCCCACTTTTAAAACTATTTTGTAAAAGTGCCAACTCTGCAGGGCTAAAATGCACTCTATTTTGCACATTTTCCAAACCATAGTGCCACATAAGGCTTAAAGCAAGTTTGCCAATATCCTTTATTGCACTCTCCCCTCCTAAAAGAGTAAATTCCTCAAAATGCCATACACGCTCCATTGTCCCCACACACATATCTGGCTGGTATATAAAACACTCTCCTCCCCAAATATGCTTATCCTCACCAAGCCCTGTGCCGTCCCATATAATGCCAATCCCGGATTCTTCCAAAGCATTAGATTCTGCAAGGATTGCATAAAAATGTGCTTTATGATGAGAAAGTAAATATTTTTGCGCACCTTGTGCCTCAAGCTCTGTGGCGAAATGCGTAGAAGCATAGCTTGGGTGTAAGTCACAACCTACTGCCTTTATTTCCTGCATATAAAGCCTAGTAAAAAAATCATAATGCAATTTATAGCGTATTAGTGAATCTACACTATGTAAATCCCCAATATATGGGCTTATCACAGCTTGATAATCCGCATTCCAAGATATATTTATAAAGCTTAGAGTGGATTTTTGCTGCGCACCCACACCCACAATAATACCATTTTGCACTTCCTCTTGTGCAAGCAAAGATGTATCTTTTAGAGGAGCTTTAAAGCCTAAAGATGCAGGTGCATAACCTCTTGCCAAACGCAAAATACGCATTTTTCCTGCCATAAAACGCACAATGCTATCATCAATAGGATTACAAATATCGCGATTATAATCAAGCATAACATCATACACTGCATTTGCTCCACCGAGTTTTTGCCTTAACTCTTGTGCGTGAGTGATGATTGGCTCACCAGAGAGATTAGCACTTGTAAAAATAAGAGGCATATCAAGCAATGTAAAAAGCAGGTGCATAATGCCATTATAAGGCAAAATCGCTCCCACACTTTGAATCTGCGGTGCAATGAGATTAAAACATTCTTCATTGATAATACCCTCGCTCTTAAAATGCCTTTCTAAAAGAACTATGGGTGCTTGTGGGGATAATAATGCCCTTTTCTCCTCCTCATTTATATGAGCAACAGAACTTATATCTTGCAGATTCTTAAACATCACTGCAAAGGGCTTATGTGGGCGATTCTTACGATTACGCAGAGTTTTAATCACTTGAACATTACTTGCATTTGCAACTAAGTTAAACCCACCCACACCTTTTATAGCAACAATCTTACCTGCTTTAATTTTTTGCACTATAAGTTTTAAAAGCTTTATATCATCTTGAGATTGGCTAAAAGAATGTATCGTGCCACACTCATCAATCACACGCATTTGTATAGCACACTGATGGCACGAATTAGGTTGAGCGTGAAATCGCCTATTGAGGGGATTATCATACTCACTTTGACAATCTTTACACAAAGCAAAATCACTCATAGAAGTGTGGATTCTATCATAAGGTAGAGCTTTAATAATAGAATATCGTGCACCACATTCCGTGCAAGTAGTAAAGGCATAATTCAAAAATCGCTCTTTGCCTTTCATATCATCTAAACACTGCTCACATATACGCGTATCAAGCGGCAAAGATGTAGGTAAAGATGTAGAATAAGAAATAGATTCTCTAATTTCAAAATAATCACTTAAAATATGCGGAGTGCTTATAGGAGTAACAGAATGTTGCACAATATGTGCATTTGGAGGTGGAGATGAAAGAATATGCGTGATAAATTCATCAAGTATTGCTCTTGTGGGCACTTCAAGACAGATAAAAAGAGTATTATAACGATTTTGCACATAGCCTTTTAATCCCATTTTATGTGCAAGACGATATACAAATGGGCGAAATCCCACGCCCTGTATAATGCCAAAAAGTTCAATATAATAGATTTTCATCGTTTTTCCCATTTTGAAGTATAACATTGTTTATTAAGGATAATACAAAGCACTCATAACGCATATATAAAAATATGATAAAATACCGCATTTATTTACAGAATCTAATAAGGAGCGTAGATGAAGGAAACTGGAATCGAATTAATGAAAAATACAAAAAGTGTGCGTGATATTGACGTCAAAGACAAAAGAGTGCTTATTCGCGTGGATTTTAATGTGCCAATGGACGAGGATTTTGATATTTCAGATGATACGCGTATCCGCGAAGCACTACCCACTATTAATTATTGCATTGATAATCACGCACAAAATATAGTGCTTGTCAGCCATTTAGGGCGTCCCAAAGGACGCAATGCAGAGTTTTCACTCAAACACGTGCTTAAACGTGTAGAGCGACTTTTAGGACGCGATATAGCTTTCGCAGAGACAATAGAAAATGTAGAAAATCTTCAACAACAAAGCAAGAGTGGAAGTGTGATTTTACTTGAAAATATTAGATTCTATGAGGGAGAGGAAAAAAATGATGAGGAACTCTCTACTAAACTCGCCTCTATTTGTGATGTGTATATCAATGATGCCTTTGGCACAAGCCATCGCGCACATTCAAGCACCTGTGGCATTGCTAAATATGCCAAAGAGTGTGTAGCAGGATTATTGCTCAAAAAAGAAATTGATTCATTTGCTAAAGCAATGGCAAATCCACTTAAACCGGTGTTACTTATCGTTGGCGGAAGCAAGGTAAGCTCTAAACTCGCACTCTTATATAATATCCTTGATGTGGTGGATAAAATCATCATTGGTGGTGCGATGAGCAATACTTTCCTTAAAGCACGAGGTTTTGATATGCAAAAATCCCTTGTGGAAGATGATTTAGTGAGTGAAGCACGTAAGATTTTGGATAAAGCAAAAGAAAAAAAAGTCAAAATCTACCTTCCTGTAGATGTTGTAAGCACTGATGATATTAAAGAACATCGCCATATCAAAATCACGCCTGCACAAGATATACCAGAGGGCTTTATGGCAGTAGATATGGGACCTGCAACAAGTAAGCTCTTTAGTGAAGTGGTAAGGGATTCTCAAACAATTATTTGGAATGGACCGCTTGGCATTTATGAAATACAAGCTTTTTCACGCGGCACTTTTAACCTTGCCCACGCTGTGAGCGATACTTATGCCTTTAGTCTTATTGGTGGTGGCGATACTGCTGATGCAATAGACAAGGCAGGAGAGCGAGACAATATGAGCTTTATTTCCACGGGTGGTGGAGCAAGTTTGGAGCTACTTGAAGGGAAAATTCTTCCTGCATTTGAGGTGCTTGAGCGCAAATAATGAATCTCTTTGCTCTTAGTCTTGAAGCTCTCCACGCTCCAAGCATAGAATCTAAACTTGCTCTCCTTGAAGTAGTTGCATCTCAAAAACATCTGCTCTGCGAGCAAATACTACATTCATCACATCATACACCATTTGCGTTGCAATCCCCCTCTTATGCGAGATTCTGTGAGATTATCCACCCAACTAAAATTCGCCGCCCAAAGCACATTAAAAGTAAAGAATCTTTCGCCAAAGTGCTACATTCTATTGTGCATATTGAATATAGTGCAATTGATTTAGCTCTTGATGCGCTCACGCGTTTTAAGAATCTGCCTCTATTATATTATGAAGATTGGCTTGAAGTGGCATTACAAGAAGGATTACACTTTCGCCTTTTGCGAGAATGTCTCAATAAACTTGGCTATGAGTATGGAGATTTTCCTGTGCATTCGCAGCTCTTTGATGCACAAGTAGCAACTCCTGATTTTAGCAATAGAATGGCATTACTTCATAGAGGACTAGAAGCAAATGGGCTTGATGCAAATCCTTTTGTAGCGAGCAAAATAAAAGAGTTTGAGCATTCTATCACGCCTCAAGTGCTTGAAATTCTTGAAATCATTTTACACGATGAGATAGAACACGTTAAAAAAGGGGATAAATGGTGGAAATTCGCAAATAATAAAGTAAGTGCGTGCGATTTTGTTGCAATCCTCAAACGTTTTGAGGCTTTTAAAGCAATTCCTAGAAATCTTCATTATGAGGCGAGACTAAAAGCAGGATTTTCACTTGAAGAGCTAGAAATAATCAAAGCAAATAGCTAGTCTTATCCTAAATTTAAGTTTTAACACCCTATAATGCCTTTACGCAAAATTAAAGGGGTAAGAATGGAACTTTATATAAGATTAAAGCTTATTTTAAAAAATTTTGGGATTAAAAAACATTTAGGATTATTGGATTCTGAAAGAAATTCAAGCATCTCTTCATCAATGGATTATCCCCATTTTTGTGCCTTAGCAGCACAAAATACGAAAGTATTTGAACATTTTAGGACAAATCCTATCTATACTGCTATCTTAGAACATGTAAGCCAAGATATAGGGCAGCAATACCTCAATGTGATTTTGCAAAGAAAATGCTTTAGTATGCAAGATTTTGAAAGCTTTAAAAGAAATGATTTATACGGGGGGGGGGGGTAATATATGATTATAGCCCCATTGGTAAAATAAGCCCAAGCACACTGCGATACATTAAGGTCTTATCAGATTTAATACTTTATTTTGGCAATTTGGACAATTTAAGAATCTGTGAAGTAGGCGTAGGATATGGCGGACAAGCACGAATTATTAATAGTATATTTACACCCCACTCTTATGATTTTGTAGATTTAAATGCTGTACTTTTACTCGCACAAAAATATTTAAGCAATTATACTGATATAAAAGCCACACTCAATTTTCTCACACTTGAAAATATCGCCCTTAAAGAATATGATTTATTTATAAGCAACTATGCTTTTAGCGAATTACACAGAGACATACAAGATATATATACAAAATATCTTGTTACTCATGCACATAATGGCTATATTACTTATAATAATATCTCTCCAAAAAGTCTACGAAGCTATAAACTTGAAGAATACTCAACACAATTCCATAAAGATATACACATTTTAGAAGAAATCCCAAATACGCATATTGATAATAAGATTCTTATATGGAATAATCAATAAGAAAGCTTACTCCAAGCCTTATCTGATTAATTTATTTACTCATCATATAATGATATTACATATTTTTATGATAAAATTACACTATTTTTATATCCCAAATCAAATAAGGCATAAAATGCAATTTGAAATGCTTTACTCAAAGATTCATCGTGCTAAAGTCAGTGATGCTAATCTTAATTATGTCGGCTCAATTACGATTGATAAAACACTTGCCCAAAGTGCAAATCTTTTAGCAGGTATGAAAGTAGAGATTGTGAATATCAATAATGGCGAACGTTTTAGCACTTATGTCATTTATGGCGATAAAAAGGGTGAAATTTGTCTCAATGGAGCTGCTGCACGCAAAGTTCAAATAGGCGATATTATTATAATAATTGCTTATGCCACATATACCCACAATGAGCTTGAACACTATAAACCTACTATTGTGCAAGTCAATGAATCTAATCAGATTCTATCTATTACAAATGAGGTGTAACAATGTTTGATGCAAAACAACTTGGAGCAATGCTTGGCTCTATGCAAGATACTATCAAAGATTTGCAAGAACGCAATGAACAAACAATTCTTAGTGCTAAAAGTGGCGGTGGGCTTGTGAGTGTAAGCTGCAATGGTAATGGCGAAGTCATTGATATTAGCATTGATGATAGCTTGCTTGAAGATAAAGAATCTTTACAGATTCTCCTAATGAGCGCGCTCAATGATGTCCGTAAAAGCGTAGAAGATAATCGCCAATCAAGTGCTATGAATCTTTTTAATGGTTTAGGCACGGATTTAAATATCTTTGGTGGGAAACCAAATGGTTAAAAACTTTCCATTAAAGCTCATTTTTGGCTTTATATTTTGCTTTTTTTCTCCCTTGCTTTGGGGATATGACTACTCCCATTGTATAAAATACTTTAAAGCAGCAAGCACACCTTTAGGCTCAAGTAATGCTATTAGCCTTAAAAATGGCTCAAAACAAGTGCATATTCTCTACTCCCTTACTCCACCCAAAAATGTGAAGATTCTAAAAGCTGATCCGTTTATTGGACTTTATCTTGTTGATGTGCCACGCACTAAGCAAAGCTATGATATTCTCGCTCTTGATAAACGCACACTTAATGATAAAAAACTCGCCTTTATTTCCTCATCTACCAAAGTGCAAATAGGGCATATCACGAAACGTCAAAGCGGATTTTTAAACTATGCACGATTTTCTACGACTACACCGATAAATGGTGTTTTGGGGAATATTTGCTATCAAATCTATGGCGTGGGTGTGGGGAATGGAGGATTTATTGAAAAAAAATATATTGATAGATTCCTTTCTCAAAAATCTCCATATTATGGTGATTTGGGTATTCGTTTTGAAAATAGTAAAGCCATTGTTAAAAGTATTGACCCTTTTGTCCCTCAAAATCCTTTCAAACCCCAAGATAAAATTCTCTCTATTAATGGCGCTAAAGTGCAAACGAGCGATGAAGCAGAATGGGTAATGAGCAATCTCAAAAAAGATTCTCTTGCTCAAGTTACTCTCTTGCGCAATGGCAAAACTCTAAATCTTAAAGTCAAAGTCAATCAACGTTATGGTGGATTTTTGCTTAAAGAGACTTTTCTTGAACGTTTTGGTATTGATATAGACAATCAAATGGTTATCCAATCAATCAATCTCTCTAGGGCTGGGAGATTCAATGAATTACGTGCGGGAGATAAAATCTTATGGATTAATAAAGAACCTATCATTACACAATCCACCGATACAGCGAGCAAACGCTTTGAACGATTGAGATTTCTCCTCTCTCAAACACAATTTGATGAAAGATTTGAAGGCAAAATGCAACTCCTTATTGTGCGTGATAATCTTGAGATATTCGTTAAAGTCTAGGAGCGAGTATGAGTATTTCACAGATTCTTAATGATTTTGAATCCTTTCTTATCAGTCAAGCACCTCAGATTCCAAGTTTTCACCCACATTATGAACAAGCTGTGTGGGAAATGATGAAAAATGGTGGCAAAAGATTCCGCCCTGCACTTGTATTTTGTGTAGTTAATGCTCTTGCTCCTCAACTGATTAAAAATGCTTTTTTACCTGCTCTAAGCATTGAATGTATCCATACTTATTCGCTTATACACGATGATTTGCCTTGTATGGATAATGCACCTTTAAGGCGTGGACACGCTACATTGCACACAAAATATGACGAAACACTTGCGCTTTTAGTAGGTGATGGACTAAACACCTATGCTTTTGCTTTGCTTTCTCAAGCACGACTTGACGCGCAAGTGCGCTTAGAGCTTATCCATTCTCTTGCACTCAATGCTGGTATTGGTGGTATGGTGCTTGGACAAATGCTTGATTGTGCTTTTGAGGATAAAAAACTTTCATTACAAGAACTTCAAATTATACACACAAACAAAACTGCTAAACTCATTGCTACTTCTTTGCAATTTGGTGCTATTATTTCAAATGCAAAAGCACATTTTGCTTCATCAATTTATGAGTTTGGGCTAAAGCTTGGCATATATTTTCAGCTGCGTGATGATCTTATTGATGCCTGTTTTGATGCACAACAAGCAGGTAAAACGACACACAATGATATACATAAAAATAGTTATGTGAATCTACTTGGCTTAGAAGGTGCAAAAGTGGAATTTACTCGTATGAAAGAGCAGATTCAAAAAGAACTCCAAACATTTGATGAAGCCATTTATGTTCATTTGACTACTCTTTTGCAAGATTATTTCAAGGATATTGAATGAAGCGCATTCTCCTTACCAATGATGATGGCTTTGACTCAAGCGGTCTTCTTGCACTCAAAGATGCCCTCAAAGATATAGCACACGTGATGGTTGTCGCTCCAGCAAGTGAAAAATCAGCGTGTGGGCACGGACTAACACTCACGCGCCCACTTAGTTTTGTGCAGCTTGATGATGATTTTTATAAACTTGAAGATGGCACGCCCAGTGATTGTGTGTATCTTGCACTCAATACGCTTTATAAAGCATCGTGCAAACCCGATTTAGTTATTTCGGGCATTAATCTTGGCTCAAATATGGGAGAAGATATTACTTATTCAGGAACAGCTGCAGGCGCTATGGAAGGGTGCATACAAGGTGTGCCTTCTATTGCTATTTCACAGCTTATGCCAGATAAAAATTGCTCAAAACATTTTGACTTTTCCCTTGCCAAAGAATGTATTTATAAAATCACTCAACTTATTTTTGCCAAAGGATTCCCTTTGGGAGAGCGCAAATTTCTTAATATCAATATCCCTCACATTAAGCCTAAAGAATGCAAAGGTTACAAAATCACGCAAATGGGTTATAGAATCTACGCTGATAATGCACATTTACACCGCAATCCACGAGGACAAGAATATTATTGGCTGGGGCTACACCCTTTAGAATGGGAAGAACGCAACGATATGCCTCATAGTTATGGTTCTGACTTTAAAGCAACGCACGAACATTATGTCTCTATCACACCTATCAAGCTTGATATGACAAGCTATGAGGATAGTTCATCTCTTTGCGAATGGATACAATTATGAATGAACTTGTTGATGAAAATACAATAATTGATAGATACACGCGTTCGCGCATTATTTTTGGCGAAAACTTTGAGCGCATACAAAATACAAAAGTAGTTGTCTTCGGTGTAGGTGGTGTGGGGGGTTTTGTAGTGGATTGTTTATATAGAAGTGGATTGCAAAATATCACAATTGTAGATAAAGATTGCTTTGATATTACAAATCAAAACCGCCAAATCGGTTCAGAACATATAGATGAGCCAAAAGTGGAAGTATTTGCGCGCCTTTATCAAGGCATCACCCCCATTCAAGAACGTGTAGATGCAGCATTTTTAGAGCGATTTGATATAATGGAATTTGATTATATTGTTGATGCTATTGATGAGATTATTGCAAAAGTAGAAATTGCTAAAATTGCCTCAAATAAGCCTTATGGAAAATATATCATTGCCACAGGAAGTGCAAAAAGAGTTAATCCTCTTTTTATAAGAGTAAATAATGTATGGAAAAGTCACGGCGATAAATTTGCGCGAAAATTGCGCACTCACTTAAGAAAAGCAAATATTCAAAAGGCTATTAAGGTAATATTTAGCTCAGAGGGTGCAAAATGCTGTCCATTAGGTAGCTTCAGTGGAGTTACAGCTAGCTTTGGACTCATTATTGCAAGTGAAATTATCCAAGATATAATTAAGGAGCATTAAATGAACGAATACGATGAATACAATGACTATGAAAACATTGATAGTGAGGATTTCGAAGATTATGATGATGATTATTCATACAATGCGTATGATGATGACGATTATCAAAGCCCCGATAGCGAATATGATGAATAAGGATTTTTAATGAAAATGCCCTCTATGATCCGTGTAGCACTTGTGCAGCAAGCCTACAAAGGAAATAAAGAGGCAATGATAGAATCAAGTGCTGCAATGATTGCTAAAGCGGCACATTCTAACGCACAACTTGTAGCATTACAAGAGCTTCATACACACGAATATTTTTGTCAAAGTGAGAATCCACAATTTTTTGATTATGCAATGGATTTTGATAAAGATGTGGCATATTTTAGCGCATTAGCTAAAAAGCATAAAATCGTGCTTATTACTTCACTTTTTGAAAAACGTGCTGCAGGGCTATATCACAATACCGCTGTTGTTTTTGATATTGATGGCTCTATAGCTGGAAAATACCGCAAAATGCACATTCCTGATGACCCACAATTTTATGAGAAATTCTACTTCACACCCGGTGATTTAGGATTTGAGCCCATATCTACAAGTTTAGGGAAACTTGGTGTGCTTATTTGCTGGGACCAATGGTATCCCGAAGCAGCACGTATTATGGCACTAAAGGGAGCGCAAATGCTTATTTATCCTACTGCTATTGGGTGGTTTGATGAAGATACTTTAGAGGAGAAAACACGCCAAAAAGAAGCGTGGATAGCTGTGCAAAGAGGACATAGTGTTGCGAATGGATTACCTACAATGGCAATTAACCGCGTGGGTTTTGAATCTGATAGCAGTAAGGTAGGGAATGGCATACGATTTTGGGGTTCAAGCTTTGTATTTGGTGCACAAGGTGAGCTTTTGGCACAAGGAAGTGAGAATAAAGAAGAAATTATTTTAGTAGAAATTGATTTACAAAGAAGTGAAGAAGTGCGCCGTATGTGGCCATTTTTACGCGATAGACGCATAGAATCTTATAGTGAAATTCTTAAACGATTTTGTGATTAAAACTATTTTAATACCCTATTAAATATGCTTATTATTCAACATAATTTAATGTTTATAGGTATAGAATAACCCGTTTCAATGAAACAATCTTTACAAAAGGACAAACAATGAAAAAAGTTTTTATGAGCGTAGCTCTTAGCGCAAGTTTGGTAAGCGGTGCTTTTGCTGCAGCGAACAGCAATACAGGGTGCGGACTTGGTTCATACCTTATTGACAAACAAGGTCTTATTTGGAATTTATTTCAAATAACAACAAATGGCTCAACAGGAACTCAAACTTTTGGTATTACTTCTGGAACTTCAGGTTGTAAATCTGGCAAAATCGCTATGGATAGCCGCACACAAGAATTTGTAGCTGCAAATATGGACGCTCTTTCTCAAGAGATTGCTCAAGGCAGAGGTGAACACCTTGATACGCTTGTAGAACTATTAAATGTAGCTGATAAAGATGCGTTTAAAATAGCGCTCCAAGATAATTATAACAAACTCTACGCAAGCAAAGATGCTCAAAGTGCAGACGTGCTTGATGGAGCTGCTACTCTTTAAAAATATTCCCCATAGCACAAAAAGTGTGCGGGGAATTATGAGTGATGCATAAGGATTCATATTTTTAGGCGGTTTTTTATTCTCATCTCTTATGCTTGTATATGCTCTATACATCATACGCTTATAGCAGATACTCTTTCATCTACTCACGTAATATCTACATTAGAATCTCAAAATGTTTATATTGATAATCTTATTGAAAAAGCCAAATCCCTCAACCTTGCACATTCTAAGGAATGGAAAGACCTTTTGCATATTGATAAAAAAACAAGTGAAATTATCTCACCTTATTTTTTTATTACACCCCTACCCTCAAAGAATCTCGCTCAAGATGAGCTTGAAGCCACTATTCGTGCATTTTATCAACCCATAGAATCTGTGCAGATTCCACAAGAAATTTTACAAAAACGAGAAAAGGAGATTCGTTTTTTTAAAGAAAATAGCATCAATCTTCCCACGCGCTCAATCGCAGCTCAAGATTATCACGCCCTGTGTCGCTTTCCTGCACGATTTGCTTTTTTACAAAAACATCTTTCTTTTACATCGCTTCCTCAAGTGAATTGTGCTGAATTTCAAACAATGCGTGATTACATCGCACCTACAAAGGCAAGTATTATCTTCCCTTCAGCTCATATTAACTCTCCTGCCTCAATGTTTGGACATACATTTTTACTCTTAGATTCTACTTTTCAATCCCGACTTCTTGCATTTGCAATAAACTATCAAGCTGATGCTGACCCAAGCCAAACCAATGCCATAAGCTTTGCCTTCAATGGACTTTTTGGATTATATACAGGGAGCTATTCTATTTTGCCCTATTACGATAAAATTAAAGAATACTCCAATACAGAATCTCGCGATATGTGGGAGTATGAACTAAATCTCACACAAGAGGAAATCACGCAGCTTTATAATCACATTTGGGAGCTAACTGACGCATATAGCTGGTATTATTTTTTTCATCGTAATTGCTCGTATAATATCTTATGGTTGCTTGAAGTGGCACGTCCAAGTCTTGCTTTGCGTCATAAATTCATCTATCAAGTCAATCCCCCTGAAACGCTCTTTGCCTTGCAAGAAGCCAATCTCATTACTCATATTGCTTATCGCCCAAGCAAACGAGCCAAACTTCTTTCTTATGAAAAAGTAATGAACAATGCGCAAGTCTCACTTGCTAAATCCCTTGCCAAAGGCACAAAAGAGCCAAAAGATATTTTAGATAACCCTAAATTAAACATTCAAAATAAACAATATATTTTAGAATCTGCCCTTGAACTAAGTGAATATCGCTTTCTTAAAGGCAAACTTGATAAAGAGCAATACACGCAAATTGCTCATAATCTCGCCTCCACGCGCTCCACTCTTGGTGCAAGCAAACCGCCTTCTTTACCCACACCCTCTAATCCGCTTGAAGGAAATCAAAGCCTTAGAATCACTCCTTTGCTTTTTGGTAATAAACAAGGGTTGCACCCCGCACTTGATTTTAGAATCGCTTATCACGACCTAACTGATAATGACAAAGGCTACCTTAAAGGTGCACAAATTGAATTTATGCGCACTCTTGCATATTATGACACAAATATAAAAGAATCTAGAGTAAAACTCTATGAACTTAATATCCTTTCAGTTGCTTCAATCGCTCCGATAAGTAAGTTTTTCAAACCCTTTTCTTATCGGCTTGAAACCGGATTCAATCGGAGTTTTTATGATAACTCTTTGCATTATTTTGCAGCACTTGGAGGAGGTTTGTCTCTTAATTTTTGGAATTTTGGATACGGATATTATTTGCTTGAGCCGACTTTTTTTCTTGATAAATTTAATCGCTCTGATTTTAGCCTCAATCAAGTGCTTGGAATTATCTTATCAGATAATAATCGCCTCAAAGTCACATTTGAATATAAATTCAAATCCTACACACTCACGCATTTTAGCCAATCCCTTGATAGCACTTTAAGCATTAATCTCAAACAAAATCTTGCCTTACTTGCAAGAGCACAGATTCTCAAAAATGATATGTCCCATTCCTTGCAACCCACTTCAATGCTAGGCGTAAGGCTATATTTTTAGATTCTATACATAATTGAGCACAACACGCCACGAATCTACAAGTTTTTCAAGACTATAACGCGCATTTGCGGGACTTGATGAAGGAAGTAAAAATACTTTTATTTCCTGTGTTTCACACATTTGTGAGCCAAAAAATCGTATAAAAAGCTCATATGCCTTGCGTCCATTACAAAAAATAGCATTGATTTTCGCACTTGAGAGTATCACTGATATATCATTAGGCTTAGCATTACTCAAAGTACTATCACTAGAATTACAAATATCACACTCGCGCACAATATCCCACAGGGCAATATGATGTGTGAGTAAAAATTGTTTTTTGGCATCTCTATCTTGCGCTCTTATGTCAATTTCAGGAGTAAAAAGTGTAGCAAGAATGTGCCAAAAACGATTGTGCGAATGCGCATAATAAAATTGCTCATCGCGTGAAATCACAGAGGGAAATGAACCCAAAATCAATACACGCGAATAGGTATCAAACACAGGAGCAAATGGGTGAGTGAGGTGTATTTTTTGTATTTGAGGTTTAGGCACTTTTTTGTATTGTGCATTTTCATTTATATTTTTCATTCTTTGATATTTTCCCTGCTTTATATTCCTCCATAGGCTCTCCCCAATTTATAAATCCATACATCAAAAAAAACATTAAACAAAAATGCAACATTGCACTTGCAAAACATAGAGTAGCGATTTTTTTATATTTGGCAAAAAGAGCATAAATGCCTAAAACTGACAGAGAACAAAAAATAGCATTGATACAATAATGAAAAACCAGCCAATCAAATGTTCTAACTTCAGCTTTGGGGTGTGCTTTATCAAAGCCCAGCATTTGGGAAGTAATGCCAAGAAAGAACCAACAAGAAAGTCCAAAAAAGCAAAACATAAAATATTCAATATGGATATTTCTATAAAATCGTGCTAAAAATAAACTGAACACTCCTAAAAAACCAACAAGTGTAAGAATTGAAAGAGAAAATCTTTTAAGAACCAATACAAAAATCCTTTGCTTGAATCTATTGCAGCAGCAAATAAGATTCCAAGAGAGCTTATCCAAAATAAAGCAATACATATAAAAACTAGAACTGTTCGCACATTTTTACCCATACCCCTCTTAAACATTATTGGATTAAATAGCCGAGTATATCACCTTGAAGCTTTGTTTGTAATAAACTCGTCTATGAATTTAATAATTATCTATATAATGTCGCTTTAAAATATCAAAGGGAGAATATGCTAGATTTTGACTTTATGCGCCAATGTGTGCCGATGTTTGCCAAAGCCCTCTCTTTGACTTTGTATATCTCCTTTTTTGGCATTTTACTTTCACTTATCATTGGTTTCATAAGTGCGTGGATTTTGTTTTTAAAAGTCCGCTTTCTAAGCCCTATTGTAGCAATCTATGTAGAATTAGCGCGTAACACACCCTTACTTATCCAACTCTTTTTTCTCTACTATGGGCTACATAGCATTATAGGCATAAATCTCAATGAATATGTCTGTGCTATCACAGGCTTAGCATTTTTAGGTGGTGGATATATGTGTGAGAGCTTCCGCACAGGATTAGAATCTATCTCTAGCTCACAGATCGAAAGCGCACAAAGCATAGGATTACAATCTCATCAAATGATGTTTTATATTATCCTCCCTCAATCTCTTAGTGTTGCTTTACCCTCTGTGGGAGCAAATGTCATTTTTCTTTTGAAAGAAACTTCTGTTGTAAGTGTCATCGCTTTAGCAGATATTATGTTTGTAACCAAAGATATTATCACGCATTATTATAAAACAAATGAAGCCTTAACTCTTCTTGTCTTAAGCTACCTCATCGTGCTTCTCCCTCTCTCTTTGGTCTTTTCACTCCTTGAGCGATCCTACAAAAAGCGAGTGTTGTAATGGAAATATTTTTTATTGGCTCAAATTTTGCTCGGCTCTTACAAGGGGTGCTTCTCACGCTTGAGATTGCGCTCATCTCTATTATTTTAGCAACATTTGGCGGACTTATTTTAGGCTTTATAATGACTTTAAAAAGCCTCATTATACGCGGAATATGCAGATTCTATCTTGAATGTGTGCGCATTATTCCTATTCTTGCTTGGCTTTTTATCGTATTTTTTGGTATTTCGCAGCAATTTGATATTAATCTTAGTGCGATAACAAGCGCGATTATCGTCTTTAGCCTATGGGGTGTAGCTGAAGTGGGAGATTTGGTGCGTGGAGCAATTACCTCACTCCCCAAACATCAAAGTGAAAGTGGTAAGGCACTTGGATTACAGCAATGGCAAATTATGTGCTATATTATCTTGCCTCAAGCACTCCGTCGCCTTTTACCCTCAATCATTTCCCTCTCTACTCGTATGATTAAGACAACTTCGCTTGTAGCATTGCTTGGAGCTGTAGATTTGCTCAAAGTCGGGCAGCAAATTATAGAACTCAACAAATCCAATCCAAATGCGAGTTTTTGGGTATATGGAGGGATTTTCTGCACATATTTTATCCTGTGCTATCCCCTTTCATATTTAAGTAAAATTTTGGAGAAAAAATATCAATGAAATCAACACTAGACACGCCACTTTTGAGTATATCTCATCTCAAAAAAACTTATGATGGCACACATTTTGTGCTTAATGATATTTCTATGCAAGTGCAAAAGGGTGAAGTCATTGTAATTTTAGGACCTAGCGGCTGTGGCAAAAGCACATTTTTACGCTGTATCAATGGATTAGAATCCACACAAGGCGGAGAAATCAGTTTGAGCAATGAAATAATTAATCACCCAAAGGCAAAATGGAGTAAAATCCGCCAACGCATTGGTATGGTGTTCCAAAGTTATGATTTATTCCCCCATATGAGTGTAATGGATAATGTTTTGCTCGGTCCCACAAAAGTGCAAAAACGTAATAAAAACGAAGTAATAGCGCAAGCACAAACCCTTTTAGAACGCGTAGGGCTTAGACATAAAATACAAGCCTCACCCAAAGAGCTAAGCGGAGGACAAAAACAACGTGTAGCAATCGTGCGCGCACTCTGTATGAATCCAGAAATTATGCTTTTTGATGAAGTAACTGCTTCACTTGACCCTGAAATGGTAAAAGAAGTGCTTGAAGTGATACTAGAGCTTGCAAATGAAGGTATGACGATGCTTATCGTAACACACGAAATGCGCTTTGCTCAAAAAGTTGCAGATAGAATCTGCTTTTTTGATGAGGGTAAACTTATTGAGGAATCTACACCACAAGAGTTTTTTAGCGCACCCAAAAGTCAAAGAGCGCAAAAATTCCTTAATGTATTTGAACTTTAAGATAAATCTAGCATACCACCAAAGTCATTACTCACTCCAAGTATATCAAGTGCGCCTGCAATCTGTCCTCTGTGGTGTAAAGCGTGATTTAATAAAGCTAAGATTAAGTGCGCTCTGCTCTTTACAATTGTAAAGTTTTCACCCAATGTCAAAGTTTCGCTTTTATCAAAATTACTCATATTATTAATAAGCTCAATCATCGCTTCATCTACGCGCTCTTGGAGTGCAGAAAAGCTTTGAATATCTTGAAATATTTTTTCATCAAGACTAAAATCTGCTTTCAAATATCCAAGAATTTCTTGTAAATGAGTGGGTTTGTTTTCCACAAAAGCACTCAGTTTGCTCAAAAATAATCCTATACTTCCACACAAGCTATGTGCAGCAGTCTGCATAATGCTCCCATAATACAAACCACAATCCTTATACAAATCCTCTGTTGCCATATTTTTTAACACTGCAAACATCTGCGTATCAGCCATTTTGTTGTATCTTGCTTGGAGTAATAGAACATCTTTCATACTTGTCTCCTTAGTAAATTAAATTCTAAGATTCTATATTAACTTCTTATAGAAGTCAATGAGTTTTTATCTGCATTTGCTCATTCATTTTTTAACTCCCTCTTACCAATCAACTTAGAATCTAAACATTGCGCTTAGGCTATTTTGCCAATTTAGCTCATAATATGAAAGCATATAGGAAAAATTTGATTTTGCTAATAAATGAAAGTTCTTATGTTCTAAGATACCAATACTTATCTCGCTAAAGATACCATTGCTCATACCCAACCTATCATAGACTATCGCACCATTTGCCAACACACCAACACCAGAACTTGATAAATTTAAATCACTCAACACACCAAAACTCAACGCAGCCTCAAAGTAGCGCGTATCCCAAATATTTTTTATCCCTACAAGCATATTAAATCCCCCATCAATAAAATCACGATTTTTTGCCATTTCTTTGGTTGGGAAAAACGCATAACTCTCTAAGCGCAAAAAAGGCAGCAAGGCATACTTACCAAAGTTAAAACTATATCCATAATCAACATTTAAAAGCATACTTTGCTCATCAAACTCTATGCCCTCAACACCTCCTGCAAGATGTGCAGGTAAAGCAAAGGAGTATCCAAACTCAAAACCTAACCAATGATAGCCTCTTTCACTTTGTGCAAACAAAACATCAAGTTGTGCTAATATGCCAATTTGAAAACTTGCATCAGGTGCAATAGAGATAGAATCTTGTGTGTTATTAGAATAGAAAGATTCTGTCTTAAGTGAGGCTTTTGTAAAATTTGTCTGCACAGAAAAAAGTACATCACTTTGCTCATTATTAGCTAAGATTCTATGATATTCTAACCCCACTCCATTTACACTTATTGCAAAGGAGTGATGACGCATATACGCGTTAAGATAATGTAATGAGAGGCTTTGAGTAATGGGACTTTGTTTATTTTGCATATATTCTAAGGCATTAGATTCTAAAGAAGAATCCTTTTGGAAGCTTTGAATCTTAAAATCATCTTTAAATACCTCATCTTGTAAGGGAATGAGAATATCCGCACCAAAGGCACAAACAAAAAAAACGCTAGAAAGAGTCAATCTTAAAAACATTGTTATTTTTTGATAATAATTGAATGTAAAAATTCTTCTAAATTAAATTTTTTGCGATGATTAGGTGTGAAAATATGAATCATAATATCTCCCAAATCGGCAACTACCCAATCTTCACTCTCTTCTTCGGTAGCATAAAATACTTCCCCTTGAGGCTTTAGCTCACTTTTAAGATAATCAAGTAAAGCAAAAGAATGCTTCCCTATCATCGCACTCACAATGATGACTTTATCTACAATATAATCCTTATCACATAAATCAAATACTTCAATATCCTCACCTTTCTTATCTGCTAAAAGTGTGGTAATACGCTCAATCCTTTCATTTATATGTTTTCCTTGCAAGCAATCTCCTTGTATAAAATAAAGGCTTATTATAGCCTAAAGTTTGCCTTGATAAAAGTATGTAAGCATACAGGAACAAGGTTTAAAGCTTCATCTATTTGCCCTTTTTGAAGCAAAGAGCGCACAGAGCTTGAGGAAAAATGCGCTACACTAGGAGGTAAATCTAAACATTTAATAACGTGCGCATAAGGCACAATATGTGGTGATATTTGAGAATCTTTTTGGGAAATTTCGCGCTTTATAAGCACAAAATCTACCATTTTGCATAATTTTTCTACATCTTTCCACTGCTTAAGATTATTAAAACTATCTTCTCCCAACACAAAAACAAGTTGGGCATTGGTATCTTGCTTTGTTATTTGTTCTTTAATAAAGGCTACGCTCTGCACACTAAATACACTCCGATTCTGGCACACTTCATAATCACTGACTGATATATATGGAATCTTTTGATTGCAAGACTTAGCATTATTCATCTCATCAGCGAGGATTTTGCACATTTGCAATCGTTGCAATGGTGTAAAAAAAGAGGAGCTTTTAAGCGGATTACGATAATTTGGCATAAGGATAATCCGCTTATATAGAAGATTTTCACGCAAGAGGCGAATAATCTCCATATGAGCATAATGAAGCGGGTCAAAACTGCCACCATAAAGTGCTATAATATTACTCAAATCGGCTTGCACGCGTCAATTTAGAAAATTTTACACCTTTAAGTCCGCCAATTTCAATACTTAAATCCTCAATATGCACTCCATTACCACGTAAGATAATTGTTTCAAGGCAATTATGTTGGTCTAAATGCACGTGCGTATTGCAGAGAATCTCAACATTGCCCTTATGTGTGCTTGTATGCTGAATATCAATCATACGCTGATTAAGCTCACGCTGATGGTGATCATAAATAATCGTCAAAACTGCTACACCTTGCGTATTTTCAGCACCACTACTCCATATTTCCTCATTAAGCTTTTCGCGTATCATATCTCGCACAATTTCAGAACGTGAAGAATATCCCTTATGAGTAAGACGCTCATCAAGAGTTTCAAGGAGATTCTGCGGGAGAGATACACTAAATCGGATAATACTAGACTTCATTATGTCTCCTTTTAATAAACTTAAAAAATTGTAGCGTAAAAAGGCTGAAGTATGAATTTAAGTAAAATTAAAAGGAAGTATAATCTTATCTTAAGAATGATTTTTATAATATGCAGCAATTAAATACCTTAACCTTTTTTGGAGTATATTTATGGAATTTCTCAAAGATTATATTGATTATATTATTTTTGCAATTCTTGGTTTTATGAGTTTTTTAAGCGTGTGGTTTAGCTGTGAGAGGCTCATTTTTTATATGCGTATAAATCTTAATGATTATCAAAATGAGGAAATATTAGAAGAAGTATTAAGTAAAAATCTTACTGCTCTTTATATCATCTATTCTAATGCACCCTATGTGGGGCTTTTAGGCACAGTTATTGGGATTATGATTACCTTTTATGATATGGGTATGAGCGGTGGTATGGACGCCCAAAGCATTATGATTGGCTTATCTACTGCTCTTAAAGCTACTGCTCTTGGCTTGGTGGTAGCTATCCCTACTTTAATTGTATATAATTGCTTTGTGCGTAAAATGGACGTGCAGCTTAATCGCTATAAACTCAGTAAAAAAGACATCAACGAGAGATAAATATGAGAATCCCAAAAAAAGATGGCTTGAATATTGTCCCTTTCATTGATGTAATGCTTGTCCTTTTGGCTATTGTGCTAAGTGTATCTACTTTTATAGCTCAAGGGCAAATTAAAGTAGAACTTCCCTATGCAAGCCAAAATCAACAAGAAAAACACGAGAAACCAAGTATAATTACTATTGATGAGCAGAATATTATTTATTTCAATGATAAAGCTACCGATATAGAATCTCTTAAGGCTGAGATTGCCAATGTTGATAACAAAACACTTATTCAACTCAAAAGTGATAAAAATGCGAAATTTGAAACTTTTATTCAAATCATAGATATTTTAAAGGAGAAAGGGCATGAAAACTTCGGAATTTCAACAAAAACCAAGTAATCTATGTCATATGCAAAGGCTAAGCATAAATCACACAGCTCATCAAAAAAATAATCAGCATACTTTCTTTACACCCAGCAAAGTAGGATTTGTGCTCAGTTTTGTATTACATTTTGCATTTGCAATAAGCCTATACGAGCATTTTCACAATGTTGATTTTCAACAAAACGGAGACAATATCACAACCCTTACTCTAGCAACTTTTCAAACTCCTTCTCAAGAAGAAATAGAAAATCCTAAGCCCAAACCTTTAGTGCATAAAACAAAACATCAGCATAAAGAAATTATTAAAGAACAAGGCAAACTTGCAAAAAAAGAGGAAGAATCTCCCATAAATAAAGCTCCTAAAGCTAAGCCTAACGAAAAGACAGAAGAAGGCGAGATAATACAAACGCTTTCATATAAAAATGGGAGCGAGGATGATTTGTTCTCAAAAATTAAAAGTGCTATTGACCGAAAAAGTAAATATCCTACTATGGCAAGAAAAAGAGGATTGGAAGGAGAGGTAATCGTAGAATTTATTATTCATAAAGATGGCAAAGTATCAAATATACGCGTTATCAAAGCAAATCAATATGAATTATTTAATACAGCTGCAGTCAATGCCATAAAAAAGGCTCAAAGCGATTTTCCTACTCTAAGCTCAACTACCAAAATTGAATTACCGATTAAATATGAGCTTGATAGAATCTAATAAAATTCTATCATTTAGATTCTAAAACGCATCAATATAATTTGCTAATGCCTCAATATCTTCATCGCTTAGGTTCTTTGTCTGCATATACATAATAATAGAATTGCCACCCTTGCTCAATGTCTGCTCACGGAATCCTTTCAGAGATTCTCTTACCTGTGCCTTATTAAGTGAAGCGATAAGGACATTACCTACACTTCCCGGTGCAACACTCTTACCATCTTTGCCGTGGCACGCAGCACATTTACCATAAAGCACTTGAGCATCAGGTAAAGAAGCATTACTTTTTACATTTTCTAAAGCATTCTTATTTGGAGACATATCAGATTGTTTTACTTGAGATACAGGAGTGTGTTTAGAATCTTGTTTTTTATCATCAAAACAAGCGATAAATAACAAAGGGAATATACAAAAAAGAAGAAATCTATTCATAATTTTTCCTTATCTATTGCCTCTCTTAAGGAGAGGCTAGCGGAAGAGACTTCTTTTATTGAGCTGCACTCTCTTCTTTTGCAGCATCATCTTGAGGTTGTGAATCAGCAGATTCTGTAGTAATCTCAGATTCTGGAGCTACTTGTGTTTGAGAATCATCTTCATTTTTCATTTCATCTGCTTGAGGTTCTACTGCTGGTGCAGTTTCATTTGCAGGAGTTTCAATTGCTTCTGCTGTATCTGTTGTATGCGTAGGAGTTTCTGCGCTTTCATTATCTTTTACATTATCTCCACAAGCTACAAACACTAAACCTAAACCTAACACAAAAATTAACTTTTTCATGGATTACCCCTTTCGTTTTTCCATAATTTCTTTGGCAACATTACTTGGCACTTCACCATAGTGGTCAAATTCCATTGTATATGTGCCTCTACCCTGTGTAGCTGAGCGCAAGTCAGTAGAATAACCAAACATTTCAGCTAGAGGAACAAAAGCATTCACAATCTTTAATCCCATACGATCGTCCATTGAGTTGATTTGCCCTCGCCTTCTGTTTAAATCTCCTATGACATCACCCATATACTCTTCAGGGACCTCCACCTCAACCTTCATCATAGGTTCCAATAGCACTGCGTTTGCCTTGCGACAAGCGTCTTTAAATGCCATAGAACCGGCGATTTTAAACGCCATTTCAGATGAATCCACATCATGATAACTTCCATCATAAAGTGTTATTTTAAAATCTACTACGGGATATCCTGCAAGCACACCATTTTGCATTGCTTCTTGAATGCCTTTATCAACAGCTGGAATATATTCTTTTGGAATAACTCCACCACTAATATTATTAACAAATTCATAACCTGTGCCTGCTTCTTTTGGTTCAAGTCTAATATGCACGTGTCCATACTGCCCACGCCCACCTGATTGTTTAGCATATTTACATTCTTGTTCAACCGCAGTTCGGATAGTTTCTCTAAAGGCAACTTGCGGTTCACCCACTTCTGCTTCTACTTTAAACTCACGTTTTAGTCTATCAACAATAATTTCTAAGTGAAGCTCACCCATACCACCAATAAGAGTCTGCCCTGTCTCCTCGTGCGTGCTCACTCTAAAGCTTGGATCTTCTTCAGCAAGTTTGCTAAGTGCAATAGACATTTTTTCTTGGTCAGCTTTTGTTTTTGGCTCTACTGCAATTTGAATCACAGGCTCTGGGAAATCCATACGTTCTAAAATCACAGGCACTTTTTCATCACAAAGCGTATCACCCGTAACCGTATCTTTCAAGCCCACAAATGCACAAATCTCGCCCGCATAAATTTCTTTAATATCCTCACGCTTATTGGAGTGCATTTTTAAAAGTCGTCCTACACGCTCTTTTTTACCTTTTGTTGAATTAAGTACATAGCTTCCAGATTCTAATTTACCACGATATGCACGCACAAAAGTAAGTTGCCCTACAAATGGGTCAGTCATAATCTTAAAAGCTAATCCTGCAAATGCACCATCATCGCTAGATTCTACACTTAATTCAGATTCATTTTTAGGATCAATACCTTTAATTTCGGCCACTTCTGTAGGAGCAGGGAGATAATCCACCACTGCATCAAGAAGTGTTTGCACTCCTTTATTTTTAAAGCTTGAACCACAAAGCATAGGGATAAGACTCATATTTAAACAACCAATTTTTATGCCTTTTTTAATATCCTCAATACTCAATTCTTCACCACCAAGATATTTTTCCATTAAGGCTTCATCTTGTTCTGCTGCAGCTTCAAGAAGCTTTTCTCGGTATTCATTGGCTTTCTCAACCAATTCTGATGGAATTTCCTCTACATCATATTTAGCGCCCATTGACTCATCATTCCAAACAATTGCTTTCATTTGCACTAAATCAATAACGCCTTTAAAATTTTCCTCTGCCCCAATAGGGATATTAATAGGCACAGGATTAGCTTTCAAACGCTGTTTAATTTGACTTTCAACACTATAAAAATTAGCACCGATTCTATCCATTTTATTGACAAAAACCATACGAGGTACACCATATTTATTGGCTTGTCTCCATACGGTTTCACTTTGGGGTTGCACGCCTCCTACAGAACAAAATACAGCAATAGCTCCATCAAGCACACGCATAGAACGCTCTACTTCAATGGTAAAATCAACGTGTCCGGGTGTATCAATAAGATTGATTTGATAATCTCTCCAAAAACAAGTTGTAGTGGCAGAGGTAATCGTAATCCCACGCTCTTTTTCTTGCTCCATCCAATCCATAGTTGCTGCACCATCATGGACTTCACCAATCTTGTGGCTCACGCCCGTATAAAATAAAATTCTCTCTGAAGTTGTCGTTTTTCCTGCATCAATATGTGCAGCAATACCGATATTTCTAATCCTTACTAAAGGGGTCTTTCTTGCCATTATACTTCCTTTGTGCTACCAACGATAGTGTGCAAAAGCTTTATTTGCTTCAGCCATTTTATGCACATCTTCTTTTTTCTTAAAAGCTGCTCCTCTTTCATTTGCAGCATCTACAAGCTCACTTGCTAAACGTTCAATCATTGTGCGCTCATTTCTCTTGCGCGTAGCCTCAAGTAACCAACGAATAGAGAGGGATTGCTGACGAGCTGGACGCACTTCAACAGGAACTTGATATGTTGCTCCACCTACACGGCGACTTCTTACTTCCACAAGAGGTTTAACACGTTCAAGTGCTTTCTCAAATACTTCTATACCTTTTTCACCACTTTTTTCTTCAATTTTATCAAATGCAGCATAAATTATCTTTTCACTCACACTTTTTTTACCATCAAGCATCATTTTATTAATGAATTTTGTTACTACCTTGTTATTATAAATCGGGTCACCCAAAACTTCTCTTACAGGAGCTTTTCTTCTTCTCATTCTCTTATCCTTAAATTATTTTTTATCGCCACCGGCTTTGGCTTTTTTAGCACCATACTTACTGCGCGAAACATTTCTTTTTGCAACACCTGCAGTATCTAATGCACCACGGATAATATGATATTTCACCCCGGGCAAATCTTTTACACGTCCGCCTCTTACAAGCACAATGGAGTGCTCTTGGAGATTATGTCCTTCACCCGGAATATAGCTAATAACCTCTACCTTAGAAGTGAGTTTCACTTTGGCAACTTTTCTTAATGCCGAATTTGGTTTCTTAGGTGTCGTAGTATAAACACGTGTGCATACTCCTCTCCTTTGTGGGCATTCCAATAATGCAGGAGACTTTGTCTTGCGGATAACTTTCTTTCTTTCTTTTCTAATAAGCTGATTTATGGTTGGCACTGATGCTTCCTTTATGCAAAATTAAAAATAAAAAATGCAGGGATTTTACCCAACAAAAACTTTTATTTCTCTTAGAGATGAAGAAATTTATCTATTCTTCCTCATCTTCCTCGTATTCTTCTTGTTTTTCACACCTATAATGGAACTTCTTATTTTTGTATAAGCCCGTTCCCACAGGTATCATACGCCCAAGCACAACATTTTCCTTGAGATCATCAAGCGTATCTTTTTTAGCTGCAATACTTGCTTCGGTAAGCACTTTTGTAGTCTCTTGGAATGACGCAGCTGAAATAATAGAATCACTTCCAATAGCTGCACGAGTGATACCTAATAATACAGGCTCAGCCACTGCAGGCTCTCCACCGATACTTAAGATTCTTTCATTTTCTTCCTTAAAATGTCGCTTGCTTGCTAAATCACCTTCAATAAACTTCGTGTTACCACTATCAACAATTTTTACTTGACGCAACATCTGAGAAACAATGATTTCAATATGTTTATCGGCAATGCTCACACCTTGCCGTCGATATACTTGCTGCACTTCACTCACAATATATTTATGAAGCTCTTTTTCACCACTAATACGCAAAATATCGTGGCTTGATATTACACCATCAGTCATTGCCTCACCTGCGTGGATAAATTCTTGTTCATGCACGAGAATCTTCTTATTTTTATCTACTGCATATTCTGCAACCCTACCATCAGCTGCAGTAATAATAATGCGCTCTTTACCGCGTATAGGTTTACCAAAGCTTACTGTTCCATCAAGTTCTGAAAGAATAGCGGTGTCTTTTGGTTTTCTTGCTTCAAAAAGTTCTGTAACACGTGGGAGACCACCCGTAATATCTTTAGACTTTGCCAATGCTTTTGGCACTTTAGCGATAATATCAGCTATTTCAACTTTATCGCCATCATTTACAGCAATAGAAGTGCGGGATTCTAAGCGATAACTTATTTCCTTACCATCTTTAGTAGTAACAACAAGCATTGGTTTATAGCCTGCAGGAACATACTCATTAATGACAAAATTTTTCTGATGTGTATTTTCATCTTCTTGCTCACTCACAGTAAGCCCAGCAATAATATCCCTAAAAGATACAATTCCCGCTTGGTCAGCAATAATTGGTTCACTATAAGCGTCCCATTCTGCAACAACAATCTGTTCTGTGGAAGTTGGTTCAGAAATAAGTGTATTTATATCTACTTCACTATTATCATCAACAAGAATCTTGGATGTCCGAGCAATATAATGGCGGATAGCTTCTCTATCGTTTTGATCCGCAATCACTGCAAACATACCCTTTTCAGATACAACCATACCTGCTTTTACATTATGATTACGTTCTAATGTATCTGCACGAAGCGTATAAAACTTCACAATACCCTTTTCTTTGGCAGTAATTTTTTGAGAAATAGGCGCATTATCCTCAACCTTTAATTCACTTCCATATGGAATCCGCGTTGGTATATTCCAGCTATCCATAATTGTATCAACGATACTTCCACCAGCTTTCACTTTATAACCACTCTCGTGTGGCACAAGCAACTTACCTTCAATTTTGCCCGCTACACCTGCAAGTTCATTTTGTTTTGCTACGTCATCTTTTCTTAAGCGATATGTTTCAGAACGTTTCTTATCACCCACAATCGTAATATGCACTTCATCATGGACATTCTCTACTTCTAGTTCTCCATCAAACTCTGCTTTAATACGTGGTTCAACAACTAAAATTGCAGCATTTCTACGATTTGCTACAATTTTTTGTCCCTTACTATTAGTGTAAGTGCGAATATTATAATAACGAATAAAGCCCTCTTTCTTTGCCACAATCTGCTTTTCTTCAGTGCTTCTACTTGCCGTCCCACCTACGTGAAATGTTCTAAGTGTAAGCTGTGTCCCAGGTTCACCAATACTTTGGGCAGCAAGCACTCCTACTGCTTCACCTGGTTTGACCATTTTAGATTCACCAAGATTTAGCCCATAACACTTCGCACACACACCTTTTTGTGCTTTGCAAGTTACGGGTGTGCGTATCATTACGGATTTGACGTTTGCCTCTTTAATACGTCTTGCCATTGTGCTATCAATCAATACACCTTCACTTAAGAGAATCTCATTAGCAATAGGGTCAATAACATCTCGTGCTAACACACGTCCAACTACACGTTCTTCAAGCGGTTCAATCATATCGCTTCCAACCGTGATGTCTGTAATCTCTACACCCTCGTGTGTGCCACAATCTTCAATCGTAACTTTCATATTTTGACTCACATCGATAAGTTTTCTTGTAAGATACCCAGCATTCGCTGTTTTAAGGGCAGTATCAGCCAAACCTTTTCGTGCGCCGTGAGTAGAATTAAAATACTCTAATACATTCAAACCTTCTTTAAAGTTTGAAGTAATAGGCGTTTCAATAATCGTGCCATCAGGTTTTGCCATAAGTCCTCTCATAGCAGAAAGTTGTCGAATCTGTGCCTCGCTTCCTCTCGCTCCAGAATCTGCCATCATATAGATAGAATTAAAGCCTTCTTTGTCATTTTTGACTTTTTCCATCATCAATTTACCCATTTTTTCACTTGTCTCTGTCCAAATATCAATACTCTTATTGTATCGCTCTTGCGCAGTAAGGAGTCCTTGTTCAAATTCACCTTGGATTCTCTTAATTTCTTTTTTCGCCTCATCAATCATAGTAGCTTTATTATGGGGGATAATAATATCCGCTGCTGAAATAGAAATACCGGCTTTTGTCGCATATTTAAAGCCAAGATTCTTAAGGTTATCAAGGAAAGTAGCTGTAATACCTAACCCACCCTCTTTATATACATAATCAATTAATGTCCCGATATCCTTTTTCTTCATAGTCTGATTCCACAAATTTAATGGCACAAAATCAGGCAAAATAGAGCTTAAAATCATACGTCCAGCTGTTGTATCTATCACGCGGCGATTATGCACAGTCTTAATACGTGCGTTAATATCAAGTTCACCCATTTCAATTGCCATAACAATTTCATCAATACTTGCGAGAATCTTATGTTCGCCTTTTACACCCTTTTTCTCAAGTGAGAGATAATACAAGCCTAAAACCATATCTTGGCTTGGCACTGCTACAGCCTTTCCACTTGCTGGGAGTAAGATATTCATTGAACTAAGCATAAGAATCTTGCATTCTGCAATCGCTTCTTGTGAAAGAGGCACATGCACTGCCATTTGGTCACCATCAAAGTCTGCATTAAATGCTGAACACACAAGCGGATGGAGTTGAATAGCCTTGCCATCAATGAGTTTTGGGTGGAAAGCTTGGATAGATTGTTTATGCAGAGTTGGTGCACGATTAAGCAACACAGGGTATCCATTAACAATCTCTTGCAAACATTCCCATACTTCATTTGTCTTTTGATTTACCATTTTTACTGCTTGTTTAAGCGTAGTGGCATAACCTTTTTCTTCAAGTTTAGCAAATAAATGTGGCTTAAAGAGCTCAAGAGCCATATTTTTAGGTAATCCACATTGGTTCATTTTAAGATTTGGTCCCACAACAATAACACTTCGTCCAGAAAAATCCACACGCTTACCAAGGAGATTCTGTCGGAATCTCCCCTGTTTCCCTTTAATAATCTCTGATAAAGATTTAAGCGGTCGTTTATTTGCACCTTTAACAGCATTTGCATTTCTTCCATTATCAAAGAGTGCATCAACAGCTTCTTGCAACATTCTTTTTTCATTACGCACAATAATTTCTGGAGAATCAAGTTCAATGAGCCGTTTTAAACGTTGATTACGATTAATGACGCGGCGATATAAGTCATTTACATCGCTCACAGCAAACTTCCCTCCATCAAGAGCCACCAAAGGACGTAAATCTGGTGGTAATACAGGAAGAATCGTAAGCATCATCCATTCTGGACGATTACCTGAATTAATAAAACTTTCTACAACTTTAAGACGCTTTACAATAGTTTTTTTCTTTGCTTCTGAATTAGTAGAGCGAATCTCTTCGCGCAAAGTATTTAAAAGCAATATCAAATCAAGCTCTTCAAGTAACTCTTTAATTGCTTCTCCACCCATTTGGGCAACAAATCCTGTATGTTCAAAACGTTGATTAATGCTTTGGAATTGTTCCTCATTAAGCACATCATATTTCAAAATTGGCTTTGAACCCTCATTATCATAAAATGCTTCACCGGGTGATTTAACAATATATGCTTCATAATATAACACGCGTTCTAAATCTTTCATCTTCACACCTAGCAACGTCCCGATACGGCTAGGCAATGAACTTACATACCAAATATGCGCTACAGGTGCAACAAGCTCAATATGCCCCATTCTTGAGCGGCGCACTTTTGCTTTTGTAACTTCAACACCACACTTTTCACATACAATACCTTTATAACGCATTTTTTTATACTTACCGCATAAACATTCATAATCACGCACTGGACCAAAGATTTTAGTACAGAATAATCCATCGCGTTCAGGTTTCAAAGTGCGATAATTAATTGTTTCAGGTTTTTTTACTTCACCATTACTCCAAGAGAGAATCTTCTCTGGACTTGCCAATACAAGCTGAAAAGAGCTAAAGTCTTTTGGACGCTCATCTTCTTTAATAGCAATAGGCACAGGCATACCATTTTCATCTTGCTCATCGCCATAAATATTAACATCAAGAGCAAGAGATTGAAGCTCTTTAGTTAAAACATAAAAAGTTTCTGGAATTTCAGATTCTCCAACGTGCTCACCTTTTGTTATTGCTTTATATGCACCCCTGCGCCCTTCAGTATCATCAGATTTAATCGTAAGCATTTCTTTAAGCGTATGAGCTGCACCATAAGCCTCAAGCGCCCATACTTCCATTTCTCCAAATCGCTGTCCGCCAAAAAGTGCCTTTCCACCCACAGGTTGCTGTGTAACCAAAGAATAAGGTCCTGTGCTTCTTGCATGGACTTTTTCATCAACTAAATGATGGAGTTTAAGCATATACATATAGCCTACATTGACACGCTCACGCATTTTTTCACCTGTTTTCCCATCATAAAGCTCTGTTTTGCCGTCCATATCAACTTTTACCAAAGAAAAAAGTTTATCAAATTTTTCCTGCTCTATGCCCTCAAACACAGGAATGGCAAATTTTACCCCATTGCTCCAATCTCGTGCATATGCAAGCAATGCTTCATTATCAAGATTCTTAAGGAATTCTATCATTGACTTATCATCAGAATTTACTACTTGAGCAATTTCAATCATTTTTGAGCGTAATGTATCAAGCCATTGCTTTGATTGAGAAGATAAAATTTCCTGAATCTGTTGCCCAAGACGCTTACCTACAAGTCCCAAATGCACTTCTAGAATCTGTCCAATATTCATACGACTGGGCACACCAAGTGGATTAAGCACAATATCTACAGGCTCTCCATCTGCAGTATAAGGCATATCTACCATAGGCACTATATTAGAAACAATACCTTTATTTCCGTGTCGTCCTGCCATTTTATCACCTACTTTAAGTTTGCGTTTTGTGGCAATATAAATTTTGACAAGCTTGACAACTCCACTTGGTAAAATATCATCTTTTTCTAGGATTGAAAGTTTTTCTTCGTGTTCTTCACCAAGCGTTTTTTTCTGTTCTAAGAAATTTGTTTTAATTTGTTCATAACGAGTTTGAATCTCTTTAGGATAATGCTTAATTAGAGTGCTTAAAATAAATGGATTAAGCACACTTAACTCCTCTTTTGGAATCTGTGCACCTTTTTTAAACACTTTATCAGCAACTTTTACCTCACTTAAGAGTTTTTCTTTTGAAAGCATTAATGAAATGCGCAAAGTCTCTTCTTGCTGAATCATTGTTAAACGATCGTGATGTTCTATGTCAAGCACACGTTTTTCTTCCTCATACGCACTTATTGCACGTGCATCTTTTTCATAGCCTTTTTTCGTAAAAATCTTGACATCTACCACCGTTCCTTCAAGTGAAGGCGGACAATAAAGCGATTTATTTACTACGTGTCCAGCTTTTTCACCAAAAATTGCACGTAAAAGACGCTCTTCGGGTGTAGGTTTTACCTCTCCCTTAGGAGAGACTTTTCCCACAAGTATCATACCTGCACTTACATAAGTCCCTATTCGCACGATACCACTTTCATCAAGATGTGCAGTCTCCGCTTCTTTTGTGCCTGGAATATCGGCTGTAATCTCTTCAAGTCCGTGTTTAAGTTCACGCGCTTCTATTTCTTTTTCATAAATATGAATTGAGGTAAAAGCATCTTCTTTAATAAGTCTCTCACTAACCACAATTGCATCTTCAAAGTTATAACCATTCCACGGCATAAAAGCAACACGAATGTTTTTACCCAATGCCAATTCACCATTGTCCATACTTGGACCATCAGCAATAATTTGTCCTTGCTCTACCCTATCACCCTGTCGCACAATAGGTTGTTGAGAGAAGCAAGTATTTTGATTTGTACGAAGATTTTTACCAAGATGATAGTGGTCAATATATGCACCATTATCATCTTCGCCAAGAATATAAATATTTTTAGCATCTACTCTCTCTACCACACCACTGCGAGTAGCTTTTGTTGCTTCCCAAGAATCACGAGCAATAATTTGCTCTATTCCTGTTCCAACTACAGGCGCATCAGGTTTAAGTAAAGGCACAGCTTGACGTTGCATATTTGAACCCATAAGAGCCCGGTTAGCATCATCGTGCTCAAGGAATGGAATAAGTGAGGCTGCTACACCAACGAGCATACGAGGGCTTAAATCAATGAGTTGAACTCGCGACTTTTCACTTAAAATAATTTCGCCATCTTTACGTGTTTCAATCAAATCTTCAATAATATGCCCATTTTTATCTACTGCTGTGCTTGCAGGAGCAATAACGATACCCTCTTCTTGCGCAGCCGTAAGATAAACTATCTCTTGAGAAACTATGCCATTTTCAACTTTTCTATAAGGTGCTTCAATAAATCCTAAATCATTCACGCGCGTATAGGTTGAGAGTGTATTAATCAAACCAATATTTTGTCCTTCTGGTGTTTCAATCGGACAGATTCTACCATAATGTGTAGGATGCACATCACGAGCCTCAAAACCTACTCTATCTTTTACGAGTCCACCCTCACCAAGTGCTGAAAGTCGTCGTTTATGTGTAACTTCAGAAAGTGGATTAGTTTGGTCCATAAATTGAGAAAGTTGCCCACCAGTAAAAAATTCCATAATTGTGCTTGTAATCATTTTGCCATTAATAAGGTCGTGAGGCATTATCGTATCAAATGCACCACTTAAAGAAGTAAGCTTATCACGGATAGCTTTTTGCATTTTCACAAGCCCAGTATGAAGTTCATTTGCCAAAAGCTCGCCTATGGATCGGATTCTACGATTCCCAAGATGGTCTCTATCATCAATTTTGCCTAAACCATTTTTCACTTTAAGTAAATATTGAATCGTCCTAATAATATCCTCGTGGGTAAGCACGGTAACATAATCAGGAACATTAATTTGAAGTTTATGATTCATTTTCATACGACCAACACGTGTTAAATCATATCGCTCTGGATCAAAAAATAATTGTCTTACAAAACTCTTTGCAACCTCTTTTGTTACAGGCTCACCCGGACGCATAACTTTATAGATTCTAATTGCAGCAAGTTCATTTTCATCATCAATCTTTTCACTTTGACGAAGCATTTTAAGTGATTCTGCATCTGCCATAAATGAATTAATAATAGAATTATCCACACCAGCTGCACTCGCATTAGCGATAACAAATTCATTGATTTTAAGCTCAAGCAATTTTTTGAGTTTGCTTTCATCAAGCTGAGTAAGTGTATCAAAAAGCACTTCACCTTGTGCGTTGATTATAGGTTCAGCAAGAAACTTGTTTGTTAAGTTTTCAAGCGGATACTCAATTAAATCAATTTTTGCCTCTTTAAGCTCTTTAATTTTTTTCGTAGAAAGCCTCTTGCCTGATGATACCAAAAGATTGCCTTTAGCATCTTTAATATCAAATTCAGCGCGATTACCTATGCTATCTACATCGAATGGGATAAGATATTTACCTTTTTTGTATTTGACTCTTTGTAAAGGATAAAAAATCTTAAGAATATCTTGTTTGCTATATCCCATAGCGCGTAAAATAATAGTTACCGGAACTTTGCGTCTTTTATTAATTCGTGCATAAAGCACATCTTTAGAATCATATTCAAAATATAACCAAGAGCCTCTATCGGGGATAATTTGTCCTGTATAAATAAGCTTATTTGATGAAGCACTTGATTCTTCTTCTTTAAAAATGACACCTGGACTACGATGAAGCTGATTAACCACTACGCGTTCAACACCATTAATAATAAAACTTGTTCTATCCGTCATAAGGGGAATATCACGCACAAAAATGTTTTGCTCTTTAGCATCTTTTATGCCTAGTCTCTCTCCTGTTTTCTCATCTTTTTCCCAAAGCACGAGACGAATCTTAATTTGCAATGATACTGCATATGTTACACCACGCACCATTGCCTCATTCGTGGTATATTTAGGCTTACCAAATTTACAACTTACATATTCAAGCGTAATACGATTTTGGCTATCTTGAATAGGGAAAACAGACTTAAACACTCGCTCAATACCAGATTCTTTATCGCTATCAACACAAAGAAAATCATCATAACTATTCCTTTGAAGCAATAAAAGGTTAGGAACATCAATGCTTTGAGGATTTTTTGTAAAGTCAGCGCGGAGTCTATTCTTAAGTTTTGTGAAGTTTGCCATGTGTTATATCCTTCTTATTCTTAAATGGATTAAAAGAGCTAAATACTCTAAAAAACCTACAATCGTTATAGGGCATTTTACAATATTCTAATAAGTAGCCAAACCCTAGTTTAAGATTTGGCATTAAAATAAACTGAAAGCCTGAAATTATTTAATTTCTACTTTTGCTCCCGCTTCCTCAAGTTTTTTCTTAAAGTTCTCAGCATCTTCTTTGCTTACACCTTCTTTGAGTGTGCTCGGGGTTTGCTCTGTAGCATCTTTTGCCTCTTTTAAACCTAAGCCTGTAATTTCACGCACTGCTTTAATTACATTGATTTTATTTGCACCTGCATCAACAAGCACTACATTGAAATCGGTTTTCTCTTCTGCCGCTGCTCCGCCGCCAGCTCCACCTGCAACTGCACCTGCTACAACCGTTGGCGCAGCACTTACGCCAAATTTTTCTTCAAAAGCTTTTACAAGCTCTGAAAGCTCCAATACTGAAAGATTCCCAATGTAATCTAATACTTCTTCTTTAGAGATTGCCATTTTACACTCCTTTTATTGTGTTAATTTTCTTCTTTTTGTTTTCGTAAATTATCAAGTCCAGTAACAAAGTATCGTGCTGGAGCCGTCCATACAGACAGCAACATACCGATAAGCTCTTCTTTGCTTGGTAACTTAGAAACAGACACTATATGCTTAATATCAACCACTTGTTTATCAAACAAACCAACTTTCAAACTAAAATGCTCATTATAAGAATCCGCAAACTTGCAAACAACCTTAGACAGCGCGATTTGGTCATCTGCCCAAAGAAAAATATTTGTATCTTTGAGCTCTAAGTTAGGACATTGCGCATTTTTAATGGCAATGTTTGCAAGGGTATTTTTAATAACTTGAACCTTAATATTAGCACTTCTTGAAGTGCATCTTAGCTCTTCAAGTTGGTTTACTCGTAAACCCTTGTAATCGCATACAATCAAGGCAGAAGCATTCTTAAATTCAGCACTTAAATATTCTACAATCTGAATCTTCTCTTGCTTAGTCATTTCTCCTCCTTTCAGACCTCAACCTCACATAGGGAAATTTAAGCCTAAGCCCCTATGCTCTTTGGTCTAAGATAAAACCTCTTTCAAAAACTATTTCATATCCATAAGCTCTTGAGAATCAAGCTTAATTGCTGGACTCATTGTGAGCGATAAACTACTGCTGCGAATATATTTACCTTTTGCGGAAGTAGGCTTAAGCCTATTGATAGCACGCACAAGTTCAAGCATATTATCTAAAATCTTCTCTTCATTAAAAGAAGCTTTACCAATAGGTGCGTGGATAATACCCTTTTTATCAACTCTAAAATTTACTTGTCCGCTTTTTGCGTTAGCTACAGCTTTAGCAACATCTATTGTAACTGTGCCTGTTTTTGGATTTGGCATTAAACCCTTTGGTCCCAAAATACGCCCCACTTTACCTACAAGAGCCATCATATCAGGAGTAGCAATAACCATATCAAAGTTAATATTGCCATTTTTAATCTCTTCTGCCAAATCATCAGCACCCACTACATCAGCTCCTGCATTTTTTGCTTCATCAGCCTTAATACCCTTTGCAAACACAGCAACACGCACTTTTTTACCTGTTCCGTGTGGCAAAACTACTGCTCCACGTATCATTTGGTCAGCGTGTCTAGGATCTACTCCTAAACGTAATGCTACTTCTACCGTTTCATCAAATTTTGCAGAAGCCAAAGACTTCACTGCGCTCACACCACTTTGAATGCTATAAACCTTTTGAGGCTCAACTTTTGCCTGTAAAGTTTGCAATCTTTTTGCTATTTTCTTACCCATAAACAAACTCCATCAATTAATCTTGAATTTCAATACCCATACTTCTTGCACTTCCTGCCACAATCTTTTTTGCAGCCTCAATATCCGAAGCATTAAGGTCTTCCATTTTAGTTTGAGCAATTTCTTCAAGCTGCTTACTTGTCAATTTCCCAACTTTGTTTTTAAGTGGATTATCTGAGCCTTTTGTAATTTTGGCTGCCTTTTTGATAAGGTCTGTTACTGGAGGCTTTTTGGTGATAAAAGTAAAACTTTTATCTTGATAAATAGTGATAATAACCGGAATGTTAAAATCACCCATATCTTTAGTCCTCTCGTTAAATGCTTTACAAAATTCCATAATATTGACCGACCTCTGCCCTAATGCTGGACCTACAGGAGGCGATGGATTTGCCTTTCCTGCTGGAATCTGCAATTTTAACTCACCAACAACTTTCTTACCCATTTGTGCATTCCTTCCTTTTCTACCAAAATTTAAATAATTTTCTCTACTTGTGAATATAAGATTTCAACAGGGGTGCTTCGCCCAAAGATTGAAACATTAAGCTTAAGCTTTTTATGTTCTAAATCATATTCTTCAACCGTTCCTGTAAAATTCACAAATGGACCATCAATAATGCGCACAACTTCACCTTGTTCAAATGAAATCTTAGGTTTTGGCGCACTTGGATTTCTAACTTTTTCGAGAATCTTAGCAATATCAGCTTCGCTTAATGGCGTTGGCTTCTTGCTCTCGCCGATAAAACGCCCTACTTTTGGCAAAGATTGAATCATATGCCAAAGTTTTGTGTCTAAATCAACTTGAATAAATACATAACCCGGATATAAGCTTCTATCCACAATTTTCTTTTTTGTCTCAATAATGGATTCTGTAGGAACAACAACATCACCAAATCTATCTTGCATCTGATTTTGGACAATAAGATTACGGATTGCTTCGCCAACTACTTTTTCACTACCGGAATATGTTTGTATTGCATACCACTCCAAAGCTTCACCTTTCCATAATTTTACAAAATGCTTGATACAGAATGAAATAAAATCCAATCAACTAATGCTAAAAATAAAGTAATTACACTTACTACAATTAGCACAGACACTGAAGCATTCCGAATCTGCTCTTTTGTAGGAAATATAACTTTCAATCGTTCTTCATTTGCATTTTGAAAATAGGTTTTTATCTTTTTAAACATCTGCATCTCTTTTAATTAGTAATTTACAGCTCTATGGCAGGTCAGGAGGGACTCGAACCCCCAACACTCGGTTTTGGAGACCGACGCTCTACCATTGGAGCTACTGACCTATAAGCTAGGTTTCTACCTAGCTTTTAAGTTTTACTTCCTTATGAATCGTATGTTTATTCAAACGAGGAGAAAACTTCTTGAGCTCCAGTTTTTCTGTATTTGTCTTTGCATTTTTAGTGGTGCTATAATTAATATCACCACACTCCGAACACTTAAGTCCTATCTTAATAGTGCTTCCCTTTGCCATTTATAGAGCCTTTATTACTCAATAATTTTTGTTACAACACCTGAACCAACTGTTCTACCACCTTCACGAATCGCAAAACGAGTTCCATCTTCAAGTGCCACAGGAGCAATAAGTTCCACTGTGATTTTTACATTATCACCGGGCATAACCATTTCTACGCCACTTGGAAGCTCAATAGAACCGGTAACATCGGTAGTTCGCACATAAAATTGTGGGCGATAGCCATTGAAAAATGGTGTATGTCTTCCACCTTCATCTTTTGAAAGGACATAAATTTCACCTTCAAATTTCTTATGTGGAGTAATTGAGCCGGGCTTACAAAGAACCATACCTCTTTCTACTTCTTCTTTTTTTGTTCCTCGCAACAAAATACCGACATTATCTCCTGCCTCACCTTTATCAAGCTCTTTTCTAAACATTTCAACGCCTGTAACTGTTGTTTTTTGAGTGTCGCGGATTCCTACGATTTCTACTTCATCGCCTACTTGCACAACACCTCTTTCTACTCTTCCTGTTACAACCGTTCCACGACCAGCGATTGAGAATACATCTTCTACAGGCATAAGGAATGTTTTTTCAGTATCACGTTGTGGAGTTGGAATATATTTATCAACTTCTTCCATTAATTTTAATACTTTTTCACCCCATTCACCTACATTACCTGCTTTTGCTTCTTCAAGCGCTTTGAGAGCAGAACCTGCAATGATAGGAGTATCATCTCCAGGGAAATCATATTGACTAAGCAATTCACGCACTTCCATTTCCACAAGCTCAAGTAATTCAGCATCATCAACCATATCTTGTTTATTTAAAAATACAACGATGTAATGCACACCTACTTGGCGAGACAACAAGATATGCTCACGTGTTTGTGGCATAGGACCATCTGCGGCAGAAACAACAAGAATTGCTCCGTCCATTTGAGCTGCACCTGTAATCATATTTTTAACATAGTCAGCGTGTCCGGGGCAATCCACGTGCGCGTAGTGGCGATTTTCTGTCTCATATTCAATATGAGAAGTCGCGATAGTAATACCTCTTTCCTTTTCCTCTGGTGCGTTATCAATGTTATCATAGTCTTTCAATTCTGCAAGACCTTTAGTTGCCAACACAGCAGAAATAGCTGCACTCAAAGTTGTTTTACCATGATCAACATGCCCGATTGTTCCCACATTTACGTGAGGTTTGTTTTTCACAAACTTTTCTTTTGCCATTTTGTATCTCCTAACTTTAAGATTTAATTTTAGAATCTTTCCAAATCCATAGAAAACTAAAAAGATTCTACATATAGAAAACTGGAGCCCATAAGCGGGATTGAACCGCCGACCTCTTCCTTACCAAGGAAGTGCTCTGCCGCTGAGCTATATGGGCAAACTATTTTATGGAGAAAATCTTAACTTAAAATTAAAGAGAAGATTCAGCTCCCAGTATGGAGCGGGAAACGGGGCTCGAACCCGCGACCCTCAGCTTGGAAGGCTGATGCTCTAGCCAACTGAGCTATTCCCGCGACTTACAACTAACTATTTTGACTACCACCAAATATTTTAAAGGATTCTCATATTTTTAGGTGGTGGTGAGTCGTGGATTCGAACCACGGAAGTCGGAGACAGCAGATTTACAGTCTGCCCTCGTTGGCCACTTGAGTAACTCACCAAAAATAATCTAAAACTGGTCAAACACTGAAAGCGACAACGCTAGAGTGTAAAATGGAGCTGGTTAAGGGACTTGAACCCCCGACCCTCTGCTTACAAGGCAGATGCTCTACCAACTGAGCTAAACCAGCATTCTATCACAAATATGTAATAAAAAGGTTGCAATTATATAGATTTCATCTTGCTTTGTCAAGAGTAGAACCCTCTAAAACTTGCCTTTGTCATTATTTATATTTTAATATTAATATTAATAAAAAAAGGCTTGGAATTAATGACTATAGATTCTTTATATTTCATCTGTACAATTTATTGCAATCCCTACTATTTCTTTTAATTTCCCATCATTATATTGTAAATGCTTTATTGTTGCTTATTCCACATTTTAGAAATTATATTAACTCATCTTTTCTTTATGGCGGATTTATTGGCATAGTGTTGGGTGGCATAATTGGTTTAGTTTCTTTATCAGGCTTATCTAGACTTGATCTTGAGTTTTTAATAAATAATATATACAATAGGCTTAGTATTCTCCCTATACATTCTTATTCCGCATATTCTAATTTATTATTTAAATAAAAAAGGCAAAATATAAATAACACACCTTTATTTTCAGCTGGGTGCTTATTATATACTATTGAAACTTTGGCTGCATTTGCACTCTTAAATAAATTTTTCCATTAAGTGAATATTTGGCTATAATTACGCAAATTATAAACAAGAGGGGGGATTAATGGGAATTTGGGCTTTTTTAGCCTATATGATGATTTTTATTTTTTTAAGTATTGTAGGCATAATTAATATAATAGCAATGTGCATTACATTTTTTTATGCACATAGAATCAGAAAACATATAAATAGATATTTTTTTACTTTTGCTTATGCTAGTTTAACAGGGTGTATGATAGGTAGCGTAATTGGAGTAGGTATAGTGAGCGGATTGGAAATGATTGATGTGCTAATGCTTAGAAAAGGTGCTATGGCAATATTAGAAGATTTTAGATTCTCTATTCCTTTTATATCTTTGGTAAGCATTATTTGTGCTGCTCCGACCTTTATTGTCTTATCTTTTATTATCTTACGTAAAAATACTCATTCTGCCATAATGCCCTCCTCTAAAAAACAAGTCTTCACTTTTGGGTTTTTATCTTTTAGTATTTTGAGTTTTCTAATGTGGTTTGCTTCAATACTAACAATGGATGTTATCTTTCAAATACATTGATTTTTAATTTTGTAGAAATAATGGCCGGGAGAGAGGGATTCGAACCCCCGGAGGTGTTACCCTCAACGGTTTTCAAGACCGCCGCTTTCAACCGCTCAGCCATCTCCCGCTATACCTTAAATTTTAACTCTCAAAATGTGTATTGGAGGCGACACCCAGATTCGAACTGGGGAATCAAGGCTTTGCAGGCCCGTGCCTTACCACTTGGCTATGTCGCCATTACTAGAATCTAAAAGAGAATCTTAAGCAATGTATGCATTTGTTTATTGAAAGCCCTTATATTGAGGTGGTGCCCGAGACCGGACTTGAACCGGTACAGACGCAATGTCCGAGGGATTTTAAGTCCCTTGTGTCTACCAATTTCACCACCCGGGCATCTGCATAGTCTCTTTAATAAACGCAGATAAACATTCAAAAGCACATCAAACACAATTTTTGCATCTAGCAATAATGGAGCGGGAGACGGGGATCGAACCCGCGGCCCCAACCTTGGCAAGGTTGTGCTCTACCACTGAGCTACTCCCGCATACTTTATATTGTGCGTATGACTTTTGAGGGTATGATTTTATCAATGCTTGATAAAAAAATCAAGGGCAAAAAGCAAAATATAATCAAAAAGTTATCATTTTACTATATAATCGCACGGATTTAATACACATATTTTAAATGGCAACTCGCCTTATTTATAATCAAGCAGATTCTCTAAATAATGCTTTCATTATATAAAGAATCTTTAACAATGTAAGGAGCTATTTTGCTACATCAATTTGAAAGCTATCCTTTTGAAAAACTCCGCACTCTACTTGCTCATAGCTCTCCTCCGAGCGGTGAAGAGATTTTTTCACTCACTATCGGCGAACCCCAATTTCCTACACCTACTAATATTATACAATCGTGGCAAAGCAATGCCTCTTTGCTCAATAAATACCCAAAATCAAGCGGTGAAGACGAGCTTAAAGACGCACAGCTTCACTTCATAAACAAACGTTACAATCTCACGCTTACAAAAAGCCAAATTATTCCTACTCTTGGCACACGCGAAGTGCTTTTTAATTTTCCGCAATTTTATCTTTTTGACTTGCCACAGCCTACTATTGCCTATCCTAATCCTTTTTATCAAATCTATGAGGGTGCGGCTATTGCCTCAAAAGCGCAGGTTTTACTAATGAATCTTACAAGCGAAAATGACTTCACTCCCTCACTCACGCCCAAAGAGCTAAAAAAAGTCCATTTAGTTATTCTTAATTCTCCTAATAACCCCACAGGTAGAATACTAGATATGCAAGCACTTACAGAATGGGTGAAAAAAGCACTTGAATATGATTTTGTGATTATAAATGATGAATGTTATAGTGAAATTTATGAGTCTTCCCCTCCACCAAGCATTCTCCAAGCTTCAATTCAAGCAGGTAATACAAGTTTTAAAAATATCATTGCTCTCAATTCTATTTCCAAACGCTCCTCCGCTCCGGGTTTGCGTAGCGGTTTTATCGCCGGAGATGCTGAAATTTTAAAAGCCTACAACCTCTATCGCACTTATTTGGGCTGTGCACTGCCATTACCTTTGCAAAAAGCTGCTGCCGTAGCGTGGAAAGATATGCAAACTCCTGAATCTATCCGACACATTTATGCTAAAAATCTCGCCTTAGCGAGGGAGATTTTAGAACTAAGCACAGAGCAAATTAGCCCTTATACCTTTTATGTATGGCTTAAAGTTGATAATGATGAGGCATTTTGCAAATTCGCCTATGAGAAAAAAGGAGTGCTTACTCTGCCGGGTAGTTATTTAGGCAGGGAGAATCAAGGTAAAGGCTATGTAAGAATCGCTCTTGTGTATGATAATAATACAACAAAAAAAGCACTTCTTGCCCTTAAAGAAGCAATCAAACTTTATAAACAGGAGTGTCAATGAAAATACATTTCATAGGTATTGGTGGCATTGGTATTTCAGGCTTAGCAAAATACCTCCGCGCACAAGGCATAGAAGTGAGTGGGTCTGATATTGCAGAGGGAAATGCCACAAAATATCTCCGCGCACAAGGTGTGCCTATTCATATTCCTCATAGTGCTGCTGCTATTACCAATCAAGATGTAGTGATTCATTCAGCTATCATTAAGCCTGATAATATTGAAGTGCAAGAGGCAATAAAAAAAGGTATTAAAGTCCTTTCACGCAAAGAAGCCATTGCTTCTATTCTTAAAGAAAAACGCGTCTTTAGCGTATGTGGTGCGCACGGCAAATCCACCACAAGTGCGATTTTAAGTGCGATTTTTCCACAATTTGGTGCAATTATTGGTGCAGATTCTAAAGAGTTTGGCTCAAATGTGCGTGAAACGAAAAGTGAAAGCATTGTTTTTGAAGCTGATGAATCTGATAAAAGCTTTTTAAACTCAAATCCTTATTGTGCGATTATCCCAAATGCCGAGCCAGAGCATATGGAGAGCTATAATCACGACTTAAAGGAATTTTATGGTGCATATTATGAATTCATTTGTAAAGCAAAAAAACGCATTTTAAACCTAAGCGACCCTTATTTACAAAGCCTTACAGATATAGAATCTATCACACTTTGCCCTGATAAAGACATTAAAGACATACGCTTTAATCTCCATAATGATGAACCTCAAACAACTTTTAGCCTCAAAAACTATGGAGAGTTTAGTGTATGGGGCTTTGGAGAGCATATGGCACAAAATGCGAGTTTAGCTATTTTATGTGCGCTTGATGAGCTCGGTATTGATGCTTTGACAACAATAAAAGAGAATCTCACACATTTTAAGGGCATTAAAAAACGTTTTGATATTCTTACTAAAGGCACAACAACGATTATTGACGATTATGCCCACCACCCCACAGAAATTCTCGCTACACTCAAAAGCGTAGCGATTTATAACTCGCTTAAACCCCATAATAAAGTCATTGCCATTTGGCAGCCTCATAAATACTCGCGTGTGCTTGATAATTTACAAGCTTTCATAGATTGTTTTAGCAATGCGTGTGATGAGCTTGTAATTTTGCCTGTGTGGAAAGCTGGAGAGGAACATATAGATATTGATTTTGCCACACTTTTTGCACATTATAATCCCACTTTTGCTACACATCTTAAGCGAGAAGATTCTCAAATCCACCTCTATGATGGAAACAATCTCATTAAAACCTTGCAAGATGCTCTTATTATCGGACTTGGTGCAGGAGATATTACTTATCAATTACGAGGAGAAAAATAATGGGCTATATTATTTTCATACTTCTATTGGTGTTCTTTGTGGTAGTTGGAGTTATATTAACGCAAAACAAAGACAAAATACCGCGCAAAACAAAAATTGTTTTAGGCTTGTGCTTAATTCTTATTGCCCTGCTTATTGGGATTTATAATATTTTACAAGAAAAAGAGAGTGAGGAATTTTCACGTCTAAAAAGTGCTTTTATGCACAATAAGATTCTTACTTGCGCTTTTCAATCGCGCACTCTCACAATTAGCGCAGAGCATTTTATCCTAAGCAATGGCACAATGAGCTTTCAAGGCAAATCAAATACGCCTTATAATGGCATTATCATACCTTTGCAAGATTGTAAAATAAATGATATAGATGATGCAGATAAAGATTCTATACAAAAAGCTACACAAGATAAAAACAAAGATGACACTCTAGCGGATATGCCTAGTGCAAAACCATAATGAAAGGCTCATTGCCAAGCTTGACTTATCTGATTTTCTCGCAGTTTTTTTAACATATTTTGCACGCGAAAAATCCTTTATTTTTGAAGGAGATAGGCATTTTTATGCCATACTTTTGCAAGAGCTTGATAACCACCCATTGAATCCACCTCCGCCACTTGAAAATCTCAATGAACCCTTAAGGCTTTTGCAAAAATATGGCACTCTAAGATTGTATGAAATCTTTGCATTTATCAAGCTGATGCGATATTTTGCTTATCTCAAAAAAAATATATCCGAATCTACTCCTCGCACCAAAGAATGGCTTGATAAGATTCTTATCCCTGATGGATTACAAGAGATTGATAATGTATTTGATGATAAAGGAGAGATTAAAGAGGGCGTGTATAACGAAATTGACACGCTTAAATCTCACATTTCACGCACTAAAATGCACATTGATGAGCATATATCGCGTATTTTGCACTCTTCTAGCCTTGCTCCTTATCTTGTAGATTCTTCTGTGCATTATATCAATCAAAACGAATGTCTTTTGCTTAAGGCGGGATATAATCATATCATCAAAGGTATGGTGCTTGAACGCTCTCATAGCGGATTTTTCTATCTTGTGCCAGAGAGTATTATAACACTTAAAGAAAAGCAAAATGAGCTCAAAGATAGTCTTGAACAAAGTCTCTATAATATTTGCAAATCTCTTTCAAACACACTTCATAAACACGAGCGATTTTTGCATTTTCTTAACAAAGCCTTTGATACTTTTGACCATATCTATGCGCGATTGAGTTTTGCCAAAGCTCACAATCTCTCTTTTATATATGAAATGACACGCGAAAAAAACATTATCTTATCTGAATTTTCCCACCCTGCCTTACAATCCCCAAAACCTATAAATTTTGCATATAAAGGTGATGTTTTGATGATTACAGGTGTAAATGCTGGAGGAAAAACAATGCTTTTAAAATCTCTTCTTAGCGCGTGTTTTTTAAGTAAATTTCTTATCCCGCTTAAAATCAACGCTTACCACTCAAAGATTCCATATTTTAAGCATATTATAGCTATTATCTCTGACCCTCAAAATAGCAAAAATGATATTTCCACTTTTGCAGGACGTATGCTTGAGTTTAAGCAGATTCTTAATACCTCTGATTTGTTGCTTGGCATTGATGAAATTGAGTTAGGCACAGACGCAGATGAGGCAGCCAGCCTTTATAAAGTATTACTTGAGTATTTGCTCCAACATCACGCTAAAATCCTCCTTACCACGCATCATAAACATCTTGCCGCACTTATGGCACATAATCCCAAAGTCCAACTCTGTGCGGCAATGTATGACATTCAAGCTCAAGTGCCACTCTTTGAGTTTCTTGATGGAAGCATTGGGAAAAGCTACGCATTTGAAAGTGCGCAAAGATATGGAATCCCCGCTTCCCTTATCTCTCAAGCCAAAGCTGTATATGGCGAAGATAAAGAGCGATTAAATGAGCTTATTGAACGCTCAAGTGAATTAGAAATCACGCTTGAACAAAAGCGACTTGAATTAGAATCACTTATTGCAGAATATGAGCGCAAGATTCTCTCCCTCAATGAACGCTCCAATGCGCAAAAAGAAGAATTTGAGCTGCTCAAACACAATTTACAATCTACCTATAACCAAGCCACACAAACGCTCAAATCTGCCCTCAAATCGCAAGAAAGCAAGGAAATGCACAAAGCTTTTAATCAATCTCATAAGATTCTTCATACTGCACCCTCTCTCCAAAAAACCACACAAAATCCTCATACATTTAAAGTTGGTGATAAAATAAAATATAAAAATGCAAAAGGACATATTTTAAGTATAAAGGGTGAAATGTGTGTAATAGAGCTTGAAGGCGGATTTAAGTTTAAAGAAAAGCTAGAGAATCTTAAGCCTTCTTTTGCGCCTTCTCCCACACCAAAATCTCATATTACATTTGAGCAAAGCAAAAGTGTAAGTGTAAGCCTAGATTTACACGGAATGCGTGGAGAAGAGGCAATAGAGAAACTTGATGAGTTTTTATCAAATGCACTCATTGCTGGATATGATGAAGTGCTTGTATATCACGGCATTGGCAGCGGAATCTTAAGTAAACTTGTGCGAGACTATCTGCTTACTCACCCTAAGATTCTCTCTTTTAGTGATGCACCTGCAAATATGGGTGGCTTTGGAGCAAAAATCATAAAGCTATAAATTCAAATAAAATTTAAATTAATGTGATAGAATGCACACTTTTAAAATTAAAAAAGGAGAAGAGAAATGGCTTTGTTTGAAGTTAATATGCCGCCAATCCCTGATAATATCCCAATCCATACTATTGAACATACACCACTCCTTAAACGCGCTAAATTATTGTGGATTGGCGCTCTGATTCTTGCTGTGATTAATGTATATATCGTTGTATCCTCAATGAATATGCTCACAGGTGAAATACCTGCAATGAGCAACACACTTAGCACTATTATCGGATTCTGCGGGACTATTTGTATTCTCTTTTGTTTTTTTTATCTCTGCAAACTTGCAAGAAGAAAACGACTTTTAAAACTCTATGCTATTCAGCTCGTTATCGGTATTATAGCTGGTATTTTTCAATTATTTATTCCCGAGTTCAACAATTCTTCTACATCAACCGACATAATTGCCATAACTTCAAGCTTTTCTGCCTATATGATATTTTGCTCTATCGCTGCTCCTATTGTCGTTTATATTTTATGGGAGCTCGGCAAAGAGCTAAGTTTTATCACCAATGAAAAAACTTTTTTTAAAGCAACCAAAATTATGGTTGTAGGACTCCTTGTCTTTCTTATTTCATCAGTTGGCTTTCTAGTTACAGCAAGGCTTCAAAATGAGAATGTTGCACTTTTTTTTGGAATCCTCTTTATGGGCTTTGGAGTGATGGTTGTGTATGGAATCATACTTTATCTTATAGGTATCTTTAAAATTCGTGTCATTGTCCAATATGGTGAAGACGCACAAAATACAATCTCTCAAAAAGAAAACTAATGCAAAATCAAACATTAAGCATTGATATTTATTTTAAGGATACGCTCAAAGATGCGATTGTAGATATGCTCTTAGAAGATGGATATGATGATTTTTTCTATATTCCTTGCGCTAAATATGCTTCTAATTTCCTTTTACAAAGTGCTTCAGAACAAGTAAGCGGCAGGCAAGAATATGGGCTTTTTAGAATGTTTATTGATGAACAAAAAGCGCAATTTATTATTAATAAACTCCTTCAAGCTTTTGGTAAAGAAGATATGAGAATCTACACTCATTGCACCACACAAATATAAAACTAAGTATATTATTTATAGAATCTTATAAGATTGACATTGACGCACTCCCTCATAAAGAGCTGCTCCAACACTTGTAGCGAGATTGATACTCCGCACACCCGCTTTCATTGGTAATTTATACACTTGCTTTTGATATGTGTGCAAAATATCTTCATTCAATCCCGCATCTTCCCTGCCAAAGTATAAAAACCCACCTTGAGAAAAATCTGCATCATAATAAAGCTGCTGTGCTTTAGTGCTAAAGAAAAAGTGTCTCTTACTTGGGGGATAAGAATGCCAAAATGTATTCAAATCTGCCCATTCATATACCTGTAAATGTTGCCAATAATCAAGCCCGGCACGCTTAAGCTCCTTTTGGGTTGTGCTAAATCCAAGCGGATGTATCAAATGTAATACAGAATCTGTCGCCACACAAAGCCGCCCTATATTGCCTGTATTTTGTGGAATCTGTGGCTGCACAAGCACAATTTGAAAAGCTGTCATTTATTTTGTTTCCTTTGGAAAAATGTAAATATGCCTCACTTTAACACACTCACGCCATAAAAAAACTTAAATATTATCTATGATTAAGTCAGATTTAACATTCTTTTAGAAATAATGCTCCAAATTTTTCTCATACTCAAGGAGGACTTATGGAATTTTTTACAAGTTTAAATGAAGGGTGGCAATTTAGTATTCAGCTCCTTGTCGTGCTTATTTGCCTTTTTTATGGTGCAAGAAAAGGCGGTATTGCTTTGGGATTACTTGGGGGCATTGGTATTTTAATGCTCGTATTTGTCTTTCATATCAAGCCGGGCAAACCTGCTATTGATGTTATGCTTACCATTCTTGCTGTGGTTGTAGCAAGTGCAACACTACAAGCAAGCGGAGGCTTAGATGTGATGCTCCAAATTGCAGAGCGTATTCTAAGACGCAATCCGAAATTTCTCACAATCCTTGCTCCTTTTGTAACTTGCTTTTTGACGATTCTTTGTGGCACAGGACACGTAGTTTATACAATTATGCCTATTATTTATGATATTGCAATTAAAAACAATATCCGCCCTGAACGACCTATGGCAGCTGCTTCTATTTCTTCACAAATGGGGATTATTGCATCTCCTGTATCTGTGGCAGTTGTGAGCCTAACAGCCTTGCTTTTAAATACAGAGCATAAACTTGCAGGATTTGATGGCTATATCAATTTGCTTCAAATTACTATTCCTAGCACACTTTTTGGCGTGCTTTGCATCGGTATTTTTTCTTGGTTTAGAGGCAAAGACTTGGATAAAGACTTGGAATTTCAAGAAAAGTTAAAAGACCCCGAATTTCACAAATATGTTTATGGGGATTCTAAAACACTTTTGGGAGTCAAACTTCCCACAAAAGATTGGGTGGCTATGTGGATATTTTTAGGTGCAATCGCACTTGTAGCCTTAGTAGGAGCTTTTGAATCTATCAAGCCAAACTGGGGACAAAAAATGGCTTATGAAGCTCATCTGCAAGAAACAACTATCAAATGGACACCAAATGGTGAGAATAAAGGTATAGTGGATTTAAAGGCTCTAGGCTTTGACCAAAAGGCACAAGGGGGGGGGCAGAGTGCATTTAAATCCGCTTTAGAATCTGGAGAAATTGTAGCTATTGCACAAAAAGACAAGCTTGGTAATCCATCTATGGATTATATTTCAATGGTAAATGTCATTCAAGCTTTTATGCTCCTCGCAGGCGCACTCATTATTATTTTTACGAATGTTGATGCGAAAAAAATTGGGAATAATGAAATTTTTAAATCTGGTATGATTGCGCTCGTAGCAGTATTTGGAATCTCGTGGATGGCAGATACAATGTTTGCAGTGCATACACCGATGATGAAAGATGCACTTGGTGATATTGTCAAAGCTCACCCTTGGACTTATGCGATTATGCTCTTGCTGATTTCTAAATTTGTTAATTCTCAAGCAGCAGCTATTGCAGCATTTGTGCCCTTGGCTTTGGGTATTGGTGTAGAGCCGGGTATTATTGTAGCTTTTGCGGCAGCTTGTTATGGATATTATATTTTGCCTACTTATCCTAGTGATTTGGCAACGATTCAATTTGATAGAAGTGGCACAACGCATATTGGCAGATTTGTTATTAATCACAGCTTTATCCTACCAGGGCTTATTGGGGTATTTAGCTCTTGTGTAGCAGGATATTTGCTTGCAAAGGTTGCAGGATATATTTAGCTTAACTTGATAGAATCTAAATGCGGATTCTATCAAGTTTAAGGAGCATATATGCCTTATCTTTTGCTTACAGGTGCAAGTGGCTACATCGGTTCTCATACTGCTTATTGTCTTTTGAAAAATACAAATTATCATATTCTTATCGTTGATGATTTAAGCACAGGCTTTAAAGAAAACATTGCTTATCTCCAAGAATGCTTTGAGGAGCGAGTGAGTTTTGTGCAAAGCAATATCAACGATATATCCAAAATGCGCACTTTGCTCTTGCACTATAAATTTGAGGCAGTGATTCACTTTGCGGCTTCGCTTATTGTTGGAGAATCTGTGCTCAAACCCCTTGAATACTATACAAACAACACCCTTAATACTACAAATCTTATTGCCTTGTGCATAGAATGCGGCATAACAAAATTTATCTTTAGCTCTACAGCAGCAGTATATGGAGAGCCACATACTTCACTTATCCCTATTGATGAGAATGCCCCACTTTTACCTATTAATCCTTATGGAAGCTCAAAAATGATGAGCGAGCGAATCTTATACGATACTTCACTTGCATTCAAAAACTTTAATTATGTAGCATTGCGATATTTTAATGTCGCAGGAGCGAGTATGGATAACACGCCACAGATTCTCTCAAACCATAAAGGCTTGGGGCAAAGGAGCAAAAATGCTACTCATCTTATCAAAGTCGCTTGTGAGTGTGCTTGTGGCAAAAGAGAATCTATGAGTATCTTTGGCACAGATTATCCCACAAAGGACGGCACTTGTATCCGCGATTATATTCATATTGATGATTTAGCAAGTGCGCATCTTGAAGCTCTTACATTTTTACAGCATACACAAACTTCCAATATTTTTAATGTAGGCTATTGCAAAGGATATAGTGTAAAAGAAGTAATTGATGTTGTCAAAGAAATCAGCGGAATGGATTTTAAAGTTATAGAATCTGCTCGTAGAGAGGGCGACCCTATTGAGCTAAGTGCCAAAAATGAAAAGATTCTCTCCCTTACGCAATGGAAACCAAAATATAATGATTTAAGAGTGATTGTCAAAAGTGCTTATGAATGGGAGTGTTCATTGAAATAAAGGAGGGAAGCAATGAATGAAATATAATGTCTTAGCAATCATTGGAATCTTAATAGTATTTTTTATGATAAAAGGTTGTTCTTATCCTACAAGTTATCGTGCCTTTATCCCTAAGGCTTTAGATTCTGAATATAAGGAATATGAGAGATTATGCGAAATTTCCCAAAAAGGCATTGTTTATTCTCGCCCTTTACCGCAATATATACAAGATTATTATACCCTGCAAGAAAAAAAGACCTTAAGGCAAGATGTTCGTATTAAATCGTTTTGGCATAGTATCACTCACGATATGGTAACTGATACTTTTGTTGAGGGTAATAGTAGCCAAATAGCATTAGCTGTTGAAAAAATAAATAAAAAAGATGATTTAAGTATCAAAAAAGATTTTATATTACTAAAGCCTTATATTTATCAATTATCATTCACCATACAACTTGGCAATACTTATGCTCTCATATCTTCTCTTGTGGATTCTCAAAATGGAACAATATATGCCTATAAGATAAGTGAAGTATTTTATTATACAAATTGGAGGCAAAACCCATTAACAACTTGGGGTTATCCAAGTAAGTATAATATTTATTGTCAAGCAGGTGAGGAGGAAACTATTTTATCCTATAATAATCCTATACAATATCTACATACACTCAAAACAAAAGGTAATGAGCAAGACATATTGTTTATTGAAAAAATTAAAAAGCACTTTGAGGCAAAAAAGATAAAATTGCAAGATTTGCTTGTCCAAGACAAATTAAATAAAGAAATCAACTCATAAAAGGACACTTATGCAAAAGAATAACTCTAAAAACACAAACATATTGTCAAATGCTCACATAGATTCTAAAAGACGCAAAGCTATTAAAGATTTAAGAGACTTAAGCTTACTTGGTGCAGGTAGCATACTAGGATTGCAAATATATAAAGATTTTAAAAGCCATAGCATAGAATCTCTATCCTCTAGTCTTGATACTTCTTTACAATCTCACACATTAGATTCTGCTTCTATTTTAGAATCTAATGCCCTAGATTCTTTGCATTCTCTCTCTCATTCTAATATCCCTAGTGAAATCCTCTCACTCCCTCTCAAATACTTTAATGTGCCACAAACATATACTATGCTTTTAGAATCTAAACTTCCAAGAAATCAAAGAGAAAATCTACTCTATATCGTGCCATTACTTACAAGTAAAGACTTTAAGCATACAATGCCTAGTCTCTATCATCACTATAATGCAGAAAATAATACACATAGCATAATCTATAATGAGACAAGCCAATTCTTACAATATCACTATGACACTTTAGGCTCTTTACTCAAAGACTTGCAATCTCATCATTTTATAGCAAGAGATTATAGAGCATTGAGCCAAGATTCTAACAACCTTTTAGAAAATCTTTTGCAAGAGATGATACAAAATCTCATCATACATAACACAATAAGCCATATTTCTTTAAATGACATACGCAAATACCAAGTGCCAAAGGAGAGTGATTTGTATAAGGAGTTTAAGGCTTTAGAAGAAGATGATAAAAAATCAGCCATTGATGCCTATAATGAAGCCCTAGAAATCTTAGCAGAGTATAAAAATTACTATTTCACTAATACGAGCAATGGAAAAGAAGATAGAAACAAAGCAAGGAGGCTTTTAGAATGCCTTAATGTCATAGGGCAGAATAATATTAGGGCTTTATATGTGGGGACAAGCGAAAGTAGCAAAAAAATGAAACGCCCTAAACTCATAGGTCGTCTAGCCACTACTATCATCATAGAAGATGGCTTGTGGTTAGGATAGATTCTATTTTATAAAAAAGAGAGAAAATGTTTTTATTTAACAAAGAGGACACACAACAAAGAGAAACTAAGAAAGTGAAAGATATTTTTGGCAATGATATAGAGCTGGATTCGAATGGCAATGTGATATTGAAAGATTATAGATTTGATATTCAGACAATTTTTGATGATGAAGTTAAAAAGATTCCTACAACAGATGAAGAATTCTTAAAACAAGATTCATTAAGAGCTACCAAACTCCTTAATGAGACAAATGCCATTTTACAATCCTCTCCATATGCCAACTATAAACCCCTCTACCTAGACCCAAGCCTTAAAACAGGACAGACATCGACACTTTTAGAGTTTAAGGCTTGGAGAGATTTATATCTTAAAGACCCTATAAAAGGGGCTATAGCTCCTTGGACCAGACAAGAAAAAGCCTATTATGAATCTTTACAAACTAAAAGAGAGCGATACCAATACTTAGTAATAAGAAGTGGCTTAAGAAGTGCAGTCATAGATATACCCTTTGATGCTATTGGTGGTGTAGATGAGAGAGGTAGGGTAATAAATCCAGAATATGAAGACATTTTTTATCAAGTAGATAGGAATAAAGAAACATTAAAGTCCTACTTACATAGACAAGAATGGGGCATAGCTGCAGGGATACTAGGGAATCCAGAGTATCTCTCAAGAGATAAGATGGGCTTTCAAGCACGACATATACAGGCTCTTATCTTGCAAATACAGCTTGATGCGACTACTACTAACTTTCTAAATTTAACTAATTTTGAGGCATATATAGAAAATATCGTAGGCTATCAACTATTAGGATTACGCAAAAACCCTTTGCGCCAACAACAGCTCACAGCCCTAGCTAAGAAAATAAAGCCCGATAGATTTGGTATGCTCCCATATATAGATGAAATAATGGGAGTGGATTGGGTAATGGATTTTTCACAATATGATGTCTATGGTGATGTAATCATGGAACTTTATCAAGATGGACTTCCAATAAATAAAGGGTTAGTTGCTAAAGGGCTAATAAAAGATCCAAGAGATACAGATTCTACTAAAGAGAGCAGAGATGAGTTTAGGCAAAAAGCTATCTTTTTAAGTCAAAGAAGAGCTGAAGCTTCAGCGCTCAATTTACCATATCCACCAACAAGAAGTGATGCTCAAACAGAATTAGAATATGATATGATAACACTTTATGCAAAAATTCGTGCAGTTACTCCCCCTCAAGGCTATCCCAATGCTCCCACTTACTATATCCCAGAGTATTTAGATGAACTCTATGAAGCAGGCAAACTAGATAAAAAACTAAATCCCACTATCCCAGCCATATATAGAGAATCTTTCCCACAAGAGTTACGTGATAAAATAGAATGGTATGCTAAAAAGCATCATATTAAATAGAGGTGTAATATACAGCAGGTATATCATAAAAAATATTATTAGATAGAGCAATAAAACGAAATAGAAAATAAAGATAGTTTATACAAAGAGTAATGATATAAGTAGAAATACAAATACTATAAATATAATACAAAGCATACATACCATAGATAAATCATATCAAAGGACACTTATGCAAAAGAATAACCCCAAATTCACAAATACACTCTCAAATACTCTTTTAAACTACTCTCTCTTAGATTCTAGTTTAAATATTAAACTAGAACTCACAAACAAAGAATCTAAAGAAAAACAAGATAAAGCTACAATGCAAAGAGAACAAAAACAACACAAAGAACAATTAAAACCTTTAAGCACTGCTATGCTTCACCCTATACTAGAAGATAATGAGATTAAATGCTCTCACGGAGGAGTAGTGCAATTAAAATCTAATCTAGGCAAAAGTATTCAAGATAAGAATATCCCTATGGTATTAGAAACTGATTTACTCTATAGCTCTATTGTAGGTTGTCCTAATCCTCCTATAAGTGGAGGACCTTGCACACAAGTAGCACTCATACTTCCTCACTCTCGTGGATTAAAAAAACATAATGAAGATTATCCTATAATGCAAGATTTAGTAAGCTCTGGAGTATTCTCTGATAAAGGAGTTCCACTTATTTGCATTCCTAAACCGAATAGTTATAAAAAGATAGCTTAATGAAAAAGATTCTAAAAACTTTTAAAATTTTAAGTTTTATCATTATTCCACCTCTTATCGTCTTTATCTATTTCTTTGGTTGGGGTTGGCTTGTGCCTTACGAATTACAACCGAGTTATTGGCAGTTTAGAAATATGTGTAAATTAAATGAATTACCAAATAACGAGGAAAAGTATAATAAGATTCTAAGTTACTTTGATACAGATTTAGAGAGTTTGGATTGGGAGGAGTTGAATGAGAGAGCTTGGAAAAAAAAAGAAACCGATGGTTGGTATAAAAAAGACATCTTTGAATATCAAACAGCAACAGGTTGGAAACACAAAAACTCACGAATAGAAATGGAAATTGACTTATTTAGTAATGCATCAGAAGTCAATAGGTATAATACAAATGCAATGTATTTCTCTGTCGTGTGGCGCACCAAACGCTACTATCCAGACGGCAATGAAGGCAGTGGATTTTATTGGAGTGAGGGAAGATTAGGTTGTAGTGATATAGTAAAAGAGAATATGACGCCAAAAGGATTCAAAAATGACAAATAAACAACAGATTCAAAAATTAAGAGACAATGCAGAACTTGCAATGGCTTCCTATGGATATTTTCATTTAATCGATAAAAAGTTTAATCATAAAAGCAAAACACGAAAAGATGACTTCATAACCCTCCACGACATCTTGGATTCCACCTACAAAGGCTATGTAACTTCCGAGCATACAACTTTCATTAATCCAGAGAAACTCGATGGCGACTTCACCCCAACCCAAGCAAAAAGATTCTTTGAACGCTATGATTTACTAGAGCATTGCCCCAACACAGATTCAGGATTCTCCGCCACTCTCTTTAAAGATACAAAGGCAGATTCTAAAGATTCAGAATATATCCTCTCTATTCGTGGCACAGAATTTAAACTAGAGCAAATCCAAGATTTACTCAATGATTATTACATAGGCACAAATAATAGTGATATGAATAGAGTGATAGAGCAGTATTTTGATATGCTTCTCTTTTATGAGGAAACTCTCAAGCCTTTACTACGAGAAAAAGGCATTGCAAGGATTAATGTTATAGGACATTCACTTGGTGGCTATCTCGCTCAACTCTTTGCTTTAAGCTATCCGCATAGTATCAATGAAGTTTATACTTACAATGCACCTTTAGAATCTATGAGTCTTGCTTAATGTTAGCCATAATCCTTTTTGTTGTTATTCCTCTAGTTTTGTTTTTTTATTTCAAATACAACATAGGAAGTATTATAGTAATACTTTTTTTTCTCTCTATCTTTTACTACACTCCTTATTCTTTTTATTTAGAGCCGAGTTATTGGCAGTTTAGAAATATGTGCAAATTAAATGAGCTGCCCAATGATGAAAATAAATACAACAAGATTCTAAGTTACTTTGATACAGATTTAGAGAGTTTGGATTGGGAGGAGTTGAATGGGAAGGTAGACACAATGAGTGAGCAACAATATTTTTACTCCCCAAATAAAATAGAATATAAATTTTTCATAGGCAAAATAAAAAACTCAAGATATTCAATGACTGCAAGTTTTTATAGTAATGAAAAGATTTTGAGAAAAGACAATATCACTTTGGCTATAATTCTTGGAAGGTGGCACACGAAGCGTTTTTATCCAGACGGCAATGAAGGCAGTGGATTTTATTGGAGTGAGGGAAGATTAGGTTGTAGTGATATATCAGAATACAATATGAATCCAAAGGAGGCAAATAATGCAAAATAAAATATTAATTAGTAAAATGAAAGATAATGCCGAACTAGCTTGGGCTTCTTATGGATACTTTGACTTGATAGGAAAGAAGTTTAACATTCAAGATATTGAAAATACAGATAGGAAAAGCAATCCGACTATCACCCTCCACGACATTTTAGATTCCACTTATTATGGCTATGAAACAGAAGACAGCTCATTTTTTGATACCCTTAAACTCAAAGGCGAATTTGGCAAGATTCAACTACAAAACTTCTTTGAACGCTATGATTTACTCAAACACTGCCCCAATACAGAATCAAGTGGCTTTAGTGCTACATTTTTTTACAATAAAGAATCTAAAGAATATATCCATTATCCTTTTTTGGTCAAGGTTTCATAATGCTTACAATGCTTTTTATTTTAGGCTTTATTCTAGGTATTATTTGGTTAATATTTCTTTGCATTATTGCAATATTGCTAATCATTAAAATTGTTAGCAGAATTAGACACAAAACAGAATCTCTAAGATTCCAAAAAATACTTTCTTTTCTTTTAAAATCTATTATTCCTTTCTTTTTGGTTTTATTTTTTGTTGGTGGTTGCAGGACTACTTTTGCTAACCCAAAATTTCATTATTGTATTGTTGAACGAATATTAAATAATAACCATTACTGCGAATACACAAATTATGGAATATTTATTGAGGGCAATGAAGGAAGCGGTATGCGAATATACTTTAAGGAAACGAAATAGCAAGGATTTAGAAAATGAACAATAAACAACGGATTAAAAAAATAAGAGACTACGCTGAACTAGCCCAAGCCTCCTACTTTTATTTTGACTTGCTAAAAGATTCTCAAGGTATCCCTAGAAAGATTTATGGATTAGATTCTAATGGCAATAAAATCAAAGATGAAAAATATCCTAGAGGATATAAAGAAATAGAGGTTACTTTAGAACATATAGTAAATAAAAAATATCAAGGACAAGAAGTATTAATAAATCTGCAACAAGGCGATGATATTTTTACAGAGATGAAAAATAGTGCCAAGGAAGTTTTTAACTTTGATAAACTCAATGGCGAATTTGGGGAGATTCAAGCTAAGAATTTTCTTAACAAATACGACCTACTTCATCATCAACCTAACACCCATTCAGGATTCTCTGCTACGCTTTTTAAAGACACAAAAGCAGACTCTAAAGATTCAGAATATATCTTTGCTATTCGTGGCACAGAATTTAAACTAGAGCAAATCCAAGATTTACTCAATGATTATTACATAGGCACAAATAATGACAGAAAAGCAGCCTAGAGTAAAAATAAAAAAGATTCTAAAAATATGTAAAATCTTATTTATTCTTTGGATTATTTATCTTATAGGAATCCCTTTATATTACACTCCTTATGAATTACAACCGAGTTATTGGGAGTTTAGGAAAATGTGTGAATTAAATGAATTGCCAAACAATGAAGAAAAGTATAATAAGATTCTTAAGTATTTTAATACGGATTTAGAGAGTTTAGATTGGGAGGAGTTGAATAAAACTAAAAGAATATCTAATGCCTTTTATAAATTTGAAATATTATCAAGAAACCCACTACCCGATGATAAGTATAGATATGAGTATATAGACAAAAATAGGTTTGTAATAAATAATGCTCCCAAATTTAAAGACATTACTGCTATAATTGTGGAATTTTATACCTTACAGCCGCATATCAATAGAAACAATATAGCCGATATAAAAATATTTGTATCTTGGAATACAAAGCGTTATCGTTACGATTTAAGCTCTACCTCTTATGAGTGGCGTAAAGTGAAAAATTACGAAATATGGTGCGATGACATAGAAAAAGAGATTAATAATGAATAACAAACGACAAATAGAAAAACTTAGAGACAATGCTGAACTAGCAATGGCAGCTTATGGATATTTTGATTTAATGGGTCAAAGGTTTGATAAAAAGATTTTAAAAGATATAGACAGAGAATCGACCCCTATCATTACCCAAACTGACATTTTAGATTCTGTTTATAATGGCTATATCGCAATGGGTAAAAACCGCTGGGGACAAGATATAGAGCTAGGCACACTCAAAGGCGACTTCACCCCCACTCAAGCAAAAAACTTCTTTGATAGATATGATTTACTAGAGCATTGTCCCAATACAGATTCGGGTTTTAGTGCAACTTTATTTAAAGATTTAGGAGAAGTTGATAAAAAAGCCAATACAAGAAAAGCAGTAGATAAAGATTCTCAATATATCCTCTCCTTTCGTGGCACAGAATTAAGCACAAACAAAACAGAGGAAGCAAAAGTAAGTCCAAAGCCTTATAATGAATAAAACAAAAAATATGAAAAAATACTTTAAGTTTAAAAAACACATTTTAATCTTATTGGTTTTATGGATAATTTACCTTATAGGTATTCCTTTGCATTACACTCCCTATGCATTACAACCGAGTTATTGGGAGTTTAAGAAAATGTGTGAATTAAACGAACTCCCTAATAGTGAGGAAAAATATAATAAGATTCTAAGTTATTTTGATAAGAAGCTAGGTGATAGAGATGACTTTCCACATACTAAGCAGTATTCAAGGAGGATAAGATTAAGTTTAGACATATATCCCAATGGAATATCTAGGCTAGATTTTGATAAAATTCAAGATGTATATATTAATGTCAAATGGCAAACATATCATATAGAAACACTAGGCAACGAGGGTAATATGGATTTCAGATTTGACTTTGATAATGAATTGTATTGTGGTTATATTTATAATATACATAATTTGCCAAATAATTTTTTCAAGGATAGGAGAAATGACAAACAAACAGCAAATCAATAAACTTCAGGATATGGCAGAGTTAGCGTGGGCTAGTTATGGATATTTTCATTTAGTGAATGGTAATTTCGATAAAGATATTTTGGAAAAAATTGAAAGGAAAGAAAATCCAACAATAACCTACCAAGATATATTAAATGTAGAATATAAAAATTGCAAAGTGATTGGATTAGATAGGTGGGGTAAAGAAGAGTCTATCGGCAAACTTGATGGCGACTTCTCCCCTCTCCAATCTCAAAACTTCTTTAAAAAATATGATTTACTAGAGCATTGCCCCAACACAGATTCGGGTTTTAGTGCCTCACTTTTTGAAAAATCAAACTATTTGCCAAACAGATGATGAAATTCCGTTGAGATACTGCTCATAAAAAGTGGAGCATAAGAAGTTTTTTCATTTATAAGCGCACAAAATGCCATTATATCTTTTTTTTGAGCAATACATTCAGCGCACATTTTTAGAATCTGCGGAGCATCATCTTTGGGGATATGCTTTGGAGCATTGGAGGGAGAAGTGAAATGTTTATGGATTCTATGCACAAGCGTTTTATTGCTAATTTCTACAATCAGAGAATCTATGGGCATTTTGAAAAACATTAAATTATCGTGCGGGTTAATAGAAATATAGGTTGTATCTACGCCAAACATCTTTGTGCTGTATGAATCAAAAAGATAAAGGCTTTTATTGTAATTATCCTCAAGACTTTCAAGCATTAAATCTAATACCTCAAGCCTCTGTCCAATAGTATAGATATTGCCAATAGGTGAAAATGCGAAGCGTAACAAAGATTCTATACTATACCATTCTATACTTTCAAATCCGTGCTCAAGCATTAATTCATAGCGCATTTTACGCAAATTAATTGCGTGTGGGGTTTGTCCAAATTTGTAGGGAAAGGTAACAATTTTATCACGATATGCGGGTGAGGGAAAACGAGGGTGAATGACAAATCGGCGCTTAGATTCCTTATCTAAAATATACTCTAAACCGCCCTCATAGCCTTTATCAATGATTTTTACCTCACTCTTTGGCACATTTTTAAGCAAAGCGTAAAACTCCTGTTCATCGCACTGCTCCCAAATACTTTCGGGGTAGCGAAAAAAGGTGCTCACTGATTTAAGCACCTCAACAGAGGGTTGCTTTTGCACACTTTTATCAATCCACGAAGTAAGTGTGCGTCTATCTTTTCCAATGATTTGGGCAAATTTTGACACGCTTAATCCTGATTGTTGATAGATGATAATCAATTTTTCTAATGCCCCAAATGCCATATTTTAATCCTTTATGTTCTGATATTCTTTGTTTTAGGCATAAACTGCACAATTTTTGTTCAATTATAGCATTTATGCTCAAATCTTGTGTTTAAAAAACAAAAATTGTTCAAAGCAAATCTCATCAATCAAGCTAGAATAGAACTTTAAGCAATTATCTACTTGTAAAGGAGAAAAAATGCCCACATATCAAGAAATTTATCAACAATCCATTGAGAATCCAGAAATTTTTTGGGCAGAAGCTGCTAAAAAAGTGCATTGGTATCACGAATGGGATAAGGTGCTTGATGTTGTCAATGACCATTATCGTTGGTTTGTTGGAGGTTGTATGAATACTTGCTACAATGCTCTTGACTTGCACATAGAAAATGGCAGAGGAGAGCAAGTAGCACTCTATTATGATTCGCCTGTAACTGATACAAAAAAATCTTATACTTATAAAGAATTGCGCAAACGCGTAGCCAAAACTGCTGGAATACTTGTGAATAAAGGTGTAGTTAAGGGCGATAGAGTGCTTATTTATATGCCTATGATTCCAGAGGCTGTTATTGCTATGCTTGCGTGTGCAAGGATTGGTGCTATTCATAGTGTTGTATTTGGCGGATTTGCTTCACACGAGCTTGCTTCGCGTATTGAAGATGCTAAACCACGAGTGATTATAAGCGCTTCGTGTGGCATAGAAATTAGCCGAGTAGTCAAATATAAACCTATTCTTGATGAGGCTATTAAATCTTCAAATCATAAACCCACCACTTGTCTTATTTGGCAACGCCCACAAGAGAGAGCAAATATGCTCCCTTGGCGTGATGTAGATTGGGAGAGTGAAGAAGAGAAAACTGAAGGCGTAGAATGTGTTCCGCTTGATGCAACTGACCCTTTATATGTGCTTTATACTTCAGGCACAACAGGTAAGCCAAAAGGTGTTATTCGTGGCAATGGAGGACATTCTGTGGCTATGAAATGGTCAATGGATAATATTTATAATGCCAAACCAGGCGATGTATTTTGGGCTGCAAGTGATGTAGGCTGGGTAGTTGGACATAGCTATATTGTATATGCACCGCTAATGAATGGTTGCACAACAATCCTTTATGAAGGAAAACCTGTCAAAACCCCTAATCCTGGTGCATTTTGGCGTGTTGTCCAAGAATATAAGGTTAATATTCTATTCTCTGCACCTACTGCATTTAGGGCTATTAAAAAAGAAGATCCCAAAGGCGAATGGCTTAAAAAATATGATCTCTCTTCGCTTAAAGCAGTGTTTGTTGCTGGAGAACGTTGCGATACAGATACGCTCAAATGGATTGAAAAAATTACCAAAAAACCTGTGATTGACCATTGGTGGCAGACAGAAACCGGCTGGGCAATAGCAGCTAATCCTTTAGGTTTAGAACCACTTCCTATCAAAGCAGGTTCTCCTACTAAGCCTATGCCCGGATTCAATCTTAAGGTGCTTGATGAAGAGGGTAAGGAATGTAAGAGGGGAAAATTAGGGAATCTTGTTATCAAGCTTCCATTACCTCCTGCGTGTCTTTGCGGTATTTGGGGTGATGATGCACGATATAAACGTTCTTACCTCAATCACTATCCGGGCTATTATCTTACAGGTGATAGCGGGTATATTGACAAAGACGGCTATGTGTTTGTAATGGGACGAATGGACGGAGTAATCAATGTTGCAGGGCATCGTCTCTCCACGGGTGGTATGGAAGAAGCCATTTCAAAACATCCAGATATTGCTGAATGTGCAGTTATAGGTGTTAATAATGAACTCAAAGGGGAGATTCCATTAGCCTTTGTTGTGCTTAAAGACGGACTTGAACGTGATACACAAAGTTTATGCGAGGGTGTTGTTCAACTCGTGCGAGAGGAAATTGGTGCAGTAGCGTCATTGCATATTGTAGCTGTTGTGGCAAGACTTCCTAAAACACGAAGTGGTAAAATCTTGCGTGGCACAATGCGTGATATTGCTGATGGCAATGAATGGAAGATGCCCTCAACTATTGAAGATTCAAGCGTTATGCCAGAGATAGAAAAAACACTTGCCACGCTTGGCTATCCAATCAAAACAAAGGAGTAAAAAATGAAATCACAAGGAATAAAATTAAGAGAAGCCGTAGCGCAAAATAATCCTTTGCAAATTATCGGTGTAATTAACGCATATAGTGCTATACAAGCACAAAAAAGTGGAGCAAAAGCCCTCTATCTTAGTGGTGGTGCATTGGCTGCTATGAGTTTGGGAGTGCCGGATTTGGGCATTAGCTCATTGGAAGATGTGTGTATTGATGTGCGTAGAATCACTGCAGCAAGCGATTTACCTTTACTTGTTGATGCAGATACAGGCTGGGGTGGGGCATTTAACATTGCACGCACTATCAAAGATTTAACACGTAGCGGTGCAGCAGGTTGTCATATTGAAGACCAAGTGGCGCAAAAACGTTGCGGACACCGCCCTAATAAAGAACTTGTAAGCCTAGAGGAAATGTGCGATAGAATCAAAGCCGGAGTAGATGCAAAAATTGATGAAAACTTTGTATTGATGGCACGCACAGATGCACACGCAAGTGAAGGACAGAATCGTGCGATTGAGAGAGCATTAGCTTATGTAGAGGCTGGAGCAGATATGATTTTTGCCGAAGCCATACATACACTTGAAGAATATAAACAATTCACACAAAACATCAAAGTGCCTGTTTTAGCAAATATTACAGAATTTGGAAAAACCCCTTATTTTACGACCTCTGAACTTCAAAATGTTGGTGTAAAAATGGTGCTTTACCCACTTTCAGCAGCACGAGCGATGAATAAAGCAGCACTTACAGTTTTCCAAGATATTATTAAAAATGGCTCACAAAAGCAAAGTATAGATTCTATGCAAACTCGTGATGAACTTTATGAAATGCTCGGTTATCATACTTTTGAGAAGAAGCTTGATGAGCTTTTTAAACATAAAAAATAAGGAGAAACTTATGGGAGAAACAATCAAAAATACAAAAGTAGGCGGACTTGCAGGCATTACTGCAGGACAATCAGCTATCTGCACTGTTGGCACAGGGCACGGACTTAATTATAGAGGATATGATATTTATGATTTGGCACGTGAATGTGAATTTGAAGAAGTAGCTTATTTGCTTTTAAAAGAAAAACTACCAAATGCAAATGAACTAGCGGCATTTAAAAAAGAGCTTATAGCCGCAAGAGATTTGCCCAAAGCACTTAAGGATACATTAAAACTCTTGCCAAAAAACGCTCACCCAATGGATATTATGCGCACAACTTGTTCTATGTTAGGCTGTCTTGAGCCTGAAACTTATGACATTGTAAAAATGTCTTTTCCTATGCAGAATCAAATTGCCATAAGACTTTTAGGGATTTTTCCTTCAGCCCTCACTTTTTGGCATCATTACCATCATAATGGCAAAGAAATCAGCACTCAATCTAACCAAGATTCTATTGCTGGACATTTTTTGGAACTTCTTCATCAAAAACCACCAAAAGAGCTATGGATAAAAGCAATGCACGCAAGTTTGATTCTCTATGCAGAACACGAATTTAATGCAAGCACTTTTACCGCGCGCGTGATTACAGCAACTATGTCAGATGTGTATTCAGGAGTCACGGGGGCAATTGGTGCGCTTAGAGGTCCTTTACACGGAGGGGCAAATGAAGCGGCAATGGAGCTTATCGCCGAATATAAAACTCCACAGGAGGCAGAAAAAGGCATTTTAGATAAACTTGCAAGAAAAGATAAAATTATGGGCTTTGGGCATCGCGTGTATGTCAAAGCTGACCCGCGCAATGTAGTAATAAAAGAATGGAGCAAGAAATTAAGCGAAGATGTGGGTGATACAAAGGGACTTTATCCTATTAGTGAAGCAATAGAAAAGGTAATGTGGGAACAAAAAAAGCTTTTTCCTAATCTTGATTTTTATAGCGCGTCTGCTTATCATTTTATGGGGATTCCAACACCATATTTCACACCGATTTTTATTTTTTCTCGCACAGCTGGGTGGTTGGCACATATTTTTGAGCAAAGGGCAAATAATAAACTTATTCGTCCAAGTTCAGAATATATTGGACCAGATAAAAAGGCATTTGTGCCATTGCATAATCGCTAGGCACATTTTTAATCTAAATTAAAGGAGAACACAATGAGTGTAGATATGGGTATTTTAGAGACACAACGACCGGAGTTTGATGAGCTATTAAGTAAAATTGCTCGCTATGCGTTAGAGTTTGAGATTAACTCACCTCTTGCATACGAGACTGCAAGATATTGCCTTATGGATACCATAGGTTGTGGGCTTTTAGCACTGAATTTTCCTGCTTGCACGAAGCTTTTAGGACCTGTGGTAGAGGGTGCAGAATTTCGTCCGCTAGGGGCAAAGATTCCGGGCACAAGCTATCAGTTAGAGCCAGAAAGAGCAGCATTTAATGTTGGGGCAATGGTGCGGTGGCTTGATTTTAACGATACTTGGCTTGCCGCAGAATGGGGACATCCAAGCGATAATTTGGGAGCAATTTGGGCAGTGGCTGATTATCTTAGTCGTAAAAATATCGCACAAGGCAAAGAACCATTAAGGGTAAAAGATGTCCTAAGTGCAATGATTAAGGCACACGAGATTCAAGGAATCTTAGCCTTAGAAAATTGTTTTAATAAAGTAGGACTAGACCACGTGCTACTTGTGAGAATCGCATCTACTGCGGTAGCTTGTGCTATGCTTGGAGGTAATTTTGAGGAAGTGCGTAATGCCATAAGCCACGCTTTTATTGATGGTGGAGCTTTAAGAACTTATCGCCACGCTCCAAATACAGGCAGTCGTAAAAGTTGGGCGGCAGGTGATGCAAGCTCAAGAGGCGTGAATCTCGCCTTAAAAGCACTCAGTGGCGAAATGGGATATCCAAGTGCATTGAGTGCATCATTTTGGGGATTTGAAGATGTGAAAATGAAAGGGCAAAAGCTCACTATTCCACAAGAATTTGGTAGCTATGTAATGGAAAATGTGCTTTTTAAAATTAGCTTCCCTGCGGAATTTCACGCACAAACTGCGGTAGAATGCGCAATTAAGCTTCATAACGAAGTGAAAAATCGCCTTGATGAAATTGAACGCATAGTGATTACTACACAAGAATCCGGACATAGAATCATCAATAAAGTAGGACCTTTGGCTAATCCAGCTGATAGAGACCATTGTATTCAATATATGGTGGCTGTTCCGCTTGTGTTTGGGCGATTGACCGCAGAGGATTATGAAGATAGTGTAGCCTCTGACCCACGCATTGACTCATTACGAGATAAGATGAGTGTAGAAGTTGATGACCGCTATACACGCGAATATTTAGAATCTGATAAGCGTAGCATCGCTAATGCAGTGCAGATTTTCTACAAAGATGGTAGCAAAAGTCAAAAAGTAGAAGTAGAGTATCCTATCGGGCATAAACGCCGTAGAGATGAGGGAATTCCTGTGCTTGTAGATAAATTTAAACGCAATATTGCCCTCAAGCTTAGCTCTAAAAAATGTGCATTGATTGAAAAGCTTTGCAGCGACCAAAAAACTTTAGAATCTACCCCGTTTAACGAGTTTAGCGATTTATTTGCACTCTCTTAAAGGGGTGCATTGCCAAGAAATACAGATTCTATAAAAGGAATGTGTAAATGGAAAAAATGATTATTTTAAACATAGAGCATAAAGAACATATGTTTAATCATTTTCGTTGGTTTTGGATTAGAAGTGTGTATGATTTTACACAAAAAGATAATGTAAGAAGTTGCTTCAATTATTTGAGAGGGGAGATTATCTTTACTCTAGGTGCTTACAAAGATAAAGGCGGTATCCCCACGCACCAAGATATATCTATAATGCCCGATTGTTCTTCTCACAAGGCTAAAAAACTTTTTGGAGATAGTCAAATAGCACATTATTTATGTTTGGATTTTGTAAAAAGTTTTTATAGCAATGAGGAGCAAAACTATATTCATTTGGGCTTTATTTATGAAAAAGGCAGTGAGATTATCAAAAGACGTAAGGATATTGGCTTTAGTCTTACCTTGAAAAACGCACGAGAATTATATTTTGATGATTGTATTGCAAAAGAAAAATACGCTTGCTTTAGTGAAAAAGCTAAAGAATGCAGAGTATTTTGGTTTGGTAGCTATTTATTTAAAAAATAAACATAATTTCTCATCTCTTTTGTAATTTCTCTAGGTATAACCCCCTCTTGAAGCATAGCTTCTCTTATACCCTCATAAACTTCTTGGTTTTGGATAGCGTTAATGTCATTGTTTTCATTGGCATTCATTGAGTTTATCCTTGATTATGTTGTGTAAATTAAGTAAACCTTTCAAATTCTTATCAAAAGTATCGCCCTGTCTCTCTTTTCCTATTTTATATGTTTTATTTTCGCCTTGTAATTTTTGATATAAATCAAAAAATTGCATTAAAACATTTGATATTTTTTCTTTATCAGGCAAAGCACAGACTTGCTCTTGTGAAAGAAAATATATAGCAGGAAATACAAATAACAGTTGAATCATACTCTGTTGAACTATATATCTTTCAAATTCTTCATTTTTGAGTGCCAATTTGTTAATAAAAAAAGATATTTTTTGATTTTTATCCAAAAATTCCATAAACATATTAATATTTTCTGGCGCATAGGTGCTTTCGTAATATTCCTGATAGCCTATATAAATATTAAAATATTCAACGTAGATTCTGCTTTTTGATAAAAAAGCTTGCAAATACCATTCACTTAGTCCCACAAAAGAACTTGCAAGTAAATCAATTTCAAAAATTATCAATATATCTAAAAAACTTTTTTTGTCTTTTAGAAAGCTTGTTTGTAATATCATATTGTTTGTAATATTCTAAAAATTTCTCTTTATTGTCCATATAAATTCTTGTCGTTTCTACTTGTTCTTTTTCTTCTATAAAGTTAAGATGATACCACATTATCAACCCCAAAGGTCTATGCAAGAACGAATAGCCCAAAGCAAGGATAAAGATAACACTAAAGAGAATAATTTTATTTCTTGTGCTTTTGTTATACCATTATAGAAATCTTTGCATTTATGTCCTCCAATCTATCTTGCTTCATCTTGTTCTTTTTCCATTTCTTTAAGCATTATTACTGCATTATCTGTTATATCTGCTTGCGTAAGGACATCTTTTAGTGTTTCTACCTCTTGTTTATTGATTTCATTTTCAGATTTTAGTGTTACTTGTATGTTCTCACTCATTGACATTCCTTGAGGTTGGATTGGATAGTGGCGATAGTTGCCTCCTTTTTATTTACTGATTCCATAAAATTATTAAGTTCATTTTTAATGGATAGTTTTTGTTCTAAAGATAAAGGTTCTGGATCTTTTTTATCAAAAATATCCAAAAGGAGACTTGTATTTTTCTTCAAAAACTCGTATTGTGAAAATACATTGCGTATAATGGTTTCATCAATATCACAAGTATTTTCCTCTATATCCGTTGAAATAAGGAATATTGCTAGTGAAAAATAATATATATGAATCGGGTTATAATAAGCTATTATTCTATTGAGAGAAGCCTTTTCTCGCTTGTTAGAATCTAAGAAATTATTTTTTATCTGCAATTCTAAGAAATGTTGAAAATCTAAAAAGCTTTGAGTGCGATGTTTATTGTTTAAAATATAGTAAGTATTATCGGGATTAAATGTTCTTTCCCTATCCAATAAAAATAAAATAATCTGTAGTTTTGCTCCTATTGTTCTAGCTCCAGCATAAGAAAACTCTTTTGCTCCATTCTCGTCTCCATAAGACAAAGTAAAATTTGTAAGAATTTCTATATTGCTTATAATTGTTTTTATATCTTGCAATGTTTGTTCAATCAGTGAATCTACATCAATTTTATTTAATTCCTCGTATGTGATATTTCTATATCGTTCTAACTCCCTAGCCGAATCTTTTTCATACCATTGTATCAATGGGGCAAGTTCAGCTTTGGCATTATTTACAATATTATCCACTTCTTTATTTATATCCATTATCCACATTACAAGTGCGATAATTAAATAAGCAACAAAGGCTATTATTCCTACATAATAGCTTATCCTTTTAATGTAGTTGCCATTGAATTTGGTTTGCATTATGCCACTTTCCCTCTTTTATCTAAGAAGTCGGTGTAGAAATTGAGATTCAATTATATCTTTAAGTTTCATTTGCACTTCCTTTGGTGTTATGCTCATATTTTTCAAGACGGCTAAAAAATAAATGAAAGACAAATCCTACAATAATTCCAACAAATATCATTCCGATCATAAAGTAAATTTCAATCCCTAAGGTGAATTTTAAAACAGCTGCCACAACAAACCATACAAATATAGCAATATTTAAGATTTTTCTAGGCATCATTTTTACTTCATATTTTGTGCCACATTTTGGACATTGCGTGAGATTCTTACCTATATCATACAAAGCGTTATCTAAAATCTCTTCCTTAGAATTTGCAAATTCTCCGGTGAGCTTATTTATCCTCTCCCCACACTCACATTGATAATAAAATGTCATTGCGCACTCCTTTTACAATCTCTCATTACACAAAGTGCTTATTTATTTTGTTGAGATTTGATAAGCTTCCCAGATTCATCATATTCTTTCCTAGTGATGGTCCTATCATATTCGTATAGAATTTCTTTTTTAAGCTTCCCAGATTCATAATACTCTTTCCTAACGCCATTTGCTTTATCGTTTTCGAATGGACTTTCATATTCAAGCTGTCCAGATTTATAATAGGATTTCACAACACCATTTAATCTATTATTTTTTTGTGGAGCTTCATATTTAAGCTTCCCAGATTCATAATACTCTTTCCTAACGCCATTTACTTTATCGTTTTCGTATGTAACTTCTTCTTCAAGCTGTCCAGATTTATAATAGGATTTCACAACACCATTTGTTTTACCATTTTCAAATAGAGTTTCTCTGCTAAGCTGCCCGGATTCATAATACTCTTTCATAATACCATTTGCTTTACCATTTTCAAATAGAGTTTCTCTGCTAAGCTGCCCGGATTCATAATAGACTTTCTTAACACCATTTATTTTACCATTTTTATATGGAGTTTCAACTTGAAGCTTTCGTCTATCATCGTCATAATACCTTTGCTCAACACAACCATTAAGCCTATCCCTCTCACTCTTGCATTCCTTTAAAGGCTTTGCATACCCTATTGACAAACATACTGATAACACCATAGCAACATTTACTATTTTTTTTAACATTACTTTCTCCTCACATATATACAGCCTCAAAAATATTCTTAAAATTATAGCCAATAAACAAATGATTTTACTTATTTCTTTTGGTAATTTAAGTTTAATGGAACTTAAACTTTTGCATTTAATTATTGTTATAAACACACTATTTAATAAGTATTTATCATAAGCTTTTACAATCCTCGCGCCTCTTAAGAGACTTTAAAATTATAAAATATTTAAGGAGAGAGTATGAGATTAACGCCTAAAGAATTAGACAAATTAATGTTGCATTATGCTGGGGCACTAGCCAAAAGTCGCAAAGAACGAGGTATTAAACTTAATTATGTTGAATCTATAGCCCTTATTAGTATGGAGATTATGGAGCTTGCGCGCGAGGGTAACAAAAGTGTAGCAGAGCTTATGCAACAAGGCAGAGAGATTCTCAAAGCCGATGAAGTAATGGAGGGTGTAGCAAGTATGGTTAATGAAGTGCAGGTAGAAGTGAGTTTCCCCGATGGAACAAAGCTTGTTACGATTCATAATCCTATTGAAGATAATGGCAAACTTACTCCCGGAGAGTATATTCTCAAAGATGAAGACATTACGCTCAATGCCAATAAAGAATCTATAAGTATTAAAGTTACTCATAAGGGCGATAGACCTATACAAGTAGGTTCACATTTTCATTTTTTTGAAGTCAATGCACTTTTGGAATTTGATAGAGCCCAAGCATTTGGTAAACGTTTAGATATTGCCTCTGGCACATCAGTGCGTTTTGAGCCGGGTGAAGAAAAAAATGTGAATCTTATTGATTTTGGAGGCAAACAAAAAATTATTGGATTTAATGACTTAACGAATGCGCATATAAATAAAGAAAATAAAGAGCAATGCCTTGCAAATGCAGCACAAAAACATTTTATACACTAAATTTATATTCAAGGAGAGAAAATGATTAAGATTTCAAGAAAACAATATGCCTCTATGTATGGACCAACCACAGGTGATAAAGTGCGCTTAGGCGATACAAACTTATTTGCAGAAATTGAAAAAGATTATACCCTTTATGGTGAAGAGATTAAATTTGGCGGAGGAAAAACTATCCGCGATGGTATGGCACAAAGCGCAAGCACTTATACAAATGAGCTTGATGCAGTCATCACAAATGCAATGATTATTGATTATACAGGGATTTACAAAGCTGATATTGGCATTAAGGGTGGAAAAATCGTAGGCATTGGTAAAGCGGGAAATCCAGACACGCAAGATAGTGTAAATGAGGCAATGGTTGTAGGTGCTGCAACAGAAGTTATAGCAGGAGAAGGACAAATTATTACAGCGGGTGGAATTGATACACATATTCACTTTATCTCTCCTACACAAATCCCAACTGCACTTTATAGCGGTGTAACAACGATGATTGGTGGAGGCACAGGACCTGCAGCAGGCACAAACGCTACTACCTGCACACCCGGAAAATGGAATATGCACCAAATGTTGCGTGCTGCTGAAAGCTATGCTATGAATCTAGGATTTTTTGGCAAAGGCAATAGCTCTAATGAAGAAGGATTAGAAGAGCAAATTAAAGCTGGAGCATTGGGATTAAAGGTTCACGAAGATTGGGGTTCTACTCCTGCTGCAATTAACCACGCTCTCAATGTTGCCCAAAAATATGATGTGCAAGTAGCTATTCACACAGATACACTCAATGAAGCAGGCTGTGTTGAAGACACAATGAAAGCAATTGATGGCAGAACTATCCATACATTCCATACAGAAGGTGCTGGTGGAGGACACGCTCCAGATATTATTAAAGCTGCAGGAGAACCAAATATTCTCCCTGCTTCTACAAATCCCACCATTCCATTTACAAAAAATACAGCTGATGAGCATTTGGATATGCTTATGGTATGTCATCACTTAGATAAAAAAATTAAAGAAGATGTGGCTTTTGCTGATAGCAGAATCCGCCCAGAAACCATCGCCGCAGAAGATACGCTTCACGATATGGGGATTTTCTCAATCACAAGCTCAGATTCTCAAGCTATGGGGAGAGTGGGTGAAGTCATCACAAGGACTTGGCAAACTGCCGATAAATGCAAAAATGAATTTGGAGCCTTAAAAGAAGAATGCGGCGAAAATGATAACTTTAGAATCAAAAGATATATTTCAAAATACACTATCAATCCAGCTATTGCTCACGGGATTTCAGAATATGTAGGTTCTGTTGAAGTGGGTAAATTTGCTGATTTAGTTCTTTGGAAACCAAGTATGTTTGGCATAAAGCCAGAGATGATACTCAAAAATGGAATGATTGTAGCAGCAAAAATAGGGGATTCTAATGCTTCTATTCCTACTCCTGAACCTGTCGTATATGCCCCAATGTTTGGCAGCTATGGCAAAGCAAAGTATAATTGTGCGATCACTTTTGTCTCAAAAATTGCCTATGATTGTCATATCAAAGAGGAACTTGGGCTTGAAAGAATACTTTTGCCTGTAAAAAATTGTCGCAATATTACAAAAAAAGATATGAAATTTAATGATGTCATCACACCCATTGAAGTGAATCCAGAAACTTATGAAGTAAGAGTAAATAATACAAAAATTACTTCTAAGCCTGTTGAAAAGGTATCTTTAGGGCAACTTTATTGTTTATTTTAAGGAGAAAATATGCTAGGAATTGTATTAATGTATGTAGCTATTGTTTTAATTAATAATGGTATTTGCCGCCTCACTCATATTGATGGAAAAAGTGCTTCAATAATGAATATCTTTGTAGGATTGCTCTCTGTGCTTGTAAATCTTATTGTCATTGTGCACGGAAGCATTAACAGCGAGTATAATGACTTTTATGCAGCTGCAACAGGATTACTTTTTGGCTTTACCTATCTTTTTATAGCGTGCAATAATTTATTTAATCTTGATATAAGAGCCTATGGGTGGTATAGTTTATTTGTTGCCATCAATGCTATTCCCGCAGCCTATTTGAGCTATCTTGAAAACACACAAGAAGGTATGGCATTTGCTCTTATATGGATTGCTTGGGGCATTTTATGGCTTACAGGCTGGATTGAAAGTATTTTAAAAATTGAACTCAAATTTGTGCCTTATTTAGCCATTGCCGAGGGAATCCTCACCGCGTGGATTCCAGCGTGGCTTATCCTTATGGGATATTGGCATTAATGCGAGTAGAACACATTATTGGTAATATCAAAGACATAGATGCGACGCATTTAGACATTGATGAAGTGCAAATAGCTTGGTATGACACAAAGAAAAAAATTGCGCGTTTGAACTCACAAAATGGGCAAGTTATAGCAATGAAGCTTGCCCAAGCACCAAAATATGGTTTAAATAATGGAGATATTCTTTTTCTAGATGAACACAAAATAATTATTATCTCTATTTTACCCACTTGGGTGCTTTGTATGAAGCCGACACATTGGCATACTATGGCAAGATTATGTTATGAGATTGGAAATTTACATATACCACTCTTTTACAATAAAGACACAATGAAACTTCAAGCGCCATTTGAGCAACCACTGCAAAGAATCCTTGAAAAGCAATCTATCGCATTTGAAAAAAAATGGTGTGTGCTAGATTCAAAAGATAGAATTAATATTACCTACCCTATTGCAAGTGAGCCAAAACTTATTCAAAGCCCACATTTTTCTATCAAAATTACCCAAAAAGGATTAAATTGAATTTTTTACTTTTACAAATCAATGATGCGCTTTTTCCCATAGGCAATTATACACATTCTTTTGGGCTAGAAAGCTATGTGCAATTAGGCAGAATAAAAAACAAATATGAGGCTAGAGATTATCTTAAAGCTTATTTACATACTCAAGTTTTATACACGGATTTATTAGCAATAAAACTTATTATAGAATCTCATTGCTTAGAGGAAATCCTTGAAATAGAATCTATTATTGCAGCAGCAAGTGTGGCAAGACAAATCCGAAGTGCAATACAAAAGCTTGGAGCGCGATTTATAAAAACTATTGATGCTATGAAATTAAAAGAAAGCGCTTTGTTTCAATCATATACACAAGCAAGTGTGTATCACATTTATGCTGTTGCTTATGGTGTATTTTGCACCTCATATCAGCTCAATGATGAAGAATGTATAAAGCAGTATTTATATGCTCAAGCCTCTCATACTCTCACTAATTGTGTGAAACTTATCCCGCTCGCTCAAAGCGATGGGCAAGAGATTTTAGCTTCTTTACACGAGGAGCTTCATATTTTATATCAAGAGCTTAAAAATCTTACAAAGCAAGATTTATGCAATAACGCTATTGCTAGCGAGATTAAAGCAATGCAACATCAATATTTACCCACAAGATTATATATGTCATAAAGGAGAAAAAATGGTAAAAATAGGTATATGCGGACCAGTAGGAAGTGGCAAAACTGCCCTTATAGAATCTCTTACACGCAAGATGAATGAGCAATACTCTCTTGCTGTCATCACTAATGATATTTATACACAAGAAGATGCGGAGTTTATGAGTAAAAATTCCGTGCTACCAAGTGAGCGAATCATAGGAGTGGAAACGGGTGGTTGCCCTCATACAGCAATCAGAGAAGATGCTTCTATGAATCTTGAAGCAGTGGAAGAAATGCAAGAGAGATTTCCAGATATTGAGATTCTCTTTATAGAAAGCGGTGGTGATAATCTCTCTGCCACATTTAGCCCAGAATTAGCAGATTTTACAATTTTTGTTATTGATGTGGCACAAGGGGATAAAATCCCACGAAAAGGCGGACCGGGCATTATGCGTTCAGATTTGCTCATTATCAATAAAATTGATTTAGCTCCTTATGTGGGTGCAAATTTAAGCATAATGGAAAGAGATGCCAAAAAAATGCGTGAAGATAAGCCATTTTTATTTACAAATATTCGTGCTAAAGAGGGAATTGATGCCGTGGTGGAATGGATAAAAAAATATGCACTTTTGGAAGATATATGAGTAGCTTTGCACAAAAGAGTATCTTAAAACTCAAAACAAAAAGAGGTTTAAATGGCAAAAATATCATTGAGGAGATGTTTTTTACACCTCCCTTAAAGATAATAAGCCCACTAGAAGATGAGGATATAGCCGAAATTATGCTTATATCAGTTTCAGCTGGGCTACTTAAAGATGATTGCCAAGATATTCAAATACACATTGGCAAAGAAAGTAAAATTCGTCTCATCTCGCAAAGTTATGAAAAAATACACGATACACAAGATGGCTACGCAAGCAAGCATACTCAAATTACAATAGAAGAAAATGCCTTTTTAGATTATGCACCCCTGCCTATATTACCCTTTAAAGATTCTTCATTCAAAAATACTACTGATATTTATCTTAGCAAAAATGCTAGACTTCATTACAGCGAGATAATATGCGCAGGTAGAGTAGCTATGGGAGAAATATTTGATTTTTCAGAATTAAGCTCAAGACTTCGCATATATAAAGAAAATCATTTAGTATTTTTTGAAAATATGAATCTTAAACCTGCACAAATGGCTATGCAAAATATTTGCCTCTTTGATAAATATACTCACGCTTTGAGTATGGTAATATTTGATGACTTAATAGAGGTTCAAGCCTTAGAGCAAAAAATCAAAAACAGCTCCTTAAATGTTGGCATAAGCACAAATAATGGAGGTATTATCATCAAAGCATTAGATAATCAAAGCGAGAGATTGCTCCAATTCAAAAAAGACTTAGCTTTATAATCTTAGGTTATATCACATAATTTTCCATCTTCTATCACCTTGAGATTCCCACATAATTTTTGAGCTATATATTTATCGTGTGTGATAAGCAAAATTGCGCTTTTGTGTTGTTTTTGCCAAGCTTTAAGAAATGTAATAACCTCCAAACACAGCTCATAATCAAGCCCTGAAGTGCTCTCATCAAGGATAAGAAGTTTTGGATTAACAAGCAAAGCACGCATAAGGCAAATTCTTTGTGCTTCACCTCCTGAAATCATTGCCACATTTTTTTCTAAAATCTCCCTTTGCAGCCCTAATGTTTCAAGCAAAGATTCAATATCTTTCAAACTATCCTTATATGTTCCACCACGCAAATATATGAGTGGCTCAATGAGATTTTCAAAACAATTCAAACGTGGATTTAATGAACCTATGGCATCTTGAAAGAGAATCTGCACCTGTGCATAAAATAAACGTCTTGCACGAAGTGAATGAAGCCTAAGTGGTTGATTATCAAAATATACTTTGCCTACTTGCCCTAATTCATCACACGTTGGATTTAGCAATCCACAAGCAATTTGTGCCAATGTGCTTTTACCACAACCACTTGCCCCCATTATCGCAAGACTTTCTCCCATACAAATATGCAAAGAGATATGCTTGAGCACTGATTTTTGCATTGTGTGAAAGAATCTATATGATTTATATTGATAAGATACATTACAAAGCTTTAGCATAGCACATTTTCCTTTGGCAAATTGCTCTCACATATATGTTTTAAATGCTTTATGGTCGTGCTCTTAGGGCTATAAGAATAAAAATCCTTGCAAAGAGAAACTTCTTCTATAATCTTTCCTTTATCCATTACATACACATATTGAGCCATATATGCAACCACTCTTAAATCGTGTGTGATAAGCAAAATACCAAGTCCGCGCTGTTGTTGTAATTCACGTAGAGTTTTGAGAATTTCAAATGCTATATCTTTATCCAAATCGCTACTTGGCTCATCAGCGATGAGAAATGGAGCTTGAGTGAGCAATGCTAGGGCTATCATTACGCGTTGTAACATACCTCCGCTTAATTCAAATGGATACATATCAAGCACTTGTTTATCTAATCCAGATTCTTGCAGGCATTGCACAATAAAAGGTTGATTGTAAGGTTTATGAAGAGATTTAAGCGTTTCTTTAAAATGATGAGCAATACTTAAAAGTGGATTAAAACAAGTGCGTGGATTCTGCATAATACAAGAAAAAGCGAGGGAGCGATAAAATGAGGGATTAATCACTTTATCATCAAGCATAATCTTGCCACTTGTTTGGCTAAGGTTAGAAGCAAGGAATCCCTGTAAAGCAAGAGCGCTTATAGATTTCCCACTTCCGCTTTTGCCCAGTAATGCCACGCATTCGCCGCATTTAATGGACAAATTAAGATGAGAGACAAGATTATTAGAAGCCATAGAAATACTTAAATCGTGGATTTGCAAAATCTGTGCTTGAGCAAGAGACTGAATGTTAGAATCAAGATGTATTTTAGTATCTTTTATATTTTTAGATTCTTTGCTTGATTGGTCATTAAGTGTATGCTGCACACCAAAATAATCTCTTAATGCTTCTCCTAATAAATTACATAAGCCTACACTGATAAAAAGTGCTACGCCCGGATAAATAATAAGTGAGGGATAATCCCACATATAATCTTTAGCTTCGCTCAACATAATACCCCATTCAGGTGTAGGTGGCTGCACACCAAGTCCTAGAAATGACAAACCTGCAATATGAAGCATAATATGCCCTAAATCCATACTTGCAAGCACTATACATTGACAAAGAATAGGTGAGAGAATATGTCGCTTAAATCTCTGCCACCCACTTGCGCCAAAGGTATAGGAGAGCAAGACATATTCTTTATTTTTGAGACTAAATACAACGCTACGCACAATTCTTGCATACCAAGCCCAATGTGTGAGCACAATGGCAATCATCACATTCTCCAATCCAGCTCCTAAAATACCTACTAAAAATAATGAAAGAGCAATAGTTGGCATACTCAAAAATACATCGCATACGCGCATAAATATATTATCAACTCGCCCACCGATAAAACCACATATCCCACCTATACTTACACCCAAGAGCACAATCCAACCTAAAATGATAAATGCACAACCAAGCGAAAGTCTCGCTCCATATAAAAGTCGAGAAAATATATCTCTCCCTAAATAATCTGTGCCAAGCCAATGGTGCATACTTATAGGTGAAAGCCGATGTTCCAAATCCTGCATATCTGGGGCATATGAAGTAAGAAATGGGGCAAAAAGTGCTAAAAATACGATAATCCCCACACCCACAAATGCACTTTTGCCCCACCAACTCATTTTTATATTATTGCTCATACACCGCCTTCTTTTTGGATAGATTCAAAACTTTGCATCTTCTCTTTTGATATACTTTGTATGTCTTCCATTTGCTTGCGTATGCGTGGGTCAAGCAATCCATAGAGAATATCTACCATACCATTGCATAGCACAAAACAAAAGCTCAACACAACAATAAAACATTGAATCACAGGGTAATCGTGGTTTGCAATCCCTTGGATACTATAAAGTCCTATGCCCGGCAATGCAAATACACTCTCTATCACAAGCGCACCGCCAATGAGCTCACCAATGTGCATACCCATTGCTGTAAGAATAGGAAGAAAAGCATTATAAAAAATATGCTTGATATGAAGTCTCCACCCATTAACACCACGCATTTTTGCATAAATAATATGCCTCTCTTTTTGCATTTCAAGCATATTTGCTCGGATAAGTCGCGCATTAATACATATAGACATCAAAGCAATGCTTATACTTGGTAAAATAAAGCTCTGTGCACCCTCCATACCAACTGCAGGCAACCAGCCAAGATATACGCTAAAAAATAAAATAAGCAAAAATGCAAGCCAAAAATTTGGCATACTCACACCCACAAAACAAAAAAATCTAATGAAAAAATCAGGCAATTTATTGTGGTAATATACACTTACAACCCCAAGCGGCACAGAACACAAAAAAGTCAATCCAAAACCACAAGCAACAAGTATCAAAGTATTAGGCAAAAAGTATAAAAAATCTGTGCTTACACTTCGTCCATTCATATAAGAAATACCAAAATCAAGTTTTAACGCATTACACAGCCAAGTAACATATTGCTCTAAGAGTGGCTTATCAAGTCCAAAGTTATGAGTAATCTCTTCAATAAGTTCAGGAGTAGCAGGAAGACCAGAATGAATGATATATGCCATTACAGGGTCGCTCCCACCTAATCTCAATAAACAAAATACTCCAAAAGAAGCTATCAGGATAATTGGCACAAGCCATAAGATTCTATATAAAATAATACGTTTCATACCTTACCTTTTTACTCATACATTTCCCAAAATGGCACTTCATACCCTACCACACCCATTTTAATGCCCTTAATCTTTTTATGAGCAATTACTTTATTTCTTTGATAAGTGAGCGGGATATACACACCACTCTCTTGCAATAAAGCTATTACCTCACTCAATGCGCTATAAAATACTTTAGAATGAGGATTAAGAGCAATGATCTCTCTAATAAGCTTATCAATATGAGGTTTTTGGCTCAAACCAGCTTGAGCAGCAAAATCAATATGGCTAGGAATCAGCATAGAATATAATATACTCAAAGGTTCATAAGGGGCACCCCAAGTCTCGCTAAATGCAATATCAAATGCTCCCTTAAGCAAACGATTGCGATAAATTGTAGGCTCACTCGCACTTAAACGCGCCTTGATACCAATGGCTTTAAATTCACTTTGTAAAATTTCTGCTATCATCTTATGGGCTGGATTATCCCCGCTAAAGAGTATTTCTACACCCCTATCACGCAGTAAAGCAGCTTGGGAATCTTGCAATAACAACACAATAGCATTTTGAGCCTCTTTAGGTTTATATGGGAGTATTTTTAAAACATCATATGAGCTAAGTGAATGAAAAATGTTAGGTGCAAAAAGTGTATCTGCTTTCTCTTGTAAGCCCCCATAGACTGCTTGAGTAATTTTTGTTTTATCAATGCCAAGCGCGATAGCTTTGCGCAGATTCTGTGAAAATTTCTCATTGCTCAAGGTAAGAATAGGTGAAGCAGAATTTATTACAAGAATCGTGCTATAAATAGGTGGGCTAAGATAAGTATTGAAATGTTTATCATTTTGCATATTTTTAAATATTTCTAGTGGAATCTGATCATATCCATAAATCATATCTATTTGTTTTGATTTAAGTGCTGCAAGTTTAGCATTAGGGTCAAAAATTACCTTTAAAATAATTTCATCATAATAAATCCCATTATAAGCATCTTGATTCCAATAATGCGGATTCTTGAGCAATGTATCACTCACACCGAGTTTAGATTTACCCAACATATATGCTCCTGTGCCAATAGGCTTTGGATTGTGTTGAAGTAAATCTAAATCCTTTGGCATTGCACTTGGAGCTAAGAATCTAAAAGGACGCACCACAGCGAGCTCATTAAGCGTTGGGCTATAAGGGTGCTTGAGAAGAAGGCGCACTTTATATTCGCTCACTTTTTGCATATCTTTAATCGCCATAGCTAAACCACTCCACGAATGCCTTGCTCTATTTTTAAGAATAGATTGAAAGTTAAGCACTACCGCATCGGCATTAAATGCTTCACCATTTGAAAACTTTACCCCCTTACGTAACACAAATTCATAACTTAAACCATCTTGACTTGTATTCCACGAAAGCGCTAAGCTTGGAACAATTTTCCCCTGTTTATCCACACGCACTAAGCCCTCATAAATAGCATTTTGCGCAAACATTGCATTGCCTTGATAACCTTGTGGATTAAGTGCTCCTATATTTTCAGACACTGCCATAATCAGTGTATTTTTCCCCCACAATACACCCATACAAATAAAAACTATCACGATTGCGCGCACATTTTCTCCTTCCTCAAATGCCTTTATTCTTTAAATTAATATCAAAAATATATATTATATCATATTATTTACATAAAAAAATAAATTAAGTAATATTTAATTTATCCTATGTCATAATAACATAAAATATTAAAGAGTAATAATGATGTTTAAAACACTTTGTAATCTGACACTCTGTGTGAGCTTTGGATATTCTATGCAATCCTATACTCTCAATAAATCAATTATCACAGGTAATGCACTTGCTACTGATGTAGAAAAGATTCCGGGTAATGTAAGTGTGATAGATAACAAACAAATTCAACATATGCCAAATGCTAAAATAACCGATACAATTAAAAAAATAGCTGGTGTGCGCGTAGATAATGATGTAGGATTTAATCCACGTCCAAAAATTAAGATTCGCGGCATCAATTATGGAACACTCCTTATGCTTGATGGCGTGATTCTAAGCGATTTAGAAGGTGAAAATAGAATCTTAAATCAAATTTCACTTTATGATGTAGAACGCGTAGAGGTAGCTCGTGGAGCATTCTCTAGCCTCTATGGTGCAGGTGCGATTGGTGGTGTAGTCAATTTTATTACTTCTATGCCTACACAATTTCAATCTCAATTTCTTATAAGCTATGGAAATGAGTTTATAAATAACACTGCCGATAAGAATCTAATTCGCGCATTTGCAAGTGTAGGCGATGTATTTATAGATAAAAGATTAAGACTAAAGCTAAGTGCAGGATATACGCATAGTAATGGGTATTCTAGCTTCCCTACCATACTTCCAAGCTCTGAAACCAACACAAGCAATATCAATAATATGGTCATTGACAAAGCGGGAAATCGTATTATCGGCGATGGTGGAAAGCGCAACTACACTATTTACGATATCCGTTTAAAGGCAGAATATGACATAAGCGATTCTGATATACTCTCAAGTATGATTAGCTTTTCTAATCACAACTACACTTTTGGACACTTCAAAAGTTATATAAGCGATAAAAATACAGGAGAAAGCACCAATCTTGTCAATGGCAAAGATTATTTTGTAGGTTCTGGGCTTGGTGGTATGGGGACTTATTCACACTTATTAGGGAATCTTACCTATCAACACGATTTTGAAGAATCTTATTTTAAAATCTCTTTTTCAACAATGAATCTATTTAGTCTTTGGCAAGATGCAAAGCAAGGTGAGGGTGATAGATATGGTGGAGCAGGAAGCACACAAGATATAGATTCTACAAGTAATTATCTTGATATGCTTTATCGTATCAATTTAAATGCTATACATTCTTTAAACACAGCAATGCAGTTTCGTTATTACACATTTACACAGCTTAATGCCAATATGACAAATTGGAAAGACTATAAAAGCCGCACTGACGTCTATCGTAGTTATGGAGGAAAAGCCTTTGTAACTTCTGCGTATCTAAGTGTAGATTCAGAGTGGCTACCTAATCTTTCTTCCACTCTTGGAATGCGCTATGATTATTGGAAAAATTTTAATGGCTATCTCTTGGATAATAATAATCCTACCACAAATCGCAATAATCAAGGAGCAATCGCCTCTGTTTTGAGCCCCAAAGCTTCCATTAACTACGCTCCAAATTTTTTACAAGGCATAATGCTTAAAAGCTCCATTGGCTCTGGCTTTAGAATGCCAACTATGCGTGATATGTATCAATTCACACATTCTAACACATATTGGGAGATTAACCCTGATTTAAAGCAAGAGAGTGCATTGAGCTTTGATATTGGTATGGAATATCAACATAAGGGATTTGAGGGAAAAATATATTATTATGATACAGAACTATGGGATATGATATATCGTTCTGGCACAGGCAAACAAGATAAACCTTATCAAAATGTCAATGCTGGACGAGGACGCATTCACGGCATAGAAATAAGCGCACAAGTGCCCATTTTTAGAGATTTGTATATAGAAAGTAATTATACCCTTACTCTTGCTACGATTCTCAAAAATAATGCAAAAAAAGATACAGAGGGCAAACAACTTGCAGCAACACCCAAACATATAACTAATCTAGCACTTAATTACTTCCCACAATATGGATTATATGCTTCAATTTGGGCGTATTATGCACCTGCATTCTATGCTGATGACCTCAATACTCCAGCTTTAAACAATACCTATGGCAATTATGAATCTCAATTTACTCTTAATGCCAAATGTGGTTATAACTTTAAAAATGGCATTGATTTATCTGCAAGTTTTATGAATATCACAAATAATCGCTTCTATGATTTTTACCAAGTAGCTGGAGCAAATTATTCCTTGCAGTTGCGATATAAATTATAATTTCAAAGAAGTATTTTAGCGACCTAAAGATATAATCTCTCTTTAATTTGAAGGAGAGATTATATGCAAAAGCCACGAATAGTTCTTAAAATTGGCTCTTCAAACCTTTGTAATGGCAAAATCATTGACAAAACCCAAATTAAAGCATTAGCACAAATTATCAGTGAGCTCAAGATGCGTTTTGATGTGATTCTTGTCAGTTCCGGAGCAGTAGCAAGCGGTCATACTACGCTGCACATAGATAGAAATACTTTGCAAAACAAACAAGCCCTAGCAAGTATCGGTCAGCCTTTGCTAATGGAATCTTATCGTGAGGCATTAAAAGATTATGCAATTCCTACTGCACAATTGCTCCTTGTGTGGCGTGATTTCGATTCTCGCAAAAATACAACTTTTGCAAAGGATACGATTGATACACTTCTAGCACACAATGCACTCCCTATTATTAATGAAAATGATACTATTGCCACAGATGAAATGGTTTTTGGCGACAATGATAGGCTTGGTGCTTATGTAACATATTATTTTGGTGCAAAACTCCTTATTATTTTAAGCGATATTGATGGCTATTTTGACAAAAATCCTCATCAATATGATGATGCACAAATCCTCCCTATAGTGCATTCTATTCCTTCTCAAGCATTAGAACAAACTCATAGCCCACACGGAGATTTTGCCACAGGAGGGATTGTTACCAAACTTATAGCAGCAGATTTTTTACTTCAACGCAAATGTATGATGTTTTTAAGCCACGGACGCAAACTTGATGTATTAAGAGATTTTCTTCTACATAATAAACAGAGTTCGGGCACACTTTTTTGCCCTGCAGATTCTCAAGGTATAAAGACGCTTATATGAAACTGATTCTCGCTGGAACACCTGCATTTGCATCGGCAATATTTACACCCATAATAAAAAGCAAAATATTTGATATTCTTGCTCTTATCTGTCAGCCTGATAAGCCATTTGGTCGCAAAAAAGAGCCCAAAGCCCCGCACACAAAAGAGAATTTTGCTTCAATGGGAATTGACATTTTACAACCCAATAAAATTGATGAAATATTTATTGCTCATATTCAAGCATTACAACCTGATGTGATACTTGTAGTAGCGTATGGGAAGATTTTACCTAAAGCTTTTTTAGAGATTGCACCTTGTATTAATATTCACGCTTCAATTTTGCCTCTATGGCGCGGTGCAAGCCCTATTCAGCAGATGATACTTACTCAACCCCTATATTTTGGAGTAAGTGCTATAAAAATGAATGAAGAGCTTGATAAAGGAGCAATTTTGGGGCTACATTATGTGCCAAACACACAACAAAATATCACTCAACTCTCCGCTCAACTAAGTTGTGTGGGGGCAAAACTTGCATTGTATGTTCTCACACATTTCAAAGAAATTGAACCCTTAAATCAAATTAATGCAGATGCGAGTTATTGCACTAAAATTAAAAAATCTGATGGGTATGTGCAACTAGATGCGGCACTTAATGTATATTGTGCATATTTAGCATATTGCGAATGGCCCCATATTTTTATTAAAAGTATAAAAGGTTACACTCTCAAACTCTTTGATGTTGCTCTCATAGAATCTAGTGATTTACATAAAATGGGGGAGATTCTAAGCATTGAAACTCAAAGTATTGTTGTAGGTTGTAAGCAGGGAAGTGTGCGCATTGGAACATTGCAACAAGAGGGAAAAGAAAAGCTCAATGCCGCACTTTATTTACGTGGCAAAAGACTTAATGTAGGCGATATATTGTGCTAAAATAAGGTATTATCAATGACTCATAATTCACCACAAGCTTTTTTTACAACTTCTTTTATCACTTTGCTCCAAGAACATATATACCATTTTGATACATTACCCTCTACCCAAACTTGGGCTGTTGAAAAAATTAAAGCAAAAACGCTTATAGCACCTTTTTGTATCCACGCTAAAAGACAAACACAAGGTATAGGAAGCCGAGGCAACCAATGGGAAAATGTGCCACGAGGGCTTATGTTTTCATTTGCACTACCACTAGTCAGCTTACCGCAAGATTTAAAGATAGAATCAAGTTCCATATTTTTTGGTGTCATTTTACAACAATTTCTTGCTTCACTTGGCTCAAAAGTGTGGCTCAAATATCCTAATGATTTATACATAAATGAGCACAAAATTGGCGGTATTCTTACGCAAAAAATACACGATAGTCTTGTATGCGGTATGGGTATAAACCTTTATCATTCTCCCGATGCTTCAAATAGCCAACACTACGCTACTCTAGAAAAATCTATCAGTGCTAATATAGAACCTTTAAGCTTTTTGAGCAATTTTTTTCAAAGCTTTGAAAAATTTATATCTTGGAAGCAGATTTTTAGTATTTATAAGTTAGAATTTCACAAAAATAACTCTTATTTTTTTCACTTTCAGAATAAACACATTTGTCTGAAAGACACAATACTCAATGAAGATGGCTCTTTGAGTATTGATGGACATAAAATTTATAGCTTACGATAAAGGGGAGACAATGAGTGAAATTATAACCATAGCAAACCAAAAAGGTGGCGTAGGCAAAACAACTACCACTGTGAATCTAGCAGCCTTTTTGGCTTCAGCAAATAAAAGTGTATTAATAATTGACTATGACCCACAGGCAAATGCGACCACAAGTTTTGGTATCCGCCGAAACAAAATAGAATCTGATATGTATCACGTGCTCACAGGCTCAAAAAAACTTTCTCAAATCATACTTAAAACTGATATTCCAAATCTTGATATTGCACCTTCAAATATTGGTTTGGCAGGTATTGAAAAAGAATTTTATAATAAAAACAATATTAAGGGTCGAGAACTCCTTTTAAGTAAAAAAATTGAAGAAATAAAAAACCAATATGATTTTATTGTAATTGATTCTCCGCCTGCACTTGGCTCGCTCACAGTCAATGCTCTAGCTGCTGCAGATTCTGTAATTGTGCCAATTCAATGTGAGTTTTTTGCACTCGAGGGTTTAGCTCAACTGCTTAATACAATTAAACTTCTTAAAGATACTATTAACCCAAGATTAAGTATCAAAGGATTTTTGCCTACTATGTATTCAGGACAGCATAACCTCTCAAGACAAGTGTTTGAAGAGCTTGCACAACATTTTAGCAGAGAACTTTTCAAAGACAAAGATGAATTTATTATAGTCCCACGCAGTGTCAAACTTGCCGAATCTCCTAGTTTTGGTAAACCCATTATGCTTTATGATACTCGCTCTAATGGAAGTATAGCTTATGAAAATCTTGCTCGTGTTATTTTGCAAGGAGCATAAGAGAAATGGCTAAAAAAAAGTTGGCAATGGGCAGGGGACTTGGGGCGATACTTTCTGAAACTGCAGAAGCATATGAACAAAACCTTAGTGATAATTCTTCACTTGTATTAGAGCTTGATGTTGATATTATCAAACCTAATCCCTACCAACCACGAAAAACTTTTAACCCACAAGCACTTCAAGAACTTTCAGAATCTATTAAAGAACACGGGTTGCTTCAACCTGTGATTGTATATGATAATGGTGATGGAGATTATGTGCTTATTGCTGGAGAGCGTAGGCTCCGCGCATCTAAACTCGCTGGATTAGACAATATTAAAGCAATTGTGGCAGAAATTGACTTTAAACATATGCGTGAATTAGCCATTATTGAGAATATTCAACGAGAGGATTTAGGAGCAATTGAACTTGCACTTTCCTACCAAGAACTACTTGAAGAATATGATATGACTCACGAAGAACTTTCTAAACGTATCAATAAATCGCGCGCGCAAATTACTAATACTTTGCGTTTATTGCAATTAAGCGATGAGATTAAGGATTTGCTTAATGAAAATAAAATTACTCAAGGACACGCAAAAATGCTTGTTACACTTGATAACAGAGAACAAAAGCTTGTAGCTGACTCGATTATTGGACAAAAATTAAATGTGCGTGATACTGAAACATTAATTAAAAAAATTAAAGACAAAAAAGAAACACTTTCTAAGAAAAATATCTTAAAGCATACTCAAACCCTCGATAAAGAGCTTTTGTATGCGCTTCAAAGTATATTTAAGGATATGGGCATCCAAAGCCATATCAGTGCATCTAAAATGAGTATTATCTTTCAAAATGATGCGGAAATTACCACCTTGATAAAAAAAATGTCAAAATAATGTTTGCTTTAAGGTTTAATATATTTTAACTTGTTAAAATATTTCCAAGTTTTATTTTGAATTAAAAGGAGAATAGATGAGTATCACTCTTAATCCATATCTTATGCTACTTGTTTTCATAACTTTTATACTTTTAATCTATCTCCTTAATCAATGGCTTTTTAAGCCTATACTCGCTTTTATGAACAATCGTGATAGTTCCATAGAACGTGATTTATTAAGCACTCAAACTCATAAAGGCGACACCCAACATATTGAAGAAGAAATTGCTCAAATACTTTCTCTTGCTAGAAAAGAAGCAACACAAATTCTAGAATCTGCGACAAAAGAAGCAAAAGCTACATATGAAAGCAAAATTAATGCAAAAAAAGCCGAAAATGAAAGTAAGCTTGCACAATATAAACAAGAACTACAAGAACAAAAATCTCAGCTTTACACAGAGCTTCTTGAGCAGCTTCCTTTATTTAAAACAATACTCAATACAAAACTTAAACAAATTTAGGAGGGGATAATGAAAAAAATAGCTTTTTTTGTAATATGTGTGGGCTTTCCTTCTTTAATTTTTGCATCAGCAAGTATTCAAGAAAGTGATTTTATTCAACGTGTCATCAATTTTGTCATATTTGTTGCAATTTTGTGGTATTTTGCATTTGATTCTATCAAGGGTATTTTTGTTAATAGAAGAAATGCTATTTCAGCTCGTTTGCAAGAAGTGCAAGAAAATCTTCATAAAGCAAAACGAGAAAAAGAAACTGCCCAAAAACGTTTAGAGGAGAGCAAAGAGAAAGCAAAAAATATTGTTAATGCTGCAAAGCAAGAAGCATATTTATTAGAACAAAAATACAATGACCAAATTAAAAAGGATATAGAAACTCTCAAATACGCACTCGAATCAAACATTGAATTTGAACGCAGAAAAATTACTCACGAAGCCGTTGATGAGCTATTAAATAAATTGATACAAAGTGATGATGTCCAGCTTAACAAAGAAGATTATGTTAATATCATTACAAAAAGGATTTCATAATGTTCAATATCATCTCAAAAAAATATACTCAAGCCCTTGTAGATTCAGGTAGCAATTTAGATGAAACTCTAAGTATATTAAAAGGATTATCGCTTGCACTTAAAGATAAAAGAAATGCCGATATCATTGCTTCACCTTTCTTAAGTAAGACACAAAAAGAGCAATTTTTATTAGAATCTGTTGGCAAAGTGGATATGAAACTGCAAAATTTTTTCCGCCTTTTAGCACAATCCGATAGAATATTACTTATTCCATATATCAGCGATGAACTTGAAAGACGTTTGCTTGCGCGCAAAAAAGAATATGCTGCTACACTTACTGCTAAAGAAAGTTTAGACACTAAAACATTAGAGAAAATTCAAGATTCTCTAGCTAAAAAGCTTGGTGTCAAACTTAGCATTAAGCAAAGGTTGAGTGAGGTAGATGGTATTAAGTTGAGCGTTGAGGATTTAGGTATTGAGGTGTCTTTTTCCAAAGAGCGCTTTAGTAATGATTTAAAGCATCATATCCTCAAAGCACTTTAATTTTAACATAAGGAGAGAAAAGTGACAACAAAAATCAAATCAGAAGAAATTAGCTCAATTATCAAAGAGAGAATTGAGAACTTTAATATCAACATTGACATCAGTGAAACAGGTAAAGTTATTGCTTATGCTGATGGTGTAGCAAAGGTATATGGGCTTAACAATGTTATGTATTATGAGATGGTAGAATTTGATACAGGTGATACAGGCATTGCTTTTAATCTTGAAGAAAGCAGTGTAGGTGTGGTTGTGCTTGGTTCTGGACGCACAATCAAAGAAGGAACTTCTGTTAAGCGTCTCAAAAAACTGATGAAAGTGCCAGTAGGAGATGCAATAGTTGGACGTGTTATTAATACATTAGGGGAACCTATTGACGGAAAAGGGGCAATTGAAGCAAATGAATATCGCTTTGTTGAAGAAAAGGCTCCAGGCATTATGGCACGTAAATCTGTTCACCAACCTCTTCAAACAGGACTTAAGGCTATTGACGCACTTGTACCAATCGGACGAGGACAAAGAGAACTTATTATAGGTGATAGACAAACAGGTAAAACAACCGTTGCAATAGATACAATTATCAATCAAAAAGGGCAAGATGTTATTTGTATTTATGTTGCTGTAGGACAAAAAGAATCAACTGTTGCTCAAGTTGTGCGCAAACTCGAAGAGCACGGAGCTATGGATTATACAGTTGTAGTTAATGCTCCTGCTTCTTTCTCTGCGGCAATGCAGTTTCTTGCCCCATATACAGGTGTTACAATTGGAGAATATTTTAGAGATAATGCACGACATGCTCTTATCATCTATGATGATTTAAGTAAACACGCTGTGGCATATCGCGAAATGTCTCTTATCCTAAGAAGACCTCCCGGGCGTGAAGCATTTCCCGGTGATGTATTTTATCTCCATTCTCGTCTCCTTGAAAGAGCAGCGAAGCTTAATGATGAGCTTGGTGCAGGTTCTCTTACTGCATTGCCTATTATTGAAACACAAGCTGGAGATGTGGCTGCTTATATTCCAACAAATGTTATTTCAATTACTGATGGACAGATATTTCTTGAAACAGACTTATTTAACTCTGGTATTCGTCCTGCCATTAACGTGGGATTATCTGTATCACGTGTAGGAGGAGCTGCTCAAATTAAAGCTACAAAACAAGTGGCAGGAACTCTACGCCTTGATTTGGCTCAATATAGAGAGCTTCAAGCATTTTCTCAATTTGCATCTGACCTTGATGAATCAAGTCGTAAACAACTTGAACGAGGACAAAGAATGGTGGAAATCCTTAAACAGCCTCCCTACTCTCCTCTTTCAATTGAAAAACAGGTAATCATTATTTATGCTGGAGCAAATGGATACCTTGATAATATTCCAGCCAATAAAGTTATAAAATTTGAATCAGAGCTTTATCCATTCCTTGAAGCAAAATATCCCAAAATTTTTGAAGATATTAGCGTAAAAAAGGCAATTGATAAAGAAACTGAGGCTGAGCTTAGCAAGGCTCTTGAAGAGTTTAAAATTAACTTTGGGGCATAATGAGGAGCTATTATGGGTGGCAACCTTAAAAATATAAAAAGACAAATCAGTAGTACTAAAAATACACAGAAAACAACTAAGGCTATGAAACTTGTCTCTAGCTCTAAGTTAAAAAAAGCTGAAGAACTTGCAAGGCGTTCCAAAGTATATGCCAAACAGTTAAGTGCAGTATTTCACGATGTGGTAGCAAAGATTCGTGTGAGAGGACTTGATAACATTAATAGTCGTTATTTCGCTAAATCTGAAGGTCGTGAAATTAAAAAACTTGATATTATATTTATTACTGCCGATAAAGGCTTGTGTGGTGGATTCAATATTACAACCATTAAGGAAGTATTGCGACTTATGGAAACGTATAAGCAACAAGGCATTAAAGTGCGCTTAAGAGGTATTGGCAAAACAGGGATTTCATTTTTTGCATTCAATGATATTGAGGTATTAGATAAAGCCATAGGGTTAAGCGCTGCACCTACTTTTGAAAAAGCTGAAGCGTTCATTGAGAATGTAGTTGAAGATTTCCTTAATGGCGCAACCGACGAAGTGATAATTGTACACAATGGCTTTAAGAATATGATATCGCAAGAATTAGAATCTCAAGCTATTCTACCTCTTACAATCAATATCAAACAAAATGAGCAACCTTCTGTCCTCAATATTGAACCAGAAGATGAAGAGAATATCATATTAGATGAGCTTGCGAAAAAGTATGTGCAATACAATATGTATTATGCTCTCGTTGATTCTCTAGCTGCTGAACACAGCGCGAGAATCCAAGCTATGGATGCGGCAACAAATAATGCAGGAGATTTGGTTAAAAGCCTCACAATCTCTCTTAATAAAGCTCGGCAAGAGGCAATCACAACAGAACTTGTTGAGATCAATGCTGGTGCTGAAGCGATAAAATAAATTTACAAAGGAGAATAAATGCAAGGTAAAATTACACAAGTAATGGGTCCAGTGGTAGATGTTGAGTTTAGCTCCTATTTGCCAATGATTAATGAGGCTATTGATGTTAATTTTGACATAGAGGGACGAAAAAATAATCTCGTTCTAGAGGTTGCGGCACATCTTGGAGATAATCGTGTAAGAACAATTGCTATGGATATGACAGAAGGGCTTATACGCGGACAAGAAGTTAAAGCACGTGGCAAACCTATTGAAGTGCCTGTAGGGGAAGCTGTCTTGGGAAGAATTTTTAATGTTACTGGTGATGTAATTGATGGAGGTAAACCTCTTGAAAGTGACCTTAAGTGGCCTATTCACCGAGAAGCTCCAAGCTTTGAGAATCAAAGTACAAGAACAGAAATGTTTGAAACAGGTATTAAAGTCGTTGATCTTATAGCTCCTTATTCTAAAGGTGGAAAAGTTGGATTATTTGGTGGTGCAGGTGTGGGTAAAACGGTTGTTATTATGGAACTCATTCATAATGTTGCCTATAAGCATAGTGGTTATTCTGTTTTTGCCGGTGTAGGGGAACGTACAAGAGAAGGAAATGATTTATACCACGAAATGAAAGAAGGGGGGGTATTAGACAAAGTTGCTCTCTGCTATGGGCAAATGAATGAACCACCGGGAGCGAGAAATCGTATTGCTTTTACAGGTTTGACAATGGCGGAATATTTCCGTGATGAAAAAGGACTCGATGTACTTATGTTTATTGATAACATTTTCAGATATGCACAATCTGGTTCTGAAATGTCAGCACTTCTTGGGCGTATTCCTTCAGCAGTAGGTTATCAACCTACTCTTGCAGGTGAAATGGGTAAACTTCAAGAACGTATTACTTCAACCAAAAAAGGTTCAATTACTTCTGTTCAAGCTGTATATGTGCCAGCAGATGACTTAACTGACCCAGCTCCAGCATCTGTATTTGCACACCTTGATGCAACAACAGTGCTTGATAGAAAAATTTCTGAAAAGGGAATCTACCCTGCAGTAGATCCTCTTGGCTCAACATCAAGAATCCTTGACCCTCAAATTGTAGGAGAAGAACATCATAAAGTTGCAACAGGTGTACAACAAGTGCTACAAAAATACAAAGACTTACAAGATATTATCGCTATTTTAGGTATGGACGAGCTTTCGGAAGAAGATAAACAAGTAGTTGCCCGAGCAAGAAAAATTGAAAGATTCCTTTCTCAGCCTTTCTTTGTTGCAGAAATTTTTACAGGTAGTCCAGGCAAATATGTAACGCTTGAGGAAACACTTGAAGGCTTTAAAGGTATTTTAGAAGGTAAATACGATGATATTCCTGAAAATGCTTTTTATTTGGTAGGCAATATCCAAGAAGCATTAGAAAAAGCTCAAAAGCTTAAAAATGCCTAGGTGATAATATGGAAAATCTCACACTAAGTATTGTAACTCCTTATGGGAGCATCTATAATGGTGAAGTAAAATATGTTGTTATACCCGGTAGTGAGGGAGAGTTTGGTGTTTTTCCAGGACATTGCAATCTTCTTTCGCTTCTTAAAGTTGGTGTTATTGAATTTGAAAACTTGGAAGGTAATAAAGGACTTGTAGCAATAAACTGGGGACACGCTCAAATATCAGATACTGATGTGAATATTATTGCTGATGGTGCAGTTGCTATTGCAGGTAATACCGAATCCGAAATTGTTGCGGCCATCAGTGATGCCAAAACTCTTCTTAAAGAAGCTTCAGATGATAGTGCTTTATTTGGTATGGTAGTTTCTCGTGTTGAAAGTGATTACAAGAACTTCATTAAGTAGAATCTAGCAATGGGAACACTTAAAACTTTCTTTGAAGAAAGCACATTAACAACTATTATTGTGCTTTCTTGGCTCTCTCTGTATTTTCTTATTACATTTTGGATTTATATCTATAAAAGCTTCACCCTTAGTGATTGGCTAGCATCAGAAAAATATCACCTTGATATGCTTTTAGCTAAAAGTATTCATATTCCTAAAAATACTTTTATTAATGCTTTGCTTGAAAAAACCGATGGGCACATCTCAAAAGAAATATGTCAAGTATGGAAACTTAAAGCGACTCAAAAGGCTACCTCATCTCTCGTATTTTTAAGTATTATTGCTTCTACTGCACCTTTTATAGGGCTTTTTGGAACAGTGGTTGAAATTTTAGAAGCTTTTAGCTATCTTGGTGGTGGCAATGTATCTTTTGATGTGATAGCACCGGTTATATCAAAAGCTCTTGTGGCAACTGCAACAGGTATTCTTGTGGCAATTCCCGCCTATTCATTCCATTTACTTCTTAAACGCAAGTCATACCATATCATTACCTGCATTCAAATGCAAATTGATATTATGCTTTCAAGTAAGTAGGATTCTAATGGAAGAATTTGATTGGGAAGAAAAGCCTGAGCTTAATATCACCCCGCTTGTAGATATTATGCTTGTGCTTTTGGCAATCCTTATGGTGAGCACCCCTACAATTACTTATCAAGAAGATATTACTCTCCCTAAAGGCTCTAAGACAAAAAAAATTGCTCGAGATACGATGCTTGAAATACGTGTAAGTGCTCATAGAAAAATCTATATACGCAATAAGGTATATGAGTTTAAAAATTTTGCAGATAGTTTCGTGCTTTTTAGTAAAAACTTTGATAAAAACATACATATCTTTATCCGTGCGGATAAAAATCTTAAATACGAAGATATTATTTATATTCTTAAAGTCGCCAAAGAATCCGGTTTCCTTAAAGTATCTCTTGTTACTAGTAGCTAAAATGAATAATGCTCTCTTATTTATCGCAAGTGGCATCATTTCACTCTGTATTTATTGTTTTATTATTATTGCTTTTGTATTTACTCTTTTTATTTCACCCATACACTATTCTTCTCTTAAAGAATCAGCAATTTCGCTTAATGCTATTAGTATTGAAGCTATTATTGATGATAAGCCCACACCAAGCATAACTAAGAATCCTTCATCAACAAATAATCCTCTTGCAGGCTCAGGAATTAAGGATATATTTGATAAAATTGATAGCAATGAACTTTCACAAAACACACCCATAGGAGATAATCGCGATAAAGTAGAGCAAAACGCCAAAGAACAAAAAATTAAAGATTTACAATCAACAGCCCAAGAGTTGCAAAATAAACTTAATACTCTAAGCAATTTGACTATTAGCACTAATAGCACCCAAAGTGATGGAGAATATGATGAGTGGTATGCGCAAATTGAAAAAATAATCCACCAAAAATGGCAACAAACATTCTATATTGAAGATAAAATGCAAGCATTAGTTCATATTCGTATTGCAGACAATGGAGTTTTTAGTTATAAAATTGTAAAATATTCTAGCAATGTAGCTTTTGATGATTCTCTCAAAACAATGCTTGAAGAATGCACACAAATGCACTTTCCACCTCACCCAAAGGGAACAAGGGAGATTGCTATAACTTTTAAAAACTAAAGGAGTTGTATGAGATTTATCGGTTTGGTTTTATTATTACTAAGTGTTAAATTATTTGGAATTGACGCAACATTGGAGATCGTCAAAAATACCAACAAGATTCCATATATCGTGGTTGAAAGATTAGATAGTGAAAATGCAGATTTTGGCGCAAAAGTACTTAAAATGCTTGCAGCTGACTTAAAGGTAAGTGGGCATTTTCAAGTATATGATGGTAGCGTTAATAAAAACTCAGAGGTTGCATATAAAGATTATGCAGATAAAAAAATTGATTTGCTTGCACAAATCAAAGTAAGTAAATCCTCAAATAGCCTTACAGGCACGATATCGCTCTATGATATTAATACTTCCAAACGCATATATGTTAAAGATTACACCGAAAATGATGTAAAACGTTTTCCTTTCATCGCTCATCGTATGTGTATTGATGTCAATAGTTATATCCAAGCCCCAAGTATTGAATGGATGCAACGTCTTGTTGTGCTTTCACAATACACAACTTCAGGTAATAGTGAGATTCTTATTGCTGATTATACCTTGACTTATCAAAAAGTTGTCGTTAAGGGTGGGCTTAATATTTTTCCTAAATGGGTAGATTCTAAGCAAGAAAGCATTTATTACACAAAGTATCTTGATGTCCCCACAATCCTTAAACATAATCTTACCACAGGACACATTGAACAACTCGTCGGTAGCGAAGGCATTGCTGTAGTTTCTGATGTAAGTAAAAATGGAGAGAATCTTATCCTTAGCCTCTCTCCTACTGCTCTTTCCGATTTATATCTTTATAACACAAAAAGCAAAAATTTGCGTAGACTCACAAACTATTCAGGTATTGATGTTGATGGAAAATTTGTCAATAATGAAAAAGAGATTATTTTTGTCTCTGATAGACTTGGTTACCCTAATATCTTTATGATGCGTCTTGATGGAGGCGGAACGGAACAAGTCGTGCTCCACGGACGCAATAACAGCGCAGTTACTTCAAATGGCAAATACGCAGTTTATACAAGTCGTGAAACAAACAATGAGTTTGGCGCTAATACTTTTAATCTCTATCTTATTTCACTTGCTCCGGGTTCAAATTATATACGCCGACTTACGGCAAGTGGAAAAAATCAAATGCCCAAATATTCAAATGATGGTGGAACAATTATGTATCTTAAGTATTACAAAGCACAAAGTGCTTTGGGAATAATTCGCATAGATTATAATACAAATTACTTTTTCCCTCTCATCAAAATGAAAATCCAAGCTTTTGATTGGTAAGATATTTACTTTTATAGCGTAGAATCTTGCCATTTTAATTCTTAAAGGAGATGATGATGAAAAAATATATTGCAATGGGTGTTTTAGCTGCGCTAATTTCAGTGGGTTGTTCAGAACCTGATGCAGCTGATTCTGGTTCTGGGAAAGCTGCTGGCGGAGATAACTTTGTAGATTTGGCTGGTGGAGCTGGTGGTTATGTAAAAGTCTTATTTGATTTTGATAAATATGATATCCGTTCTGATATGGAAGATCGTGTTGAAAAAAGTGCAGCTGCGCTTAAGAGCACAGGTGCAAAAGTTGTGCTTGAGGGACATACTGACTCTTATGGTTCAGATGCTTACAACTATGCTCTTGGCACAAAAAGAGCAAATGCAGTTAAAAATGCTCTCACAACACGTGGAGTAAATGCTTCTCAAATCAAAACGGTAAGCTATGGTGAAAGCAAACCCACTTGCACAAGCGATACTCCTGAATGTAATCAAGAAAATAGACGTGTTGAGTTTAAACTCGCAAAGTAATTTAAACAATATGGGGAATAAAGTTGATAAAGCGTTATCTTTTATTCACTTTTATTCCTCTTTTACTCTATACAAATGAACCTTCTGCTTTTGAAAAGCAGAGTGGTGCTACAAAGAATGATATAAAAACTCTTCAAAGCCTTATCACACATCTTCAACAAAAAGTTGATGCAATTCAGCAAGCGCAAGAGGGTGTTTCAAGCCTTTATGAATCACAAAGTTCTAAATTGCAACAGCAAATTATCCAAACTACCCAACAAGCAAAAAATATTGAAGAATTAAAAACACAATTTGATTTATACAAAAATCTCAAACAAAAAGTTGATGCAAATACACAAGAGATTAAGGTGCTCAATACGCAAATTCAAGAAATTAACAAAAGCCTTTCTACTCTTAATGAGGCTATTCTTGATGGACTTAGGCAGCTCAATAATGCACCTGAAAATCAAACTGCCAAAAGCACGGCAAGCAAACCTGCTTTTGTTAAAGATAAAAATAAAAAAGCTGATATTTTTGCCCAAGCTCAAGAAATGTTTAAAAAATTAGAATATGTATCTGCTAAAGAGCGTTTTGAATGGCTACTTGAGATAGATTATAAAAAAGCTGATAGTCATTTTTACCTTGGCGAAATTGCTTTTGCAGACAAATCCTATAATACTGCTATCTATCACTATAAGGAAAGTGCTATGGTAAATGATAAAACAAAATATATGCCTACACTTTTGCTTCATACAGCTCAATCTTTCAACGCTATCAAAGATATAAAAAACTATAATAAGTTTTTGGATTCTTTGATAGGCAATTATCCCTCAAGTAAAGAAGCTCAAAGTGCCAAAAAACTTAAAACTCAAAATAAGGAAAAAAAATGATTGCACAAAATAAAATCGTTAGTATTGAATACGAAGTCTTTAATCAAGCTGACAATACGCTACTTGATTCAAACAAAAATGGTGCGCCACTTGAATTTCTTGTCGGTTCAGGACAAGTCATTAGCGGGCTTGAGAATGCCCTTATGGGGGCAAGTATAGGTGACAATGTCAAAGCTACTATTGCACCTGAAGATGCTTATGGAACTTATCAAAGCGACTTTGTGCAGGAAGTAGCACGAGAGCAATTTGAGGGCATTGAGCTTAAAGCAGGTATGACACTTTTTGGACAAGGGGAAGATGGGCAAACTGTGCAAGTGAGTGTCAAAGATTTCAATGATAAATTTGTTATCATTGATTATAATCACCCTCTTGCAGGCAAAACACTTAATTTTGATGTGAAAATCATCGATGTGCGCGAAGCAACAGAAATGGAAATTTTGCAAGGTGGTGTTGGTGGGGGCTGTGGCTGCAGTAGTGGTGGCGGACATAGCGGTGGAGGTTGCTGCGGTGGTGGCGGACATAGCGGTGGGGGCTGTGGCTGCAGCCACTAGGTCTTAAGGCAATAAAATCCTAGAATCTAAATGTAAGTTTAGATTCTCTGCAAGGAGAGCAAACGTCTCTGGTGGGCGTCTTGGGCTTCAAACCCATTGAAGGATTAGGTGTCTAATTCTTGGGGAGTTCGATTCTCTCGCTCTCCTGCCAATTTAATAGGATATATATATTAAGGATTCATTATGGAAGCTCAACTTATGGCACTTGCGATTCAAACTTATAAACTCACGCTCATTCTTTCGCTTCCTATGCTTTTAGCTGGGCTTATTGTGGGTTTGCTTATTAGTATTTTTCAGGCTACCACGCAGATTAATGAAATGACACTCACTTTTGTGCCAAAGATTCTCGCAGTTGTTGCTGTAATTATATTTACTATGCCGTGGATGATAAATATGATTACAGATTATACGCGTATGCTTTTTACAATGATTTCTAATATTAATTTTTAGCCTGTGCAAACTCACATTATTAATTTTGCAAAGTATTCAAGTATCAAAATCGGTGCGCCACTTGAAGTTTCTCTTATACAAACTCCACAAGATGCTATTTCTGCCCTTTCACAAAATATGCGCATTATTGGCAAAGCGAACAATCTCCTTGTCTCACCCGCAGCACAAAAACTTGCTATGCTTGATAAGCATTTTGCATATCTTAAAGATTGTGGTAATTATATTGAAATTGGTGGTGCATATAGTTCTGGGCGGATTTTTAGCTATTTTAAATCACACAATCTTGCTGGTGCAGAGTTCCTGCAAGCCTTACCCGGAAGTTTGGGTGGATTAGTCAAAATGAATGCAGGAATGAAAAGCTATGAAATTAAACAACTTCTTCAAGCAATAAATGTCAATGGAAAGTGGCAAGATAGAGAATCTTTCCCTATGAATTATCGTGATAGTGGTATAGAGGGTGTTATCCTTGCTGCCAGATTCCATAAACGAGAGGGTTTCAACAATGCACTTCAAGCAGATTTTATCGCTCTGCGTAAGAATCACCCTAAAGAGCCAAGCTGCGGGAGCTGCTTTAAAAATCCAAAAGGAGATTTTGCAGGACGCCTTTTAGAATCTGTAGGCTTAAAAGGCTATTGTATTGGAGATGCAGCCTTTAGTGAAAAACACGCAAACTTTCTTATTAATAAAGGCAAGGCTACCTTTGAAGATGCGCTCTCTCTTATCACACTTGCCAAAAAACGTGTATTTGAAGCAAGCGGAATTGATTTAGAGTGCGAAGTGCAGATTCTACAATAAAATAATCAAATGATAATATTCCTTATTTTTTACCCTCATTTGATAAAATTTTTAATACATCAACATTAAAGTGTCCCGTATTGGTTGCCTTAAGATATTCAAATTCAGCAAAATATTGCTTACAGACTATTTGTCCATTAGCATTAATATTAAAATCTTTACCCACATCAAAACTGCTTATCAATTCTTTATATGCTTTTTCACAATCTTGCATATTTCCTCCAGCCCAAGCTAAAGTATTAACTTTTAAATCAAATAATTTTATAGCCATCTTTCGCTCACTGGACAAATCATCATATTTTAAACCTTTAAACGGGTTTGCTTCTAAATATAATATGCTAAAGAGACAACAAAACATAAACCAACTTTTTTTCATTCTTAATATTCCTTTCCCTACTCATTTCCTTTTTGGTATAATTATAGCTTATTTTTTACTTGCATAAAAAGAAAATAAGGCAATTACAAGTTTATTATAAGGATTTTTTGCTAAAATCGTGTGCTTATTTTATAATTGCTTGATTTTTATTATTTGGAGAATAAATGACAACCACTCTTTTTGTTGTGCAAATTGTCTTAGCAGTGTTTATTACTATTATCGTGCTTTTACAAAAAAGCTCAAGTATTGGACTTGGAGCATATAGTGGGAGTAATGAATCTGTATTTGGGGCAAAAGGACCAGCTGGATTTTTAGCAAAATTTACTATGTTTTTGGGACTACTTTTTGTATTAAATACTATTGCTTTAAGCTACACTTATAATACACAAAGCCAAAAAAGTATCCTTGATTCTATTCCAAGCAATACATTAGCCCCAGCAGCGCCAGCTGCACCAAATACGGATACAAAGGAGAGTGAAAACCCTTTTATTCTTAACGAAAATGTTGCTCCCTCTGCCCCACTCTTACAACAAGAGCCTGTTCAAGGACAAAATGAAAAATAAGTTAAAGGAAAATAATGCTTAATGAGATTTTTAAAAATGCTAAGTCCCATATGGATAAGAGCATAGAATCTTTGCGTAGGGATTTTAGCACACTCCGCAGTGGTAAAGTAAGCGTAAATATCTTAGACAATGTTCGCGTAGATTATTATGGCACGCCCACACCCCTTAATCAAGTAGGCTCAGTTATTGCACAAGATGCTACAACAATTATCATTACCCCTTGGGAAAAACCGCTAATAAAAGATATTGAAAAATCTATTCAAGAAGCAAATATTGGCGTGAATCCAAATAGTGATAGCGAATGTGTCAAGCTCTTTTTTCCTCCTATGACACAAGAGCAACGCAAAGAAATAGCCAAAAATGCTAGATCTATGGGTGAAAAAGCCAAGGTTGCTATCCGCAATATCCGACAAGATGCAAACAATGCTATCAAAAAGCTAGAAAAAGATAAAAGCATTACTGAAGATGAGAATAAAAAAGCACTTGAAGAAATTCAAAGATATACCGATGAATTTGTCAAAAAATGCGATGAAATGCTCAAACACAAAGAAGAAGAGGTGATGAAAGTATAGCAATGAGTGAAGTTATAGGCATTAAACACAATCAACATATTTATGACCTCTGCACAGCAGATGAACTTGGCATTACTGGGGATTCTATTAGTTTTGATAACTCTCAAGAATCTTTAGCAATTATTCGCCACTCTTGCGCACATCTAATGGCTCAAGCAATTAAAATCCTCTATCCAGAAGCGCAATTTTTTGTTGGACCTGTCGTTGATGAGGGTTTTTATTACGATTTCAAAGTCAATACTAAAATCAGTGAGGAAGATCTCCTTGTAATTGAAGCAAAAATGAAAGAGATTGCAAAAAATGCTTATCCTATCACTAAAATTACACTCTCACGCAAAGAAGCACAGGCACGATTTGCGCACGATGAACTTAAAGTAGCAGTAATGAGTCGTATCCCCGATGAAAAACTAAGTATTTATACACAAGGTGATTTTGAGGATTTATGCAGGGGACCTCATCTCCCTAATACAAAACTTTTAGAACATTTCAAACTTACCAAAATTGCAGGGGCATATCTTGGCGGCGATGAAAATGCGCAAATGCTTATTAGAATTTATGGCATTGCCTTTGCCGATAAGCAATCACTCAAAGATTATCTATTCACACTTGAAGAAGCCAAAAAACGTGATCATCGCAAACTTGGGCAAGAAATGGGACTTTTTACCTTTGATGAGGAAATTGGCGCAGGATTACCTATATGGCTACCAAAAGGAGCTAGATTAAGACATAATATTGAGCATTTACTCACTCAAGCACTCAAAGAACGAGGCTATGAACCTGTAAGAGGACCAGAGATTCTCAAAAGTGATGTATGGAAAAAAAGTGGACATTATAGCAATTACAAAGAAAATATGTATTTTACGATTATTGATGAACAAGAGTATGGCATTAAACCTATGAATTGTGTCGGGCATATTAAAGTCTATCAAAGCTCTCCACGAAGTTATAGAGAATTGCCACTGCGTTTTTACGAATATGGCATAGTGCATAGACACGAACGAAGCGGTGTGTTACACGGGCTTTTGCGCGTGAGAGAATTTACTCAAGATGATGCACATATTTTTTGTATGACAAGTCAAATCAAGTCTGAAGTGAATCAGATTCTTGATTTTACAAAAGGCATTATGAATGCTTTTGGATTCCATTATGAAATGGAACTCTCCACACGTCCACAAAAATCTATTGGCAATGATGAAGTATGGGAAAATGCTACAGCAGCACTCAAAAGTGCGCTTGAAGAAAATCACATAAGTTATCAAATTGATGAAGGAGGAGGAGCATTCTATGGTCCTAAGATTGATATTAAAATCACTGATGCACTTAAACGCAAATGGCAATGTGGCACGATACAAATTGATATGAATCTCCCTGAACGCTTTGAGTTAAGCTATACAGATGAACATAATGTCCAAGTGCAGCCTGTTATGATTCATCGTGCAATTCTTGGCTCATTTGAACGATTTGTGGCGATATTGACAGAGCATTTTGGGGGTGAGTTTCCGTTATTTATCGCACCTACACAAGTGATTTTAATTCCTATTGGTGAAGCGCAACTTGAATATGCAAGAATCTTGCGTGATAAAATCATTACTCAAAGTGGTGCATATGCCGAACTTATGGATAAGAATGAAAGCTTAAGTAAAAAAATACGACTTGCTGAAAAGCAGCGTGTGCCTTTGATTGTTGTTATCGGGGCAAAAGAAGTGGAGAGCAAAATCCTTGCAATCCGAGATAGGCGGGAGAAATCACAATATGAGCTCCCTGAAGAAGCATTCATTGCTACATTGAAAACAAAAATAGGAGAGGTTAGTTTTTGAGCAAAGAAGAAGTATTACTCAATGAGGAGATAGATTTTAAGGAAGTGCGCTGCGTAAGTGATAATGGCGAGGTATACGGCATTATTTCATCTAAAGAAGCCTTAAATCTTGCCCATAAAGCTGGGCTTGATTTGGTGTTGATTTCACCTAATGCCAAACCACCTGTGTGCAAAATAATGGATTATGGTAAATTTCGTTACCAAGCTGAAAAAAAGCAAAAAGAAGCACGCAAAAAGCAAAAACAAATTGAGATTAAAGAGATTAAACTTTCAACTCAAATTGCCCAAAATGATATTAACTACAAAGTAAAGCACGCGATTGAATTTTTAGAATCTGGTAAGCACGTAAAGTTTAAAGTATTTCTCAAACAACGTGAACTCAATATCCCCGATGCGGGAATGGATACACTTGGCAAAGTCGCGGTTATGCTTGAGGATATTGCAATCGCAGAAAAAGAGCCAAAACTAGAGGGAAAACACCTTAATGTGCTCTATGTGCCAAAGAAAAAAGAAAAACACTAAATCTTATGAAAGGAGAGAGATAATGCCAAAGATGAAAACAAATCGTGGTGCAGCAAAGCGTTTTAAGCTTAAAAAAAATGCAATCAAACGTGGTAGTGCATTTAAAAATCATATATTGACAAAAAAATCGCACCAGCGCAAAGCTAATTTAAATGCACCAAAATATGTTCATAGCACAAATGTTGATTCTGTAAAAAGCCTACTTTGTATGGCTTAGAGAATCCACTCCCCATAAAACAAGATTTATGGGTAAGAGAAGCGATAGCTTACACCTCAATTTAAAGGTAAAGGAGAAATAAATGAGAGTAAAAACAGGCGTTGTCCGAAGACGAAGACATAAAAAGATTCTAAAACTTGCGCGAGGCTTTTATAGCGGACGCCGCAAACATTTTAGAAAGGCAAAAGAACAACTTGAGCGCAGTATGTGCTATGCTTTCCGGGATAGAAAACAAAAGAAGCGTGATTTTAGACGATTATGGATTACACGTATTAATGCTGCGTGTAAAATGAATGGAGTAAGCTATTCACGCTTTATTCACGCTCTTAAACTCGCAAATATTGAGCTTGATAGAAAAACACTTGCAGATATGGCAATGAATGATATAAACGCGTTTAATGCAGTGCTTGCAAGCGTAAAAAATAAACTAAAATAAAAATAAGGCAAGATAAATCTTGCCTTTATATAAACTTTATATTTACCCCACTCCCAATAGAATAAACTAATAAATAATGCTAATAATATAGACTTTTAAGTCCTACCTTGATAGAATCTAGGCTTTTAATTTCAAAGTATAACCTTTGTAAGGAGCATTTATGCAGGATATACCACAATTTGCACAAATGCAAAATACTATATTTCCTTTTATGGGCTCATTTGTATTTATTGTGCTTCATATCTATATTTACAAAGCATTGCTCAAATCGCTTTCAACTAAGCTTTTTGTACGCTTTGTATGGAAAATTTTTACCTGCTTTAATGCTGTAGGTTGTATAGCTTATCTTTTTTTGCGTGATAGCGCTTATGTGCCACAAGGAATTTATTTTCTACTCTCGTTTTGTTTGGGCATTACTTTTTTATTTGCAATGGCTGCTTTTTTCTATCAATGTTGCTCTCTTATAATAATGACATTACACACCAAATCTGCACGTTCTCGCTGGAGACATAGGGCAAAAGTGAGCATTTTTCTCTTTGCCCTCATTATGCTTGTCTTTGGCACTTATAATGGCACAAAAAACCCTAATATTGTGCATATAAGTATTGAATTAGAAGGATTAAGCACACCTATTAAAGCAGCAGTTTTAAGTGATGTGCATATCGGTGGGCTTATAGAGGAAAATAAAGTCAAACAAATTGTCAAAATAACAAATGAGCTTAATGCAGATATGATATTTCTTACAGGAGACATTGTAGATGCACCACTAAAAAATGTGCAAAATGCTCTTAATGAACTCAAAAATCTTAGAGCAAATGATGGCATATTTTATGTATTGGGTAATCACGAATATTTCCACGATGTAGAAAATATTCTTAAAGAGCTCAAATCATTTGGATTTTATATACTTATCAATCAAAATTACACTCTTAAAGACACGCTTAATATCGTGGGAATAGCTGATTTTATGGGCTGGCGCATAGGGCATTTAGAACCAAATATTGATGAGGCATTAAAAAATATAAATCCTCATCTCCCTACAATTCTCCTTGCACATCAACCTAAAGTCATTAATTATCTCAAAGCACCTTATGATAAAGTTGATTTAGTAGTAAGCGGACATACACACGGCGGACAAATTTTTCCATTCTCACTTGCTATGCTCTTGCAACAACCTTTTATTTCTGGATTACATACATTAGAGAATCTTCATCAAACAAAAGTATATGTCTCACAAGGCACAGGATTTTGGGGACCACCTATGCGCATTGGGAGCAACCACGAAATTACGCTCCTTGAGCTTGTGCCTCCTCACTAAGATTCTTATCCTCATCATTCATTTCATTGCTTTCATCGGCTATATTTTGTTGGGGGACTTTTTGCTCCTCTTTGCCCTCTTGTGCATCTTGCATCTCTTGTGATAAATCCTGTATAGACTCTTGTGTTGTATGTTCTTGCTCAGATTGTTTTTCTTGTTCTTCCACTTCTTGTTTTGGAGTTTGAATCAAAATTTCAGGCTGTGGAATTTGTGGCTTTAAAATATCTATATCTTGGTTATGGCTTTTTTGCATTTTTTGTGCGAATTTATTTGAAAGATAACAATCCACATAGATTCTATATAAAAATGGTTCTTTTGCTTCAAAATTTGGCACAATTACTGCAAAATCATTGCTCTCTCCTACTCCAATATCAATACTAATGGTTGTGCCTGATGAGCTCTTTGGTATAATCGTATTAAGCACTTGCAGGACTTTATTATTCTTTTCATCACGCACTTCATTCACAGCAATATAACATTCATTAATGGCAATTTTTCCCTTATGTGTGATATGCCCTGCCACAAAAAAACCTTTGGTATATTGCATAGCGTGTGCACTTGTAATATTTACATCTATAGGGTATAACACACGTTGCATTACAAATTGCAATACAACAGGAGTAGAAAAAATCACCAATATAGAAAGAAAAAAGAAGAAGCTTGCAATAAATCTCCTACCTCGTAGCAACAATCCAAGTGTAAAAAGCATAATAAAAACAAAAAAATCCCAAGCAACACTGCAATCTCATATATAGAGAAATAAGACACCATTTGTAAGAGAAATGTTTTGAGATTTTCTGTCATTTGGATTCCTATTATTAATGCTTACGTGAGGCTTTTTCCTCTATGCCACTTTGTCCCATACGCCTACGAAGCTCTTGCAAAACACGCTCTGGAGTGATATGCTCTAAAGCCAAACCCACAAGTATATGATAAAATAAATCTGCACATTCATAAATAATTGCTTTCTCATCTTTATCCTTAAGAGCAAAACATAACTCCCCTGCTTCTTCAATGATTTTCTTGCCTATACCATTTACACCTTTAGCAAGAAGTGAAGCGGTATAAGAATGCTCTATATTCTCACATCTTCTTTGCTCTATAATATGATAAAGATCATCAAGTATATGATACACACCTATAGGATACTTTTGTGGCATAGAAACAGGAGGATTTTGGCAATTTTTATCAAGTGAAAATATACGGAAAAAGCAACTTTTCTCTCCAGTATGGCAAGCTACACCTACTTGCTCCACAATAAAAATCAAACTATCATTATCACAATCAAGTTTTACCTCTTTAATATGTTGTATGTGCCCACTTTGCTCACCTTTTTGCCAGATTCTCTGCTTAGAACGCGAAAAGTAGTGTGCGAGATGCGTTTGTAAGCTCAATTCAAGGGATTGCTTTGATGAATAAGCAAGCATAAGAATCTGTTGAGATTGCTTTTCTTGCACAATAGTTGGAATAAGCTCATAACGTTCCCAATCAATTTGCCTAAATACATCTTGCATAAAATTATTGTCCTATTGCGGCACTTTTTTGCTTACTTTTAGAATCTACCCAAATATTTGGCACTGCCCCACCGGGTGTAAGGAAAATTTGTGCATTTGTATTTTCTTTCAATGCTTCATTAAATTTTCCTTGTGTTTCAATTTGTCGTAAATCAAGCAAACGTTGCGAAAGACTTTCATTTACAAGTCGGTTTGCTTCACTTTGACCTTTTGCTTCAATCTCTAAAGCATCAGCCTTACCTTTTGCACGCTCACGCAAAGCATTTGCTTCTTCTTTAGCTTTTTGTGCGTCTCTTTTTGCAAGCTCAACGCCTTCAATACGCGTTTTAACTTGCTCTGGCAATACAATCTCGCGGAGTTGAATTGATACGAGTTTTACAGGTTGATTAGGCGTAGCATCAAGTTTGCTTTTAAATCCTGTATAGATAAGACTTGCTACCTCATCGCGTTTAGTAGGGAGCTCCTCTGTGGGATAATTCCCTACTGCACTTCGCACTACATCACGAATAACGGGATTTATAATTTTTTGCTCCCATAAAGTGCCATATTCTGCAATAGTTGCAGGAACTTTATCACGCTCAAGCTGATATTGCACAGTAAGTTCAATAGAAATCGTCATACCACTTGTATCCATAACATTTATCGCATCGTTACGCAATATACTCTGCTCTCGTCCCACATTTCCCATATCTTCACTACGAGAAAAGTTAATAGTCCTCACTTTTGCATCTACAAGGATTACATCTTGAATGATAGGCACAAAAAAGTGCAATCCGGGGTCAAGAGGCTTTGGGTCATATTTCCCTGTAGTTACCTTAATCCCTACTTCTCCAGCATTAACAATCACAAATGGACGTGCTGCAATAAAAATAATAATTAACAACACAATAGCCACAAGCACGCCAAGAGACTTGCCACTTGGCATAGATGGCATAGGGAGAGATTCTATATTGAATCCACCATTATTATTTCCCCGATTATTATTACCATTTGGACGATTACCACCATTACCACCCTTTGGTGATTCATTTTTAGATTCAGCTTTGTTTTCATCAAGCTGTGCACGTTTTTTCTTTAGATGTTCATTTAAATCAATAGGCATTTTATTTCTCCTTGTCAATATAAGTCAAATAGTGTTGATAACGAGGATTCTCTCCATTTACAATAGCAAAATATGCTTTTTGAAGTGATTTTGTAATCTCTCCTGCTGTGCCATTTCCAATGACACGCGCATCAAGCTCACGCACAGGCGTAATCTCTGCTGCTGTGCCTGTAAAAAAAGCTTCATCAGCGATATATACCTCATCGCGTGTAATATTTCGCTCCTCAAATGGTATTCCCATATCCTTAGCAATTTCTATGGTTGTTGCTTGAGTAATAGATTCTAAAGTATTTGCGTGTGGTGGTGTAATAAGCTTACCATTTCGCACGATAAAAAAGCACTCACCACTCCCTTCCGCTACAAAACCATTATCATCAAGGAGCAACGCCTCATCGCAACCGCAAGAAAGCGCCTCGTGCTTTGCCATTTGAGAGTTGAGATAATTAGCAGCTACCTTTGCCTTACCCATAAAAGCTTTTGCAGGATTGCGGACAAAAGAACTTGTTTTCACTTTAATGCCATTATTAATGCCCTCTTCGCCAAGATATGCACCCCATTCCCACGCAGCAATCGCTACATTTACAGGTGCATTAATATGACTAACACCCATTACACCATACCCTAAATATATGAGAGGACGAATATAAACATTGCCATTATAATCACTTTTATTTGCCCTCAAAAGCTCTATTTGGGCTTTTTCTAATTCTTCTTGTGTATAAGGAGACTTAATACATACAATTTTAGCAGAATCTAAAAGTCGTTTGGTATGGTCCTTTAAGCGAAAAATGGCTAGTCCTTGTTTTGTCATATATGCTCTTGTGCCTTCAAATAAGGCATTACCATAATGTAATGTATGGCTTAAAACGTGTGTCGTAGCTTCAGCCCACGGCACAAGAACACCATCTTTCCAAATAAATTGCGCTTCTTTCATAGAAAACCCCTCATTGTATTTTAAAATAATGCTGTGGATTGTAGCAAAAGTTTCCTAACTTTCCTAAGCAGCCTTTAATAAAACAAAGCTTTTTATGCAAAATCTAATAATAAATTCTTCAAATGCCCTATTTTAAAGCTCAAGTGTTTTGATTTCGCTTAAAGAAAGAAGTGCAAAATTTGTTTCTTTATTGCGCTTAGATTCTTTACCGATTTTTATGATAGATGCAGGTTTTTGAAATCTAAGTTCAGAATCAATATAGATAAGTTCAAAGGCTTGACGATTCACAGCACTGAAATATTCAATCTCCTTTTGGAAAATCACAACATTATGAAATTTACTTGCAGCCATAATTTTAATTTTAAGCTCCAAACCAAAATCTGGATTATCTGTAAAAATCAAAAAGTGCTTAGCATTTTTTTGCATATATCTATTATAATACTGATATACAGCATATTCATTATCACGTAGCTTTGCTTTATCAAGCATTTTAGTATGATTACCTAAAAAAGTCATTGAACAAAAAGGGCTGTTAAGATTATGCTTAAAAAATACATTTTTAATAGCAAGTGAAGCCATACCGAGTTTCCAAAGTTTATTATCAATATGTGTAGCACAAACGTCCATAGCATCTTTTGTTTTATTAACAAGAAGGTCATACATTTTATTAAATACACTTTCAAATTTTGCAAGATTCTCTTTTTTAAAATTTTCAGAGAGAGATTTAAGCCTTTCAAAAGTTTCAGTGATAACTTTAATATCAGCTTCCGCATTGGCTATAACATTCATCGTGCGCTTTTTTTTCTCTTCTAACGCTTGTGGGTCACCTTTTTTTGCATCAATTTTAGATTGAATTGAGCGCAACTCCATAGAACCTACACGAATTTTATTTTGCATAGAAAGCTTTTGTTCATTAAAATTTTCTATTGCTCTTAATACGCCCTTATAGTGATACTGCACATCAAGAAAACATTCTTGATAAATCTTATCGGCTGTAAGGTTAGTATTAACCTGAAACTGCTTATAGGAATATTCTAGTTTTTTAAGTATCTGCAAATCATCAGCAAAATTATCAATGGTTACGTGTCGGTCATTAAAGACTAAAAAATCAATTGCTTTTGAAAGATAAGGTTTGAGAATAATGTAATTAATGCGTGTCTGTGGCTCATTTTGTTCACTTTCCATTCCTTCAATGGAGTTAAGAGCATTAAATTCTGCTTGAAAATAATTCTTTATTGTATCTTGAATAGGTGTGCTAAGCTCAATACTATTAAGCTTATAATAATCTGTCTCTTCAAAAATCTGTTTGGCAATATTTCCTTGCGCATCAGATTCTTTACTCTTAAGCTCTTCATCAGTATTAGTGCGCCAAAAGTCAATCTCTCGTAAAAGTCCTCCTTCTGGAAAATGCTGATATTTTGAAGCTTTACAGCTTGTAACTATGTTTCCATCATCATCAAGCCGAAACTCAACAAGCATACCTGTGCTTGGCATCATTCGCTGGTCGTGCCAATTTTTCCCACGCAATTCAAAAATTTTTTTGTTAGCATTAATAATAACACCATTTTTTGTTTGGTTTGAATATCTCAATATTTTACCATGCACTTTTGCGCTCCTTCACTCTAAAGCTCTAAAACTAGTTTTGTATCTTAAATTATGGAGAATTATAACTCAATAAAAATAAAAAAAAAATATAATCCATAAATGAGTTATCAAAGTCTTTATGATATAATACAAATTTTATCTCAAATCAACACAAAATTATAATCCCACATCAAAATTATCATTATTGAGGGCAGATTAATTTAGGAGTTGAAAGGAATAACAAAGGATATCTCATAAAAAAATTATATTTTTACATTGGGCTTAATATTGTTCTACTTTTTCTTTGTGTAGCGACTATTTTTGGTGATTATGGGCTTGTAGGCGATTTTGGCACACGTTTTGCTCATCTTAATATCGGGATCTTCGGTTATATCGCCTATGTGTATCCGCTCTTTTTGTTTTATCCCACATATTGCCTCTATAAAAACACAAGGCTTACTTTCAGGCGACTTGAACTCATTGTATCTTTTTCGCTTTTTTTTGTAGCGTTATTGATTTTACAATCCCTACTCTTTCATAAAGGCTCTTTTGGCACTAGCCTTCTACTCTTTTTAAAAGGCTACATTGGCTACTTTGGCGTATGGGTGCTTGATTTATTCTTTTTTCTTTTTTCGTGGCTTATCTCCACAAAGCATAACATTGATTTACTTTTAAAACAAATGCAAAATAAGATTCTTATGGGATTTGATTTTTTTAAACATATTACCACTTCATCTTATATTTTCACCAAGAAAGTTCTAACACATTTTATTACAAGTATTACACCATCCATACAAAGACTTTTTGCAAAAAATACACAAGATGTGCTTGATTTACAAACTGCTACACAAGAGCAAACCACACGGGCACATTATGATTTTAAAGATGTTATTGTAGAAGAGACTTTTGATGAAATGCGCCCTGATTCTCCCTCGCAAACAGAATCTGCCCATACAGAATCCACAAATATGGCTACACAACCTTCATTAGATACTTTAGAGCCTATAATATCGCCCACTCCTCAAACATCTCAATTACAAATTGTTGAAGCCTCTGAAGACACAAACTTAGAAGATTTTTTCAAAAATCAAGTTGCAAAACATTTTGATATGCTCCAAAATCTTAAACTTTATCAGCATACTGCTCTTTCCGAACCAGCACTTAAATATTCCGAATCTAAGCCTACCATACCCACACAAGAATCCACTCTACCTCAAGAATCTACACCATCACAAACTGATACTCTTTTCCAAACATCACATACCAAAGAGATTTCCACACCTCCTCCACGTCCGATTAATCCTAATGTATTCTTACAAACTGCTCCCAAACAAGAATCTATAACTCCCATTCATATTAAAAATGAAAACATAAGAGCTGCCACGCAAGAATCCACACAATCAAAACAAGATTCTCATACAAATACAACACTTTTTGATTATGCCGAATATGATGATAATCTCCAAACACAAATGCCACAATTCACACCATTTTCACTGCTTACACCTATGCAATCAGAGGTTCAACCCTCTATCCCAACTAAACAAAATACAATACCTCAACATACGCAAAACTCTATACAACCAAATACGCAAGATACTGCCTCTCACACTATGGCACAAACACTCAATATTAATATTCAAGAGATACCGACAAGTAACATCGATTGGGTAGATTCTATTGTGCAAGAAATCCCACAAGAGCAAAAACCAAAACCTCAACCAAGTAAAATTCAAGTAACAGAGATTGCTGAAAATAAAGCACTGCTTGATAATCTTGAATATGGCAAAGTCAATAAACCGCTTCATTTTAAGCTTCCCCCTATAAGTCTCCTTAATCAACCATTTGAAGAAAAAAATGAGATTGATGAGAGCGAAATTGATAGAAAAATAGAAGATTTATTAGCAAAGCTCAAAATGTTCCGCGTAGAGGGAGATATTGTGCGCACTTATTCGGGTCCTATTGTTACAACTTTTGAATTTCGCCCAGCACCACATATCAAAGTAAGTAAAATTCTCACTCTTGAAGATGACTTAGCTATGGCATTACGTGCGCGTTCAATACGTATCCAAGCTCCTATTCCGGGAAAAGATGTAGTAGGAATTGAAATTCCTAATAACACAATGCAGACAATTTATTTACGTGAAGTCTTAGCATCTGATTTATTTAAGACTTCCACTTCGCCACTTACTCTTGCACTTGGTAAAGATATTATTGGCAATCCTTTTATCACAGATTTAAAAAAAGCTCCTCATCTGCTTATTGCAGGGACCACAGGAAGTGGCAAGAGTGTAGGAATTAATGCAATGATTCTCTCTTTGCTTTATAAAAATTCGCCCGATAATCTCAAACTCCTTATGATTGACCCAAAAAAAGTAGAATTTAGTATATACGCAGATATTCCTCATCTTATCACACCTATTATTACACAACCCAAAAAGGCCATTGTAGGTTTAAATAGTGCTGTAGCTGAAATGGATAGACGATATGACTTAATGAGCGAAATGCGCGCTAAAGACATTGATAGTTATAACAACAAAGTATTAAATGAGGGTGGGAAGAAATTCCCTTATCTTGTAATTATTATTGATGAATTGGCTGATTTAATGATGACAGGAGGCAAAGAAGTAGAATTTTCTCTTGCTCGGATTGCTCAAATGGGACGTGCTTGTGGCATACATATTATTGTAGCGACCCAACGTCCAAGCGTTGATGTTGTTACAGGACTAATTAAAACAAATCTCCCATCACGCATTAGCTATAAGGTTGGCAGTAAAATAGATTCTAAAGTTATTCTTGATACTTTTGGCGCAGAATCTTTGCTTGGCAAGGGTGATATGCTCTTTACTCCGCCTCGCGAAGGTGGAGTAATACGTTTGCACGCACCTTGGAATACAGAAGAAGAAATTGAAAAAGTTGTTGAATTTATTAAATCACAACAAAATGTGGAATATGATAAAAATTTTATGCTTGATGAAAAAGAGAATCTTATGAGCGAAAACACAGAGAATCTTAATAACGAGAATAACGATTTGCTCACAGAGGCAAAAAATATTATCTTACAAGATAAAAAGACATCTGCAAGTTATTTACAAAGAAGATTGTCCATTGGCTACAACAAAGCAGCAAATATTGTTGAGCAGCTTGAACGAGAGGGCTTTTTATCTACGCCTAATGTAAAAGGTGTGCGAGAGATATTAGGAGATAGCTCTTTTAAAAATGATTAATAAGTGTTTAATTTAAACTTATAAAATCTCACAATTAAATGCTAAGGAGTATTTTATGAAGTATGCAAGTATATATTTCTTTGTCAGTGCGCTATTTATGACTCATATTTTAGCTATTGAATTTCAAGAAGCGCCCACAATCCAAAAACGTGTTAATCCTCAACAAAATAGCGATACACTCTACTCTTTTAACTCCTCCATAGAAAGTGCAAAAAAAGCTGTTGTAAATATTTCTACACAAAAAAATGTCAGCAATCAACTTCCTAATCATCCGATGTTTAATGACCCATTTTTTAAGCAATTTTTTGGTGATATTTATGGACAGATTCCCAAAGAACGTGTAGAACGTAGTTTGGGAAGTGGCGTAATTATTTCAAATGATGGATACATTATTACAAACAATCACGTGATTGAAGACGCCGACAAAGTGCTTGTTTCACTTTCTGATAGCACAAAAGAATACACTGCTAAAGTCATTGGCACAGATGCACGAAGCGATTTGGCGGTGATTAAAATTGAACAAAAAAACCTATCTCCTATCACTTTTGCCCAAAGTAGCAATGTTCTTATAGGCGATGTAGTGTTTGCTATTGGGAATCCTTTTGGCGTAGGTGAAACAATTACACAAGGTATTGTCTCTGCACTCAATAAAAGTGGTATTGGCATCAATGATTATGAAAATTTTATCCAAACTGATGCCTCAATCAATCCGGGTAATTCAGGTGGAGCATTAGTGGATTCTCGGGGAGCGCTCATTGGGATTAATACGGCTATCCTCTCGCGCACAGGAGGTAATCACGGTGTAGGTTTTGCAATACCTTCAGATATGGCAAAAAAAATCGCCAAAGAACTCATTGAAAAAGGTGGGATTAAACGTGGATTCTTAGGCGTAGGAATCCAAGATATTAATAATGATATTAAAGAAAGTTATGGAGATAATAGTGGTGCAGTGGTTATTAGCCTAGAGCCTCAGTCTCCAGCAGCAAAAGCAGGGCTTATGGTGTGGGATTTAATCACTCACGTTAATGGCAAAAAAATCTCAAATGCAGCCGAACTTAAAAATCTTATCGGTATGCTCTCTCCTAATGAAAAAGTTGTTGTGAAGTTTATCCGTGATAAACAAGAGCGTGTAACTCAAATCACACTTGGCGAATTACCCGATACAAAATCAAATCAAACTTCTTCACAAAATACGCCAAATGGTTCTGCCTCAAGTGTAGAAGGCTTAAGTGTAGAATCGCTCAATCAAGCTCAACGCCAACGTTATAGAGTGCCAAATAATATTGATGGCGTAGTAGTTACTCGAGTCAATCCTAATTCAAAAGCTCAACAAGCAGGATTTGAAGTGGGCGATATTATTGCACAAGTTGAAAATATAGCTATTAAAAAGCCAACAGACTTAACCAATGCATTTACACGCTTTAAGGGCAAAAACAAGAGAATCTTAGTTTATAGCGCTAATGGCACAAAAACAATTATGATGAAATAACAAAAATGTAAGGAAATAAATTTGGTAATGCTTGATAATGCACAGATCTCCCTCATTAAGGAGCGTCTGTATAAATATAGTGGTATTTTTTTAAATGATTCTAAGCTCACAATGATAAAAAATAGAATCTACCATCTTATGCACGAGACACATATTAATAGCATTGATTCTTTGCTTTCAAGTATTGAAACTAATCCAAAAATTCAACAACAATTTATTAATAGTTTTACAACCAATAAAACAGATTTTTTTCGTGAATATTTTCACTTTCAGGATATGATTGACCGCTCACTTCCTATACTTTTTAAACTCAATAAACCTATCAAAATTTACTGCTGTGCAAGCTCTACCGGGCAAGAACCTTACTCTATTGCTATGAGTGTTTTATATGCAAGAAAACTTTATGGTAACTCTACACCCGTAAGTATTATCGCTACAGACATTGACACAAATATGTTACAAAAATCAAAAGAAGGAATTTATGCGATTGATTTTAAAATAGACAAATTCCCAAATTGGTGTGATATTAATGAATATTTTGACCCTGTTGATGAGAGCAATACACCATCTATTCCTCTATTTAAAGTCAAAGACAAACTTAAATCAATGGTTACTTTTAAACAAATGAATCTTTTTGATAGGCATTATCCCTTTATGCACGAAGAGTTTGACATACTTTTTTGTCGTAATGTGCTTATTTACTTCAAACAAGAAGACCAACCAAAGATTCTCTCAAAACTCATTGATACTTTACGTATTAATGGCACATTTTATTTGGGACATTCTGAAACACTTTATCATCTCCAAGAAAAATTTGAAAAGCTTGGCAATAAAGCTTTTATTAAAATCAAGGCGTAAATTATGTTAATGGATACTATAAAATATCACCCTGACACAATTCTTAAAAGCAATCCTTGTAAAATCATACGCGATAAACTTGTCGTTATAGGAGCTTCCACTGGTGGTGTTGATGCACTTTCATATATTTTCTCTCGTCTCCCTGCACAACTACCTCCTATTGCTGTAGTGCAACATATCCCACCAAGTTTTGGCTCTTCATTTATCAAAAGGCTTGATACTCTTTCTCAACTTAGCATTTGCGAAGTTACTTCAAAAACACCTATGAAAGATAATTGTGTTTATATTGCAGGGGGTGATAAGCATATGATTATAGATTTTGCAATGGGTTCATATTACGCAAAATCACTTGATGAGAAACTACGTATTTCGCGTCATAAGCCAAGCGTAGATATCCTCTTCCGAAGCGCAAATAATACTGCTGGACGTTCTGCACTTGGCATAATCCTCACAGGTATGGGTGATGATGGCTGCATAGGACTTAAAGAACTTTATGATAATGGTGCGCACACTCTAGCAGAAAATGAAAAAGACTGCATAGTATTTGGTATGCCAAAAAAAGCGATTGAAATGGGTGCTGTGAGCGAAATTTTAAGTCTTGATGCAATAATCAAGCGCATTATTGATTATGCAAACACACCGCTTAAAGCTTTAATAAAAGAAGGGAGCGATAGCATTTCACCCCCCCCCCCCCCCGCAAATGAATTAAATCTCTAAAATTCTAAAACAATCACTCAATGTATCCCACACAAAACTCTCTACCCTTGACAATGGGAGGATTTTTCTATATAATCGGGGCTTTTGTTTATTCCGGATTAGCTCAGCGGTAGAGTAGGTGGCTGTTAACCACTTGGTCGCAGGTTCGAATCCTGCATCCGGAGCCATAATCTTACTTAAAATTTCAGATTCCTAATTTTCAAACCTAAAATTTTTTGAGCGCTTCACAAGCAGTTTTATCTTGCTTAAACAAACATTGTCGTTGCAGATTCTCAAATTCTTGTAATTTTTCATCTTGAACTTTAGCTCTTTGTTGCTCCACTTTTGCTTTTTGTGCGTAATATTCTCTCATTTGAAATTGATTGGCAATATACATAAAGAGGCAAATAAGCAAAATTAAAACAACATCAATTTTACGAAGCTTCTTAATCCGCTCACAAAAACCACATCTCATATTCCCCTCCTAGCTTTGTTTGTTCTGAATCTGTTTGCGCAAAAATACCATAATACACTCTAGCACATCATCCCAATCTTTACTTGGCGAAATAATGCTTTCTTTGGTATTGTCCATATAAGTGATTGTAATATTTTGCCCATAGTGCATTATTTGTTTTAATCTCAATTTATTAGCAAGCACTTTAACACATATAAGCTCCAAAAATGCCTTACTCATTGTATCAGGAGCACCAAATCTATCAAAAATTTCGGATTCTATATCATTGACTTCGCTTATTTCCTCGCAAAGGGAAAGACGCCTATACAACTCCAAACGCAATTTATCACTTGCAATAAGCTGCGGATTTAAATACGCATTAAGATTAATTTTCAAATCACATTGAACTTGTTGCACACTGCCCTTACCACTCAAATAATTAATACATTCTTCAAGCAGACGCAAATACAAACCATATCCGATATTTTTGATATGTCCGCTTTGAGCTTCACCGAGTAAATTCCCTCCACCACGTATTTCTAAATCATAATATGCTAGATTCTCTCCGCTACCAAGATAAGAATTTTTCTCTAACGCCATTAAACGTTTTTTTGCTTCAGGAGTAATGACCTCCATATCTTCTACAAGAAAATAACAAAATCCCTCTTTATTGCCTCTTCCTACGCGTCCTCGTAATTGATGTAAATCAGCTATGCCGAATCTATCAGCACTTGCTACGACAATGGTATTTGCATTGGGCAGATGAATACCAGATTCTATAATACTTGTGCAAAGAAGCACATTATATACATTATTTGCAAAATCAAGCATAATATTTTCGGTTTGAGTACTCTCTACTTTTGAATGCAAAATAGCAATTTTAAGTTGCGGGAGCAGAGATTGAATTTCTTGGGCTTTTTTTTGGATAGTTGCAATATTATTATGAATATAAAATACTTGCCCACCGCGCCGCAATTCACGCAGAATTATTTCTTTTAAAAGTGAATCTTTAGCGTTTTTTATAAATGTTCGCACAGGGATTCTATCCACAGGAGGCGTATGTAAAGAACTCAAAGATTTAATATGAGAAAGCGCCATATTAAGCGTGCGTGGAATAGGCGTAGCGCTCATACTAAGCAAATGCGTATGGGCACAAAGTGCTTTGATTCTCTCTTTTTGCTTCACACCAAATTTATGTTCCTCATCTACCACAATCAAACCAAGTTTTGCAAACTCTGCACCCAATAAAGCGTGAGTGCCTACCACTACATCTACTTCATTATTTTTAAGTCCTAAAAAAAGCCGTTTTTTCTCTGCCGTGCTCAAAAATCTATCACATCGTGCTACGCGTATGCCAAAAGATTCTAAGCGCATTTGTAATGAATGATAATGTTGCGCACATAAAAGCGTAGTAGGCACAATCATTGCCGCTTGAAAACCTGATAAACACACTGCATAAATAGCATTCATAGCTACTTCAGTCTTGCCAAACCCCACATCTCCACTAAGCAATCTATCCATTACTTTACCAGAAGATAAATCTGTATAAATCTCTTCAATACTTCGTATTTGGTCATGAGTGAGAGTGAATCCACACGCATTTTGAAAAGATAAAAGTGAGGGATTTTGCGTATCAATCTTAATGCCTTGTAATAAATTACGTTTTGCAGCAAGATCAATAATGTTATGAGCAATCTCTAAAAGCTTAGTTTTTACCTTTTGTTTAAGCTTAGCAAAACTACCCTTACCTAATCCATCAAGCATAGGTATTTGTCCAGAATCTGCCACATAACGCTCAATCATATTAAGATTCTCAACAGGAAGCAAAAGTTTATCTTCACCTTGATAACTAATTTCAATAAAATCTCTTACAACCCCAACTATTTGAGTCTGCTTAATTCCCTCAAAAATCCCTATACCATATTCACTATGCACAACATATTCTCCTTGTGCAATTTCATTTAGCTTGAGTGTAGGCTTCTTATGCTTGATTTTAGGTGTAAAAGTATTAAGTGAGAGAATAAGTTCATTTGGAGTGATAATATTTACTACTGCATCTGAATATTTAATATGCAATCCCTGTGTGCTAATATCAAATGCCTTAAGTTTAATATCATTATGTGCAATAAGCGTAATTTCACGATTGCTATGAGCATTTATCATTGAGGCGAGATTAGCTGGTTTAAAAAGTATATCGCTATAACCTTCACTTGCTTCACAACACCCTATTTGTTGTAGCTGCTCCAATGTAAGAGCGTGCTCCATTGAATCTAAACTATAAATCTCTTTAGCTTCTAAAAGTGCTTGGGGTGTAAGCAAAGAACAAAAATGTAAAGGCAAAAAATGTGCATTTTCTCCTAAAAACCAAAATCCAAATGAAGCTATATCTTTGTTAAACCCATCAAAATCACTCTGATTCACAAGAGATTGTATATCGCTGCTTTGCTGAGGGTTAAGCGAAAAAAGTGCAGGAGCGATACAAATCTCCTTAACTTCAGTGGGGTTACTCATTTGGGTATGCGTATCAAATATGCGGATACTCTCTACCTCATCATCAAAAAAAGCAATGCGATAAGGAGATTCACTATAAGGCATAAAAATATCAACAATATCACCTCTAAAACTTACTTCCCCCTCAAGTTCTACTACCTCTACACATTCATAACCATATTCTACAATATGCTTTTTCAAAACTGCTAAATCATAACGTTGTCCAAAAGAAAGATTGAAGGTTTGGAGTATTTGCTCCTTTGGTAGTGGATAAAGCACACTGGAAATAGGAGAGATAAGAATCTTTGGCGAGGTGGCAGCATAAAATGTCCGCAATACGCTCAAAACTCCTAAAAATTCTTCACGAAATGAACTTAAATCATCTCCAAAATGAATACGCAATTCAGGTAAAACAAAAGCCTTTTGATAATCAAAAAGCTTTATAAGTTCATATGCATCTTGGGATTGCTTAGCATCTTTAGTAAGCAATAATTCGTAGGGAAAGTTGCCCTGCTTAAGAAGCTTATATAGGCAAGATTGTATCAAACTACCCCTCCGAGATTTTTCTCTTATTACTTATCTTTTTTGGGCAATTCAAGTGAAGCAATATCTGTTTTTACCTTTGAATCTTTAATCTTGCTCTCACCTATAAACACACCTTTGCGTTCAATAATAATCTCACCTACAACTACTATCCCCTCTACACGCCCTTGAGGTTTAATCTCAAGCACATTTGAAGTTACATTGCCGATAAAACGTCCACTCACAATTAAAGAGGCTGTTTGCATATCACCCCTTACAATACCACTTTTACCAATCATTACGGTGTCTTTAGAGTGAATATTTCCCTCAAATTCGCCATCAATATGCAATCTGCAATCTGTGTTGATTTCCCCCTTAATTCTTGTGCCTTGTGCGATGATAGTTGCTCCACCGCCGCTAGATGAACTTACTCCATCAAGTTGTTTATTGTCGCTAACAAAGATTGCCATGCTACGTTCCTCTCTTTTTCAAAAATTGAATTAAAATTACTCATCTTCCATTCCATAAAATTTTTAGGGTCAATAACATTCCCTAAAAATCTTATTTCATAATGAAGATGAGGTCCTGTGCTTTGTCCGGTATTGCCACTATAAGCAATAAGCTGCCCGTGTCTTACAAACATTCCTTTTTGCACTACTATTTTATTCAAATGAGCATAATAAGTTGTAAACCCAAGTGAATGATCTATTTTAACAAGATATCCATAACCACCAGTTGAAAAACTTGCAGCATTTACAACTCCATCAGCCGTAGCGTATATTGGTGTGCCAATAGGAGTGGCAAAATCCACTCCTGTATGCAAATGTCGTGTAAAAAAAAGCGGATGCACTCTGTAACCATAATAAGCAGAAATATGATTATAGTGTTCTATGGGATAGCCATTTGGAACAAATTTCATTACAAAAGCCTTTTGTGTCCCAGTGAGAGAAGCCACATCTATGCGATGCTCAAGGTTGCCATCAGCATCTCTAGAAGCATCAATAGGCACGCCGATAATACTTTCCAAATCTCCTATTTTATCATCAACTTGGGAAATTTCTTCAAGTCTTCTTTCAATTTGATTATTAAGCGATTCATTTTTAGCAAGCATTTTGTTATAACGTTTGGCTATTGTTTCATTTAACACTGACATTTTATTAATTTCTGCACTAAAAGTTTTAATAGAGACTACACCAAAAACTATCAATGTAACAATAAATACAGCAAGATAAAGGCTTATTTGTTTAAAAATAGAGCTAACATTAAAATAGCGCGACCCATTTTGGTCGGTAATCATTAAAACAAGGCGGCTATTTTTAGGACTCATTGCTTAATATGTGAGCATCTTCTCATCATCTTGGTAACTTACACGATAATTTTTTAATTGAACTATATCATTAAGCGCCCATACCAAACTTTTCCAGTCAATAACACTATTTACACCTACAATTTGAGCAAAATTATCACTATTCCAATCTGTATAATTTGCCACTTCAAGCGCAGAATCAATAAATCGCAAATCATAATATAAACCTGCACCTACCCCACTATATCCTATCACTTGCCCCTTTGTAACGAAATCACCCTTTTGCACAATGACCTTACGTAAATGCCCATAATTTGAAGTAAATCCATAAGAATGCTGAATTTGCACAAATTGATTCTCGCTTCCTGCCACTCGCACAGAATCAATAATACCATTCGCTGTAGCATACACAGGAGAAGCTTTTGCAAGGTGATATATAGAAACACCTTTATTTGGGAAACTTTTTGATGCAAAATCATCAACAGGGTTACCATTAGGAATAATCTTTAAAATCATATCCTTTTGCAAGGGAGTAAGCGCATCAATGTCAATATCTTGGTTATTATATAATTCATTGCTATGTTTACGGACATTTACAATGCTCTCAAGCTCACTGACTTTGGTATTTACCTTAAGAAATTCATTTGTTTTATAGTCAATATCACGCTCTAAGGCACTATTTTTTTCATAGATACTTTGGAAATTCTCACGCACTTGATTATTATTTGCCAAAATGACTTCGAGCTCACTCATCAAAAAATGAGCCATAACAAAATACAAAATAACCATCGATATCATACCAACACCCGTAAAAAGCGCCACCTTTTGCACTAGACGATGCACACTAAACTGCCTTGAACCATTATCATCAATAATAGAAATCATTAATTTGTCTTGCACTTACTTTTCCTTATATTCTTGATATTCTTGTAAAAATTTCTGAACAACACTAAAAGAACCAAAAACAAGATAACTCTCATTGTGTGAGAGAATATGGACATTAAAATCCTCATATGCAATTCCCAACTTTATGAGAACATCAATGAGCTTCCCTCTTGGGCAGATTCTATAATTTTCCACAGAAATTATTAAAACTTTCTTAATGATTGGCAAAAGCTCACGCAAAATTGCCTCAATATCCTTTTCTACGTAACTATTATACACAAGATTTACTTGTTTTCCTATAAATTGCTCTTTTAAAACTCTTGCGCCATCAAAATTATGTCCTACATCAAGCACAATATGAGGTGCTAAGACTTCGCATCGCCCACGAAGTGTAAGCGCACCTAGATTCTTAAAATCAAATTTCATTCCAAAAACTGCAAGTGTGCGCATCGCATTATGAAGATTATCGCACAAAAAACGAGGTAAATGGTAAGTGTGTGCGTAGTCCTTAAAGGAATCTTTCTCGTCTTTAAAGGCTTCATCCGTATCTAGCTCTTGCCATAAATCACATTCAATACCTTTTTGCTTTGCTATTTTAAGCGCAAGATTCTCAACCTCTCTTTCATTTTGCCTTGCTATAATTGCTCGTGTATCCATTGCTCTTAGTTTTGTTAGCGCAATCTCACGCAAAGTATTCCCTAACATTTCTTGATGGTCTAAACCAATAAGCGTAAAAACACTCACATCAGCTTTTAGTATATGTGTAGAATCAAACTCGCCACCAACGCCAGATTCTAATACAAGATACTCGCATTCTTTTGCAAGCACAAGTGCAAGAAAGGTTGCATACTCAAAATAACTTGCCTTATGCACAGATTCCATACGCCAAAGGAACTGATGAGCTGTTTCTAGTGCTATATCATCAACCTCGCCTTTATATGAATTATTGCTTATATAATAGCGCTCATTGAATCTAAAAAGATGCGGGGAACTAAAATGCAACACACTCTTGCCTTGCTGTTCTAACCCCATTGTGATAAATCGTCCTGTGCTACCCTTGCCATTTGTGCCTATGATATGAATCACTTTACATTTTGTGCCAAAATGCTCTCTAAAACCGCATTTTGAAGCAATACTAGCATAAATCTTATGAGCACGTGTAGGGTCAAAAGGCGCATATTCTGTGCCTTTACTTTGGAGCACTTGGGAAAGTTTTAACATCAATTTTTATGCTTGTGTTGAATTTTATATTTTAGTTCTTCAAATGAAGTAAAATCGCTCTCTTTAAGTGTTTCTACTGAAGTGTTAAAAGAAAAAAACATACCTTCATAAGACACTTTCTGCACCTGCTCTAAAATAGGATTTATCTTTTCAAGCAATTCCTTAGGTGTAACGTTCTTAAACACACAAACAAATCCATTTTGATGATACTCTAGCAAAATACTCTCTCCAAATGTATTAAAACACATTTTTTGCACAATCTCTATTGCCTTATGCGTTGCCTTATGGATATTATCTTCATTTTCTTGGTTTAAAAAATGTAAATTACTTATTTTAAATATTGCTACGCAAACATTATGTAACTCACTAGCTTGTATTCTGGGCGACTTTATCTCCTCCACACCCTCTATGCCTAAAACTTTCTCTATACGTCTAAGTAAATCTAAATCAATAAGACTTTCAGGGTGTATCATCAGCGTAGATGCTATTTCTAAAGCTTCCTTGTTTATCGTGCCTTTATGATTAGGCGTGCGCAAAACATATACTATAATTCCCACAAGTCTTTTTAACACACTCAAATGCACCTTAGAATCTCGGAAATGCTCCCAATATCCCACAAGCTTTTTTGTTACTTCAAGACTATTAAGCCCACCTAAACTAAAAAGAAAATGAAATTTATTTTTTGCTCCGATTGAAAATATATCAGAAATAACACCAAGCAAGCCACGATTAAGATTCTTTAGCCATTGCATATGTTCTGGTGCATAACTCTCTTTATATTCTTTGAGCAAAAGTGAAATCTTATCAATAAACTCATCAGGATTGCTTACATTTTTAAGCTGATTTTGAATATGTTTATCAAATTTGTTGAGCCACTGCGTCTGCCAATTTAATTCTTCAGCCATTCCCTCAACTCTAGCAATCTCATAAAATGCTTCAAAATATGCAGTGGGAGTAGGGGCTTTTTGCAATAAATGCAAACGTTGAAGTGCTTTGTAAGAAATATCATTAATGTTCATTATAAAATTCTCCATAATATGCTACTTGTGAAATAAATTTATCAAGAGCTTGAGAGGCAGCATTAGATATAGATTCTAAACGATATTGGTCAAATACGATTGTAGAGGTAAAATCTGCACTATAATCATAATAACCTGTATTGCTCACATCAAAACTCTTACCTTGTGCATTTTCAAAATGAATATCAAGCACAATATTTGTGCGATAATAACTGATAAAACCTTGCTGATTATAAGCTATTGGCGTTTGTGTAATGCTTTGAACTTTGATTTGTAAATAACTTTTTGCTTCTTGCTTGCTCATAAGCTTACTTGCAAAACGTTTAATAATAGCATTATTGACCGCATCTTTAATGCTCGCTCCAGATTCTGGCACAGAAGAGTTAATACTAATATCTACATATACACCATCATTAAAAATACCTTGTGCATAATAGCTTATAGGCTGATACCCACACCCCACAAAATACAAACATAAACTCAATAATAATGCTTTTGGCATCATTTCACCACAAGATTTACAAGTTTATTTGGCACAATTATTTCTTTAAGAATCTCTACTCCTTCAAGCCATTTTGGCACACTTTCTTTAGCTTGGATAATAATTTCTTCTTTGCTTAAGCCTAAAGGCATCTCCACTTCTGCGCGTTTTTTACCATTAATCGTAATAGCATATATCACGCTCTCTTTTGTAAGTGCATCTTTATCAACGCTAAGAGGTGCGAAATTACATCGTCTAAAATACTGCTCACTTAGCTCCCAACAAATATGAGGCACAATAGGCTCTAAAATATGCAATAAAACAAAATATCCTTCCGTCCAAACAAGAGGATTCTCTTGCTCATTAAGTGCGTTAAAAGCTTCCATACTCGCAGCAATAAGTGTATTAAATGCGTATCCACTTTGCTTTTTACTAAAAATCTCATTACTTTTTTGCAATGCCTCATACACTTTTTGACGAGCATATTGTTCATTTTTTTGCAATGTTTTATGATTGATATGTGGCTTTTGTGTGCAAGATTCTATATGCTCGGCTCTTTCCCACAAGCGTTTTAAGAATCTATGCGCACCCTCCACTGCTTTATCATTCCATTCTAGCTCTCGCGTAGGCGGGGCAGCAAAAAGGACAAAAAGTCTTGCCGTATCTGCGCCATAATGCGCAATAAGTTCATTTGGATTGACGATATTGCCCTTAGATTTTGACATTTTTGCTCCATCTTTAAGCACCATACCTTGCGTGAGTAGATTTGCAAAAGGCTCATCAATTTCTATATAGCCCAAATCACGTAATACTTTTGTCCAAAATCGTGCATAGAGTAAATGCAAAATAGCGTGTTCTATACCGCCAATATATTCATCAACATTGAGCCAATATGTTAAACTTTCCTTATCAAAAGCTTGTTTCTCCCATAATTTTCTTGGTGTGCTATAGCGCAAAAAATACCAACTTGATTGAATAAAAGTATCCATCGTATCACTCTCTCTTTGTGCTTTTTTACCACACTTAGGACAAAGACAATCTTTCCACACAAGATGTTTATCAAGAGGATTCCCCTCTCCATCAATCACAACATCTTCAGGCAATGTGATAGGCAAATTTTCTATTTTTTCAGGCACAATACCGCAAGATTGACAATGCACCATAGGAATAGGCGCCCCCCAATATCTTTGTCTTGACACACCCCAATCACGCAAACGATAATTGGTTATGCCCTTACCAATGCTAGCATTCTCAAAATGTGCGATAATACGCTCTTTTGCTTGAGAACTTGACATACCACTAAATTCTCCACTATTAATTAAAAAGCCTTCCTCATACGCAGCACATATCTCTTGTGTTGGCTCTTCACCATCTATCTCTTTTGTAAGAACGCATTTAAAAGGCAAAGCATAGGTTTTGGCAAATTCAAAATCGCGCTCATCGTGCATTGGAACACTCATCACTGCTCCAGAGCCATAATCCATAAGCACAAAATTTGCCACCCACACAGGCAACTTCTCTTGTGTCAATGGGTGTATTACATACACTCCTAAATCAAAACCCACTTTCTCGCTCATTGCACGTGCTCTAGCAGTAGTATTTTTAATTGCTTCAATAGATTTTATCACGCTCTCATCAAGACTTTTATTTTCTATCAACTGCTGCACAATAGGGTGTTCTGGGGCAACTGCACAATAAGTAACACCATAAATTGTATCTGGACGCGTGGTAAAGACTTCTAGCTTTACTTTGCCATTACCTAGTTTTTGTAGAGAATCTACACTAAAATCAAAGGTAAAACTTAACCCCTTTGATTTACCAATCCAATTTCTCTGCATACTCAACACTTGAGAAGGCCAATGTCCCTCAAGCTTATTAAGACACTCAAGCAACTCATCGGCATAATCTGTGATTTTAATGTAATATTGAAACATTTGCTTTTGCACCACAGGCGTATCACATCGCCAACATTTGCCCTCAATAACTTGTTCATTCGCTAAGATTGTTTTATCCTTAGGGCACCAATTTAAATACGCCTCTTTGCGATAAATGAGTCCTCTCTCCCACATTTTGATAAAAAATTCCTGTTCAAAACGCGTATAAATTGCATCACTCGTAGCAAACTCACGCTCTTTAGAAAAACTAAGTCCAAGAGTGGCAAGTTCTTTTCTCATTGTATCAATATTGCTATATGTCCAAGTTTTAGGGTGTGTCTTATGTTTAATAGCAGCATTTTCAGCAGGCATACCAAAAGCGTCCCAACCCATAGGGTGCAAAACATTATAACCATTTTGGCGATAGTTCCTCGCTAATGCATCACCAATACAATAATTTCTTACGTGTCCCATATGAATTGCTCCGCTTGGATAAGGAAACATACTTAAAATATATTTTTTTTTCATAGAATCTGATGTAGCAATATCTATATCAAATGGCTCAAAACTCTTATGCTCTGTCCAAAATTGTTGCCATTTAGATTCTATATCTTTAGGATTATATTTCCGCTCTTGCATTACTTACCCTCACTTATTGAATTCAAAGTAGCATTATAGAAAAAAAGCTTAAATCACACCATAATTAATACAACTCATCGCTGCCTTTTGGCTTTAAATTCTTTGTTACTTTTTGAAATAATTTTAATAAAGTTTCAACATTCAATGTTACAAAATTTAATGTTTTTTCTCCTACTTGGTGTAGAAATATTTTATAAACAAATATATATTTTAAGGAGCAAAAGATGAATATATTTAAAACTGGATTTACTACCCTATTACTTATGGGAATACTTGCTAGTGCAAATTTTGCCTCGCCTATACTTGTTGAGAGCACAAATGTGAACAAAAACAATACAAACTCTTTTATGGAAGTTGATATAAAAGCCTTTAAAAATAATATCAAAGTTGCCAAAAAAATAGCAGGAAATGCTAAAGTTTGTGCAGTTTTAAAAGCCAATGCTTATGGGGCTGGAATAAGCAAAGTGTTGCCCACTATCATAGAAGAAAAAATCCCTTGTGTGGCTATTACAAGCAATGAAGAAGCAAGAGTTATCCGCAAAATGAAATATACAGGCGAGATTCTACGAATACGAACAGCCACAATGGGAGAAATAAAAGATGGTTTAAAATATAACATCACAGAAGTTTTGGGAAATTTAGATCAAGCAAAAAAAGTAGATTCTCTAGCAAAGACGATAGGCAAAAAACTTCCCATTCATATCAAACTCAATTCAGGTGGAATGGATAGAAATGGTATTGATTTAAGCACTGATAAAGGCAAAGAATCTGCAGTTAAGTTAGCTACTTTGCCACATCTTAAAATAAAAGGGCTAATGACACATTTTCCTTATGATGATACCTCAAAAGTAAAGGAAAATTTAAAACATTTTGAAGAAGATACGGATTTTCTAATAAGTAAAGCAAAACTTGATAGAAATAAACTTGTGCTGCACGCTGCTGCCTCATATGCAGCAGTGCAAGTGCCTCAATCAAGGTTAGATATGATACGACCCGGAAAGCTTATTTATGGCTATGGTGGAGGAGATGAAAATCTACCCATACAACAAATTATGAGTTTAAAATCTCAAGTAGCAGTTATAAATGAATATCCAAAAGGGAGCAAAGTAAGCTATGATGGCACTCACACACTTACAAGAGATTCTAAACTCGCCAATATTCCTGTGGGTTATTATGATGGCTATGCAAAATCTTTAAGCAATCAAGGAAAAGTGCTTATTAGAGGGCATAAAGTGCCAGTCGTTGGGAGAGTTACAAAAAATACTTTTATGGTAGATGTAACCGATTATCCAGATATTAAAGCAGGCGATGAAGTCGTGCTCTTTGGAAAACAATGCGGCAATGAAATCACTCAAGCCGAATTTGAAAAAGGAACGGGCACGATTCTCTCTGAAACATTAGGATATTGGGGAAGTGCAAATCCTATTTTTATTAAAAATTATAAAATGAAAGAAGTATGCAAATAACTTTACAATAATGCAAACATATTCAAAAGTGGCAAAGCATTAAATTTAAAAATTCTTGCTACAATGCCACACTTTATTTTTTATAATTCAGATGAGTATAGGAAGAGTATTGACATTTAACGCGACACATATTTTAGACCAAGTAATGTCATCTTTTAAAAGCCTCTCTCAAAGCAAAGAGATGATTATTGTCATCTTTATGGTATTGATTGTAGGCATTATAATGGTGCCCTTACCAAGTGCAATGCTTGATTTTTTACTCAGCATTTCTATTGCACTTTCTATTTTAATTATTCTCATTACACTCTATGTGGATAAAGCCACAGAATTTTCAGCTTTTCCAACGATTTTGCTTATTGTTACGCTTTATCGTCTCGCCCTCAATGTCGCTACCACACGTATGATTCTAAGCGAAGGACATAATGGTGTAGAATCCGTAAGTAGCATTGTTGCAGCATTTGGGCACTTTGTTGTGGGCGGAAATTATGTCATTGGGATTATTGTTTTTACTATTCTTGTAATTGTGAATCTTATAGTCATTACAAATGGTTCTACACGTGTAACAGAAGTGCGCGCTAGATTCACACTTGATGCAATGCCGGGTAAGCAAATGGCAATTGATGCAGATTTAAATGCAGGACTTATTGGGCAAGAAGAAGCTCAAAAACGCCGTGATGCTCTTGCACAAGAAGCAGATTTTTACGGCACAATGGACGGAGCAAGCAAATTTGTCAAAGGCGATGCAATAGCCTCTATCATCATCACTATTGTTAATATCATTGGTGGATTCCTTATTGGTGTATTTGAGCACGGAATGAGCGTTAAGCAAAGTGCAGAAACTTTTACAATCCTTACTATAGGCGATGGACTTGTGGGACAAATTCCAGCGCTCATTGTAGCTACTGCCACAGGTATTATTACTACTCGCGCAGCAAAAAACTCACAAGCCAACTTTGCAGGAGATATTATCACACAAATTACAAGCAGTGCGAAGATTCTAAGCATTGTAGGTTTTATTCTTATCCTATTTGCGCTCGTGCCCGGATTGCCAATTTCACTTGGTTTTGTAGGAGGATTTTTCCTTGTTGTAGCGTGGCTCACAAGCCGAGAGGATTTAAGCAGTATGTTTTCTCTCGTAGAAAAATGGTTGCGCAAAGAGGATTCGTCGCATCTGAATAAAACTCCAACACAAAGCGGAGAACAAGATATTGATATATCTCAACATAAAGCGCAAAGAGCACAAAAGAGCGAAGAAGAAATTAAAAAAGAAGAGGAAGCCATTATTAATGAAGCACTCAAAGTAGAGACTTTAGAAATTTATTTGGGCTATCAACTTATCCGCCTTGCTGATATAAAGCAAAATGGTGATTTATTAGAAAGAATCCGTGCTATGCGTAAGAAAATTGCTACTGACTATGGGTTTTTAATCCCACAAATTCGTATCAAAGACAATCTTAATCTCCAGCCTACCAACTATGAGGTTTTGCTCAAAGGTGTAAAAATTGGTGAAGGTGATGTCTTGCCCGATAAATTTTTAGCAATGGATACAGGTATGGTAGGACAAGTTATTGAGGGTATCCCCACAAAAGAACCTGCTTTTGGGCTTGATGCACTATGGATAGACCCAAAAGATAAAGAAGAAGCGATTATTCAAGGGTATCATATTATTGATCCCTCTACGATTATTACCACACATATGACAGAGCTTATCAAAACTTATGCGGAAGAATTCATCACTAAAGATGAAGTGAAAGTTCTTATGGACAGACACGCTAAAGATTATCCTGTGGTGGTTGGTGAAGCCTCAAAAATTCCTATGGGTATCATTTTGCGTGTATTGCGCGAGCTTCTTCACGAAAAAGTTCCAATCAAAGATATGCCTACAATCTTGGAGAGTATCACAGATACTTATCCTATTTTGCAAGATGATACTGATGCGATTGTAGAGCAAGTGCGCTCTCGCCTTGCACGCACTATTACAGATATTTTCAAAGCCGAAGATGGGAATCTTAAACTTTTCACACTCTCACTTGCTACCGAACAATATCTCATTGATAGAATCAAAGAACAACCTAATGGCAAAAATTTCGTATTACACTCTAATGAAGTGCAAAAGCTCATAGATGCGATTCAAGAAGAAGATATGAAATTAAAACAAAAAAATATTATGCCTGTGCTGCTTGTAGATTATAGAATCCGCAAGCCACTTGTTAAACTCCTTGAACCCTTTAGAATGAGTATTACCATACTTGGTAATGCAGAAATTGACCCTCACGCAAGTTTTGAAGTTGTCGGCACACTTAATATTGAATTTTAAGGACATATATGCAAGTTTTTCATCTCTCACATACCGATTTAGACGGCTATGGTTGCCAATTTATAGCTAAAGAATTTTTCCCTCATATCAAATTTTATAATGCAAATTATGGCAAAGAAGTGCTTGTGCGCCTTAATTCTATACTCGATTATATAATCCACTCTACGCAATCAACTGAAAATCTCCTCGCTTTAAAATTTGGCAAAACGCCTAAAAATTCCTCTACAAAACAGACAACAAATGAAAAATATCTTTTGCTTATCACAGATTTAAATCTCACACTTAATGAGGCAAATTATCTTAATGAACGTGTAAGTGAGCTCAAAATTACAGGATATGATATAGAACTGCTGCTTTTAGACCACCATATTAGCGGGCAAGAATGTGCAGATAAATATGAATGGTATCATCTCGATAGTTTAAGAAGTGCAAGTAAGATTACTTTTCAAACACTTACACAGCACCACAATATACTTAATTCTGCACGTAAAGAATGGATTCACAATCTAAGTGAAATGATTAATTCTGTAGATATTTGGCTTGAAGATGGCTATAAATTTGATTTTGGCAAGGTTGCTATGAATATGATTAGCTCAAGTTATGAACTTAATCGTTTTATGTTTGATGAGGAACATCGCTCATATAAATTCGCTCTTATAGAATCTGCACAAGAGTTTTTAGAACTCCCAAATGGTGAGGTAGCTTTTGATAATGCCTTGTATGAAATTAAAAAACGCGCACTTGGAGGCGACCCAAAAACGCAAACAATGGATACTATCACTTCAAACGCACAGGTAGAACTCTTAAGCGCAAAAAAACATCTTTGCACGATTAGCTATAATGACAAAAAAGGATTCTTAAGTTATTCTTTAGGAGGCATTAGTGTTTTGGCAAATCTCTTTTTGCGGCGTAATCCTGAATATGATTTTTATATTGATGTTAATTCGCGTGGTAATGTAAGTCTCCGCGCTAATGGTAACTGCGATGTTAATACAATGAGCAAAGAGCTTTTCAATGGTGGGGGACATAAAAATGCTGCTGGAGGAAAAATTGAAGGTTTTAAAGAAAGTTTTGCTTATGCAGATATTAAAACACAAATTGAATATATTTTAAATAAGCACAAGGAGGATTTATGAGTATTGATGAAAACATCAGTGAAGAACTTACGCTTGAAATGAGTTTAGAAGAAATGGCACTAGAAGTCATTGATATGCTAGGCGTTGCACTTTATTTTGCTGGAGCGAAAAAAAAGCATATTGATGAACTTATAGAGCTTTATTCGGAACAAATGGACAAATTTTATGCCAAACTCCCTGAAGATGCAAATTATGGGCAAGAAGAGATGATTGGTATTATCAAATCTCTTAAAAAAGACTACCCACAATTTTTTATCAAAACATAGGTTTGCAGAGTGATGAGAAACATCAAATGTGCCATTTTATTTAGCGGAAACGGAAGCAATATGCAAAACCTTATAGAATCTTTGCATAATAAAATATTTTATGATAATAATAACAATCCTGTGCATCTTGAAATCACTCTTACTCTTTGTAATAATCCCAAAGCACAAGGTATTACACGCTCTGCTGCTCTTGCTATCCCTTGCACAATTATTAATCACAAAGATTTCTCCTCGCGTATTGATTTTGATAATGCTATGATAGAAATACTCCGAGTGCATTCCATAGATATTGTGCTCTTAGCAGGTTTTATGCGCATTCTTACATCTTCTTTTACACAAACCTTTCAAACAATCAATATCCACCCCTCTTTTCTGCCTGAACACAAAGGAGCTTATGCCATTAGAGAGAGTTTTAACTCTGCTCAATCCTATGGTGGAGTAAGTGTCCATTGGGTAAATGAAGAACTTGATGGTGGAGAAATTATTTTGCAAGAAAAATTGCAAAAGATTCCAAATGAAAACCTTGAAGAATTTGAATCTAAAATCCACGCCCTTGAATATTCTCTCTATCCACGCGCTATTTTGCTCGCACTTGGGTTAAAAGACTTAAACAAAAGTGTAGAGGAATCAAAATGAGTTATCCCATTGAAACACTCAGTGCTTTTAGCATTTTTGTTCTCCTTATTCTATTTGCTTCGCCTATTAGTAGCCTTACGCGTATTCCTATTGTAGTAGTAGAGATGATTTTAGGAGCTATTGCTGCACATTTTTTTACTTTCCTTAATGATTCTCAAGAAATACACATTGTCGCAGAAATAGGATTTTTATTTTTAATGTTTTTATGCGGTTTGGAAGTAGATATTAAATCTTTTGCAAAGCTTGGCAAACCCTTTTTGCTTCAAACTCTAGCATATTTTTGCACACTCTATGGCATTACTTGCATCGTTGTTTTTAGCGCAAAAATTTCTTATGTGTATATTGCAGCATTTCCTGTTATGAGCTTAGGTATGATTGTAGCGCTTATTAAGGATTATGGCAAAGACCAACCTTGGCTTGATTTGGCACTCAAAATTGGTATCTTGGGAGAATTAGTAAGTATTGCCGCACTTGTAATTATTGATGGTGCATCGCGGCACGGAGTGGGAAGTGAGCTGGGAAGAAAACTCCTTATGCTTGGACTTTTCTTGCTTTTTGTCATCTTTGGTTTTAAAATTGCAAAAGTCATTTTTTGGTGGATACCTCAGGTAAGATTCTTATTTTTGCCAAACGATGATAGCAATTCTCAAGACTTACGATTTGTCTTTATGTTACTTTTTGGCTTCGTGCTTTTAATGATGTTCTTAGAAATTAAAGCTGTGCTTGGAGCATTTTTAGCCGGAACGATTCTCGCTACATTTTTTAAACATAAAGCCGAATTACCCGAAAAACTCAATCATTTTGGATTTGGGTTCTTTGTGCCTTTTTTCTTTGTGCACGTGGGCTCTACACTCAATCTCAATGCAGTATTTAGGGATACACAGATTCTCTATCACGCTTTATATCTTGTCATCGGTATGCTTACATTGCGCCTCATTAGTGCAAGTATTGTCTTTGGTAAATATTTTAAAAGTGCAAAATTTACACTCCTTTTTGCGCTAAGCGATTCTATGCCACTTACCTTTCTTATCGCCACTGCTACTTTAGGTAAAAGTATCGGGGAACTCAATGATACGCTTTATGCATCATTTGTGCTTGGTGCGATTTTAGAGGGTATTATTTTTAGTGTGCTTATTAAAATTGTATATGTATTTTGGAAAACACCCCAAAAGGAGAAATAATGCAAAATCCTGCCCCTACTCGCCAAACTTGGAGCTCTAGTCTCACTTATGTTTTAACCGTTGCAGGAGCGACTATTGGCTTTGGAGCAACTTGGAGATTCCCATATCTTGTAGGAGAAAATGGTGGTGGTGCGTATGTGCTTGTTTTTATTCTTGCAATGATTTTAGTAGGAATCCCCGTGATTTGGGTAGAAAATGTCATTGGCAGACGCGCACATAAAAACGCAATTGATGCCTTTGGTGGAGAGATAGAAGGCAAAAGCATTCCGCATATCTATAAAATCATTGGCTATTGTGGCATTGCAGGGGCATTTGGGATTATGGCATATTATATGGTGCTAGGCGGCTGGGTGATTACTTATATCACAAGTATCCTAAGTGGTGAGCTTAATCTCTCCTCGCCCATTGATAAAGAACTTGCCCAAAGCTTTTATAATGCCAAAATAGAGCATAATCCGCTAATGATTGGCATTTGGACAAGTGTATTTGTCGCTATAAATTGGGTAATTCTCAAAAAAGGCATCATTGATGGCATTGAGCGCAGTATGAAATATCTTATGCCCTTGCTTTTTATCTGTTTATTTATTATCGTTATCCGCAATCTTACGCTTCCAGGTGCAATGGAGGGCGTGAGATTCTATCTTTTGCCCGATTTTAGCAAAATCACAGCTAAGCTTTTCATTGATGTGCTAGGGCAAGTGTTTTTTGCACTTTCCTTAGGTTTTGGCGTGATGATTACACTTAGCTCCTATCTACAAAAAAATGAAAATATGATTAAAACCGCTGTTGCCACCGGTGTGCTTAATACACTTATCGCACTCTTAGCTGGATTTATGATTTTTCCCTCACTCTTTAGTTTTGGATTAGAACCAAATCAAGGACCAAGCCTTGTATTTCAAACCCTCCCTATTGTGTTTTCACATATTTATTTTGGTAATGTCCTAGCCCTTATCTTTTTCCTGCTTTTAATTACTGCAGCACTTACTACTTCTTTGCCCATTTATGAAGTGATTATTACCGCTTTATATGAAAAGTGTAATATCTCACGCACCAATGCAATTAATATCACGCTTAGCTTTATTTTCATATGTGGGAATCTCCCTTGTATCCTCTCTTATGGAGCTTGGGAGCATATCACTTGGAATGGCAAAAATATCTTTGATAGCTTTGATTTTATCAGCGGCAATATTCTCTTTGTGCTCACCTCTCTTGGCACATTACTTTTTGTGGGTTGGATTTTAAAAGATGAAGCAAAAAAAGAGTTAAGCAACAATGGCACACTTAATCCGCACCTTGTAAATATATGGTATGCGTATGTTAAATATATCTTGCCCTTCGTGATTGTGCTGATTTTTATCGCTGGTGTATTTCCTTACGCGCTTAATAGATTCTATTAATCTTTGATAATGAAAGTCTATTTTATACTTCTGCTTGCTTTATGCATAGGAATGAACGCGGATACTTTGCACGCACAAAGAAAAACGCACGCTCTTAGCATTTATGGCACACTCAAATATCCTCAAAACTTCACACATTTTGACTATGCTAATCCTAATGCTCCAAAAGGTGGCGCACTCAAAGGCTTTGCTCTTGGCACTTTTGATAGCCTCAATCCCTTTGTGCAAAAGGGCAATGCGGCTGCGGAGCTTAGCACACTTGTGTATAACACACTTACCATTCAAAGCCTAGATGAGCCTTTTAGCGAATATGGGCTAATTGCAGATTCTATGACAAGGGGGAGAGATTACATTATCTTTCATATCAACCCAAAGGCAAAATTTAGTGATGGTGTAAAGGTGAGCGCAAAAGATGTCGCATTTAGCTTTGAGACGCTAATGCAAAAGGGCAAGATAGAGTTTAAACGCTACTATGCTGATGTCAAAAGCGTCAAAGTGCTAAGTGAGAGCGAAGTGGCATTTTATTTTAAAAATGATTCTAACAAAGAGCTACCTTTAATCTTAGGGCAACTCCCTATTTTACCTGCTCATATTTATCTTAAAGAGGGCAAAAATACTTTTGGTGAGAATCCACTTCAAATCCCCATAGGAAGCGGCGCATATAGAGTGAAAAAATTTGATATAGGGCGCAGTATCATTTATGAACGCAACCCTCACTATTGGGCGCAAAATCACCCTACACAAAAGGGGGCATATAACTTTGATGAAGTCATTATAGAATATTATAAAGACCCTTCTGTGGCGCAAAATGCCTTCCTTGCTGGAGAATACGACTATCGCATAGAATCTTCAGCAAAAGTGTGGGCAAACGACTATGAGGGCAAGGCAAAAAAAGAGGGAAAAATCATTTTACAGAGCTTTAAACATCAGCTTCCAAGCACATTTCAAGGCTTTTTTTTCAATACGAGAAATCCTCTTTTTGCCGATATAAGAGTGCGGGAAGCCCTACTTTATGCGTTTGATTTTGAATGGAGTAATAAAAATTTATTTTTTAATCAATATGAACGCACGAAACATATTTTTAATAACTCCCCTTTTGCTTCCTCTGGCATTCCCACAGGCAGGGAAAAAGAGATTTTGGAAGAATATAAATTTAAGCTTAATCCTAGAATCTTTACCCAAAGCTATATTATCCCCCGCACAGATGGAGCAAAAGTGCGTGGGGAAAATTTAAGAGAGAATCTCAAATACGCAAGAGATTTACTTAAAAGTGCGGGATTTTATATTAAAAATGGCACACTTTATACGCCGCAAGGCAAACCTTTTACTTTTGAAATTCTTATATCGTATGAAGCTTTTGAGCGTATTTGCTTGCCTTTTGTAAAAAATCTCCAAAAGCTTGGCATTACTGCTACGATTAAAAAAGTAGATGATTCACAATATATTAATCGTGTGCGGCATTTCAAATATGATATGGTCATTGAGCTTTTAGGGCAAAGCCTTTTTCCGGGCAATGAGCAAAATTACTATTGGAGCTCTGCAGTGGCAGATACAAGTGGGAGTAAAAATTTTGCAGGCGTAAAAGATGCTGTGGTAGATGATTTAATTCAAAGATTATTAAATGCTACGAATGAAAAAGAGCGTATAGCCATTGGCAGAGCAATGGATAGAATCTTGCTTTGGGGATTCTATGCTATCCCACATTTTAACCTCCCTGCTTTTCGTGTGGCATATTGGCGCAAAATTGAAATGCCAACCATTACCCCACCTTATGGCATTGACCCATATTTATGGTGGGCGAGAGATACAAAAATGAATCCTACTAAGAAGCCAAAAAGCTAGGGACTGCTATAATGTTCCCCTTAAAACTTTTAAATATATTAAAGGAAAATTGTGTCAAAACACACTCCTAAAAAGCATTTAATTAATAAATACTCATCAAAGGAAATACAGGGGAGGGGTAGTAATAAATGAAGCATTATCTTGATTTTATTTCGTGTAAAGATTTAACAAATAATAGCCTTTTTGGATTCCTTAAGTGTAATGAAAATGAAGGAAAAATTTTGCAATTTATGGCAAAAGCCTTGCTTGAGGGTGAAATGGATTTTGTCGTGCATATATTACTTGCTAAAGTCTTCCCACACAAAGACACCTCAAGCACACAAGGTGAGCATAGCCTTGCATTTTTGCATCATATTCGTAATCTTATTGAGTTAGGTTGGATTACTCAAAGCTCATTCTTACAGCCCAAACTTACCGATATTGCATTACTTGAGCTCTATAATGATAATATTTGTCTCTCACACACCTTTTTGAAACTCCTTGAAGATGGCACGCTTAATGTTGATTTGCCCGAAATCACTCCCTATGAAGACCACCTTGAATATCTCAAAGACCGCTTTGCGCATATTGATTTACTTCATAAAATGAGTGGGCTTAAATTTTCGCAAAAAATAGATTCTCCCTCTCTTTTACGTGCAAATTATCGCCTTAAGCTCCTTGAAGATACTATCAACTCACGCTTAAAGCTTACAACTAAAGATATTAGTATTATCAAGCTTATCAAAGAACATCACTTAGAACAAAAAGAACAGATTATCTTTTTTGCCCTGCTCAAAGAAGAATATTCAAGTAGTGATGAGAATTTACGCGATATAAATGCTTTACTTGAGCTCATTAGCCTTGATGAGTATGACAAAATCAAACATCGCTCTTTACTTGATGAAAATTCTAATCTTGTGCAAAAGGGCTTAGTGGATTATGATGAATTGCTTAATCCTTTTGGGGGCATATCACGCACATTTTTTATCCCAGAAGAAATACTTCAAGATATCATTCACCCTAACAAAAAAAAGAAACGCGCTAAAATCAGTCTTGATTCTATTATCAAAGAGCAAGAGATTTTTGAGCTTGTGGAGCCAAAACAAAGCATTAATGATGTGATTTTGCACTCTCACACGCGTGAGATTTTGGACAATCTCTTAGCTCAAGTCAATAGCAATGTAATTTCTCTGCTTAGACTTTGGGGGATAAAAGATAAGAAAAAGGGCATTGATGCAAAAATTCTTCTTTATGGTGCAGCTGGCACAGGTAAAACCATTACTGCTCTAGCTTTGGCTAAAAGCCTTAAAAAGCAAGTGTTAAGCTTTGATTGTTCAAAGATTCTCTCTATGTATGTGGGAGAATCCGAAAAAAATGTGCGCAAAATTTTTGATAGCTACCAAGAAATTTGCAAAAAAATTAAAAATGAGCCTATTTTGCTCCTTGATGAAGCTGACCAATTCCTTAGCACGCGCGCAACTAGTGGCAATAGTGCAGATAAAATGCACAACCAAATGCAAAATATTTTTTTAGAGCAAATTGAGCGATTTGAGGGCATTTTGATTGCAACAACCAATCTTTTAGAAAACTTTGATAGCGCATTCTCGCGGCGATTTAATTATAAAATTGAATTTAAACGACCAAATAAAGAGCAAAGAATCGCTCTATGGCTTAAATATCTGCCAAAAAATGCAGATTTTGGAGAAGATTGCAAAGAAAATCTTGCCAATGCACTTGCAGAATATAACTTAAGTGGAGGACAGATTCACCTTATTGTTAAAAATACCGCTTATAAAGTCGCCACAAAAAAAGAGCCTATTTTCACACAACAAGATTTTATCACACATATCAAGGCTGAGCTTAGCGGAAATTTTGATAATGCTAAGAGTATGGGCTTTAGAAGTTAATTTGTTTTTTAGACTTTATTTTCTATAATACCTTAACTTCACTTACAAGGATACGATATGGATTGCTTTTTAACGGGGGGGGGGGCATAAGCTAGACATTGCTACACTTATTCCAATAATACTTTTTAAATCTCTGCCAATACTTGCTTATAATATCAAATATTATATAATCTCCATTGAACCTCTATTCTTTATACATCTCAACACATTCATACTTAAAATTATATTTAAGCTAACGAAGCTTTGTTGCTTGCAGAACTTTGTTGGCTTAAATGGCATATTGACCTTAAGGAGGATAAAATGAGAAAGGCATTTGCAATAGGGATTATATTTATCACATTATTCTTTAATATGAGTGAAGCAAGGGGAGCAAATGACAGGGTTATATGTAAAAATGCACAAGATGAGGAATGGTGGAGGAATATAGTATTTGGTAGTTTTGGTTATATAAAAGGAGATGAAATAGGCTATAATTGTAAGGTTGGCAATAATGCAGAAATTTGCAAGGAAATGAGAAAAATTTTCAAAGAAGCTTTATATAAACATAGAGAGGAATTATTATTAAGTGGAGAATGTGTTAAGGTAGATTTTAATAAGAAGAGTGCAGAATGAAAAACAGAATAAAACTCAAATTGGCGTTGGGAGTTAGTTTACTTGCATTATTTTTTAGTGTGAGCAAAGCAGATGCAAGAGTTGCGTGTCAAAATAAAGATAATGAAGTTTTTTGGGAAATGGAATTTTATGGTTTTAGCTTTATAGAACTTGACAAAGATGGTAAAGTTTATTGCAATAGTTGGGATTGCCTTAATGAACATAGTATTAATTGTGGTAAAAATAGTCGTAATGGTAGTTGCGAACAAAATTTACCTTTTTTAAGTGTGGCTATAGAAAATAAATTTTATGAGTTTCTTGAGCAAAGAAAAAAAGAGTTTATAGATAGTGGCGAATGTAGAGTATTTAAATTTAATAATGACGAGCATAGTGAGGAGGATGACGAAAATGACATTGAGAAAATTAAAGATAGAAGAGGTTTTTAATAATGAGTGATCTTGAAAATATTAAGTGGATGTCTCTATATGGATATAAATATAAGGAGAGAAGAATGATTGCAAAATAAAACATCTTAAAGGTTGATAAGATTTTAGTTCTCAAAACCACAGATTCTCATTGAGAATTTAAGATTAATGATTTAGTGTGTAATCCTTTTGAACTAAGCAATGGGTAGATAAAATCGTGAGATGTAATGTTTAAGTTTATATATTTGTTTAAATGACGCGTTAGATCTTTGCTCTTAATATATAAACAAAGGAGTCAAATGAATAGTTTAGAATTTAATTATGTTGCATTTTATAAAGAATTTATAGAAACAGATTGTTATATGAGTCTAGAACACTTTGCAAAACTTGAGGAACTACCAATTATTAAACAAGCAGAACTTGAGGTGCAAGATATAACAGCAGATAAAATCATAGATACAACAATTCATAAAGAAGTTAATTGTAACTTTTTGGATAAAAGCATCCTTTTTGATAAAAAAGACAGAACGATAAAAGAACATATGCAAGACATTATAGAATCTAATGATAATAAAAAAGGAAAAGCATTGTGGGAAGAAATAAAAGTGACTAAAATCTTATATTAAGAAATTTTTATATATTTCAAATATAAGGAATTATTTTTGCTATTCTTCTAAATCAAAGTTTAGGAGTCTAATGTGATAGAGAGTATAGAAGTAAAAAATTATAAAGTATTAGATTCAATAGAGGTTGAAAACCTAGCACAAATAAATATTTTTGTAGGTAAAAATAATTGCGGTAAAACCTCTTTGCTTGAGACTATATTTCTTAATTTTCAGCCAAACAATCCTATGAATATCGTATCGGTTGTGTCTAATTTTATAAGACAAATGCAAATAAGCCACGATAATTTGGATTATTTTTTCAATCAGCTTGATATGACTAAACCTATTAAAATCACATCATCTTATAATCAGCAAAAAATGCACTTGCAAATCACACCAAAAACAACAAATGATTTTGCTCAAATACTGCCAAATGATATAAATATGAATATGGATAAAATCTTAGATAAAAAAACAGGTGCTTACATCACAGGTTTAAACTTTGATATACAATTTAATGGAAATCCTGCGGTAAGAAGTAGCTTTGATATTCGCGGAAACAATATTAATAATGTTATCCAAGTAGATTATCCCTCATTTTCAGGTATGATTTTTCCAAGCAATTTAATGTTTAATGCGTTAGGCATTTTAGGACGATTACGAATACTTAAAAAAGAGCAAGAATTATTAGCCCATCTCCAAATCTTTGATGAGAAGATTCAAGGGATAGAAGTAATCAATGGTGAAATAATGGTAGATTTAGCAGATATGCCTAAAAAAATTAGTCTTAATACTATGGGGGAAGGCTTAAAAAAATATCTAGCCATTTTGGCAAGTGTCATTGTGGGAGAATATAAATACATCTGCATTGATGAAATTGAAAATGGACTTCATTTTGAATCAATGCACAAATTGCTTGAATCTGTCATTAAACTAGCTCAAAAAACCGATATACAACTCTTTGTCTCCACCCATAGCTATGAATTTTTAGAAATTCTTAATACAATCTCTAGTGAGAATCAATACGAACAAATTGCTATTTTTAACATTGCGAGAACTAAACTTAAAGGTTTGCAAACTTATAAATATGATATGAAAGATTTAGAGAATTTACTCAAAACCAAAACAGAATTTAGAGACTAAAATGACTTTATTTGTTGTAGAAGGCAAAAGCGATAAAGTATTTTAGCGCAATATATACACTATAAAAACCCTACATTTGAGTATAAAATCATTGAAAATAATGGCAATGAGCTTCAAAAATCGACATTAAAAACAATTCAAAAAGAATTAGATGATAGTCATAGAGTTTGTATTATTTTTGATGCCGATTTAGATTATAACCAAACACAACAGCATATTAAAAATAAAATCATAGAATATAAAAATAAAGTAGAAATATTTTTATTCCCAGACAATAAAAACAAAGGCAACCTTGAAACTTTACTCTCTCATATTGCCAAACATAAAGAAATAATAGAATGTTTTGAAAAATATGTTGAATGTATAAACTCTCACTCTAAAGATTTTGCAGATAATATTTACAAAAAATCAAAAATGTATGCTTATCGTGAGGCAAGCGGTTTAGAAAAAATTATAAAATCAAACAAAAATACAATGAATGAGAATATATTTAGTCAATATTTTAAATTTGATTCACCTTATCTACAACCTCTTTATAGTTTTATATTTAACCTATAAATTCTTTAAAATTCCAAACTCCATTGTGCCGCATTAGATTCTCTAGCGTAAAGGATTTACAAACTAATGCGCAAACTCTTAAAGCAAAATGCCTAAAACTTCTTCTTATTTACATCACTTAAAATATCATCAGCGATTTGATTGACATTTTGAGCAATCTCATTTGTAGTATTCGCTACACCCACATTATTATCAGTAAGAGTTTCTAGCTGGGCAATAGCCTCATTAATCTGCTCAATTCCTAAAGTCTGCTCTTTGATGGATTCGCTCATTTCGTTAATACCCTGCACCAAAACATTGACATTCGCCTCTATTTCATTGAGCGATTTACTTGTTCTCTCTGCGAGTTTTCGCACCTCATCTGCAACAACAGCAAATCCTCTTCCGTGTTCTCCTGCACGTGCAGCTTCTATTGCTGCATTAAGAGCAAGTAAGTTTGTTTGATCTGCTATATCTCTAATGATACCCACGATGTTTTTAATATCCTCTGCTTGATGCGTAACTTCACTTGTTTTATCATTAACATTTTGCATAGAGCTAGAGATTTCCTCAATAGAGGAGGCAGATTGCTGCAAAGAACTTGCTTGGGAAGAATTACCAGCTAAGAGCTTATTCATAGATTCTTGTAACTGATGTGTTTGTGTAACAAGCTCTTTAGCATAGCCGCTTGAGGAACGAAGCATTTTCTTAATCTCTTCTCCTAAAATATTCGTGGTCGTCTCTACACTACCTTGTGCATTGGGCACTTCTGTCGTAAAATCAAGGGTTTTATAAGATTCAAACACACGATGAATCTCATTCATATTGCTCCCTACCCTATGTTGCAACACATCAAGCATAGTATTAAGGACATTTTTAAGTTCTATTAATTGAGGATTATAAGGATTTTCTATAATTCTTGCTGTTAAATCTCCCTCTTCTATTGCCTTAGCCGTTTGTATAGATTGTTCTACCGCCTTTTTATCTTGCTCTAAACCTTCTTGCACATTTTGTATATTTTGGTTGATTTCTTTTGCCATAATGCCAAATTCATCATTTGCTTTTGGAGTTAAAAACGCTGGAGGAATATCCACTTCGTGACGAATATATTTGAAAAAACCAAAGAGCAAGGCAGAAATATTTTTTAATCGCGCGACAATTTGTGTGCGGATAAAAATAAACATTACAAACATCACTATGACAATACTCGCAATATTAGCAGCTATCATTGTTATTCTAAGCTTTGAGACAGATTCGTAAATAGAGCTTTCTGGGGCTGAAACAATAAGTGTCCATATTGATGTATCCACACTATCACCGATATGGATATTTGCCACAGCTGTGTAACTCATCTCACCTAGTGAATTAATATAACTAAATATCCCCTCAATTTGATTCTCAATCGCGTGTTTAAGCTCATTCATTGTAGGGCTTTGATTCACTTCTCGCAAATATTTACCCAAAAATTCTTTTCTCCCGTGTGCTGCAATGGTAGAATCAGTCGCATACACGCCTTTAAAATCACCTTTGTAAATAGAATTTTTTGGATCTTGAAGTATTGTTGTAATAGTTGATAAATCAATAAACACACCTAAAACACCTTGCACTATACCTTTTTTATCTATAAGAGGTTGATTTATACCCATACCAAAGTATTCTTTACCATTAATTGTTACCCACAAAGGTCTACCCACACTAGGTTTTCCTGTGCTTAGAGCTTCTTGCACACTTGGAAAATTTGCAATTACTTCACTTGCTGGCACAATGCGACTTTGATTTTTGCCCTCATTAATAGCCAAAACCATAAAATCACCATTAGGTAACTTATGTGTAGAATCAAGGATATTTCCACCTTTATATCTTTCATCTCTAAGATACACATAGCCAAAATTGCCCCATTCATTGCTATTAAACATATCCATAACATCATTTTGCAAAATAGCCTGTGCACCTGCTTGCACATCGCGCATTACAAAATGCTTAGAAGCACTCACGGCAACATAGATTTCATTAAAAATCCCTCCTACCCAATTTGCTTCGCGTTTAGCTGCATTGACAAGCATTTTATTTGCTTCATTCATTTGAATATCTTGCGAAATTTTTACGATGATTATCGTAACAGCCAACATACAAATAACCAATATGCTTGAAAAACCTAGCATAATTTTTGCGCCAATACTTAATGAACGAAAAAAATTCATTTTGCCCCCTTTAACCAAACCTAATAAAGATAAAGTAAATATTAAAAAAATCTGAATGAAAATATATCAAAAAAAAAAAAAAAACGACACTTAAAGATAACTCAATTTATTCATTTTGTGTTTTGCATTAAGCCTAGCTATAATGATATAATCTTTTACAAAGGCAAAGTATGCAAGATTTATCCAAATCTTACCTTGAACGCGTAGTGGGCATATTACCTCGCCGATATGGGCTCAATAAACAGAGAATCTTTTTATATGGCGCACCCGGCGTGGGTAAAAGTTCATTAGCATTTTTTCATAGTATGTATTACAAAAAGACACTTTATATAAACTGCGCTGATTGCCGCACAAATATAGAATCTGCTAATGCGCTTATTCTCAAATCCTACCTTGAGCGTAATCTTGAGCTTCTCATCATAGATAATTTTACGCCTGCGCTCTCTCTACCTAATCTTAATCATATTATCCTTATTGCCCCCTCAATGACACATTGCCCAAAAGATTTCAAACACAAGCATATCCGAGCTTTGAGTTTTGAAGAATATGTGAGCTTTGATAATAAAAATATTTCTATTACAAATCTCTTTAATCTTTTCCTCAAAGAAGGTAATCTCCCTGAAATCCAACGACTTCAACCAAGTTACAAAATCACTCGCAAACAAGAGATTCTAAAACTTGCACTTGCTAATGATTTTGCTCTATTTTGCTCCCTCCTATCTATGCAAGGACAAAAACTCACTATAAACCACATCTACACACTTTTAAAAAAATCTCATAAAATCTCCAAAGATAAAATCTATCCGTGGCTTACACACCTTGAAGCGTGCGGTATTATCTATCTTATCCCACATATTAAAAATGCAAATAAAAAATTATATTTTTATGATTTCACTTTGCCACTTTGCGTGCAAAGCCCAAAAAATCTCATTGCGATTTTAGAAAATATGCTGCTTTTAGAGATTCTTAAACTATGTGAGCAATATGAAAAAAGCGAACAAATATATTATGGCGATTTAGGGGAATTTGTATGCGAAATCGGTGTGTTTTTGTTTTTGCCCTTTAGCAACTTAGAAAATATAGAATCTAAACTCTCAAAACTCACTTTCATTTACAATCATATCTATATTATCACCCTAAACTTTGAGGGCAAAGGAAAATGTAGCTTTAATAAGAATACGCTAGAATGGGAGGCGATAAGTTTTATTAACTTCGCCCTTGAGTGGGAAATATAAATTTGCAAATCTAGTGTAGAAAATGCCTTGTATGTGTGAAATACATCGCTATGTTGTATTCATTACACGCTTGTATCACTTCATCATCACGAATACTCCCACCGGGCTGAATAATAGCGCTTACACCGGCTTGATGAAGCATATCTACACTATCACGGAATGGAAAAAATGCCTCTGAAGCGCATACACAGCCATTTAAATCAAGATTCATATCTTTTGCTTTTGCAAGAGCTGCCCTTGAAGCATCAACGCGACTTGTCATACCCATACCAATGCCTACAAGTGAGCCATCTTTGACATAGGCTACACAATTTGATTTTGTAAGTGCAGCAATAATATAGGCGATTTTTAAATCTTGCTTTTGACTTTTACTTGCAGCAACTTCGCTTACAAGCGTGGCATTATCTATTTCCTCACTTAAGACATTGTCGCTCTCTTGGAAAAGCACTCCTCCTTGTATATGCTTAAAGTCATAGTTATCATTTGGGAGCGATAAATAAGAAGTCTTTTGCGTAAAGATTTTCATACGCTTTTTCCCTTCAAAAAGCGCAAGTGCCTCATCTGTAATATCTCCAGCCACAAGCACCTCAACAAAAATTTTATTCATCTCTTGGGCTAAAGGCAAATCCACAATGCCATTTACCGCTACCACACCACCATATGCACTCACGCTATCACACGCAAGTGCGTGAATATAAGAATCTAAAAGCGAATCTTTAAGTGCAAAACCACAAGGATTGCCGTGCTTGATGATACTCACTGCCTTCGCATCTTTACCAAAACTTATAGAGAGTTTCATTGCAGCGTTTATATCTGCAAGGTTATTAAAGCTTGGCTCACCTTTTTTTATCTCAAAATGTTCTTTCCAAAAACTCCCAAACTCATAAAGTGCACCTTTTTGATGTGGATTCTCACCATATCGTGTTTGTAGCACTCTTTCGCCTACAATAAACACCTTTTCCCCAAAACCATTATTAAAGCATTTATTCATATATTGAGCTATCATTGCATCATAACTTGCTGTGTGTGAAAAAGCTTTTATCATCATTTTTTGACGCAATTCAAGCGTATTATTGCCTGCGCGTAAAGATTCTATCACGCTTTTATAATCATTTTTATCAGTAATAATAAGCACACTCGCAAAGTTTTTCGCTGCAGAGCGCACCATTGCGGGACCACCAATATCAATATTTTCAATAATCTCCTCAAAGTCATCTGTGTGCTCTATGGTTTGCTTAAAAGGATAAAGATTCACACATACAATATCAATCGCACTAATACCTTTTTGTTGTGCTATGCCCACATCGCTTTGATTATCGCGCCGATAAAGTATCCCGCCGTGAATCTTAGGGTGCAAAGTCTTCACGCGTCCATCAAACATTTCCTCACTTTGTGTATATTCTCCTACGTCAATAGCTGCAATGTGAGATTGCTTCAAAAGCTTAAGTGTGCCACCTGTGCTTAGAATCTTATATCCTAATCGTGTTAAATCCTGCGCAAATTCTACAATACCTTCTTTATCGCTTACACTTAATAGTGCATACATATCTGTCCTTGTTAGTAAATTTTGGTAATATTGTAGCCATATTTTTTAAGAAGGCAATAAAATGATATGTGTCTTTGATTGTGAAACAATCCCAGATTTTGACTTGCTTCAAACTACCTTTGGTTATGAGGGCGAACCTTTGCAAATCGCACAAAGTGCCTTTAAAGAACAATTTGACAAAAGCGGGAGTGAGTTTCTCCCTCTATGCTTTCATCGTATAATAAGCATAAGCAGTGTGGTATGCGATGACTTTGGGCATTTCCGCAAAGTAGGGCACTTTGGGCAGGGATTTTTAGATTTGATACAAGAGGGCACAGATTGTCTCTCAAAAGATTTCTTAGATACTTTAGAATCTACACTTTTAAATGAATTTTGGCAGTTTTTTAATAAAAATAATCCAAAGCTTGTAAGCTTTAATGGACGAGGTTTTGATTTGCCTGTTCTTGCTCTTCGCTCTATGCGCTACAATATCAGTGCATACGCATATTTTGAGCAAAATAATCCTGCGCATAATAAAACCAAATGGGACAATTATCGCCAACGATATAGTGAGATTTTCCACACAGACTTATTTGATAGCTTAGGGCAATTTGGTGCAGTGCGCGCACTCAATCTCAACACGCTCTGTCGTATGCTTGATATGGTTGGCAAATATGATATGAGCGGTGAGCAAGTCTATCAAACTTATCTTGGTGGAGAAAATACTTTAGAAACCAAAAAAGCTGCACTTGGAACAATTAATCATTACTGCCATAGTGATGTGCTTAATACTTATTGGCTCTATTTAAAATATGAGCTGCTTAAGGGCACTTTATTAGAAAATGACTATTATGCTCTACTTGTGGAGTTTTGCGAGAAACTCCCTAAAGACAAGCCTTATTCAGATATTTTTACACATACGCTTAAAAAGCATATAGAATCCTATAAAGTAGATTCTTAAAAAAGGAAAGTAATGAATACACCTTATATTACCAAAAATGGCGAAATCACTACCAAAGCCCAACTTATCTCCGAGATAGAGCAACTTCTTAATATAATTCCTGCTTCGCATACCACACTTTCTCCTGCAGTTATGGATACTCTCTCTTGTGTAGATTTAGAAAATGTGCGTGATAATCTCTTACAAAAAAGCAATGATGTAATTGCACAAAATAAACAATGGCTTTTAGGACTTGTCAATGAGTAAGCTTCGTGTTGGTATTATTAATTATGGTGTAGGGAATCTCGGCAGTGTGCAAAATGCTTTTGCTTTTATACAAACACATTTTAGCGATGTATTACCACACACACTTGAAATAAAGGTAGAATCTCACCCTGAAAGGCTACAAGATTACGATAAACTCTTATTGCCGGGTGTTGGAGCATTTGGCAATGCAATGACACATTTAAAAAACACTCATTTAGATGAGGCTATCAGAGAATTTGTCCAAAGCGGCAAATTCTTAATTGGGATTTGTTTAGGTATGCAACTGCTTTTTGAGCAAAGTGAAGAATTTGGCAATCACAAAGGATTAGGACTTATTGAGGGCAAAGTAGTAGGATTTGAACATATTGCACCACTAAAAGTGCCACATATTGGGTGGAATAGCTGTAATTTTACTCCTGAAGGCAAACATTCAAAGCTTTTTAGGGGTATTGCTGATGGAAGCTTTTTTTATTTCGTGCATAGCTTTCATATTCAAACACAACCTCAATTTATCCTTGCTCAATGCACCTATGGCTATCCTTTTGGTGCGATTGTCCATAAAGATAATCTTTTTGCCATACAAGCTCACCCCGAAAAAAGCCATAACGTAGGTTTAAGGCTTCTTGCAAATTTCCTTACCTTATGAAACATTGCTTTTCCATTTACCTAGTTGTTGTTTTAGTTAATTATAGTAATGGAAAATTTTTATTATTTGTAAGGAGAAAAATATGATTGATTTAGCAATTATCGGTGGTGGTCCAGCTGGACTAAGTGCAGGTTTATACGCAACAAGAGGCGGTATTAAAAATGTAGTGCTTTTTGAAAAAGGTATGCCCGGCGGACAGATTACAGGAAGTAGTGAAATAGAAAATTATCCGGGTGTAAAAGATATTGTAAGTGGTATGGAGTTTATGGAGCCTTGGCAAGAGCAATGCTTTCGCTTTGGATTAACTCATAAAATGAGTGAAGTCAGCCAAATCACAAAGAAAAATGATATTTTTTACATTCATCAAACCGATGGAAGTATTGATGAAGCAAAAGCAGTAATTTTTTGCGCTGGTGGTAGCCCAAAAAGAGCAAATCTTAAGGGAGAAGATGAGTTTTGGGGTAGAGGTATAAGCACTTGTGCTACTTGTGATGGATTTTTTTACAAAGACCAAGAGGTTATTGTGCTCGGCGGCGGTGATACAGCTCTTGAAGAAGCAGTATATCTTAGTCGGATTTGCTCTAAAGTGCATTTGGTGCATAGAAGAAATGAGTTCCGCGCTGCGCCCAGCACAATTGAACACGTAAAGAAAAATGATAAGATTCACATTGTTACTCCCGCAGTTGTTGAGGAAATCAAAGGCGATAAATCGGGTGTAACGAGTGTGCTGATTAAACATACAGATTCAAATACAAATGAGGAAATCCCTGTTATGGGAATCTTTATTTTTGTAGGTTATAATGTCAATACAGCTACGCTCAAACAAGATGATGGCTCAATGCTTTGTGAATGCGATGAATATGGCAGTATCAAGGTAGATTTATCAATGAAAACAAGTGTAGAAGGTCTTTTTGCAGCTGGAGATGTCCGCACTCTTGCTCCCAAACAAGTTGTATGCGCAGCTGGAGATGGTGCAACTGCGGCATTACAAGCTATTGCATATTTAGAACATAAGTAATATTATATATTTTATAGAATCTATTACATTTAAGGAGAATATATGCTAAAAGTAGGGATTTTTGGCGCTACGGGACGCGTAGGAAAGCTACTTATTGAAGAAATACTTAATCACACTCACTTCAATCTCTCAAGTGTATATGTGCGCAATGAATTACAATATTCGCTTCCCTCAAGCACAATGGTAACAAAAGACTTTGAAATATTTTTACAAGCAAGCGATGTGATTATTGATTTCTCTTCACCCGAAGCGACAAAAGCACTTCTTGAAGTCGCTCTCTCTTATCCAAAACCGCTTGTTATAGGCACAACAGGTTTAGATAATGACATACAACATCTCCTTGAAAATGCCTCACATACAATGCCTATACTCTATGCAACAAATATGAGTAAAGGGGTAGCAATGCTCAATAAAATTGGCGCATTAGTGGCTGCAACATTAAAAGAAAGTGATATAGAAATCTGCGAGATTCATCATCGCTACAAAAAAGATGCGCCTTCTGGGACTGCCCTTACTCTTGCTCAAAGCTGTGCGAAAGCAAGGAATCTCAAATTGAGCGATGTGCGCATAAGCGGACGCAATGGAAATATTGGTGAAAGAAATTCTAACGAAATTGGCGTAATGAGCCTACGCGGAGGTGATGTTGCTGGAAGACATACAATTGGATTCTATCTTGATGGTGAATATTTAGAGCTTACTCATAATGCTACTTCTCGCCTTACTTTTGCTAAGGGTGCACTTGATATGGCAAAATGGATTGTAACACAAAAAAATGGGCTTTATAGTATTGAGGATGCACTTGAGATTTAAGCTTTAAATTTGCTTGTTGGTTTTGTTACTATACAATCGCAGATACAAAACATAATGAGGATAAGGAATGGAAAGCTGGAACGAAGAGTGCGCCATTGTGGGCGTATATAATGTTGATAATGCAGCACTCTTAAGCTATTATTCACTCTTTGCAATGCAGCATAGGGGGCAGGAAGCAAGTGGGATTTCCGCAAGTAATGGCACAAAAATCACAACTATCAAAAATACTGGTTTAGTAACTAAAATTTTTACACAAAAGCGACTTGATAAATTGCAAGGTCGCTCAAGTATTGGACACAATCGCTATTCAACTGCAGGTGAAGATTCTATAAATGACACACAACCTATTTTTGCACGATATGATTTAGGCGAAATGGCAATCGCACATAATGGGAATCTCACAAATGCCAAAGAAGTGCGCGAGATGCTTATTAAAGAGGGAACAATATTCCAAAGCTATCTTGATACTGAAAATCTCATTCATCTGATTGCACGAAGTAAAAAAACATCGCTTACTGATAGAATCATTGATGCTTTAAGCTACATTGATGGAGCGTATTGCTTTGTATTTCTTTCACGGAGCAAAATGTTTGCTATTCGTGATAGGTATGGATTGCGCCCACTTAGCTTAGGCAAAATACAAAACGAAGACGGAAGCACAGGCTATGTTGTAGCGAGTGAAAGTTGTGCATTTGACCTTATAGGTGCGGAATTTGTCCGAGATGTCAAAGCAGGTGAGATGATTATTTTTGATGGAGCGTATGCCTTTCAAGATTCTCAACCCAAAAGTATTCAAGTCTTTGAACCAAAACCGCATTTTTGCGTATTTGAATACATATATTTTGCACGTCCTGATAGCAATGTGTTTGGACATAATGTCTATCAAGCACGCAAACAAATGGGTATAGAGCTTGCTAAAGAACATCAAATTCAAGCAGATATGGTAATTCCTGTGCCAGATTCTGGTGTGGCTGCAGCTATTGGTTATAGTAAGCAAAGCGGAATTGATTTTGAGCTAGGATTTATCCGCAATCACTATGTAGGAAGGACATTTATTGAGCCAACGCAGCAAGAGAGAGAGCTTAAAGTTCGCCTTAAACTCAACCCTATCAGAGAACTTATAGCTAATAAAGATATTATTGTCATTGATGATTCTGTGGTTAGAGGCACGACAAGTAAGCAAATTATTAAAATCTTGCGTCAAGCGGGGGCAAGAAAAATTCATCTACTTATTAGCTCTCCGCCTACGATTTCGCCGTGCTTTTATGGTATAGATACGCCCAATAAGGAGCAACTCATTTGTGCTAATAAAAGTATTGAAGAAGTGTGTAAGCATATCGGTGCAGATTCTCTAGGTTTTCTCTCCCTTAGCGGTTTGACCAAAAGTATAGGCGAAAACAATTCTTTATGCAAAGCGTGTTTTGATGGACATTATATTGATGATTATACCACAGGTGCAGCAATCCCTGCCGCTTTAAAATCCTCTCATTAAAGATATATAATGCGTGTAATGTTAAGTATAGGGCGATATTTTAAAAGACGTTTTGGCACAAGGGTAAGAAAGATTCCTATTTCTTTACAAGGATTTACTTGTCCCAATATCGATGGAAGCCTTGCCAAAGGCGGCTGTATCTATTGTGATAATGAAAGTTTTTCACCCAGTCTCATTAAGCTTGATAAAATTTCTGAAGTCAAAATGAATTTTTCACTTACTCATAATCCCCTACTTCAAAAACAGCTCAAGCAGCTAGAAGAGCAGTTCTATTGGCACTCTGAATTTCATCAAAGAAAATTTGGTGTGTGCAAATATATGATATATTTTCAATCATACACAAACACTTATGCGCCTTATTCCACGCTCAAAGCCCTCTATGATAAAGCACTAAGTTTCCCAAATGTCGTAGGTTTAAGCATAGGCACACGCATTGATTGCGTAAAAGATGAAGTGCTGGAACTTTTAGGCGAATATGTCAAAAAAGGCAAAGAAATTTGGTTAGAATATGGAATCCAATCGGTGTATGATAACACTCTAACAATCACAAACCGCGCTCATAGTATTGCAGGAGCTAAAGAGATGTTTGCAAAAACTCGTGAAAAAGGTGTGAAAGTCTGCGCACACCTTATTTATGGATTACCCGAAGAAACCCCTCAAATGATGCTCTACTCGCTAGAATCTGTGTTAGAATGGGGAATTGATGGTATTAAAATTCACCCTTTATATGTTGTCAATGGCACGCGTCTTGCTAAACTTTATAAAGATGGGAAATATGAGCCAATCACAATGGAAAGCTTTAGTGATCTTATTGTGAAATCTTTACAAAAAATCCCACCTGATGTAGTCGTGCAGAGAATCAGTGCAGGAGCACACGATGAATCTTTACTTGCTCCTAAATGGTGTTTTGATAAAAACATTCAAATGCGCTATCTCCGCGATAGGCTTAAAGAAGTAGGAATAGAATATTAGAATCTTTTTTGCCCAATGTTTAAACCTCATCTCATTGCTCACAAAAGGAAGGAAGTCTCATCCAAAACCCGTCAATTCCTCTTTCACTTTCTTTGCCATTTTGACATTTAACCCCTGTGGGAATGCCATCTTCAAATGTAATTTCCATAATTGTATTACCCTCTTCATCATAAAAGCTCGCTACGTCCTGTTTGCGGTTATTTTTATATAATACTTGAGAAAAAAGCTTACCATTTTCATAATACCATTTCTCAATACCCTCTCTATAGCCATTTTTATATGGAGTTTCAATCCAAAGATTCCCGCTTTCATAATAGTTTTTCTCAATACCGTCTCTATTACTATTTTTATATGGGATTTGCTGCTTAAGTTTGCCATTGTCGTAGTAAGATGAGCATACGCCATCTAGTTTGTCTCTTTTATATGATTCCTCATTTTTAATATTTCCATTCTCAGAATACCATTTGTGTATCCCTTCTCTTTCATCATTTTTGTATGGTCTTTCACTTTCAATCTTGCCATTCTCAAAATACCATTTTTCAACGCCATTTTGCTCGCCATTTTTATAAGGTGTTTCACTTTTAATCTTTCCATTTTTATAATAACATTTTCTTACACCTTCTCTTTTGTCTCTCTTATATGGCACTATACATTCAAGTTCCCCGCTTGGATAATAAAATTTTGCGCTGCCCTCTGCCTTATTGTTTTTATAAGGAATTTCAAATCCAAGCTTCCCACTTAAGCGATATTCTTTTTGAATGCAGCCCCTTTCTCTATCTTCCTCATCTGCGCATTCTTTAAGTGAGCAGCCCTCAAGCATAAATGCACCATATAGCAAGCACACAAGCAAATAAGCTTTTGCATTTTTCTCCTTTGATTCATACAAATTTCGCATAGTTTCACCTCCATTATTTAAGATTCAAAAAGTTTTTTTAATCTTGCCTTGCCAAATTCTACACCCGGCTGGTCATAAGTGTTAATTTCAAAAAGTTGTCCCATACACGAAGTGAGTATTTCAAAATATGCTATAAGTATCCCTACACTTTCCTCACACAAACTCATTACCTCAATACAATCTGTGAGAATCCCCTCATTTTCTATTGTCTGCATCGTAGCAATACGTTGATTATTGAGCAAAGTTGCAAAACTTTGTGTATTTACAAAGTTTGTAGATTCTAAAAATGGAATTTGAAGATTTGGAATGCTTGGCTGTGCGCTATGAGTAGGATTAAGGCTTAGAAAAGTTACGCTTTTATCACGCACGCCTTGCACGATGAGCTGCAAAAATGAATGCTGGTCAATGCTCCCAATAAGCGCAATAGGTGTAAGCCCTACTCTTTCTCCCATAGCATTGATTTTACCCAAACTCTCTCCCCATAGTTGCACATACCACGCATTAAAATGTGTAAAAAGACTTGAATATGAAAATAACACATTCATAGAGATATGATTTTTATGAGTAAAATAAGTGAGAGCTTTGTGCAAAATATGCTCTTCTTTGCGCTCAAAAAATCGTTGTGTAATGCCTGCTGCTCCCCGCAAAATCGCTCGCGTATCAAAGCCTAGAATGCTTAAAGGCAAAATACCAACCATACTTAATACTGAAAATCGCCCTCCTACATTTGGTGGGATTCCAAAATATGTTAGTTTCTCTACTTTTGCCCAATGCTCAAGTGGAGAATCCCTATCGGTAATAACAAGCAAATGTCGTTTGCTTTGCACATTTTGGAGTAAATTATATTCTTCAAGCACAAACTTAAGCAAAGATGAAGTCTCAATAGTCGTGCCCGATTTAGAAATAACAATAAAAAGTGTATTTTCACGCTTAATACCCTGCAAACTCTTGGTAATACTAATAGGGTCAGTATGTTCTAAAAATGAGAGTTTAAGCTTATTGCGATGAGGCAAATGCTCCAGCATAGAATCTATGGCTTTAAGCCCAAGTGAACTCCCACCAATGCCAATAATCACCAAGTGAGAGAGAGTTTGCAAAAATGCTTTATTATCATTCACAAAACAAGAAGATTCATCAACTGCCACCTCTGTAAAAGGCAAATCATAATAGCCACTTTTTTGACTATCTCGTTCCTCGCAAATACTCTCAAAAAGCGTATCACATACTTTTTGATGCTGTGTTTGAAAATGCAGTGAAAACGCTACCATACTTTTTTATGTCCTACATACATATACACTCATATCTACAAGGCGATGAGTATAACCCATCTCATTATCATACCACGCAAGAATCTTTGCGCTTTTATCAATAGCTATGCTCTTATCAGACACAATGATTGCGCTCGCACTTGAGCCAATAAAATCACTTGATACCCTTTGCTCATCATCAACGATAATAAGACCTTTCATTGCCCCCTCTTGAGCTTTATAAAATGCTTCATTGATACTTTCTTTGCTCACTTTACTTTTAAGATTTACACTTAAATCCACAAGACTCACATCAGGAGTTGGCACACGCACAGAAATCCCATTAAGTTTTCCCGCAAGATGAGGTAATACAAGCCCTATTGCTTTTGCTGCTCCTGTGCTCGTAGGAATCATATTTAATGCTGCTGCACGTGCTCGGCGCAAGTCTTTATGTTTGACATCAAGGAGATTCTGATCATTTGTGTAACTATGAATCGTGCTCATCAAACCATTTTCTATACCAAAGTGAGAATCAAGCACTTTCACAATGGGTGCAAGACAATTTGTGGTGCAAGAAGCATTTGAAATGACACTTTGCCCTTGATAATTTGTGTGATTAACGCCATAAACAAATGTGGGCGCATCATCTGCAGGAGCAGATATGATGACTTTTTTAATATTATCTTTAAGATGAAGGCTTGATTTTTCAAGGGAATTAAATTTGCCTGTGCATTCTAGCACACCCACAGCTGCACCAAAATCAAGATTTCTAGGATCTCTATCGCTTACAATCTTAACATTTTTGCTTTTGCCAATACATAAAGTCTGTTTATCTATTTTTTCTATGTCATAGCTCCTATGCACAGAATCATAACGTAGCAAATGCACAAGTGTATCAATATCTGCTGTAGTATTCATTGCTACAAGCTCCACATCATCGCGTTGTCCGATAATTCTCGCTGCACAAAGTCCTATACGCCCAGTGCCATTAATTGCGAGCTTAATCGCCATATTTTCTCCTTTTATCAAATATGCCCAGCAAGGGTTTGAATATATATTTTAACATAAAAAAGCCCATTCTCCACCTTTTGGCTTGATTTCTCTGGCAAATGAGTGTAAAATGCCCATTCCAAAATGTGTCTGCTCTACTTTTTGTCCTCGTAGCTCAGCTGGATAGAGCACACGATTCCTAATCGTGAGGTCATGCGTTCGAATCGCATCGGGGACACCACAGCTTTTAGGTTTCAACTTCCTCAACCTTCGGGAATCCCGACTTTAAATTAATCAAATCTGGTCTATTTCTAGGATTACTTCCCCATTGTTTAAAAAAGAAAGCAATATCATATTGTCTACATTGTTCATACAAATCTTCTACCCATTCATATTGCATACTTCTTGCTTTTTTTGGGTTTTCAGGGATATTCTCTCCTCCGACAACAACCCAATCAAGCTTGTCCTTATAAGATTGTAAATCAATCCCACTCATCATAGGCTCAATCATCGCAAAAATTTTCACCTTTTCACCCAAATTTTTTTTAACCTCTACAAGCGATGGCATACGCTTGCCAAACATAGCTTGATCTTCAGCTGATATACCAAACCAAATATGCTTTGTATCATCTGTATTTACTATATTGTTTTTCACACTCTCTAACATTCGCTCCGGTCGTTTAGTGAGCACTTGGAAAATCAAATCCTTACGCTTAATCATATACTCAAAAACAAGAGCTAAATCTTGCGAGTCTATATCCTCGTGGAATAAATCACTCATATTGCATACACAAACCTTAGAACCGCTTGGATACATATTTGTGTTTAGTATTTCTTCTAACATACTTTTATGAAATACAACTTGCTCCCACCCATAATAATATTTAGGTGTTTCAATCAAATGTTCAGTATTTTTGCATTCACATACTATATGCAATTTATCGCCTTCTTCACTCATCGTAATATCTTTACATTTAGGGGTACACTTACTATAATCAAGTTTATTTATAGTTTTATCAAGCTCGCTTTTTGATGTAGCTTGCAATTTCTTAGTCATAGTCATAGCATAGCAATAATCACACGCTGGGGATATTTGGGTGCAACCTGTAATAAAATTCCAAACTTCTGTATAATGCAACCTACCCATTGCCTTACCTCTCCCTGCATTATAAAGCTTCTTTGCTTTATGTTAAACCTCCTTAATAAATCGTTTAATATTCTGTTTTTTTAACTCTCTTTGAGCATTCTTTTAGCAAGTTTTTTTGCCTTATTCACCTCATCATTTCTTACCAAATCTCCATAAATAGCATTCACATATTCCTCATAAGCAAGTTGTGAACTAAAGGGTTTTTGTGAGCTCACTACTTTCTGATACTCCCCATTGCTTTGTAGTTCATACATTTGGACGTTATCATTAAGCTGCATTTGGAGAATCTCCATTAAACGTTTGCTCATCTGTGTATTTAAGCTTGGTGTGAGAATCTCCACACGTCGCTCTAAATTACGAGGCATAATATCTGCTGAAGCAAAATATACGCCTACTTTATCATTCTTAAAATGATAGATTCTAGCGTGTTCAAGGTATTTTCCAATGATTGAAAATACACGAATATTTTCACTCACACCCTTTATACCCGGACGCAAGGCACATACACCACGCACAATCAAATCAATCTTTACTCCAGCTATTGATGCTCCATAAAGTGCACGTATCACATCAATGTCTATAAAAGCATTTGCTTTCATAATAATGCGCCCTTCACTTCCCATTTTCTTTTCGTGTTCAATAAGCTCTAAAATTTTAGTCTTAATCTGTGTAGGAGCAATCAATAAATGACTAAGCTTGGTGCGATATGAAGAACCTGTAGAGAGAGAGTGGAAAAGTTTAATTGCATCTTTTGCAAAAGACTGATTGCAAGTTAAGAACGAAATATCAGTATAAATTTTTGCAGTGCTAGGATTATAATTTCCTGTGCTTAAATGCACATATTCTTTAAGTGTATTGCCAATTTTTTTAATCACAAGCGCAATTTTGGCATGCACCTTAAGTCCGGGCACACCATAAATAACGTGTGCTCCAGCAGATTCTAAAGAATGCGCCCAATACAGATTATTTTCTTCATCAAATCGTGCTTTTAACTCAACCAACGCCGTTACTTGCTTATTATTTTCAGCTGCCTGTATGAGAGCTTTAACAATAGGTGAATTTTTTCCTACACGATAAAGTGTCATACGAATGGAGAGCACATCAGGGTCTTTTGCTGCGCTCTGAATAAAATTCACTATTGGATCAAAGCTTTCATAGGGGTGGAAGAGCAAAATATCATCATTTTCCATTGTAGAGAGAATCTCTCTACTCCCGTGTAATGGTGGAAGTGTTTTTGGATTAAAAGGTGGAGTGGTAAGATGAGCATATGCCTTGCTCCCTACCAACTCCCACAATCCACTTAAATTGAGCGGAATATGATAAACATAAACATCTTTAGCATCAACTTTTAAATGAGAATTAATAAAATCTAAAAGGCTACTATCTTTATCTGCACCTATCTCAAGACGCACTACTTCACCTTTCCTACGAGTTTTAAGCCCCTCACTCATAATCTCTATAAAATCATCTGCCTCTTCTTCTTCAATTTCCATATCCGCATTACGCGTGATTCTAAAAGGAACATAATTGAGAATCTCATATTCTCCAAACAATTCACTTGCAAACTCACCTACAATATCTTCAACCGCTATAAACACGCCGCTTTCAATCTCCACAAAACGCGAAAGCAAACGCGAGATTCTTACCATAGCAAATTTTACACTCCCCTCTTGTGTATCTTTAAGTTTAAGCGCAATGGCAAAACTTAAATTATTTAGATGAGGAAAGGGGTGTGTAGCATCTATTGCCACAGGCACAATCACAGGATACAAATAATTAATAAAAAATTCGTGCAATCGCTTTTTTTGCTCATTATTTAACTGATTGACTTGTTTAATGTGCATACCTTCCTTTGCTAAGCCACTTTGAATCTCCTTAAAAACACTCTCAAGCATATTTTTTTCTTTATCAAGGTATTCGCGTATACTTTTAAGCTGCTGCAATGGCGTAAGTTTATCTGCGCCCACTTCGGTAATTCCACTTGCATACAAACGTTTAAGCCCTGCTACGCGTATCATATAAAATTCATCAAGATTTGTCCCATAAATTGCTACAAATTTTAATCGCTCCAAAAGCGGAATATTAGTGTTTTTAGCTTCATTAAGCACACGTGTATTAAATTTGAGCCACGAAAGCTCACGATTAAAATACATTTTTGAATCATTAATTGTCATATTGCCCCCTTAATGTCGTAATATAATTTCATTGTATCTCAAATTCACATTAAAAATGCTTCCTTTGTGTTTGATTCTCTCAATAATTTTATAAACATTGGCAAAATTGTTTCAAATTCTATAAAATTTTAGAAAAATATTTAAGGGAAATAAATGATATTTTGATTATAATGCACGTCATTTTCAAAACTAAGGAGAACAAAATGAAAAAATATCTACTTTCGCTACTTTGTGTAGCAGGACTTAGTCTTAATGTGCAAGCTGCAAGTATTGCAGGGTTTGAAATAAGCCCTGAAATCGGATTTGCTGCAGGACAAACAAAAATCGATAGTGCGAATCTAAAAGATTATAGTGCATTTGGGCGTATATGGCTTGGTGCTTTTGATTTTGTTGTAGCTCCGCAAGTCAAATGGGATTTTAATTCGCATTCAAACTCTGATAATGATTTTAGAAATTTACAATATGGTATCTCAGCTGGATATAACATTGGGCTCATTATCGCACGATTAACACCTTATATAGGAGTGAATCACTCAAGTTTTAATAAAATTTATAAAGATACTATTGCTTATAATGCAGGGTTAAAGCTTAAATTTGATCTTATTCCTATTTCACTTGGTTTACTCTATACTTATCAAAAACCAGAGCTTGATACTCCCTTAGGCAATAAAGAGAAAATGCAAACTATTCAAGCACTTATTGCCTTGCATTTCTAAGATTCTATATTTATAGAATCTTAACCCTCTTGCTTAATCACCAAATGGCTTAGCAAAGAGGGGAGCAACTTACTTTTGGAGCTTTATATGGCTTTAGATTCTCATCAGCTCATTACATTTTTGCAATCTCACAATGAACTGACTATTATTGATGAACCTCTTGATATTTATCTGCAAATTCCTCAGCTTGCCTATCTTGAAGTTAAAAAACCAACGAGCAAGGCTCTTCTTTTTACAAATCCTATTTGTGCTAAAAGTGGAAAAACCTTTGATATACCCGTGCTTATGAATATTTTTGGCTCACATCAAAGACTTAACCTCCTCGTTGATAAGCCAATTCCACAAATTGCTACTCACATACAACATCTTTTGCGCTTTAGCCCACCTAAAGGTATAAAAGAGATTTTCTCTCGGCTTAAAGAACTTGCTCACTTGCGCTTTGTTTTTCCTAAATACACGAAATCTAAAGGTCTATGCCAAGATACTATTATTATAGGTGAAGAAATTAATCTTTTTAATCTCCCCATTCTCACAACTTGGGAACACGATGGGGGAGCATTTATTACTATGGGGCAAGTTTATACCCAAAGCATTGATGGCAAAGCAAAAAATTTAGGTATGTATCGTCTGCAGGTCTATGATGAAAAACATTTAGGATTACATTGGCAGATTCATAAAGATTCTCAACATTTTTTTCATCAATATAAACAAGCAGGGGAAAAAATGCCTGTGAGTATTGCTCTTGGCGGCGACCCACTCTATATTTGGTGCGGACAGGCACCTTTACCTATGGGTATCTTTGAACTAATGCTCTATGGCTTTATCCGCTCTAAAAAGCCTGTGCTTTGCCCGTGTATCACTAACCCACTCTTTGTGCCAAATGATGTAGATATTGTTATTGAAGGTTGGGTAGATACTACACAAATGCGAGATGAGGGACCATTTGGCGATCATACAGGATTCTATACGCCCATTGAACCTTATCCTGTGCTTGAAGTGAGTGCAATCACGATGCGAAAAAAACCTATTTTTCCTGCTACAATCGTTGGCAAACCTCCGCTTGAGGATAAATATATGGGTTATTTAACAGAGCGCGTATTTTTGCCATTATTACAAACTACTGCACACGGATTAAAGGATTATCATATGCCCGAAAATGGCGTATTCCATAATCTTATTTTTGCAAAAATCAAGCCTGATTATCCTTCGCATAGTAAGCAGATTATGCACAATTTTTGGGGAGTGGGGCAAATGAGCTTTGTAAAACACGCTATTTTTGTTGATGAAAATGCACCCGAACTGACAGATTATGAAGCGCTTGGCACTTACATACTTGAGCGCTTCTCTCCTAATAATCTGCTTATTACAGAGGGAATCTGTGATGCACTTGATCACGCAAGCCCACATTTTGCTCACGGAGGAAAGCTTGGTGTAGAAGCTATTACACCCGTGCATAAGCCTTCATTTATTGCTCTTAATGATGAGTGCTTATGGAAGAAATTTGCTCCACTTTTTCCTCAAGCCACTGCTTTAAAGCAATATTTTACTCACACGCCCAATCCCATTTGTATTGTAAGTGTGGTAAAGCAAAGTCATCTCTTTACAGATTTAAATGAGAATCTTAAAGGTTTTCAAGCTTTACAAAACTGCTTAAGTATTATTATCTTTGTAGATTCGCATAAAAATCATCTCACAAACCCTTATATGCTTACTTGGCGGATTGTTAATAATATTGATGCAAAGCGTGATATTCTTATTGTTGAAAATCTTGTTTTTATTGATGCAACCGATAAATCAACCTGTGATGGACATCTGCGCGAGTGGCCCCAAGATACAAATTGTAGCCCATCTGTCATCGCCACATTAAAGAAAAAGGGACTTATTGATGATATAGATGATGAATTTTTAGAGCATTTTGGTATCTTACATTAAAATATGCTTAAGTTAATAAAAATTTAAGTTTCTTTACTCTAGAATCCCCTTTCCAAAATTATTTAGAATCTAAGGGAAAATAATGGAATTGACAAAAATAGCAACACAAAATGACATCAATCGTCAGTGGATTGTGCTTGATGCAAAAGATAAAGTCTTTGGTCGCCTTATCACAGAAATAGCTACTCTTTTACGAGGCAAACACAAACCTTGTTTCACACCTCATATTGATTGTGGCGATTTTGTAGTCATTATTAATGCCACAGAAGTAAAATTCACAGGTATGAAACTCAAAGACAAAGAATACTTCACGCATTCAGGTTACTTTGGCAGCACTAAGAGTAAAACACTTCAAGAAATGTTAGAAAAAACTCCCGAAAAACTCTATCATCTTGCGGTGCGAGGTATGCTCCCCAAAAACAAACTTGGACGAGCTATGCTTAAAAAACTCAAAGTTTATCGCGGCAGTGAGCACCCACACAGCGCTCAAGTCGCTAAAAGCTCAAAATAAGGAATACTATGGCAAAAGTTTATGCAACAGGAAAAAGAAAAACAGCAATCGCGAAAGTTTGGCTTACTTCTGGGAGCGGTAAGCTCAATATCAATGGGCAAAGTCTCAATGACTGGCTTGGAGGACACGAAGCTATTAAAATGAAAGTAATGCAACCGCTTATCCTTACCAAACAAGAAAAATCAGTGGATATTCACGCTGTTACACTTGGTGGTGGATATTCAGCTCAAGCAGAAGCTTTGCGACACGGCATTTCAAAAGCACTTAATGCCTATGATGTTGCCTTCAGAGCGATGTTAAAACCAAAAGGACTTTTAACACGAGATTCTCGTGTGGTTGAACGAAAAAAATATGGAAAACGAAAAGCACGCCGAAGCCCACAATTCTCAAAAAGGTAAGATTGCAGTGGAAATTCTCTCTCAAAGTTTTGGCGAGTATCAGACAAATTGTTATATTTGCAAATTTCCTCAAGGAGAGATTGTTATTGATGCAGGAATGGGGGCGCATAATTGGGTTATAGAAAAATGCCCCTCTCCGCTTGCTTTCCTTAATACGCACGGTCATTTTGACCATATTTGGAGCAATGCTACACTTAAATCTCACTTTCCCAATGTGCCATTAGTTTGTCCCGCGCTTGATGCATTTATGTTAGAATCTGATTGCTTTGATATAGGCGTAACTCCTAGCACTCCAGATATTCTTACACAATGTCAAAAAGGCACGCAAAAACTTGATTTTAAAGGTATTGAAGTAATATTCTCTCATTTTCCCGGACACACCCCGGGTTGCTCTATTGTGGAGATTGAGGGAGAAATTTTTAGTGGTGATTTTATTTTTCATCGCTCCATTGGGCGGAGTGATTTTACTTACTCAAACTCAATGGATATGAGAGAATCTCTGATACGCTTTAGCTCTTTACCCTCAAATCCAAACAAAACAATCCACCCCGGACACGGAATTTCAACAAATCTTGCTGAAGAACAACGCAATGTCAGTTTTTGGATTAAACAGCTAGAACATAGTTTATAATTAGGAATACTTTTTGCTTTTTCATCTCAAATTAACATAAAGGGGTATTTATGGATATAACGACCATTGGTGGGCTAATTGGGGCGATTATAAGCCTTTGTGTTGGGGACTTTCTTGAGGGAGGTAACCCCCTGCATCTTATCCACATAAGCTCACTGATTATTATCATACCTACCGCTATGTGTGCTGCCTCAAGTGCTACACACGCCACACATATCAAAGGTGCAATGAAAGAGCTCAAAATCGTTTTTGGTTCAACAGGAGTGAATCTCAATGAAATAATACGACAGCTTGTAGAACTTGCTACACTCGCAAGAAAAGATGGTGTGCTTGCACTTGAAGGAAAGGCGGCACAAATTGAAGATGACTTCTTGCGTCAATCCCTTTCAATGATTATTGACGGACGAGATGCTCACGCTGTGCGTGAAGATATGGAAGTGCAAATAGAATCGCTTGAAGAATATTATAAGGGTTGCTCACACTTTTGGATTCTCTATGCAGAAACTTGTCCTACAATGGGGCTAGTTGGAGCGGTTATGGGACTTATGCTTGCCCTCCAGTTGCTTGATGACCCAAAAGCGATGGCAGCAGGTATTGCGGGTGCATTTACCGCGACCGTTACAGGGATTTTCTGTTCTTATGCACTTTTTGGACCTTGGGGACATAAAATGCACTCTAAAAGCGCAGATATAATAAGGGGACGTATGGTTGTTTTAGAAGGTGTTGTAGGTATTGCTAATGGTGATAACCCTCGCAACCTTGAAGAGAAATTACTTGGATTTATTCCACCCGGTGAGCCTAAAATCTCACAATTTGAATAAGATAGATTAAGAGTGCAAAATGGCTAAAAAGAAAAAATGTCCAGAGTGTCCTGCAGGAGAGAAATGGGCTGTTCCATATGCAGACTTCCTCTCACTTTTATTGGCACTCTTTATTGCGCTATGGGCGATTTCATCTACAAGCAATGCGGATTCTGAATTGCTTAAAACCGAGTTTGTTAAAATTTTTGATTTTACGCTTACCTCTCCACTCAATTCTGACCAAGATGATGTTAATGATTCTGAAACAGAAAATGAAAGTGGGGCAATAAGTGAAAGTTCATCGGTTACTTCAGCAGAAATAGAACAAATGGCAGAAGAAGGCGGAATTTTAGAGCAAATGGAAATGGGTATGTCATTGCGCCTCCCTTCTAATCTTTTCTTTGATTCTGGTAGTGCAGAGATTAATAATAGCGATGTATTTTTGTATCTCCAACGAATGAGTGCTATTATCAAAAAACTGCCCGATTATGTAAAAATTGATGTGCGAGGCTACACAGATAATGCACCACTGCCCGTTGGTTCACGCTATAAAGATAATTATGAGCTCTCCTCTGCACGAAGTTTAAGCGTGATGAAAAATCTTATTAAAAATGGTATTTCTCCCGAGCGAATCTCATTTTCTGGCTATGGAGAGCATCAAGCGATTGCACCTAATGATAGCGCGCTCAATCGTGCAAAAAATAATCGTGTAGAGATATTTTTCTTTGTCGATCCAAAAGATGCACCTGTAACGCAATCTATTTTAGAAGAAACTCTGCAAAACTCGCAGCAGTAATCCCATTATCCTTAAGCAACTCTTTTAGATTTTTCGTTATAATTGTAGCTTTAAATTTATTTGATGGAGGGGAATAATGAATTTGCTTTTAACGGGGGGGGGGGCATAAGCTATATTCTTATACATCGCATTCTTCAAATCACATTACGCATCACAAGAGCAGCACACTTTCTAACCGCTTAAATGCGAATCTCATACAAAAAATAATCTTTCACACACCATTTAATACAAAGGTATTAGCGATTTGGTTGCTTGTATTTTGGTTTGCAGTTGCTTGTTATGGCGATAATACAAATACATCTGAAATTATGGGTAAAAAAATTGCGGAGTGTGTAAATGAACACTTAGAGAAAAAGTATAATTATGCAAGAAGTATGGGTGCGCTATATATAGGACATTGCATTGTTAAATATGAGGAAGAGTTTAATCATAGTGAATATAGCAGTATAATAAAAGTAATGTATAAAAATATTATTATTAAGTAAATATTGTTTTATATTAAAATAAAAAGCAAACTTATAGACACAAAAAGAAATTAAGGGAGTTTGCGAAAGTAATTTATGCAAATTTAGCAGAATCTTTATAATTTATTGATTGTTTTAAGATAATGTCATACGTGGCACAAGTTTTGCTACTAAAGTAACAGAGCAAGAATAAAGGAGTTTAATATAAAGTATGGGACAAGCTTTATGCCTATTGATTATTTTAATTGGATTACTCATTATCCATAGGAAGAAAAAATGACAGAGAAGCGTTATCCTAAAGCACAAGAATCTAAAAAGTGGAATGAATTAAACACAGAAGAGAAGGCACAAGTAAAAAAGAATTGGATAAGAGATATTTTGACAGGATTTGTCATTCTTTTAATTTGTTTTGTAATGGCGATGGATTATGAGTTTAATAAGAAGTGCATTGTGCAAAATGGAGCAACTAAGTGCTATAAAAAATAAACAGCAAAAAGATTGGGACAATTAATTTATAAAATAGATTCTAAAACAATCCCTTTTGCTCCAAAAAAGGAATATGCAAAAGCTCATAAGTCTTTGGGCTTGCCACTCGCCCCTTTGCTGTGCGCTCCAAATAGCCATTTGCTAAAAGATAGGGTTCAATTACATCTTCAATAGTTGCCTCATCTTCACTCATCGCAGCGGCAATGGTATTTAACCCTATAGCTTTGCCTCTAGATTCTGCTAAAATTGCCAAATAACGCAAATCAAGCTCATCAAAGCCTAGTTCATTCACACCTAGCTCATTAAGCGCATAACGGACACATTCAAGGCTTATTTCACTTTGATTTCTCATATCCTGTGCATATTCACCCACATCTGCAAAGTCTCTCACACGCCTAAGCAATCGCAAAGCAATACGAGGTGTGCCTCTTGATCGGCGTGCAATTTCATCTGCACCGCTTTTTGAGAGGCTTCTGCCTAGCTTTGAAGAAGCACAAATCACAATAGCAGAGAGCTCCTTTGGTTCATAAAATTGCAATCTAAAGCTCATACCAAATCTATCACGCAACGGATTTGAAAGCATACCTGCGCGTGTAGTTGCGCCAATAAGCGTAAAAGGAGCTAAGTCAATTTTAAGCGTTTGCGCAGCAGGACCAGAGCCAATAATAATATCAAGGCGAAAATCCTCCATTGCAGGATAGAGAATCTCTTCAATCGCAGGGCTAAGACGATGTATTTCATCAATAAATAAAATATCTCCCTCATTAAGATTTGTTAAAATCGCCGCCAAATCGCCAGATTTTTCAATCATAGGCGCAGCACTGACTTTGATATTGCATCCCATTTCGTGTGCGATAATATGGCTAAGCGTAGTTTTACCAAGACCGGGTGGTCCAAAAAACAAAATATGATCTAGGCATTCTTTACGCTTTTTACTCGCCTCAATAAACACTTTGAGATTTTTTTTAATCTTTTCTTGCCCGATATACTCCTCCCACACATTTGGACGCAAAGATAACTCTTGGACACTTTCAAAGCTATATTTTTCCATATCTACGACACGATTTACTTTCTCACCCTCTCCTAAACTCATCATTTTCTCAATGGTGATTTTCTCCATAATCTTACCTCTTAATAGCTCTCTTGGGCTTGTGGAAATGCTTGAGATTTTACATCTTTGGCATACGCTCTTATGGCATCTTTAAGTATCGCTTTACCATCACAATAGCGGCGCACAAATTTTGGCTTAAACTCATCAAAAAAGCCAAAAGCATCGCTCCATACAAGAATCTGCCCATCACACTCCACACCTGCACCAATGCCAATCGTTGGAATCTCTAAAGCTTGTGTAATGCGTGCACCAGATTCCGATTTCACTCCCTCTATCAAAATCCCAAAAACCCCAGCTTCTTGGAATGCAACAGCGGCTTCTATCAATTCTTGAGATTCAACCTCATCTTTGCCCTTTATTTTAAATCCTCCATCAAAGCGCATAAATTGGGGTTTCAAGCCAATATGTGCCATTACAGCAATCCCTTCTTCACATAGTACTTTCACCACAGGTAATTTATCAATGCCTACTTCAAGCTTAAGTGCATCTGCTGCAGTGTTTTTATAGAATCTAAGCGCATTTTTTAATGCCATATTTGGTGTAGCATAGCTACCAAAAGGCATATCTGCAATGATGAAAGAATGCTTAGCGCCTTTGCACACTGCCTTTGTATGATAAATCATCTCTTGCATACTTGCACCTAATGTTTCATTCTCTCCACCAAAACTCATTTTCAAGCTATCACCTACCAAAATCACATCAACTTCACCATCAAAAATGCGTGCCATAAGCGCATCATACGCAGTAATTGCTGTAATTTTTTCAATCCCTTTTTTTGCCTTGAGTGTAGCTATACTCATTTTTTTATCCAACATTTCTCCTCCTTTGCATTTTGTGATGTTTAAGATTCCCAATGCAATAATATCACGCCGCATACTACCATAGCAACACCTATATATCCTAAAAAATCTAATTTTTCTTTAAAAAACACATAACCCCCAAATATCGTGCCAATAATTCCTATCGCTCCCCAAGTAGAATACGCTACACTTAGTGGCATACTCTCAAGTGCTAAAACCAACACGCTAAAAGCTGCCCACACCATAAGAATACAGCCTATGGTGTAGCCCTTATGTGTAAAAACATTAGATTTTTTAAGAAACAAATTTGCAATTACATCTAAAATCGCCGAAATTATTACATATATAAATGCTAAAGTCATCTAGCCCTCCATAGAATCTATCTTTGATTCACGCTTAATTTCGGCATAATTGATTAAAGCAATGCCGCTAATGGACAATACAATGCCAATCTTTTGTATAAATGAAATCTCTTCGCCAAAATAAAATACACTAATGCACACCACACAAATCGCACCTAACACTTCCCATATCGCATATGCTACACCCACAGAAATACGCTTTAATGAGAGAGCCATAAAATAATAAGAAAGCACAAGCAACACATACATACACATAAGCCCCCAAATCTCTCCCTCACTTGCTTTCATTAAATTCACTGCAAGCACTTCAGTCAAAATAGCGAACATCAAAAATAAATAACTTTTTTTTAGACTCACTTTTTCTTCCTTTGGTGTTTTATTTTTTGAGAAGAAATAGGTTTTTGCACAAAAACAAATAATCCTAAAAATATGCTTATAACTAGCATTACAAGACTTAGAATCTGCCCCATTGATAAGCCAAATACAAAATATCCCATTTGCGAATCTGCTTCACGAAAATACTCACATACAAATCTTGCTAGCGCATAAAATACACCATACGCGACAAGAAGAGTGCCCGGCTTTTTTGCATAACGCAATAAACAAATAAGAAGAATAAATACTATAATGCCCTCGGCAAAAGCTTCAAAAAGCTGACTTGGATAACGCAATTCTCCATTTACAAGAATTCCAATATCTCGCAAGGAGCTATCACTTTCAATTACCCGTCCAAAAAGCTCGTGATTAAAAAAATTTCCTATGCGTCCAAAAACATACCCTAATGGAATTGAAATAGCAGATAAATCCATAAATATCCAAAAAGATTGCTTTTTAACATAGCAAAATATAATAGCCGCGAGGACAAACCCCGCCATTGCCCCGTGATAACTAAAACCACTGATACCTACAAATACTCCATTGGTGTAAGGATTAAACATTTGCCACGGCTGCATAAGATATTCCCAACGATTAGGCGAGTAAATCAACACATAACCAATGCGTCCGCCTAAAATAACACCAATTTCCACCCAAATAAAAAAACTATCCAATAATTCTTGGGTGATAGGAAAACGCTCATTGCGATATGTAATAAATGCTTTTGCAATCAAAAGTGCGATAAGCATTGCGCTCACATACATAATGCCATACCAATGCACACTTATATCAAAAATTTTAAATGCAATAGGATTAATATAATCGTAGATTCTATTCCATACACTATAAGTCTCCAAAATTATTCCTCCATAATTTTAATCTTAAATTCATCAATCATATCAATCTCTTCAAAAAACATAAATAATCGCAAATCATCAACAACAATCTCAATTTTTACTCCATCTACACTTTTGAGCTTGAACAAAAAACCTAATACATAAGAATTGATTGGATAGGCTTGAACAAAGTAGATTCTAAGTATATTATCTGCACTTGATAGAATCTGCGGCAAAAGGTTTTCAAGCTCCGCCTTGAAAGTCAAAAATGCGTCATAGGTTTTAAGTTTCCCAGTGCTGCGCACCATTTGCAAATCATTAATGGTTTCTATATTAAGTCCCATATTTTTACCTCTTGCTTTTTTAATAACATTTAATTATAACAAAGCTTTATTGCAAGGGATTAAACATAAGGTATATAAAGTGTAAGCATAGCAGCTTTTTTTGCATAATTCACACGCCTACGAACTTTAGCGCCCATCGCTTTTATAATGTGTTCCCCCCTTCCGCCTAAAATATTTTTCTCTCTCAAATGGCACTTATAATGAGGATTAAAAGGATAAAGAATCTTTATTCTTACTTGCTCTACCCCTACTTCAAGAAAACAGGAAAATCGCTGTTGCTGACGCAAAGATTGTATATAATTTATTTTTTTATTATATATATTCATTTTAGGCATACAAGTAATGCTATGTTCAATAATATTGCTCACGCTTTCAAACATTACAAGCCCTATTTTGTCAATGATTATTTCTTTGAAAGGTTTAAATCTAAGTGTTTTAACAAGCTGAGATTCTACCCATACAATACTTTTATCAATTCCTGCAAAATCAGCTTGAAACACTGCTTTATGATGCCTCATATCTTTATATAGGCTCACTCATAGCTCTCAAATTTATGTTTTAAATTTGGTAATAGCATTATCAAGCTCTTGGGCTTTTTGCGACATATCATTAACATCTTTTTGTATAGTATGCCCTACACTTTGGGTAGATTCTGAAGAGCTCACTATATCTTGCATCATTTGAGCTAATTCTTTAGTGCTTTGAGCGATTGAAGTGCTAATATCTTTAAGATGAATAGAATTTTGCTTTGTAAGAACAAGATTTTGTTGTGTATGGTGCGCATCATCAATTAAAGGCGATGTTTTCTCTGTAATATACATCATATCCTTTGTGGTATCTCTAATTGTTTGCCCGACATCTTGGACACTTTGGGTTACAAGATTTACACTTGCTGCAATTTCATTGAGTGATTTTTGTGTCTTTTCTGCGAGTTTTCGCACCTCATCTGCAACAACAGCAAATCCTCTTCCGTGTTCTCCTGCACGTGCAGCTTCTATTGCTGCATTAAGAGCAAGTAAGTTTGTTTGATCTGCTATATCAGCAATAATAGAAAGAACTGATTTAATTTGATCTGCGTGTTGTGTTAGCTCTTCAACGTGTTGAAGAATATTTTGCTGTGTTTGAGCAGAATTGGTTATAAGCCCAATCGTGTCTTGAAGGTTTTTAACAAAATCATCTAAAATGCTTTCAGTTTGAGCAATATCACTTATAGTTGAACTTGTTGTTTTTTCGGCAACATCAAGCTTCTTACTCACATCTTGAGCAAGTAAGTTCACTCTATCAACTAGCTCAAATTGTGCGTCAGAATTTTTTGATAATACATTTGACATCTCTAATAAACCTTTACAAGTTTGTGTATTTTCTTCACTAACGTGTTTGCTTACAGCAATAGTCTCTTGAATAATTTTAATAAACCTATTCACATAATTTGAAGTTATTCCCACTTCATCATTACTTTTAATAGCAATACGTTTTGTAAGATCTCCACCGCCATCTTCAGTCAAGTCTTTTGCCATATCACGCAAACGATTAAGAGGCTTTACAAGCTCCTTTTCAAAAAAGATATAAAGCCCTAATAAAGCCAATATACCTGCGACAAACATTGTAAGCAAAAGATAATTTTCACTTTGTTCAATTTGTTCATAAAAACTCTCTGTAGAGATTCTTAACTCAAGCACTCCAAGCACATCGCCTTCTTTAAGTGTCCCATCTTGATGACATACCATACAACCCTCATCAGCAATAAGTGGCTTTTGGAGAAGCACATTATGCTCACCATTTTCATAAACTTCAGCAATTTGGGATTGTTTGCTTTCAAAGATATGTTGAATGTCTTTTTTTTGACTTACCTTGTCGGGCATATTAAACAAATCAATTACACTTTGAGACTTATGTATCTCAAGTGAGCGCACACCTGCTATTTTACGTGCATTATCTAATCCTGCATCAATCATTTCTCTTACACCAATATTCATACTCATACGCACGGTTTGAAAAATAGAATCTCCGAGCATTTGAGCATTTCTTTTGCCCTCCTTTACTACCATATCTTCGTATCCAGTAGAGACAATTTGATATAAAACACTAAAACCAATAATGATAAAAACAAACAATGTGAAAAGCACTTTAGAACGAAATGATTGTAACATTTTTTCACCCCCTAGGATTTTATATAATTACGCAAGTCTCTTTAAAGCTTCCTTAACAATTTCAGACACACTTAATGCTTCAATATGTTCTAACACTTTTTGTATTTCATTTCTCTTAAAGCCAAGTGATTGAAGTGCCAAAGATGCTTCATATTTGAGATTATTAGAAGGAGCAATACTTTCCTCTTGGGATTGAAGAAGCTGCGCAAAAAATCCTGCTATATCAACCATAATTTTTGCTGCACCTTTTACACCAATACCCGGCACTTTTTTTAAAGCTTCAATATCTTTATCAGCAATAATTTTTGCAAAATGTGTTGGTGTGTAGGTAGAAAGAATTGCTATTGCAACCTTTGGACCTACACCACTTATTTTAATAAGACGCTCAAAAGTCTGTTTTTCAATTTCCTCACAGAATCCAAAAAGCAAATGTGCATCTTCACGAATTATTTGTGCGCAAATAATTTTCACAGGAGCATCTGGTTGTGAATCTATTTTTGTTTGGAGCATAGAAGTAGCATTCAGAGACATTTGCATTCCATAAATCACACCTCCTACATCAATTTCAGCATACATAGGTTCTAATCTTATTATCGTTCCTCTTAATCCAACAATCACCAATTTCTCCTTTTTTATAATAAACTCATTAAAGAATCTTTATTTTATTCAACATTTAGGAACGCACTTCTCTCACAAGCTTTAGCTGTCCTTTATTAATACCAATATTTACCTCCTCTCCATCGCTTAAAATCATAATATCCTTACTCTCTGGGAAAAAACTCTCATAAACAACTTCATTTTCCTTTTGCCACGCTACATCACTTGTGATTTTTGCATCTTGAGTTTGTTTATCAAGAGATTCAAGACGCTTATCCAAATCTCTACTTTGTTGCTTAAGGGCTACTAACCTTTCTTTAAGATATTTCGTGCGTTGAAGTAAAATAACGTATTGTGCCATACTATCAATGATATTGCGCTCATTGGGTTTTTTATTTTTTTTGTTTTCCTCCATAATAGCTTTTATTTTTTCTACTACAGGTTTTGTTTTACGCACACGCACCAAATCTTTATTAAGCACAGCAAGGAGGGTATTCATCTCTTGGATATTCTGTGTAATTTGTTCGGTAATAGATTGCACCTCTTCTTGTGCCTTAAGAGAAGCACGCGAAGAGAGTGTAAAACGATTTTCTCCTCCGCTCATATTTTTAATATGTAAATGCTCTGACACAAAGATCTTTGTGTGGGAATGTAAGGTAGCAATTGTAATATTTCTTGCTTTAATAGTGCCTCCATTTGCTTGCTCAATAAATACTTCTTCGCCATCTATATTACCTAATTCAAGGCGCTCTACACGAACTTTATCGCCCATAACTTCACCTTTATGCAAATCAATATTTACTTCATCAGCTTTTATCGTGGAGCTTTGATGTGTTTGCCCATTGATTTCAATCTTCTTCCCTACTATTTTAGTATTTTCTGCCACACTTCCAAAAATTTTTATTTCACTTGCCTCAAGCGTAATACCTGCACCTATCGCATCTTGATTGGGGTCGCCACAAGTTACTTCTACTACAAAACCTTTTTTGTCACCTCCAAGCAATGAACCATTTTTACGTGAGCTCACTTCTGCAAAATTAAAATCTGTAATTACACGTAACTCACCCTCACTCATTCCTACATAGCCATCTTGTAATGCATAATACTCAATGCTCCCCTCTTTTTCTTCTTTGCGAAACTCATTATCTTTAAATTTAAGCTTTGCTTCTTCATTACCAATATCTGCACCCTCTGCATGTTTTTTGGCGTGTATATATTCACCCTTAAGGTTACGTCCGCTTACACCTACCTGTGGTTTAAGGCTTAAACCCACCAAATCTCCACTCTTTGCAGCATAAGAAGCAAAATCTATACTTTGAGTATGTGTTTTATTCCATTCATCTTTAAGCGTAAATATGAATTTTGCCCCCATTTCTGGTATGAATCCACTTGCCTTAGCAAGGGCAATGCTTTGAGAAGATTGTATTTTCCCTTGAATATTAAGATGAGAAAATAGCTCTTTGAGCGCATTAATTTCTTGTTTAATATCCTCATCAAATAACCTCACAATAATATGTTGACATATTTTTTTACGCGTAATCTCTGTATAAAGCTCTTCAAAAAATGTATCATCATTACGCACTTCTAGCCCTTCTTTAAGCTCCAAAACTAATTCATAACATTCACTATCCATTTTAAGCCCAACAAAAGGTGCTAAATCCCCTTTTTTTAATCCACGCAACAAAATATCATAAACCTGTTTAATTTCAAAATCATTTTTATTATATTCTGCATCATCACTTAGAATCCTTGCTCTCTCCTGTCCTTCAAGTAGGCTAAAATCCTTCTTTTTTTCGCCTCTATAAAAAGTGCTAATGCGCAATATATCAAAGCTTACCATATGCTCTTCAAAGGCATAAAGTTCAGTTATTTTTTTAAGTTCCATACCTACATCAACACAGCCCTTAATTGAGATAGGTTCAAAAAACTGCATAAAAACCTCCATAGCTTAAAGTTTGTTTATTGTAGCTATAATTCTACACTTTATTTCTTTATTAAAAGGCAAAATTTGATTAAAAAAGCATTTTTAACAAATAGTAGCGGAATTTTACTCTCTAGGATAGCAGGATTAATTCGTGATTTATGCACAGCAAAATTTCTAGGTGCAAGCGTGTATAGCGATATTTTCTTTGCTGCTTTTAAGCTCCCTAACCTCTTTCGCCGTGTATTTGGTGAAGGAGCCTTTACACAAAGTTTTTTGCCTAACTTCATTCATAGTCGCAAAAAAGGTATGTTTGCCTTGATTACTTTTATTATTTTTGCAGTTTTTATTTTATTTCTCTCGCTTTTGGTGGTATTTTTTAGTGGATTCTTTACAAAACTTCTTGCGTATGGTTTTAATGATGCAACCATTGAGCTTGCCAAACCCATTGTGGTGATTAATTTTTGGTATTTAGAACTTGTTTTTATTGTTACTTTTCTTTCCTCTTTATTGCAATATAAAAACTGCTTTTGGGTTAATGCTTACAATACCGCGCTTTTAAATATTGCAATGATTAGCGCTTTGCTTTTAGCACAAAATAAAGATTCTATGCAAATTGTCTATATGCTAAGTTATGGTGTGCTATGCGGTGGAGTAGCGCAAATTATACTCCATTTTTATCCACTCTATCGCTTGGGATTTTTTAAACTCTTATGGGTAGGTGTGATAGAGTTGTGGCAATGGATACACATTAAAGAACCAAATTCTAAACTCAAATGCAAAATCCGCTATGCCAAAATTGAAATAAAAACTTTCTTTAAACAATTCTTTCCTGCTATGCTCGGGAGCTCTACAGCCCAACTTGCTACTTTTACAGATACACTCCTCGCCTCATTTCTTATCAGCGGGAGTATTAGCGCACTCTATTATGCTAACAGAATCTTTCAGTTTCCCCTTGCAATCTTTGCCATAGCCATATCAACCGCACTCTTTCCCCTTGTAGCAAAAGCAATTAAAAACAAACAAGCCGATGTCGCACTTAATGCCTTAAAAAAATCATTTTGGTTTTTGCTTATTGTCCTTTGTGTATGTGTGCTTGGTGGTATTATGCTAAGCGAAGAGATTATCAGCCTTCTTTATCAATGGGGAAAATTCAGTGCAGATGACACTCTTATCGTAGCACAAGTTTTTAGCGCGTATATGATTGGTTTAGTGCCTTTTGGGTTAAGTAAAATTTTCTCCCTTTGGCTTTATTCTCATCAAATGCAAGGCAAAGCCGCAAAGATTTCAGCTATCTCTTTAGGCTGTGGGGTAATATTCTCTCTTGTGCTTATGCACCCATTTGGGGCAATGGGATTAGCATTATCGGGCAGTTTGAGCGGATTTGTGCTTTTTGTCCTCACAATTAGAATCTTTGGCTTCAAACAATTCTTAGCTATAATAAATAACAAAAAAGCGTGGTTACTTCTTGTAGGCATTGTGGGTTTGGAATCTCTACTTTTGTGGTATCTCAAACCCTATGTCAAAGCACTCGTTGATGCTTTTCATCTCTTTGTAAGGAACATTTTATGATTACTCTTTTTGATAGTGCTAAAAAACAAAAGATCCCTTTTACTCCTATACAAGATAATCAGATTCGATTATATGTGTGCGGTCCAACTGTGTATGATGATGCTCATTTAGGGCACGCTCGTAGCTCTATTGTTTTTGATTTATGGCGACGATTATTTTTATTTTTGGGATTTGAAGTAGTATTTGTTAAAAACTTTACAGACATTGATGATAAAATTATTAAAAAATCTCTTCAAAACAATGCAAGTGTGCAAGAGATAGGTTCGCACTATATCCATTCATATCTTAAAGATATGGCTTCTCTTGGCGTATTGCGTGCAGATATTGAGCCAAAAGCAACCGATAATCTACCCCAAATGTGCGAGATGATACAAACCTTGCTTCATAAAGGTTACGCTTATGAGGGTGAAAATAGTGATATTTATCTTCGTATCCACAAAGATAAAAACTATGGTGCTCTCTCTCAACGCCTTGAACAAAGCCATACCCAAAGTCGTATTCAAAATGCACAAGACAAGCTTGAACATAATGATTTTGCCCTTTGGAAAGGTTATAAGGGAGAGAATGATATTGCATATGATAGTCCATTTGGCAAAGGGCGTCCCGGCTGGCATATTGAATGTTCTGCAATGATTGAAAAACACTTAGCATACCAAAATGAAGAATATGGTATTGATATTCACGCAGGAGGATCAGATTTGCTCTTCCCTCATCACGAAAATGAAGCCTCACAAACGCGTTGTGCTACAGGAAGAGAAATTGCTAAATATTGGCTACACAATGGTTTTGTGAATATCAATGGTGAAAAAATGAGCAAATCTCTTGGCAATAGCTTTTTTATCAAAGATGCGCTAAAAGTCTATGATGGAGAGATTTTACGTAATTATTTGCTGGGCGTGCATTATCGCTTGGCACTCAATTTTAATGAAGAGGATTTGTTACAAAGCAAAAAACGACTTGATAAACTCTATCGCCTTAAAAAACGTGTTATAGAATCTCACATACAATCTCCTCAAATTACAAGAGAAGAAATAAAGCAATTTACTCACAATATCAAAGAAACCGCCAAAGAAGCGCATAAAACATTTTTATCCTCACTTGTTGAGGCTTTAAGCGATGATTATAATATCTCAAAAGCTTTGAGCATTATTGAGGATATGCTCTCTACAAGCAATGAATATTTAGACAAAAATCCTAAAGATAAAGCCTATAAGCAAGCTATTAAAGCAAATCTCGCGTGTATTGAATTTTTACTCGGGCTTGGAGGTAAATCCACACAAAGTTATTTTCAGCTTGGACTTGATGAAAAAACTAAGCAAGAGATAGAATCTAAAATTGCTAAGCGTCAAGAAGCAAAAGCACAAAAAAACTATGCACTTGCTGATAAGTTACGCGATGAGCTAAAATCGCAAGGTATTGAAATTATGGACACTCCTCAAGGCAGCACTTGGGAAAAAATCTAAGCTACATATCTACATATATCATCTGTGCAGCACTCAAAATTACTTTAGATGTAATAATATCTTGGGTAATGCGCTCTTTAAGCAAATTTAAATCACTAAAACTCTGATTGTCTCGTATTTTACGCACAAAACATATACTTGCCATATCGCTTTCACACACAATCTCCTTATCAAGGATATGGCTTTCAATACTAAAATGCCTATCTGTGCTTAAACGATGTCCCACAAAACATACACTTGGCATTATTTTTTCATTTACTTTGGTAAAACTTGCATACACGCCCTCTTGTGGTATTACATAGCCTCTCGTTTGAATATTTATTGTCGGATAAAGTCTCTTTGAGCCTAGATTCTGTCCTTTAATAATAGTGCCTTGTAAATGATAATAACGTCCAAGCATAGCTACTGCCATATCCATATCACCATAGCGAATAAATTCTTTAATTAAACTTGAATGCACACCTACACCATTTATACGATATTCTGGCATAATAACAACCTCGCCTGCAAATAAATGGCATAAATCACTCGCGCTAAAAGCCCTATTTTTTCCAAAATGAAAGTCATAGCCCACCACAAGACGTTTAAGGGAGGGAAATTTCTCTTTTAATATAGTTATAAATTTTTCGCCACTCCAATGTGAAATCTCTTCAAAAGCTACATAAATAAGAGCGCAGGGACTATATTGTTCTTTAGAGGGTGTAAGGCACATATCATCAAATTTTCCTTCAATGCAAAGCAAAGCACCTTTTTTATCCAAATGCTTAAAAAGCTCTTTGTGTGCTAAATGCATACCATCAAATTTTCCTAGTGCTAATGATTGCACTTCTTTATCGCTGCACATAGACAAAAAATTCTTCATTTCCTTCCTTTCCGCTTAATATACTTTGAGATGTGTGCAAGATTCTAAAACCTCTTGTTTGCACATAAGCACAAAAATCTGCAAGAGCAATATGTGCGAGTGTTTTGTCTTTTAATACGCCTTTTTTATCGCGTTTTGCTGCGCGTCCTACCTCAAATTGTGGTTTAAAGAGCCATATACACTCTGCGCTTACAAGTCGCTCAAAACTTTCCATAAGCTTATATAATGAAATAAAGCTCACATCGCACACTACTATATCAAAATACTCACAAGGCTCAAATTCTCGCACATCACATTCTTCAAAAACTCTTACACGCTCATCATCTCGCATATTCTGATGAAGCTGATTTTTCCCTACATCAACACATACTATTTCAGACACACCAAAATTTAAAAGCACTTGGGCAAATCCTCCTGTGCTTGAACCAATATCAAGCGCTCTTTTGCCTACTAAATATCCTTCCTCCCATAACCCCTTGCACACAAGCTCTTCAAAAAAGCCTCTTAATTTGTATCCTGCACGTCCAAGCAATAAGCCTTGTGTGTCTATATCTACCTCATCGCTGCTTTTTAAAGGTAAAGAGCTTTTATATACCACTTTGCCATTTACCCGCACACAGCCAGATTCTATCGCCTCTTGAGCTTTAGTGCGAGAAGATAAAAGTGTTTTAAGGTAAATATCAAGTCGCTGCATTATTTTGATTATTTTGTAAGATTGCTTTTTGCTTTTGCATAGCTAAAATCAACGCTCATATTTCCTACACCTGCAATTTCTACATTAAATTGTAGCATATCTTTGCCACGCGCACCTATAGATTCAAAAACCACTTTATACATATCATTATAAATAACATCAGGCTTTAGAAACTCCATATCCGCAGTGCTTAGTTTGCTGACATTGCTAGGTTTTATACTTTTATAAATATTTTTTAAAGAAAATTGTAAATCTTTTAATTTCACTTGTCCAAGCTTATCGTATAACTCTACAAAAAATACTTCTTTATTATCACTTCCTCCAAAAGTATCATCAACTTCATTCATATATCGCACAATCATCACAACTCGCGTGTGATTATGTATTAAAATTTGAGATTTTCTCATAGCTTGTATTTCGCGCTCTTTAAAGGCTCTTTTTTCTTTAGAATCCTCATATGCTGAAGTAATGTGTATAAAATCTTTACGATAAAAATCACTACAACCTGCAATCCACACATTCATACATATTCCTGTGATAACACACATACAAAGCCTCAATATAACCACATTTTCCCTTTTTCCTTTGTTTATCTTTAATTTTGTAAATGATACTTATTAGATTCTAAAATTATGGGAATTTTATCACAAAGTTTGCTACAATACCCAAATTTATCCCCAAAAGGAGATTTATGCGCCCGCCCAAACATCTCTTACGCACAAGCGATCTTGATAATTCACAAATAGAAACAATTTTACAACAAGCCCAAACCTACAAAGATATGCACCATAGAGAGAATCTTAAAAACAAAACTATTATTACCATTTTTTTTGAAAACTCCACGCGCACACTCTCAAGCTTTGAAATCGCTGCTAAACGCTTAAGTGCTGATGTTGTGCGACTTGATGTGAGTAAAAGCTCCACTACAAAGGGAGAGAGTATGTCTGATACTGCAGCCAATCTCAATGCAATGAATCCAAGCGCAATTATCATTCGTCATAAAAATGCAGGAGCTGGATATTATCTTAAATTCCAAGTGAGCTGCCCTATCATCAATGCAGGAGATGGTGCGCACGCACACCCTACACAAGCCCTACTTGATTTACTCACACTTAAAGAACATTTTGATAATGATTTAAACAATCTCAAAGGTAAAAAAATTGCAATTATTGGTGATATTGTAAATTCCCGTGTGGCAAATAGCAATATTGAGCTGCTCTCGCGTTTTGGTATGGAAGTGATTCTCGTTGCCCCACCTCATTTTCTTCCATCCACACATTTACGCACTTGCTACTCTTTGCGAGAAATTGCCAAAGAAGTTGATGTATTTATGAGTTTGCGCACTCAAACAGAAAGACACGATAAACAAATTTATGGCTCACTCAAAGACTATGCTTCACAATACTGCCTCACGCCCGAGATTCTAAGCGATAGAGATGTTATTGTTTTACATCCTGGACCTGTTCATCGTAACATTGATATTGATGATGAAGTGCTTAAAGACCCACGTTGCAAAGTTTTAGAGCAGGTAACTAACGGCGTATGTGTGCGTATGGCAGTGCTTGAATTTTGTATCTGCACATAAAGTTTATTTGATATTAAGTCTCAATTAAGCATAAAATGTTAGAATACATATTGTATTCTAAAAAATACGTAAATTTATTTGAAATATCTGCAAATATTTCAAACCTCAAATTAAGGATAAAAAATGAAAAAAACTTTAGTAGTTGCAGCCTTAGGAGGCTTATTTGCTTCAAGCGTGAATGCTTTTGATTACAAAGTAAGTGGTTCGGCGGAAAGTTTTACAAAATGGGGCTTTAATAATCAAAAACTTGATATACCCAACAATCAAGCTCCCACAGAGAGTTTTACGACATTATTTGCACAGCTTAATCTCAATGCAGATTTAGGAGCTGGATTTAAAGCAGGGTTTGGCGGGGCTTTGGGTGGATTAGCTTTTGATTCTACACGAAATGACCCTATATTGGATGGTGTAGGCTCTCCTGTTATTACTTCTTATTTTGGGACTGCGTGGGATAAGGCAAAAGTGCAAAATTATATGGTGCAAAATGCCTTTTTAGAGTATAGCTATAGTGATAATGTCTATTTTAAAGCCGGACGTTATCAATCTGGCAAGGTAGGTGAGTGGTTTAGTGGCTATAATCAAGGAGCAGAGGGTTATTTACAAGCTGGAAGTGTGAAACTCTGGGGATTTTTATCAAATCGCCGTGCCTTTGCGTATGACCAATGGTTTAATGATTTCTATCGTGTTCACGGAATTTATGGGGGAGGGGCTACGCGTAATACCTATGCTTTGGGGCTTAATCTTACTTTTGGTGGGCTTACACTCTCTGGATTCTCTTATTATACACCCGGAATAGTAACTGCTCCGGGCGCAAGTATTACCTTTGATACCAATCCAAACAAAGAATCTCAAGGCTTTAGAAGTATTACCAAACTTCGTTTTCTCGCACCTATAGCGGATATAAGCCAAAGAATCAATGCTAAAAGGTGGGGAGAGATAGATAAACACTCTTATACACTTTATCTTGAGCAACGATTTGAAGTCAATCTATTTAACTTTGGTGCAGGATATTATCAAAACTTTGGCAATGCAAATGAACTCATTGGACGCTGGGGAAATCCTATCTCTATTGATATTTGGACAGGAAGCGCATATGATATAGGACAATCCTTAAATGACATCATCGGCAGAAATGCCATTACAGGTTTTGGGTATATCGGGGCAAACTATAGCAGCTTTGATTGGAAAATATTAGGACGTGGAACAAACAGCCCGCGAAGTGCAGAACAAAGTGTGGCATTTATTCTTAATTATCAAATCCGCGAAGACATCGCTGTAGGTGGAAAACTAGAATGGTTTAGTGATACAACTAAGAAAGGGTATAGTCCTCTTGGAGGCTCTTATCAGTCTCAAAATAATGGTGGCACTATGCTTACTCAAAACCGCAAAGATGACCGATCTCACGCATTTTTCTATATACGCCATATATTCTAAAACTTATGGATTGTGGTATAATGCTGGCTCATAGAATCTTACCTAACATTAAGATTCTATAAATTTATCATTAATTATATCATTATAACAATCCTAAGGAGTAAAAATGGATACCAATGAGAAAGAATCTATAACATCTCAACAAAACACAAAAGAGCAGATAAAAGCGAAGTTTCTTGCTGATAAGGCACGTTTTATCACTGCTGGTGTGCTTATAGTTGCACTTATTTTAATTTTAAGCATTGATTCAACCTTACTTACTTGTATCGTGCTTGCTATTATTTGCCTCATTGGTGTGCAAGAATCCCTTAAACTCTATGCTCTCCCACCTGCATTACATTATTATATTGCTACAGCTTTTATTTGGGTGCTTGCATACTTTAATGAACGCATAATAGAATCTGCACTTTTTACTCTTGTGATTTACGCTTCCTATCTTGCTTATAGCAAAAAAATCTCGCCTAAAACCCTGCTTCCATTTATTTATCCTGTGTTGCCGTTTTTAAGCATTTACGCACTCTATAAAGACGCCGGAGGAGCTGGAGTATGGGTGATTGTATGGCTTATTGTCATTGTAGCCCTCACTGACACAGGAGCATATCTTGGAGGAAAAGCTTTTGGTAAAACGCCTTTTTGTCCTACGAGCCCCAAAAAAACCATTGAGGGTGTTATTTGTGGGGTAATTTGTGGGGTAATTTGTGGCTCTATTGTGGGAATTGGCACTTGTGGAAACTTCTTATACTCACTTGGTATTACTTTTGTAGTCGCAATTTCTTCTGTCTTTGGCGATTTATTTGAGAGTTATCTCAAACGCGAAGCAGGTGTGAAAGATAGTGGCTCTGTGTTGCCTGGACACGGTGGTGTGCTTGATAGGCTTGATGCTGTGCTTTTTGGTGCAATAGTAATGCACTTTTTACTTTTCTTTTTGCCCGGTTACAAAGACTTGGCAATTATGCTCTAATTAATGATTTTACTTGGTAGCACAGGGAGCATTGGCACAAACGCCCTTGAAGTTGCCTCACATTTTGATATACCCATAGAATCTCTGTGTGCTGGGAAAAATATCACGCTTTTAAATCAACAAATCGCACACTATGCGCCAAAAAATGTTTGTATTGCTGATAAAAATGACGCCCATAAACTCATAAATGGCAACTATAAGCTGTTTTTTGGGAGTGAGGGCATACTAGAAATGATAGAATCCTCTCATTCTCATCTACTGCTGAATGCCCTTGTAGGATTTGCTGGATTAAAACCTAGCTTTAAAGCCTTGCAATGTAACAAAAAACTCGCTCTTGCAAATAAAGAATCCCTAGTAAATGCTGGCTGGCTCTTGCAAAATGCAGATATTACTCCCATTGATAGCGAACATTTTGGCTTATGGTATTTACAAAACAATCGCCCAATAACTAAACTTTATATTACTGCAAGCGGTGGAGCTTTTAGGGATTATCCACTAGATAAAATCGCCCTTGCTACCCCACAAGAAGCACTTAAACACCCAAATTGGCAAATGGGATATAAAATCACCATAGATTCTGCAAGTATGGCAAATAAACTTTTTGAAATACTTGAAGCGCGTTGGCTCTTCGATATAGAATCTATTGATGCCTTTATTGAGCCAAGCTCAAGTATGCACGCACTTATTGAATTTGCAGATGGGAGCATTACAACACATATAAGCACGCCTGATATGAAGCTCCCTATTGCCTATGCACTTGATAAAGATAAGGCAGCACAAATGCCTTTTATCCAGCCTTTGGATATACAATCCCTCTGCCTTGCTCTTAAAAACATTGATACGCTTCGTTATCCGCTATGGAATCTTAAAGACACGCTTTTACATACACCACAAAAAGGCATTGTGCTAAATGCAAGCAATGAAATAGCCATAGAAGCGTTCTTAGCACAAAAAATACCTTTTGGACATATAAGTGCGCTTATTTTGGCGATGATGGAATATTTTGATAGCTTTAAGTTTGCTTCTTTGTGTGATTTAGAATCCATACAAGCCTTTGATAACCAAGTGCGTGCAGTCTCATCACAATGGTTAGAGAGAAAAATTAAAGAATAAATCAAACAAATTTGTTGTATATGCAACTTTTTGTTGCATTTGCACTACAAAAAAAAAAAAAGCGTTTTAAATTTTGTTTTTGCACTTATGTAGTGCTATAATTGTATGTCTCTAGTATCAAATGATACTAAAACTTTTAGACAAAAGGATTAAAATGAAAAAGATTCTTATCTCAAGTGCATTAGCAGCAAGCCTATTTGGTGTAGCTCAAGCACAAACAAGTGGGCTTTTTGTAGGGGTAAATGCAGGAGTGCCTATTACTACGCCCTCATATGGTCCTGCTATACCAAATTCTAGTATGTTTCCTACAAGCGGAATAGGCTGGGCAGTAGGACTAGATGTAGGCTATAAACAAGTCTTGAGCGAAAACTATGGTTTAAAATACTATATCAGCTATAACTACAATCAAAGCAAAGGTTCTAAGGATAATAGCCCTTTACCTAAAGTAAATGCTGATATTAATCAACATCTTATCACTGCAAATGTGGATTATTACTTTAATTTCACTCCTGCTTTTGGTGCATATATCGGTATTGGTGTAGGCTATCAACAATATGATCCTACTTGGAAAATAGCTGGAAATGCTATGCCTACTGAAGCTAAAGGCGGACTTGCCGTGCCTGTAAATGTGGGGCTTACCTATAACTTTAATGATGCAAGTCAAATCCTCCTTGGAGCAAAAATTCCATTACTAGGCTATGATTATAAAATTACGCAACCTGTTGTAGGAGATGTGAAAGCAGCTACACTTCGCACTTACATCGTGCAAATTGGCTATAACTACACTTTCTAAATGTTTTTCCCTGCTTTCTATCAAAGAAGCGGGGAAGCAATCTTAAACTTTATTACCCTAAAAAAATCAAAATATGCTACAATGTGTCCATTTTAAGGCATAAGGAACATAAATGAATACATATGATGAGAATCTCTTATATTCCACGCGAGATGATACAGCCTTTGGCGTAAGCTTTCAACACGCTTTATTACACCCGAATGCACAACATAATGGGCTTTATACCTTTACCAAACTCCCTCATATCAGCCTAGAGGACATTGAAAATTTTACAAACCTTACTTATACCAAGCTGTGCGTAGATATTTTTAATCGCTTAAAACTTGGAATCCATAGAAGTGTGCTTGAAGAAGCACTTTTAAGCTATAAAAATTTTGATGATTCTTATAATCCTGCTCCACTTAAAGTGGTAAATGAGAATCTCTTTATGCTTAATCTCTTCTCTGGTCCTACGCGTGCTTTTAAAGATATGGCACTTCAACCCTTTGGACGTTTGTTTGCACATCTTGCTACGCAAGATACAAGACCCTATCTTATTCTCACTGCCACAAGCGGTGATACCGGACCTGCAACCTTGCAGAGCTTTGCAAATCAACCTCATATCAGGGTTGTGTGCATTTATCCTTATGGAGGCACTAGCGATGTGCAGCGATTACAAATGACAACTCATACCGCACCAAATGTAAAAGTTATTGGTATTGAGGGGGATTTTGATGGAGCGCAAAGTGCATTAAAAAAACTTATCGCAAATGTAGATTTTGTAAAAAAACTCAAAGAGCAAGGATTTGCGCTCTCTGCTGCAAATTCTGTGAATATTGGACGCATTGCATTTCAAATCATTTATTATTTTTGGGCGTATGTAAAATTACTTAAAGATGGACATATTACACTTGGGGAAAAGATCTCTGTTGTCGTGCCAAGTGGCAACTTTGGCAATATTTTAGGAGCGTTTTTTGCAAAAAAAATGGGTTTACCCCTTGAGCGTCTTGTGAGCGCTTCTAATGCAAATAATATCTTAAGTGATTTTATAAACACGGGTGTATATGATATTTCTAAGCGAAACTTAATTAAAACCAAATCCCCTGCTATGGATATTTTAAAAAGTTCAAATGTAGAGAGAGTGCTTTATGCACTCTTTGGCGCACAACGCACAAAGCAATTAATGGATAGCCTTGATAAAAAAGATTTTTATAGCCTCACTGCTGAAGAGTTAAGCTTACTTCAGCAAGATTTTAGTGCATTTGAATGTGATGATAAAATGTGTATGCAGAGCATTGCGCAAGGATTCAAAGAAGGATTACTACTTGACCCGCATAGTGCGATTGCTTATTTTGTAGCAAAAAATTTGCAAAAAAGTAGTGTAATTGGCAAAAGTGTATTTCTTGCCACAGCAGAATGGAGTAAATTCGCCCCAAGTGTGAGAGAAGCACTCAAAGAAGCAGACATCATTAAAAACACACAAGAAGCTTATGAAATAAGCGATAAACAAGCCATTGATGAGATTTGCTCACTCTCTTGTGCCAATAATCCTATCAAAGCACCCGAGCAGATTCTCCAACTTTTTAGCAAAAAAGAAGTGCAGCAAGACATTATCCCTATTCCACAGCTAGAGATGTGTATAATGCGATGGGTGAGATGTTCTCTCAAGCATTCTTAAAATTAATACAAAATATGGTAAAATGCGCTATAAATCGCTTTTAAATGTGTATAAAATGCTAAATGAAAAGATATAGGAGCAAAAATGGATTTTGTAAGCGTCATTATGGGAAGTAAAAGTGATTGGAATGTGATGAGCGAGTGCATAGAAGTGTTAAAGAAATTTGATGTAGCCTATGAGGTAATAATCAGTTCGGCTCATCGCTCACCAGAGCGCACAAAATCATACATTAAAGATGCACAATCTCGTGGTGCGCAGGTTTTCATTGGAGCAGCAGGTATGGCAGCACACTTAGCCGGGGCTATCGCCTCTCAAACTTGTAAGCCCGTTATTGGTGTGCCACTTAATGGAGGTGCATTAGATGGACTTGATGCTCTTCTCTCAACAGTGCAAATGCCAAGCTCAATGCCTGTGGCAACGACAAGTATTGGTAAAGCCGGGGCGATTAATGCAGCATATTTAGCAATGCAAATTTTAAGCCTTAAAAATGATGAACTTGCGGGCAAATTAATAGAAGATAGAGTGATGAAAGCAAAAAAGGTAGAACTAGATTCAGCAGAGATTGAAGTGAGAATTTAAGGGGACACAATGGAAAATACAACTTGGCTTGTGCTTGAGGAATTTACCAAACTCTCTGGCTTAGATGAAACCAAAATTATGGAACTCATTAAAGAAGGAGCTATCAAAAGTAAAGAAGAAAATGGAAAAATCTTGGTAGATGCGACTTCGGGCACTTCTGCACTTGTCAAAAAAGTAGAATCTGGGCTTGTCTCTGCGGATATGAATGGCAAGGAACTTGACCCTGTATTTGTAGAAAAAACAATTTCAACCATTCTAGGCTTACACGATAAAGTCATCGCTTCAAAAGATGAAACTATTAGTGCATTTAAAAATGAAAATTCTTTCCTTAAAGATGCGCTTATTTCTATGCAAGAAGTCTATGATGATGACAAAAAGACGATGGAAACGCTACGTGCAGAACTAGAGCGCTCACGGGAGGAAATTGAATTTATGAAGCGCAAATATCGCCTTATGTGGGGTAAAGTCTCAAATATGACAGAGTCAAAATGATAGCACAAGATAAGTGTTTTGATTGTCTGCAAAAACAGGTTGAAAATCTCTGCCTTGTATTAAAACCACACAATGCTTCTAGTATTACACAACAAATCAAAGATAAATTGGCTCAAAAAGCCGCACAAAGCCGCACTCTTGCTCCGCCTCAAATTGCTATTGAGATTTATCAATGCGTTGAGCAAAATCTAGGCATAAGCGACCCTTTTATACATATTAAACAAGAGAGTATGGTGCGCGCTCATAGCATTTGTGAGAATCTCCTTGTCTCTTATCCTGCTCCTGTGCTTGAACGCACTTCATCGGGAAAATGGAGCGTGGATTCTATGCGTAGGCGACTTGATTGGGCGATAAGAGTAGCAATTTTGGGAAATGTCATTGATTATGGCTCTCAAAGTGCTTTTAGTTTTGAGAATGCAGATTTTGGCTTTAAAGAAATGATATTTGGTGATTTTTGCCTTGATGCACTCATAGATAAACTTGAGTGTGCTAAAATCCTCTTTTATCTTGCTGATAATGCGGGAGAAAATATCTTTGATGAAGTGCTTATATCTTCCCTTAAAGAAATTTATCCACAACTTCAAATATATTACGCACTGCGTGGAAAGCCTATTATTAACGACCTTACCTTAGAAGATATGCGCCACCCTTTGGCAAAGGGTATAGGACATTATTGCACACTTATAGATTCTGGCGTGCAGAGTCCGGGCTTTGTTTATGCAGATGCTTGTGAGCGTGCGCAAAAACTCTATGATGAAGCTGATGTGATTCTTTCTAAGGGTATGGGAAATTTTGAATGTTTGCAATCTCATAAAGATGAGCGACTTTTTATGCTTTTTAAAGTCAAATGCGATGTTGTAGCTGCATTTTGTGGTGTGGAAAAAGGCACAATGATGTTAAAGCATAATGTCAAATAAGGAGAAATATGTTAAGTTTTTCAGATATTTTATTAAAATTACAAGAATTTTGGAAAAATCAAGGCTGCCTCATTGTCCAGCCTTATGACATTCCTGCAGGAGCTGGGACATTCCACCCTGCAACCCTACTTAGAAGTCTTGATTCTAAGCCGTGGAATGTAGCTTATGTCGCACCTTCACGCCGCCCCACAGATGGACGATACGGAGAAAATCCTAACCGCTTAGGAAGTTACTATCAATTTCAAGTGCTTATCAAACCAAGTCCTGATAATATACAAGAGCTCTACTTACGTAGCCTTGAGGCTTTAGGATTAGATTTAAAATCACACGATGTGCGATTTGTAGAAGATAATTGGGAATCTCCAACGCTTGGTGCGTGGGGATTAGGCTGGGAAGTATGGCTTGATGGTATGGAAGTAACTCAATTCACTTACTTTCAACAAGTAGGAGGTATCCCTTGTCGCCCTGTAGCAGTAGAAATCACTTATGGAGTGGAGCGTTTAGCAATGTATATTCAAAGTGTAGAAAATATCTTTGATATTCTTTGGAATGATTCCTCAAACTCTGCACCTATGCTTTATGCTGATGTTCATTTGCAAAGCGAATATGAATTTTCTAAATACCATTTTGAGCTTGCTGATACACAAATGATTTTTTCTCTCTTTAATCAATACACTCAAGAAGTCAAACATTGTTTGCAACAAAAAGTCCCTCTTGTAGCCTATGATTACACAATGTTAGCAAGTCATTTTTTTAATATCCTTGATGCGCGTAAAGCTATCTCTGTAGCTCAAAGACAAAACTATATCTTACAAATACGCGAACTCGCTAAAGGCTGTGCCACACTCTATAAAGAAATGGAAGAAGAGAGAACTATGCGAAGAGAAAAAAACAAAGGATTATGATGCGCCTTTTTCTGATTTTAATTTTTATATTTAGCATACTTCACGCGGAGAATCTTGTGCGTGATTTTGAACTTTATAAACTCAATGATGGAGACAAAAGAGCACCTACTTTACTCCTTATGGGCGGGATTCACGGCGATGAACCCGGAGCATATTACTCTACTGATTTATTTATGCGTCATTACAAAATCACAAAGGGTAGTGTGTGGGTTGTGCCTGTTGTTAATCCTCATAGTATGTTTGCAAATGTGCGTGGTTTATATGGTGATATGAATCGCAAATTTGCTGCGCTTGCTCAAAACGACCCTGATTATCAGAGTATCCAAAAAATCAAAGAGCTTCTTGCTCATCCACAGATTGATATTTCAATGCACCTCCACGATGGGAGTGGATATTGGCGTCCTACCTATGTGAGTAACCTCCTTAATCCGCTCCGTTGGGGAAATTGCTCGGTAATAGACCAAGTAGAGCTTAAAGGCTCAAAATATGGCAAATTAGAATCTTTTGTGATTCAAATGGTGGCAGATATTAATGAGTATATCCTACACCCTCTCCATCGCTACTCTGTGCATAATACTCATACAAAATCTAAAAATGATACACAACAACTCAAAGCCCTCACTTTTTTCTCACTCTCGCTCGGCAAACCAGCCCTCACAAATGAAGCAAGCAAAGAGCTTGATATTCAAATACGCGTATATTATCACCTCCTCGCCATAGAATCTCTACTCGGACAGCTTGGTATAGAATTTGAGAGAGATTTTGAACTTAATCCCGCCTCTATCAAAAAACTTATCTCTACTGCACATTTACAAGCACATATTGAAGGACTCATCACTTTGCCCTTAGATTCTCTACGCCCTCTTATTACTTATTTTCCGCTTCCTCAAGGCGTAGAACCAAAACATATTAAGATTCAAAGCCCAAGTCATATACTCGGCTTAGTGAAAAATCAACAAGGGGGTATAGAGATTAAATATGGCTCACGCACACTTAGCACACTCTCACCCCAATGGAGCGCTTTTGATAGCTCATTGGGCAGTGTGAATATGAAAATTGATGATAAAATGCAGTCTGTGCATTTGGGTTCAATAGTTTATGCAAAAGAAAGTATAGAGTTTGAACCCATGAGTGAATATCGCGTAAATATTATAGGCTATGTCAAGCCTAATGATACTTCGCCTTTACCCAATGAAAGTGGTATCAAAGTCCATAAAAAAGACTTTATGCCACGATATAGCCTTGATAAACAATCTCTTATTTATCGCGCTGAAATCTATCGCAAAGATGTATTTAGCGGTATGATAACTATTTCTTTTGATAAACCTCCACTTGATAATCCCACACCTTATAAACTTATAGCCTATAAACCTGCACCTAATTCACCCCTTGCTTTAGCTCTAGCACACACTCATACCAAACAGACATCACCAAGCACTATACCACCTAAAAATATAGCCCTTGCTTCTAAAGAATCTATGCCTAAAAATGAACAAAAAGAATCTACTAAGCCTACAATCAAAATACCACAACAAACTATGACTCGTTTTGTTAGACCCTCTATTGGCGTTAATGTCCGATTAAAACCAAGCATACAAGATTCTATAATTGCGAAACTTCCACAAGGAGCGAAAGTAGAAGTTTTAGAACAAGTGGGTAAATGGAGCAAAATTGCAAAAGATAGTAAAAATGGTGTAAATCAAGAGGGCTACATTAGCTCATATATGCTAACAGAGGCACTTCAAGATGCTCCGCAAGAGAATACAAAACCTATAGAATCCACACCAAAAGATATATCACAAAAAACTCAAGATTCCTCTGTGAAAGCACTTCCTATAAATGCACAAGTAAAAGTAAATATTGCGCTTGTGCGCTTAGAGCCTTCCATCACTGCGCCCATTGTGGCTAAAGCACCTTTGGGACGCAAAATGCAAATTCTTTCTTTTGAGGGGCAAAATGGAGAATGGGCAAAGATTCATTATATTTTTGAGGGGAAACAAGGGGTGCGTGAAATTAATGGCTATATAGCAAAACATCTCCTTAACCCTCTATAAAAAGGCTATATGATGGGGTTTGAAATTACTGAAAACACATTTGTGATTTCTGATAGTCATTTTGGACATAAGGCTGTTTTGCAGCGCGAACCTAGTCGGCTCAAAAGTGCCAAAGCCTATGGATATAGTGATTTTTATGCGTTTCATAAACATTTATGGAATCAAGTAGTGGGCAAAAAAGATACGCTTTTGCATTTGGGAGATTTATATTATGCAGGTGGATTCCCTTATCTTAAAGGACTCAATGGCACGAAAAAACTTGTAATAGGAAATAATGATGTGGAACGTTTTGAAAAACTTAAAAATCTTAAAAGTTGGAGTGTTCAAAAAGGTTTAGCCTTACAAGTTCCCCAAAGCGAGGCAATTCTCAAAAAGCTCTATGCACAATTTGGCAAAAGTATGGTAAAAGATGATATTTATCTCAATGCCATAGTGCTTGATTGTGCAGGAGAGCGCATTATGTTTTCGCATTTTCCTGTGTTTCATCGCAAGGCACACGATAGATTCACTAAAAGTAGAGATACGCTTGATAAGCTTTTTGCCCTCGCGGATTGCTCACTGAATATTCACGGACATATCCATTCACGCAATACAAATTATTCCTTTTGTTTTAATGTCAGCTGCGAACAGCTAGGTTTTGCTCCCAAACGACTTAAAGAAATTATTACCTTATGGCGACATAAAGTCCATATTTAGGGGAGCAATGATATATTTTTACGCTCTTATTTCCTCTGGCACGATAAGGAGGCGCATTCCCAAATCTTTTGCTCACGCACTTAAACATTTAGAAGAGATAAATGTGCTTGAAAATAAAGGTGAATATTGCATACTTAAGCCTCACTTTATTATAGGCAGTGTAGATATTTCACGCAGTGGAAAAATCTACATCAAAAGCTTGAATATAAAAGATGAAAATGATTTTCTCCTTGAAAATGGACGATATGTTAAGCTCAAAAAAGGTGATATTATTCTCGCAAAGCACACAACAAAAAAAGCGCGTTTTATTACATTGCTTTACTCACCAAAAACTTATACCCTTGCTACTCTTGTGATGAAAAAGGGGGTAATTAAAGCTCTTGAGCTTGATACAAAAAGTGGAAAAGAACATTATATAGAACTTAAAGTCTCACAAAAATCGCTCAAAGCTTTGCCTCCGCACTGCGTGGTAAAGGTTGAGCTTTTATCTGGCAATATTGTTGAAGTGCTTGGAGTGCTTGGAGATGCACAAATTGACGAAAAAATAGTCCTAAGCTCTTATAATCGCGTCAATGAATTTAGCTCTAATGTCAAGGAGTTTGCTCAATCTTTTGGCGATGAAGTATGTAAAGAGATGTATCCCCATCGTGTAGATTTAAGCCACTTGCCTTTTTGTGTGATAGACCCCAAAGACGCACGCGACCACGATGATGCGATTTATTTTGAAAGCAAAACAAAAACGCTTTATGTGGCTATTGCCGATGTAAGCGAATATGTAAGCTGTGAAAGTGTGCTTGATAAGGAAGCAAGACAAAGAGGTTTTAGCATATATTTTCCGCATAAAGTTGTGCCTATGCTCCCCTTTGAGCTAAGCAGCGGAATCTGCTCGTTAAAAGAAAACAAAGTGCGTTTAGCAATGGTATGGAAAATAACGCTTGATAAAAACGCACAAGTGCAAAAAAGTGAGCTCTTAGAAGCCTTTATACAATCTCACGCAAATGTCAGCTATGAAAACATAGAATCTTTTTTGCAAGGACACAAAAGCACTCTGCCAAAAGAGATTCAAAAATGGCTTAAGGCATATTTGCCTTATATCAAAAAACACAGGGCTATGCGCTTGCAGTATGGCTATGAATTTCAAAGCAATGAAATCAAGTTGGAACTTGATGAGTATCAAAATATAAGCTCGTGGCACAAAGTAGAGCACACTTTGGCTCATAGCATCATTGAAGAATCTATGCTCCTTGCAAATGTGCAAAGTGCGCTTATGCTCATCAATAATACACAAAAGGGCATTTTTAGAATCCACCCTCCCCCCAAAGAAGAGCGCATACAATCACTACTATGGGAAATAAAAAATATGGGCTTTGAGCTACCCTCTACACTTGATTTTCACAGCCTTATATTAGCTATACAAAACCAAGTCAAAGGAAGCAATATGGCAGAAGTGCTTGATGATATGATTATCAAATCTTTTGCTAAGGCAACTTATAGTGTCATCAATATCGGGCATTTTGGCTTAGGATTTGAGAGTTATACACATTTTACCTCTCCTATTCGCCGATATAGCGACTTAATCGTGCATAGAATCTTAAAAGCACTTCTTCATAAGGATAAATCCCTGTCTTTCTTACTTGAGGGGCTCAATGGTATTGCTCAAGAGATGAACATCAAACAAAAGCAAGTGAGCCATATTGAGCAGGATTTTTATCAACGCAAAATGCTTGCCTTTACACAAAAACTCTTAGAATCTATTCTACCTCTTATCTGCACTGCACTTGTGGTAGAAGAAGATTCTTATGCTATTGCGCTAGATACTATCCCGCAAATAAAAATTGCTCTTTCACACTCATTTGAGAGATTTAAACTTGTAAAAGTGCAAATAGAAAAAGTGGATTTGCTTTGTGGCTATGTGCAAGGAAGAGTAATAGAATCTATCAGTCATTAAGTCTTAAAATTGACTAAAATTAAAATGTTACTTTATGAAAAATATTATTTCAATATTTCAAAATCATTTTTAAGGAATCTCACAATGAGCAAGATTTTGATTTCTCTGGCTTTAGTTTTTAGCTTGGGGACAACTTCCCTTGTTGCAGCACAAGCACAAGAAGTGCAAAAGCTAAGCAAAGCTGATGCCCAATTGCTTTTTTGGTAAGCAAGATGTCAATGTTGCATTGCTCAGTGATGAAGAAATGGACATCACGGCGCAGTTAGCTCTAAAAAAGGCTTAGATAGAGATATTATACTCTTAGGCGCAGAGCTAGAGGGAAGTATCAAATATAGCCCCTGCTTATATACAAGGCGCACAAGCTTATCCAAACTCTGACGATTTTGTCATAATGTTTGAAATTGGCATTAAGGGTTTTAATAAATAAATCCTGCTAGAATCCTTAGGATTTACATCTTAAGGATTCTCTGCAATAAATGTATAAATCTCAACTTGATACACTCTTAAAACAATCTGCTCCGCGCATAAGTTTTCTGTATGGTGATAGCTTTTTAGTGGGCTATTATAGTAGAAAAATTGCTCATTGTTTAAAAAGCGAGGAAAAGACGACTTTTTACTTTGATGAATACAATGCAAATAACATCAATGCTTTGCTTTCACAAGGCTCACTTTTTGGCTCTAGCTCACTTGTAGTGCTAAAAATCAATCATAAACTAAACAAGGCTGATATAGAGCTTTTTCTTACTTCACTTTCACATAATACACAAAATGCGCTTATTATAGAATACTATCAAGCGTCAAATAAATCAGATGGGGATTATGTAAGAGATTGCAAAATTTGTGCTGGATATTTTAAAAATCCCAAAATACCTAAAGATAGCATTGTGGAAGTGCGATTCTTTCCGCCAAAAATAGATGAATGTATGGGCTTTATGCGTGAGAGAAGCAAAGAATTAGGGCTTATTGCCGATGATAAGATTCTAGGCTATATTTTAGGATTACAAAATAATGATATTGCACTCTCTTTAAATGAATTAGAAAAATTTGTTATTTTCACAGGTGCAGAAAGAAGACCCATAGAACCAAATGATGTGAATTTACTTTGTGATGGCATAGCAAGTTTTAGTGTAGAAGAGCTATGCCATACTTTAATGGAAAAAAAGCCTATTATCAAAATGCTCAACACTATCTATGAAGAGGGAATTAATGAAATAATGATGATTGGGGAGATTCAAAGATTTTTTTATCAACTCTTTTTGTTTTTTGCTTTTATTAAAATCAAAGGACGACCCGATGCGAAAGAGATTCTAGGATTTAGTCCACCTGCTCATATTATTGAGCGTTTATCACGTTATTGCATTCGTTTTAAAGAGACACAATATATTGCTATCTTTGAGTTACTCTCTGCTTGGCGCTATGAAGTAAGCAAAGGCAAATCCAAACAATCTATGAGCACTTTAATTAAAATTCAAGAAATGATAAGATAGAATCTTACCCTTACACCTTGCTCTTTTGTAACACAAAAGCTTTGTGGCTTCATAGCAATAAACAAAAGGGCGGTTACACCAAAAGGAGATTACAATGAAATTTTATGAGACGATGTTTATTCTCAAACCCACACTTGTAGAAGTAGAAATCAAAGCACGACTTGATTTTTTTAAAGAAGTCATTATCAAAAATGGTGGCGAGATTGAAACTTGCCTTGATATGGGTATGCGAAATCTTGCCTATGAGATTAAAAAAAATAAACGTGGATACTACTTTGTCATCTACTTCAAGGCTCAACCTAGCTTAATTTTGGAGCTTGAGCGCAATTATCGCATTAATGAAGAGATTTTGCGCTTTATCGTCATAAAATATGAGAGTAAAAAAGAACAAAGTGCGTGGCAAAGCCTTGTAAATAAAGCAAATAATAAACCAGAACCCAAACCCACAAAAGCTAAAAAAGAAGATGTTGCCCCAGAGGCTAAAGAGCAAGCCCAGACAGAGGCTTAATACGAGTGAGAAGCTAGATGTATAATAAGGTGATTATAATAGGAAATCTTACACGAGATGTGGAACTCCGATATTTGCCTAGTGGGAGCGCTCTAGCTACCATTGGATTAGCAAGCAATAGGAGATTCAAAAAGCAAGATGGCTCTCAAGGTGAAGAAGTATGCTTTATAGATGTAAAGCTTTTTGGGCGCAGTGCAGAGGTAGCAAATCAATATTTGCGCAAGGGAAGCAAGATTCTCATTGAAGGACGTTTGAGTTTAGAATCGTGGAACGACCAAAGCGGTGCAAAACGAAGTAGGCATACCATTACTGCAGAAAGTATGCAAATGCTAGATTCTAAACCTAGTGGAGATGAGAACCCTTATAACAATACAAATGCCTCTAATACAGGAATGCAACATAATACCAATAACTCACCAAACTATAATCAAACTCACTCGCAGCCACAAGGAAATGGGAATATTGGGACAGGAAACTATCCTCAAAATATCCCCGAAATCAACATTGATGATGAAGATATACCTTTTTAATAAACACAAGGAGCAATAATGGAAAAGAAAAAATACTCAAAACGATACTGCCGATATACCGAAGCAAAGCTTGAATATATTGATTACAAAGATGTGGAAATGCTTAAGCATTCACTCTCAGAGCGATACAAGATTATGCCAAGACGTCTTACAGGCAATACAAAACGTTGGCAAGAACGTGTAGAAGTAGCAATCAAACGCGCAAGACATATGGCTCTTATCCCCTACATCGTGGATAGAAAAAAAGTTGTTGAGAATCCTTTTAAAATCTAGCAACATTTCCGCATTAGCCATAACTTGCTTTGATTTTTGGTGCAAAATAAAATTAATAATAGAATTCTGCTATAATCAAAAGTCTATACTCAAAGGATAAGTATGCGGAGAGATGCACTTCTTTTTGTCTTTACATTATGTTTTTTCGCAACTTTGGGTGTGTTTTGGTGGGCTTTTGAACCAGAGCGTATAAGTCAAGAGGTGCTTGATCTCTTTCCACATAATGATGATAAAGAAGTGATTGAAGCATACAGATATTTTTCTAGCTCTAAATATGTGCCTGTGGCGATTAAAGGCTTTGATGAAAATGCACAAAAGCGTATGCAAGATATTGTTCGCATTATTCAATCTCTTCCCTATGTTTCCTCTGTCATTGAAGAAAATATCCCCTTAGAAAAACAGCTCTATACCTTTTTAGCACAAAATACTTCTTATATCCTCGCTCCACACAACGCCTCATTTGATTCTCATTCGCAATATACTCTTATTTCGCTTGAGGCGCAAAAGATTTTCGCTCCTTTATTACACCAACTTACAAATCATTTTGCATCTTCTGCTCCGCCAGCCTCCTCTACCCTTATAGCAAAAGATTATGGCTTAATGGTATTAGTAGAGCTTGCAAACCTTGAAGATGAAGCTATTAAATCCACGCTACAAAGCTTTAAAGCCATAGCTCAAGATTATCCTGATATGCGCTATTTTTCGTCTGATTTTATGCGTGTAGAGAATCTAGAATTAATTTTAAATGAAGTAAATTTTCTTTTAGGTTTTGCCTCATTTGTATTTGTATTGCTGTATTTTGTGATTATTCGCATACCACTTTTGACTTTTTATACTATTTGCACACTCATTCTCTCTAATGCCCTTGCAATTTTGCTTACCCTTTGCATATATCCAAAAGTTACGATTATGGCATTAAGCTTTGGTATGGGCATTTCAAATATTGCCATTGATTATATGATGCATCATCACTTCTTTGGGCTTTATACACAAAGTGCGGCTTTTCGTAAGCAATCTTCATATCCTCGTCCACCATTTAATCTTCCTGTGTTTTATGGTTATTTTACAACAATGGTAGGCTTTGGTGCGTGTTTGTTTATCCCTTTTCCTCTCTTATCACAACTTGCTCTTTATGCAATGATTTCTTTAAGCGTAGCATATATTAACTTCGCATTCATATATCCACGCATAGGTTTTAAGCCACCACGACTTTTTAGTGTAATTTCGGCATTGAGGAAACCCTTTATCCCGAGTATTGTATTTTTAAGCATAGCGCTAATAGGTTTTATCTACATAAGCACACAACTTAAACTTGATTTTGACCTCTCTAAACTTGATTATCAAAATAAACCTATGCTCAAAGAAAGAGCATTTTTTGCGCACATTCAAGACAAAGATGAAAATGATGTATTACTCTTTGCAGATAAAAGTGAGGGGCTTATGCTCTTTGTGCGTGGGCTTATACAATCCACAGGTGCGATAAACTTCAGACAAAGTGAAGGAGAATCTCATTTAGAGAAATATTATTATCTCGTGCATATGTCAAAACCCCAAATTGTTAAGACACAAGAACTTTTAAAATCTCTGCAAGCAGCTGATAGCGATTCTAAAGACACTACAAAATTACAAGAAAATGTGCAAAGTCTGTGGAGCGTAGAAGAGCAAGAAAAAATTGCACAATCTAATGTGCACCTTGACGCACGCCCTTTGCAAAGCATTATGGATAACTTAGCAGATTCTATCTACCAACCTATGCTTATCGTGCTTGGCATTGCGCTATGCCTTATGCTCTTAACCCTTGCATTTAGCACACATAAAGCATTTTTAAGTGCGGCAAGCTTTGTGCTTTTTCCTTTGAGTATGGCACTCTGTGTCATATCAAGCCATAGCGTATTAAATATGATGCACCTTTTCGCTTTGCTCATTTTAGTAGTTGTAAGTGTGGATTATGGAATCTATGCCATAAAAGAAGGGGATAATCCACGTTCAACTCACGCTATTGTATTTTCTGCACTTACTACAGGCTTGAGCTTTGGGATCTTGATGATCTCAAACACAAAAGCTCTTAATTCTTTTGGAGAAGTTATTTTCAGCGGAATGAGTTGTATATTATTATTGCTTATATGCGGACGCTTTAAACACAAAGCAATTAAACAAATAATATAATTTCTTAATCTAAACCCATACAAAAGGAATAAAATGAAACAAAAAATGCCCATATGGAAAAAAATTTTAAGAGAAATATCACGCCCATTTTATCAAATGTGGCTTATTACAAATGGAGCGAGTGGAGGCGAAATAATGAGCAACCAAGAAATTGCCAAAGATAAGACAGACTATACACGTCTTAATATGGATAAACGATTTGTGATTGATAGTGAGTGGGATTATTTGTGCTTAGGGGATAAGTATGCACCTAATGGTGTTATAGATTCACAATATTTTATACAAGATATTTGGGGAGCGCGTAAAGTTTTAGCTCATAAACCCGATGTGCATTATGATGTAGGCTCTAGTGTGAGGGATTTTATCGCGCATTGTCTCGCTTATAATCAAAAAATTACCTTGCTTGATATACGTCCAATGAATAATCAATTTAATACGAGCTTTTTAAACAACGGGGGGGGGGGCATAATATATATTCAAGCCAATGCTACGCGTTTAGAAAATATAGCTGATAATTCTATCCACTCACTCTCTGCACTATGTAGTATAGAACATTTTGGACTTGGGCGTTATGGAGACCCCATAGAACCAGATGCGTGGGAGGGAGCATTAAAAGCCTTTCAAAGAGTATTAAAACCCAATGGACGGCTTTATCTAAGTGTGCCTGTGGCAGATGAGGATAGGCTTTGTTTCAATGCCCACCGCATTTACAAACCACAAACTATTATTGATAGCCTAGATTCTATGCAAATTATTGAAATGGGCTATATAAAAGATTTTGATGTGATAGAATGTATGAAATGGGAAAATAACAATCTACACATCAATAAGGAAGCACTCGAATCTATGCCAAAAGCACATAAAAGAAGTTGTTGCTTTGGCTTATTTGAATTTGCAAAAAAATAGCTTATCTGTCTTTGAGTTTAAGCTCACCGATAAGTTTTGCATAACGATTATATTGCGTCTTTTTAAGATAAGAAAGGAGCGATTTTCTCTGCCCTACAAGCTTTAAAAGCCCCAAACGACTTGAATGGTCTTTTGGATTAGCTTTTAAATGCTCTGTTAAATCTGCAATTCTTTGTGAAAGCAATGCGATTTGCACCTCACTTGAGCCTGTATCCTTACTATCTCGTGCGAATTTAGCAATAATCTCTTTCTTCTTCGCCATATCTAAAGCCATTTTGACCTCCTTGATTGGTATAAAATAAAGTTTGGATTCTATCTTAAAAATCTAAAAAATACATAAAATACGCTATTTTTGCTTTTTGCTCTCAATTTGTGAAGATATGGATATAACCTAATATAGCGTCCTTACCACTTTTGGCTGAAGGTGGAAAGTAAAAGACTCTTAGCCATTCACCAATACTTCGTCCCCATATATAATAAACAAAAGCATTTTTATTTTTTAAATCTTCCACTTGGATTTGCGCGATAATCTCTCCTGCCTTTTTGCCATCATTTTTTGGCTCACCTCTTAAATTAATATAACTATCCTTTGTTTTAGGGAATTGTTGTAAATGCGGTGCAATGCCAATCTCATAATAATGCTTGGATATTGGAGAAAGTGCTTTAAATTTTTTTATATGCCCTACCTTTTTATAGGAAAATCTTTTGTTCCATCAAATCCATAATACTTCAATACCACCTGTGCCCTCACTGCGACTGTACCAAAAATTATCTCTTTTGCCTGTAAATCATAAGGGAGGATTTTATATACTTCATCAATCCCTACAAGGATACCCAAATCAATCTTTTTATTAAAAGAAGCGTTCTTATAGTCCCATTTCTTGAGTTGCTTATCATAAACTCCTTGTTTATATGGGTCAAACGAAAAAGGAAGCTCAAGGTTGCTATCAGGGTAAAATACCCAATTCCAAGCACCTTAGTTAAATTCATAAGTCATTTCAAACACACCGGTAAACTCTACTTCGCCATCAAAATCCACCCAATACCTCCCATCTGCCATTTCAGGCGAGAGTGTATTAGAAAACATCGTCCCATTATTACTTAAAAGTGAAATATTGTATAATTGTGGAATCTCATTTCCAAGTAGTAATGAAACAAAGCTTATCCCTAACAATATAAATTTTACTTTTTCTAAAAGCAAACGCTTCTCCCCTCCAAATCTATAAAATAAAAAGCAATTTGGCTTTCTCCAACCTTATTCCTCAATGTAATTTTTAAGCTTTCTTCCTACCTTTGGGTGTTTAAGCTTTTTAATCGCACTAGATTCTATTTGTCGCACCCTCTCTCGTGTTACATTAAGTTCTTTGCCAATTTCCTCCAAAGTGCGGTCAGATTCATCATCAAGCAATCCAAAGCGCATACGAATGACTGCTTTTTCCCTATCATTAAGCTGCTCTAACACCTCATCAATTTGCACTTTTAAATCCTCTTTGAGGATGTAATCCATAGGACCAACCGAGCTCTTATCCTCTACAAAATCCCCAAACTTGCCATCATCATCGCTCCCAATAGGTGCATCAAGACTTACAGGCTCTTTGGTGATTTTAATCACATTTTTTACCTTATCAATAGGTAACCCCACTTCTTTGGCAATAAAATCAATATCTGGCTCTTTGCCTGTTTCCTGCACGTGTTTGCGCATAATCTTGTGGATTCTATTAATCGTCTCAATCATATGGATAGGAATGCGAATTGTGCGTGCTTGGTCGGCAATAGCACGAGAAATTGCTTGTCTAATCCACCAAGTAGCATAAGTTGAAAACTTAAAGCCCTTTTTATATTCAAACTTATCCACTGCTTTCATTAGCCCAATATTGCCCTCTTGGATTAAATCAAGAAATGGCAAACCACGATTTGTATAGCGTTTGGCAATGCTTACCACAAGTCGAAGATTAGATTTTGCCATTTTTGCCTTTGCTTTATCGGAGATAGACTTACCGCGCTTAATCTGCTCTAGAATTTCTTTAAGCTTTTCAGGCTCTAAATTAAAACCCCCTTCGCTTGCTTCTTTCGTTTGAAAAAGCTTTTTAAGTTCTACATATACACTCACCATTGTTGTTTCTGGCACCATTGCAGCAATCTCATCACGACTCATCGTTGTGATATTAGCAAGTATTTTTTGATGATTTTCCACAAGCATATCATTAAACAATGGCAATTTATACTCTAAACGTTTTAACTCACGTTCAAAGCCATCGCCACTCTTTAGAGTGTTTTCCATTGCTTTCACAAGCTCACCAATAAGCTTACTTGTTGGTCCTAAATCCAAAAGCTTCATTTTCAAAATATGCTTTTTATGCGAGAGGAGCAAAATATGAGCCAACTCATCTTCTCCCTCTACTATTGGTGTTTCAAGCACTTTGAGCCATTCTTTTTTTGCCTTATCAAGTGCTTTAAAGCTTTCCATAACTTTTTCTATACGTTTTTGGTCTTTTTTAGAATTAGATTTGCGTGATGCCTCTTCATCATCAAGCATATCAAATTCTTCCTCTTCCTCTTCATTCTCTTCCTCTTCATCATCAAAACTTTTAAAAAGCTCTTTTACACGTCGCTCACGATTGATAAGAGCATCTTTGTAATCATAAATAAAATCAATCAAATAAGGCACAGAGCAAATTGCATCAAGAATAGTATTTTCACCTAATTCTATTTTTTTACTTAAACTGATTTCTTCTTCTTTTGTCAAAAGCGAAATTTGTCCCATTTCACGCAAATACATACGCACAGGACTATCACTTCTGCTCCATTCAAGCAATTCCTTATCTTTCATAAAATCAAATTCATCTTCAAGCTCTTCATTAAGCATTTTTTTCTTATCAGCTTGACGTTTAATCTGCTCTTGAGTATTGAGCATTTTTGCAATTTCTGACGAACTTAAAAGCTGTTTTTTATATTTTTTACTTAAGTCTTTAATTTTCTTAACTTGTGCAGCAGTAGGAGCTTTAAGGATAATTTGGGCAATTTTTTCATAAGTGATATAATCGCTATCTTCTTCTTTAAAAAGACTTTCTAATTCAGCATTGACTTCTTTTGATTTTTTGCTGACCTTATCGGATTTTTCTGACATAATGATGTCCTTGCAATGGAATATAACAAAATCGGCAATTTTATCTAAGATTGCATAAAAACTTTATTAATATGCACCCTTTATTCTGTAGCCTAATTGCTTTATTAGGCTACTAAGAGTTCTTATTTAGGATTAATTTCTTCTCTACGTTGGAGATATTCCCAACGTGCTTCCACATCTTTTTGGAATTGTTTAATAATATGCTCATTTTCAGGTTTAAAAAGATGCTTGAAACGCCCTTGTGCACCTAAATAATCGCGCACTGGAACAACATTACGTGGGCGATAAGTAATGTGCAATTCTACGCCATTAATAATTTCAAACAATGGAAACACAAGAGAATCCACAGCTAAATCACTGATTTCAACGGTTTTGTTAGATTCAAATCGCCATTCTGTTGTGCAAGCACTCATTGCATTAATAAATGTCGGTCCCTCTGTATCAATGGCACGTTTAATTTTTTTGTTCATATCTTTCCATTTATTTGGAGCGACTTGAGCGACATAAGGAGCGTGATGTGCTGCCATTATAAAGAGTAAATCTTTTTTGCGCTCTTTTTTACCATAGCTTGCACTTCCTGCAGGAGTTGTTGAAGTGCTAGAACCCAGCGGTGTAGAGCCACTTCTCTGCCCACCTGTGTTTGCATACACTTCATTATCAAGACAAATATAAGTCATATCGTGTCCGCGCTCAAAGCACCCGCTAATCCATTGGAATCCAATATCATAAGTCGCGCCATCACCACCAAATGCAACAAATTTAGGTTTTTCGCCTGTGTATCTGCCTTTACGTACAAGTGCTTTATACATAGCTTCTGCACCAGCCACAGCAGTAGAACCATTTTCGAAACCAATATGTATCCAAGGCACGTCCCAGCTTGTATGCGGATATACTGCGCTTGAAACCTCAAGGCAACCTGTCGAATTTCCTAAAATAATAGGTCCATCAACCGCACTTAATACTTCACGCACAATCATTCCGTGCGCACAACCTGGGCAAAGTAAATGCGCACCTTCAAATTTCTTTGATGATTTTTGAAACTCTTTAAGATTTTTAACTTCTTTTACCATCATACTCTCCTTAAAAAAAGCTCATTTTAGGTCCGCGAAGCCCTAACATTTGTTGAACTGGGTGTGTAAGTTTGCCAGCTTTTACATTTGCATCAAGCTCATTAAAAATACCTTCCAAATGTGCCTGAGTCAAATCACGTCCGCCAAGTCCATAGATATAATTTGACATCACAGGGTGCGCACCAGCAGATAAAGCCGCAGCAGAAAATTCGTTAAATAGCATACCAAGCGCACCAGCAGGAAGACTTCTATCTAAACACGCTACAGCCTTAAGAGATTTGAGTGCTTCTCCTATTTGCTTAAAAGGAAAAGGACGCAAAGTGCGGATTGAAAGCACTCCTGCTTTAATTCCCTTTTCCTCACGCACTTTTTTAGCTGCCACGCGAGCAGATTCTACACTTGTGCCAAGTGCAACAATTGCTACCTCCGCATCTTCACACATATAGGTCTCAACAAGATTATATTTGCGTCCCGACACTTTTGCAAAAGATTCAAATACTTCCTCTATCACTGCAGCCGAATCCATAATGCCCTTATGTAATTGTGCCTTATGCTCAAAATGCCAATCTTCCTCTGTCTGCGCTCCATAAGTGATAGGATTAGCAAAATCAAGCATAGGATTATGTGGGATATAATCGCCAATAAACTTATATGCCTCTTCATCAGTAAATGGACGCACTGATTGGGCTGTATGAGAGCAAATAAAACCATCTTGATTCACAATTACGGGCACTCTCACGCGTTTATCTTCTGCAATCTTAAATGCCATAAGATTAAAATCATATGCTTCTTGGGGATTATAGGTAGCAAGATTTATCCAACCTGTATCGCGGCTAAGATACATATCAGAATGGTCACCATTGACATTAAGCGGCGCAGCAAGCGCACGATTGACAAGATTTAAAACAATAGGTAAGCGCATACCAGAAGCCTGATAAAGCACCTCTACCATAAGAGCAAAACCTTGAGAGCTTGTCGCAGTTGCTACTCTTCCTCCAGCTGCAGCTGCACCTACACACGCACTCATAGCAGCGTGTTCAGATTCCACCATAACAAACTCACCATCAATATAACCATTACTCACAAAACTTCCATAATTTTGCACAATCGGAGTTGAAGGTGTAATAGGATAAGCTGCTACCACATCAATTTGTGCTTGACGCAGTGCTTGAGAGGCTGCCATATTCCCGTCCCACACCTCAATCGTTCGTAATTCCATTGTTTTAGCCATTATTTCCTCCTCTACGCATTGTTCTGTGGTTTTTTAGATTCTTTAGCTGGCCACTCTTTAAGTGCTTCTTCATTCGCTTTATGGTCGCTAAACATAAGCAATGACTTAGGATTTGTAGGACATACATCTACACACACTCCACAACCTTTACAATGCACATAATCTACTCCTGCAAGTTTCTCATCTCTTGTAAGGATTGCCGCATCAGGACAAAATACCCAACAATTAAAGCAATTAATACAAATTTCACTATTATGCACAGGCTTCTCTACACGCCAATGAGCCACACTATCTGTAAAAGAACTATCTCCACTATAAGTCCTTTCATATTTATAAAGCTCCTTTCTGCCATCTACACCCTTTTTGAAAGGAAAAAGCACAGAGCCGATTTCAAATTTGTCCCAATCTTTTAATTTATCCATAAATCTCTCCTTTGCTTTATTATTTGACTTCCTCATAGGCTCGTCTAATTGCCACCTTATTTGCCTCAATAACTTGAGGAGGAAGCTTTTTACCAAGCACTTTAGAAAAAGATTCTAAAAAGAAATCAATTTCAAGCATACCTGAAACCCTCATTAACGCCCCAAGCATAGGTGCATTTGGGACAGATTTACCAATCGCATCAATAGAGATTTGAATACAATCAAGTGTATAAATCTCTTTGCTTGCAAGCTCAGGTTTTTTTGCAATCAGCTCTTCTTTGCTCAAACGCGTTGTAATGATATATTTTGTAGAAGGTTTGTCATATAAACAAATATTTGTAATAAAAACCAATCCCGGATCAATAACCAAAATATAATCTGGATTCATAAATTTCTCGTGGTTAAGAATGGGTTCTGAATCTATCCTATTATAAGCTGTCATTGAAGCACCACGCTTTGCCGATCCATAAAACGCAAAAGCTTGCACTTCCTTGCCTGTGCCTGCAATTACATCAGCAAGTCCTTTTGCACCTGTTACAGCACCCTGCCCAGCACGAGAATGCCATCGTATCTCAAGCATTGTATCTCCTTTCTTTCAATAGATTTAAATGTGATTTTAACGAGAATTTGCTTAAATTAGTATCATTTTGAAACAATCTTGATAAAGATACCTTAACACAAAATTATCTTTCCTTGTTTTATCATTCTAGCACGATTAATAAGCGCATAGAGGGCTGTATCCTCATCACTAAATACTTCTTCAAAAGTTTCACTATATCTATCTCCCTCAAACTCAATACTCCTCCACTCTATCACTTCTGCTTTAGAATCTGTGATAAAAGAAATATATTTATCTCTTTGTTTATCGTGCTTAATACCCGCACATAAGGGCTTCAAAGCCTCATTGTCCCAAATGACTTGCAAACGTTCCTCTTTGATGACTTGTAAAGCGAGTTCTTTTCTATCATCACCGCTCAAGTCTATTTCATTATCATAATATTTACGCCAATAATTCATTTGTAGCATTTTATCGATTGCTTCTCTTTCATAATCAAAGGCATATTCACGCTCGACACAGCCTCGTTCTCCAATGTAAAGCACCTCGAATTTATTACTTTTAGAATCAAACCACATAGTAAGATGAAATTCTCCTACGTGCTTATAAGAAGGATACCAATCTGTATAAATTAACTGCTCCTCTTTGATGATTAGCTCCGCTTGTTCTCTTGTCATTGTTTTTCCTTTGACTGGGCATTTTCTTGCACAAAAACTATTTCAAAGCTCTTGCAATACAAAGTAATGGATTCCAAATCTTCATCAAAATATAGGCTAAGGAGCATTTCATCATCTTTTTCAATATAGCCTGTCATATTGTCCCAATTCGTCCTTACTAAATCTATAAAATGAGCTTGACATTTCCCTAAATCCTCACAATACGCGCATAAGTGTAATAACTCACAACCCCAAAAAGTCATTTTTACATCACATATATTTGTTTTATTTGATTTGAAAAACAGCTCCAAAGTCTTTGCGCTGTTTGTGATTTTATACAAGCAAAAATCATTGCGCAAGTCAATGTTTGCACCCTCTAACTCAAACTCTCTTTGAAAGGGGATTCCGTGTTTTATATTCTTAAACTTCATTTTCTTTCTCCTTTTAGAGGATTCCCAAAAGCCCCGTGATTTATTTGCCTTTTGCCTTGGATTCCACAAAGCTTTGCAAATCTTGCCTTAATTCCTCGTCATTAAGATAATTCAAAATCTGCTCATCAGTCCTTGCCATATAAAAAGTATTGCAATCGTAGTCTAAATACATCTTTTTGGCTTGAGATATTCATATAATATTATTCTCCAAAGAATAAATCAAAATATCAAATATTTCTACTTCCTCATTATCATATTCTATAGAAATCTTACGTTCTTCATTAGTTCTTGGGTCATTTTTTAAAATCTTAAGTGCTTGTTCTTTTTGGTTTAACTCTATAAGAAGTAAAATTTGCATTAGGGTTCTATCTTTCCAAAACACATCTTTATTATTTTCGTATTTATAAATAAAATCATAAAGTCCTTGTATCGTGCTAGATGTGTCGATTTTAAAGGCTTCCAAAAGAGATTCTATGCTCTCCTTGTAGGCACTCAAAAAATTATGATAAGAATCACTAGGCATATCATCTAAAGCAAATTCTTGCAATTCTTGCATATTGGAAAATTCCATACTTTTAAAGGAAAATGGAAAAGACCTTACGCCATATTCATTTAAGATTTTAAAGTCCAAATCAGGCTCATCAATCTCTAGGCTAGCACATAGAATCTCATCGCTTTTTATGGATTTCACCCTAAAAGAAACATCAAGACTTATGCAATCTTCCTCTTGTTCTAAATAATGTTCAAAAGTAAAAAGTAAATTATCAAAAACACCAAAAGTTATAAATTCCTCTGTTTTTAAGCCATATTGTGCTGAAAATTTGTCTAGCTTTTTGCAAAAATTTATAACAATTTCATCTAAGAATTCTTGTTGAGACATTTAAAGTGTTTTACTCCCATTATTAAATCTAAAATTATTGATAAAGACTACCTTCTCTATTATAAGATTTGAACATAAATATAAAGGGTGGCTTATATCTTTTATTTTTGTATGATTTTTTATATATTTAGAATCTATAATCTATCTTGTCACTCTGAACGAAAGTGAAGAATCCAACCCTTTTCCCTGTCATATCTTAAGGTAATAGCCAAAGAATCTAGATTCTAATGCCTTAACATTTCTTTCTTTGATATGCTGCTAAAGCTAATTTTATTTTGCTTTATCATTCTTGCACGATTGATAAGGGCGTAAAGGGCTAGATACTCATCATTATATATTTTCCCCTTAAATTCCTCATCACCATTAAACTCAATATTCCTCCACTCTATCAGCTCTGCCTTAGAATTTGTGATAAAAGAAATGTATTTATCTCTTTGTTTATCGTGCTTAATTCCAGCACTCAAAGGCTTCAAAGCCTCATCATACCAAATGACTTCTAAATTCTCATCTTTGATGACTTGTAAAGCAAGTTCTTTTGTTAAATATCCTTTGATGTCTCCATACATATGTTTTTTCTGCCAATAATTCATTTGTAGCATTTTATCTATTGCTTCTCTTTCATAATCAAAGGCATATTCATCTTCAACGCCCCCTCGCTCTCCAATGTAAATAGTTTCATATTTATTATTGTTAGGATTAAACCAAATGATGAAATAATACTCCCCACCCGCTTCACCATACTTATTCCATTCTGCTTCTATTAACCCCTCTTCCTTAATAATCAATTCTGCTTGTTCTCTTGTCATTGTTTTTCCTTTTAAAATTTATTTTTTAAGCCTTAATGCAACAAACAAGATTCTATATCAAATCATTTAGTATTGATTTTATATTTTTATCCTTAGAGCCTTACTTCACTCCCAGCTTAATTCCAAATCCAAACCTAGCTCTTTGCCTAGCACTTCAAAGTATGTTAAAGGCTTATGATTTCTTAGCCAAGTATGCAGTGCCTCCTCATCATCTAAATCGCCTTCATAGCCAAACTCATCAGCTTCTTTGTAAGCTTCATACCACCAGTCATCGTGTGTATCTTGCAGCATTTCTTTTGTAAATTCTAATGCCTCTTCACTTGGCTTTAAATCCCTCATCGCATAGACAATCTTAAAGCTTTCCTCACATTCTTCTTTCAAAGATTCCTCGCTCAAATCCTCATCATCAAGTGCTATGCAATCTAAAATTTTGCCAACCGCCATAGCATAATGACTTGCACCCTCTTCACACAAATATTGCTCCCTTGCAAGTTCGCTCTCCGCTTGTTTTGCACTTACTACACCATTTGCGTCTGCTCCATTAGCGATTGCCTCCTCAAACAAATCAAAATCTGAAAGCATAATTGCCTTAAAAAGCATATCATAAGCACCCTCTCTGTCTGTGCTATCTACCTCTTTATTACCCATTTGTCTTTTTGCTTTGCCTCTTTTGTGTAGTATTTGAGAATCTACCCTATTTTTTAGAGAATCTTCATATTTTAAAATATCCTCATAAAAGAGTGTCTGCTCTCCAGATTGTAGAGATTTTTTAAGTTTTTCTATGGTTGCATTATAGGCTTCATCATAGTTTTGCTGATTTTGCACCCTCTCATAAGAAAGTAATTGCCAATCATAATTGGTAGCTTCCCCACCTATGAAAAGTTCCTCATATTGAGGCAAAATCCACTCATCAAGTTCGGATTCTTGCACGAGACTTTGCAAAGCCCTTATTTGCACCGTGCCATCTGTATAATAGGCAGACCTAAGAATCGCACAAAGTTCTTGTAGGATTTTGGTTGTAGGAAGTGAAAGCACAAAGGCTTCTTTTTGCTCATCACTTATGGAATATTTTTCATCACAAAGTTTAGAATCTTTGTTTTTTCGCAATGCTTGATAGAGATTGTATCTTTGCAGCTGTGATGAAATATACCATTGTGCAGCATTTTCCGCTTGTTCCACAAGCTCCCATTCTACCTCTGCTCCAGCTCTTATAAGATTCAAAAACAAAGTGCGATTCGCTCCTTTAAGTAATTGTTTAGATTCCTCACTCAAAAATCTTAAACTCTTTGGTAAGCTTAACGGGAGAAAACTCTCTACAAAAATAACGCTTTCTTTATCCTCTAGCATATTGCGCAAGTTTTGCGTATATTCTACCTCTAATTCCTCCTCAAAATGTTCAATGGCAATGACAAAATTCTTAATCAAGGAATTGAGCTCTTTTTGGTAATTTTGAAAGTCTTTTGGTGTGAGTTTTGCATACTCCTCATTTGAGAGTTTGAAAACTGCAATAAACGCATTTTGCTTCTCTTTTTGCAGATACATTTCCTTATACTCACTGCTTACTTCATCGTATTCTTCAATATCTTGCTCCATTGCATTACTTGCATCTCTTACTGATTGCATAATATTTTTCATTCTATCCATAGTTTGGTCAAATGTTTCTGTATGAAATATCTCAATAGAATCATCACTCCTATCTTGTGCCTCTATCTTTATGGCTTTTTCTTTTGCTCTTTTCGTTGTATGCGCCTCTTTGTTAGATTCTTTATTCTTTTGATTTACTTTGGCTTTTATCATCATAGGAAAGACAAATTTTGCGCAAATCAGCCCTAAAATAAAAATGATAAGCGCAATACTTGTATGGCTTAACTCAAATACATTGACAATTAAAAAGAAACTTGCACAAGCAAGCACAAGAAGCACGGCTATCACAACAATAGATTCTAATCGCAAACTTTCTCCTTTTACACCTTTTGAAACTCTTTGATATGAAAGCGCACTTCTGCAAAATTTGTGTTTTCATTTAGCATTGTATAAAATTCGTTAGGGATTTGCAAGGTTCAATGCAATTTTTAGAATCTTTTGTCTGCGGATTCAACGCCTGGACTTGATTACAAAAAAACAATATAATGTAGCACGCAAGAATGATTCAAGGGAGAAAAAATGAAACAACTTAAAGACATCAAAGCAGTTTGTGATTTTATAAAAGAACGACCCTACTCAGCAGAGAAGTTTGGCTTTTATGTAGAACATTTGCAACAAGCGTTGGAGGGCTTAAAGCAAATCCTTGAAAGCAAGAAAAATAAGAAAATCAGCGATAAAGATTTAGCTAGAGTGCTTAAATGTATAAACAATACAGAATACTTTGTGAGGATAGAAGAAAAAACCACCAAAACAAAGTATGCGCTTGAATGTGCGCCTTTAGAGCTTGTAGAATTTATTATCCAAAACGCACAGGATAAAGACTTTTTGCTTTCGCAAAAGGGTGGCAAAAAAAGCCGTGATTTTTTAGCAAGTGCCTTAGATGGTGGCAGGGTAGATATTGCAGAACTTCTTATCAAAAATGGCGTGGAATTTAAGCAAGATTATTTAAAGGAGCTAAGATATGCTTGGCGTGATATACTTGACATTGAGGCGCAAACGAAAGAATTTGAGTGTTTAGGGATAAAAAAGGGAGAGACTTTAAAAAAGATATGGGATTTGCTAAGCCCTTTTAGTATTGGTGAAATTTACACCGAGGCGTTTTCTTATTACAATGCGGTGCATAATTACAGAGACACTTTTACAGGAGCGCAGCAAGTTTTTATCTACGCACTTAAAAACAAGCTTTTTAGCGAGGAAGTGCTAGATAATAGCTTCTTTGCTTTGCCAAAAGCGGGGCTAAGTTTGTTTTTAAACGCAAAAGACCTTAAAGGGCTTAGCAACGATGATGTATATACCAAGCCAAAGGGAGAAATTGTGCCTTTTGTCTTTGCGATGTTTGAGGATGAAACCTTAGAAGTGCTAGAATACGCACTCTTTCTTGGGCTTCACAAGGGCAGAAAAAACGCGCAGGGCAAGGACTTTGAGAGCTTTTTGCAAGGCAAGATTGAGGAGTATAAAATCCTCACCACAAAGGGAAACAAGTATGGCACGATATTTGAAGAGGACGAGTGGGATTTGGCTTATTTTCTTTCTTTGCAAAAATTTATGCAAGGTTTAGAAAGCCTTGAAAAAGGTGAAGCGGTTGTGGTAGATGATGAGACTTCCAAGATGTTTGCGAGGATTGAGGAAATCCCGCAAAATCTCTTAGTATAAGATTGTAAGGCTTTAAGCAAAGGGCATTCTCCATTTTCGCCTTTAATGTTTAGCTCATAGCAAGATATTTGCGTAGGATAATCTTTTAAAATATCCTTTAGCTTTGCCAAGTCGTTTTGGTCTATTGAAACTAGATTTTCTCCCTTCTCCTTTTACTCAAAGTTATTTAACTTAATATCGAAGTAAAATATATAAGTGATATAAGCTAAAATTGATACAATACTGCTTTTGGAACTTAATTTCTATAAACTTTATTTTAAGGAATAGTATGTCTCACACTTCAAGCAAAAAGCGCATTTTTTCAGGCATTCAACCCACAGGCAATATTCATTTAGGCAATTATTTAGGTGCGGTGCGGCATTGGGTAGATTCACAAGAGCAATATGAAAATATCTTTTGTGTAGTCAATTCTCACGCTATTACGATACGACAAGACCCACAAGAATTACAAAACAAAACCTATGAACTTGCAGGCATTCTCCTTGCTTGTGGGATTGATACGAAAAAATCACATCTTTTTATTCAAAGTCAAATTGACGAGCACGCTGCATTAGCGTGGATTTTGGATTGCAATATTCCTATGGGTGATATGAGTCGTATGACGCAGTTTAAAGACAAATCAAATAAGAATCCAAAAAATATTAATGTCGGCTTATTTAATTATCCTGCACTTATGGCGGCAGATATTTTGCTCTATCAAGCCGATTTTGTGCCTGTGGGTGAAGACCAAAAGCAGCATTTAGAGCTTACACGCGATGTTGCAATGCGATTTAATCGCGATTATGGAGAGTGCTTCAATATCCCAGAACCGATGATACCTCAAGTTGGTGCGCGTGTAATGGGACTAGATAATCCACAAAGCAAAATGAGTAAATCTGCTCAAGGTGAAAATCACGCAATATTTTTACTTGATAGCCCCGATGTCATCACGCGCAAATGCAAGAAGGCAGTTACAGATTCTCAAAGCAATATCGTCTTTGATGAATCTCGCGCAGGGCTGTATAATTTGCTTTGCATTTATGAGATTTTCACACAAAAAAGCCGCAAAAGCATTGAGGCAGAATTTGAAGGCAAAGGCTATGGGCATTTAAAAATGGCTCTTGCAGAAGTCATTATAGAATCTTTGCGTCCTATTCAGCAATCCTATGCCAAAATCAGCCAAGACAAAACCTATATCCAATCTGTGCTTACAAAAAGTGCAGATTCTATCCGCCCTATTGCAAAAAATACTTATGAAAATGCTAAAAGATTAGTAGGGCTTGTATGAGGATTTTTATATGTTTGCTGTGTGGCTTATGCTTTTTAAGCTGCCAATCACAAAACAAAGAGAGCAAACAGAATAGCATTCATAATAATGCCACCTTAGAATTGAGTGAAAAAAAATTGCTAAAGCCAAAAAGTAACGCAGAATTAGAATCTGCATTCTTTAAAGCTATAGAATCAGGTAATAACTCCGAAGTAATATCCCTTGTGCAATCAGGCGTGGATATTTATGCTAGAGATTATGCAGGCTTTGGGGCAGTAGCAAAGGCAGCGTGGAGCGGAAATGCAGAAATATTAACCTATCTCCTTTCTCTTGGATTAAGTCCTAATGGTGAGGATAAAAAGATAATCCCACTGCTTGTTGCCAAAGATTTTAGTACTGCACAAATCTTAATAGAATCTGGAGCAGATATAAATCAAAGTAATGGGCATATAACGCCTATTGAGCGATATTTTGAGCATTTACCCTATATGCTTTCAAAAGGAGCAGATATTCATCTTATGGGTGAGGCAAATGCTCTTTTTCTCGCTGCAAGTGATGAGCGGAGATTCTCTCTGCTCAAAAAACTTTTACCTTTTAAGCACAACCAAGAAGCTTATAATGACGCACTTTTTTTAACCTTACGAGCAGGAGAAGAATATCCTTATAATCTTAGATTTGAACTTTCACTGCCTATTGATAATAATGATGAAGAAGCTAAAAAAACAAGAATATCTTTGATACAAAACGAAGAAGCTAAAATACACAGACTTAAAAATGCAGGAGCGACAATAACACCGCTTTTAGAGCAATTTGCAAATCAATATGATGCTGCCCAAGCAAACATTGAGATATTAGATTTTAATATTAGAGATGATTCAGATGCAAATAAAAGAGATTTTAATGCAAATTGTGATTTTAAAACGCAAAACTTTAGTAAAGAAGATATTGCGCAATTTTTTAATAATGCTAGTGTGCAAAATTCAGCAGGAAATTATCAATTATTATTTGGTGGCTTTTCTTGTGAGATAAAAGGCACACTCAAAGCTTATGGGGAAGTATGGGATTTTGACTTGTATCCCGATGGCAGGGGAATTTGGTATAGTCCTAAAGGCAAAAGGGTTAATGATGGCATATTTAAAACATATTTTGCGTGTGATAAACCCAAATGTAAGCCCTGTATCATAGACCAACACGATGAATACTCATCTTTTAGTGATGAAGAGTTACGAGTTCTTGCAAAAACAACAAGTTGTAGAGCAAGAGATGAGCTAGAATTTCGCAAAAGCAAATCCCAATGAGCACAAATTCATAGAATCCTTAAAGAACACAGAGTAAATTTATTTTAAAAACTTTGGCATTTGTTAAAGAAAGATTCACTTATGCTATAATCGCCACATTTTGATTCTATAAATTAAAGCATTAAAGGAGTATTGATGAGTAGAGTAAGCATAGATAAACAAGCGGTAGCAGAGTTTTTTAGATTCTGTGATGAAAATGAAGTAGAATTTATTGATTTCCGTTTTAGTGACATTAAAGGCGTATGGCATCATTTGAGCTTTTCTCGCAATGCAATTAACGAAGAAAGCTTTGAGGGCATACCTTTTGATGGTAGCTCTATCCCTGCTTGGCAGCCCGTAGATAAATCCGATATGATGCTTATCCCTGAACCTGTGCGGTATTTCATTGACCCATTTACTGCTGATACCACTGCGGTAGTCTTTTGCGATATTTGGGACATTTACAACAATAAGCCTTATGAGAAATGTCCGCGCTCCATTGTTAAACGTGCAATGAAATATCTCAAAGAAAGCGGTATTGGCGATATCGCCTACTATGGACCAGAGAATGAGTTTTTTGTATTTGATTCTATTAAGATTAAAGATTCTGTGAATTGTCAATATTATGAGATAGATTCCGAAGAGGGCGAATGGAATCGTGCGCGTGAGTTTGAAGGCGGTGTAAATATGGGGCATCGTCCCGGCACAAAAGGTGGGTATTTTCCTGTGCCACCTGTAGATTCTATGGTGGATTTACGCGCTGAAATCGTCAAAGTGCTTAATCAAGTAGGATTAGAAACTTTCGTGCTTCACCACGAAGTCGCACAAGGGCAAAATGAAATTGGTGTGAAATTTGGCGATATGCTTGAAGCAGCAGATAATGTACAAAAACTCAAATATGTTGTCAAAATGGTTGCTCATCTCAATGGCAAAACCGCGACTTTTATGCCAAAGCCACTTTATGGAGATAATGGCAGTGGTATGCACGTGCATATTAGTATTTGGAAAGATGGGCATAATCTCTTTGCAGGAGAAGCATACCAAGGCTTAAGCGAAATGGCTCTACATTTCTTAGGCGGTGTGCTTAAACACGCACGCGCATTAGCCGCCTTTACAAATCCTAGCACAAACTCATATAAACGCCTTATACCGGGATTTGAAGCACCAAGTATCCTCACTTATTCCGCACAAAACCGCTCTGCAAGTATCAGAATCCCATATAATAGCGGCGAGAAAGCAAAACGAATGGAATTTAGATTCCCAGATAGCTCTGCAAATCCTTATCTTGCATTTGCAAGCCTCTTACTCGCAGGAATTGATGGGATAAAAAACAAAATTGACCCGGGCGCGCCTATGGAAATCAATCTTTTTGAACTTACTTTAGATGAAATTCGCGAAAAAGGCATTAAACAACTACCACACACTTTGCGCCACGCTATTGAGGAAATGCTTGTTGATAAAGCATATCTTAAAGAAGGCGGTGTATTTAGTGAAGAATTTATCCAAACTTATAAAGCATATAAGTTTGAAACAGAGATTTGGCCTTGGGAGGCACGCCCTCACCCATTTGAGTTCCTTACTACTTATAGTTGCTAGATGTTAAATTATGTAGTGAGGCTTAGTGTATGTGTAATCTCTGATGCTCTATTTTGATGCAGCTATTTTCCTCATACAAAATGCCATACTCACGTGCAATCGATGCTGCTTCTGCGCTTTGCAATCCAAGCTGCACCCATACACACGCTCGCTCTTTATCAAATGAGCTAAATCCTTGAAGTGAGCAAATTTCACGCATTATGCTGGGCAATGCCTCGCTTTTTCTAAAAATATTAATAATATCGCATACTTGACCCATTTGTGCCATATATTCAAATGCTTCAAGTAGAGAGCGAAAAACTTTTTTCTTTAAAATCTCTCCACCACGAGGATAAATTGGCACTATCTCATAGCCATTGTCTAAAAGATATTGTGCCACTTGATAACTTGCCTTATGCTCATCAGGACTTAGCCCAACTATGACAATTATCTTAGCAGATTCTAAAATAGTGCGTTTTTGCGTATCGCTTAAACACATCTCTTGTGTGTGATTTTCGTGCATATAATCTCCTTAATACAAACTACAACAAAATATTATGGTATCTTAAGTAAATTTAACATAAGATTTTCTTTAAATGTAATGGGAGGGCAATATGCAAATACTTCTACTCTTTTCACACACATATTGGGCAGATTCTAAAGTCAATAAAGCTCTTTTAGAATCTGCAAAAACACTAGAAAATGTAACTATCCATAATCTAAACACCGCTTACCCAGATGGAAAAATTAATACTGAAGCTGAAATTGCACTTTTACAAAAAGCTGAAAAAATTATCGCTCAATTTCCATTATTTTGGTTTAGCACACCTGCAATAATGAAAGAGTGGCAAGATAAAATCCTCACACACATTCATCATAGTGCAAACCCTAAACTACTTTCGCATAAAAAATTTAGCATTATCACAACTGCAGGAGGCGATGAAACAAGCTATGATGGGCATCACGGATATACTCTTGACACTTTACTCTCATCTATTAATTATGCTTTTTCTTACAATGGCTGTGAAGTACAAGAGATTTACTGCATTTATAAGGCAAATGTAGATAATCTCCCCATACGCGAATATTTATTAAAGCTACAAGGATAATGTAGCCTTGTGTTAATTATCTTTTATATGGGCAACACACGAATATGAGAATCTAATTTTTCTTGCAACACAGATTCTATAGCGTATAATGTGCCCGTAGCTCCGCTTGCACATCCGCTACAAGCTCCAAGATAACGAATATACACATCAATAAACCCATCACTTGTATCTTTAATATCCAAAATTTCCATATCACCGCCGTCCATCATAAGCATAGGGCGGATATTTTCATCAATAATCTTATCAATGCTCTTTACTTTCTGCACCATTGTCATTTCTGCAAATGCTAAATTTCCCTCAACACTTTTTTGTGCGACATTTTTTAGATTTTCTTTATCCATTTCTGCACGTACATCACGCAAAATATCTACAAGATAATAATCTCTCTTTTCGTGCCCACCTGCCTTAATACAGCTTTTACAAAATGCTCCGGCTTTTGTGTAATTTGTAATCTCCTCCACGCTTTTTAAATCATTTAATCGTATCACTTCTTTAATTGTTGAAAGGCTTACACGTGCGCACTCACACACAATAATCTCATCTTCAAAATCTTCCGCATCTTTGCCAAGATAGATTCCCGCAGCTTTTTTAATTACATCATATGCCATAACAGAGCAATGCATTTTTTGCCCGGGCACTGCAGGTGTATCAGGGTCATCACGCAAAGCGTGTTCCACATCAAGGTTTGTGATTTTCACAGCCTCTTGCACTTTTTTACCAAGGCAGAGTTCTACCATCATATCAGAGCTTGCAATCGCTGTCCCACAACCAAAACTCTTAAATTTAGCATCAATGATTCTATCTTCAGAATCTACTAACCAATATAACCTTACTGCATCACCACACGCCTCCGCACCATAGTCTGCGACAATGAGCTTTGCTCCCCTCTCATCTGCATCCTTTTGTGTGAGAACTCCCAAATGCGTAGGATTATCCATTCTTTCACTCACTTTGTTTGAATACGCGTCCCATAACGCCCCACCGATTAAGTCATTCTTTGCCATTTTCTTTCCTTTATTTGTTTTAATATTTTGCTTTTACAAGCTTTTTATTAATAGATTCTAAAGCGGTTTCAAACTATTTGCAGTAGTATCTTTGAGTGATTTTAGTAGCTTTGGCATAAAAGGCAAAGTGAGTTACCTAAGTGGCAATGACCGAGCCTTGAATGAACAATCCACTAAAAGCACCAAAGAGACAACGCGACTAGCTTTCATACGAGCTAGAAATCGCTCTAAGCCTCTGCACCGCTTTCTTAAACACCTCAATAGTGTAATCAATCTCTTCGCTTGTAGTAAATCTACTCAAAGAGATTCTAATAGCAGTATGAGCAAGCTCTTTATCTGCACCAATAGCGACCATAACAGGATTTGCTTCCAAATCCTCGCTTGCACAAGCACTTCCTGTAGAAGCAGCTATACCTGCCTTATTCAAATCCCATAGCATAGCTTCGCCCTCAATTCCTCTTATACTAATGAGTGTCGTATTTGGCACACGATTATCTCTTGTGCCAACCACAAACACATCGGGAATCTCTAAAAGAGCAGATTCTAATCTATCACGCAGATTCTTTACTTGAGAAAGCTCAAAATCAAGATAATCATTCGCTAATTTCATCGCTTCACCCATTGCAATAATATAAGGGACATTGAGTGTGCCGCTGCGTCTGCCACGCATATGCTCGCCGCCGTGAAAAAGAGGAGTGAGCTCAATACCCTTACGAATATATAAACCACCAACACCTTTTGGTCCGTGAAACTTATGTGCACTAAAGCTTAAAAAATCTACCTGTGCACTTTGGACATCAACAGGAATCTTACCAATAGCTTGCACTGCATCAGTGTGAAAAAGAACATTATTTTGCCGACAAAGTGTGCCTATCTCCTCAATAGGGAAAATAAGTCCTGTTTCATTATTTGCCCACATTACACTTACAAGAGCAGTATCTTCACGCAAAGATTCTCGCACTTGTTTGGCAGTAATTGTGCCTTGCTGATTAATAGGTAAATAAGTAACCTCCACGCCAAGAGTTTCTAAAAAGGCACAAGTAGCACGCACTGCTGGGTGTTCAACCTCTGTGGTAATAATATGCCTCTTACCCTTTTTAACAATCTCATCAAAATACACGCCCTTTATCACCCAATTATTGGATTCTGTTGCACAGCTGGTAATAATAATATCATCATTATCATCGGCATTGATACCTTTATAGAGTTTTTCAATTGCTTCTGATATAGCTGCGTGAGTTTGTGTGCCATATTTGTGGAGACTATTTGGATTCCCAAACTTCTCGCAAAAATACGGCTCCATAAGCGGCTTGATACTTGGGTCAAGCATTGTTGTTGCATTGTTGTCTAAATAGACTTGCTTCATCATCTTACTCCTAAAATTTGTGTTTGAGTTGCAAATTTAAGTAAATATTATTTTAACCTTTCTAATAAAAACGCTAAATTTTATCATTTTATGATTAATTGATTTGACAATTTCAAATGAAATTTTAGCAAATCCAAAATTTACACATCTTCCATAATATGCAAGAGCTCTTGAAAAGAGCGTTCAAAGCTCCATTGCTCATTCATTTCCTGTTTTAAAAATGATTCCATAAGCGAACGCTTTGTAATAGCTTCATCAAGCTCTTTATCTGCACCTCTTTGGTATGCACCAATGCGTATAAGCACTTCATTTTCCTTAAGAAGCGAATACAATCGCCGAAATTTACGAATAACTTGCAAATGTTCAGGGCTAATAATGTCATTAATAACGCGTGAAGCAGAATTAAGAATATTAATAGGCGGATAAATTCCCATATCAGTGAGGTCACGATTAAGCACAATATGTCCATCAAGGATAGAGCGACTTTGGTCAGCAACAGGGTCACTCAAATCATCTCCTTCAACAAGCACCGTGAAAAAAGCTGTGATAGAACCTACACCATCCTCCTTTCCCGCACGTTCCATTAATTGAGGTAAAAGTGTAAGCACAGATGGCGGATAACCTTTGCTTGTAGGTGGTTCGCCGAGTGCCAAACCAATTTCTCTTTGTGCCATTGCAAAACGCGTTATAGAATCCATAATAAAAAGCACATCATTACCGAGTGATTTGAAATACTCCGCGATCGCCATCGCACTAAATGCTCCATACTTACGCATAAGTGGAGAATCATCACTTGTAGCTACCACAAGAATGGTATTGGTTAAATCATTATTGAGATTTTTATGGATAAACTCTGGGACCTCTCTCCCTCTTTCCCCAATAAGAGCGATTACTTTAATAGGTGCATTTGAACCACGCACTATCATACCCATAAGTGTGGATTTTCCTACGCCTGAACCTGCAAAAATACCCATTTTTTGTCCCTTTCCACAGGTAAGGATTCCATCAATTGATTTTACACCCACTTCAAAGACTTCATTTATCAACCCCCTTTTAAGCGCACTTATAGGCGGACGCATAAGCAGTGTAGTATGAGAAGTATGCAATGCTCCCTTGTCATCAATGGGTTCTCCAAGTGGATTAATCACTCGTCCAAGCATATTCTCTCCCACAGGAATATGCAATCCGTGATTGAGAATCTCCACTTTATCGCCACATTTATGTCCCTCTATAAATGAAAAGGGGCTAATGAAAAAATGTTCCCCTTCAATAGCCATTACCATACCGAGATTATGTGTTTGCATATTATGAGCAAATTGTAGAGATTCCTCTGAAGATTGATTGCATTCTTTCAAAGAAGGTGCTTCATAATGCGAGAGAATCTTCACAATATCACCCACCGAAGGTTTTACGCCATTAGCCACTAACATATTTTGCATCACTTTTACAAGATGTCCATAGCTTGGGGAAAGATTAATATTATTTTGAAGTTTTTGTTTGATTTGAGACAATGACATACACAAAACCTACTTTTAAGATTTTTTTGTTAGAATACCAAATTATACTTTTTTATTTTATTAAGGAAAGCTATGAATTTCACAACAAAACGCATAAATAGCGCTAATGCTGTTATCAATGGTAGCATTGCACTCTCTAAAATTGAGGAAAAATTTGAAAAAGTCATCAAAAAAATTGCTAAAAATATAAAAATTGATGGCTTTAGAAAAGGTAAGGTCCCAACGCAAGTGATTAAAACACGTTATAAAGAGCAGATAGATCAAGATGCACAACAAGAAGCAATTCAAGAATTGCTTACCGCTGCACTTAAAGAGCTAGAAATTCAGCCCAATAGCCTTATTGGCAATCCTATGATTTCTCAATTTAATAAGCTTAATGATAAAATAGAACTTGAAATTAAGCTTGGCATTACCCCCACATTAAATCTTGATAATGTTGAGGATTACACACCTGAAGTCAAACTCAAAACAATAAGTAAAAATCTTATTGATGAGCGCTTAGAAGAAATTGCAAAAAATCGCGCACCTCTTAATGAAATCACTCAAGAGAGGACATTACAAAAAGATGATACAGCTCAAATTGATTTTGAAGGCTTTGTTGATGGAAAAGCATTTGAGGGTGGTAAAGGAGAAAACTTCAATCTCGCTATTGGTTCAAATCAATTTATTCCGGGCTTTGAAGATGCACTCATCGGTATGAAAAATGGCGAGAAGCGCACAATTAAGGTTACTTTCCCCGAGCAATATCAAGCTAAACATTTAGCAGGAAAAGAAGCAAGCTTTGATGTAACGCTCCATAAGATTTTGCAAAAAGAGTTGCCAAAAATTGATGATGAGTTTGCAAAAAGCATTGCAGGCGAAGAATCTAACCTACAATCTTTAAAAGATATGATAAAAGAGCAACTTGAAATGGAACAAAAAACTGAAATTTACAATAAAGAACTCAAAGAAAAATTAGTAGAAATATTACTTAAAAATATTTCATTTGATTTGCCAGATTTAATCGTTGAGCAAGAAATGGATATTTTATTTAGAAATGCTCTTAGTCAGCTTAAACCAGAAGAATTTGATAAAATAAAAAACAATCAAGATGAAGCTAAAAAACAACGAGAAACGCATAAAGATGAAGCACGCAAAAGTGTGCAAATTACTTTTATTATGGACGCTTTGGCAAAAAAATATAATATTGCCATTAATGATAATGAAGTATTACAAACTATTTATTATGAAGCTATGATGATGGGACAAGACCCAAAAGCAACACTAGAACATTATCAAAAAAACAATCTTGTTCCAGCTATTAAAATGACTATGCTTGAAGATAGAGTATTACACTATTTGCTTGATAAAAAATTTGAAGAAAGCAAGGCAAATACTAATGCTCAAAAGGATAATCAATGAGTAGTTATATTCCTTATGTCATTGAACGCACAGGACGCGGTGAGAGAAGCTATGATATTTATTCACGGCTTTTAAAAGACCGCATAATCTTACTAAGTGGCGAAATTAACGACCATATAGCTTCCTCAATCGTAGCACAACTACTTTTCTTAGAAGCTGAAGACCCAGAAAAAGATATTAATTTTTATATTAATTCCCCCGGTGGTGTTATCACAAGTGCTTTTAGCATTTATGACACAATGAATTATATCCATTCTGATATTAGCACTATTTGCATTGGACAAGCCGCATCCGCAGGAGCATTTTTGTTAAGCTCTGGCACAAAAGGAAAACGCTTTTCTCTGCCAAACTCACGGATTATGATTCACCAACCTCTTGGTGGTGCGCAAGGACAAGCCACAGATATTGAAATACAGGCAAGAGAAATTTTACGATTAAAAAAGATACTTAATGAAATTATGGCTCACAACACAGGACAAAAAATTGAAAAAATTACTCAAGATACTGAAAGAGACTTTTTTATGAGCGGAGAAGAAGCTAAAAAATATGGATTAGTTGATGAAATTTTGACAAAAAGTTTGAAATAATGAATATGAAAAGGGAGAGATATGAATTTAGATGAATTAGATTTAGATGGAAACAATGATTTTTTTGGGAATCTTGATGATGTAGGTTTAGAAGGCGTTAAGAATAAAAAACCAAAAAAAGCAAATACTGCTAAACGAACAGATACAACTAAAAAATTAAATTCTATTTCTAAGCAAGCAATGAAAGCTCTTGAAAAAGATGCAATTTTACCCTTACCTGAAAACTTTGAAGCTTATTTTGAAAAAACTCTCTCGCAAGAACAAGATGAAGAAGTGCGTGAAAGAATTAAAGCGATGGTAGAGAGTGCAAATCACGATTCAAGGTTGATTGCCTTAGAAAAAACCTTTAATGAAAACTTCACCACACTCAAATCTGTGCTTGAACATCTCCTCACACTCTGCAAATATATGTCAGCTATGGAAAACAATACCGAAAAACGGCTAGCTGAAATCTCTACTATCACAAATCCTCTTGGTGCACAAAATGCTATCAAGGTGCTTATAAATGAAATCAGGGGTTTTCATAAACAATTTGTGCTCCAAGCAGACAACATTTCGCGTTCTTATCGTGATATGTATGCCAAATCTTCCAATGTTAAATCAAGTGCAATATATGATACAACATTGGGTATTTATAGTAAATCATTCTTTTATCATACGCTTGAATTTGAATGTGAAAATGGCACAGAATTCCCTCGAAATAGTGCATTGATAGCCTTTACTCCATCAAGGGAACTTGGCGCACAGCTTAATAATCAAAATAAACTTGTAACAACTTTTAAAAATATTGCACGTATTGTCTCAAAAAATATTGGCGCAAAAGACCTCGTCTCTTATTTAGGAGGAGGACGTTTTGCTATGTTACTTAAGAATGTTCAAGCCGATGGAGCAATTAAACTCTGCGAAGAAGTAATAAAAAAATGTAAGCAAACAAATATCTTTATTGGGGATTTAGAGCTTAGTTTGAATATTGTTATGGGTGGGATTGTTTTTGACATAAATAAAACACCCGATTCTATGTTAGAAGAAGCCAAAAAAATGCTTGATGAAGCTTTAGCAGAAGATAAACCTCTTAAATTTGGCAAAACAGGGGCAGGTAGCTCTACAAATAATGATGACTTTGAAATACCCGGAGATGACTTTGGCGACCTTAGCGATTTTGAAATATCCTAATGCACTATTGCGCAAAAAATCTATACCTGTTGAGATTTTTGATGATAATTTACATAACTTCCTTGATGATATGTATGAGACGCTTATAGAAAGCAAAGGTGTTGGCTTAGCTGCTATTCAAGTAGGAAGGGCGGAGCGAATTCTTATTATTAATATTCCGCGTGAAGAGGATAAACAACAATATAAAGAAGATTTGCTTGAAATCATTAATCCCACTTTTTTAACGCAAGAAGAATGTGTAGAATGGGAAGAGGGCTGTTTATCTGTGCCTGATTTTTATGAAAGTATCAAACGATTTGATAAAGTCTCAATCGCTTATAAAGACCGCTATGGTAATGACAGGATTCTCAAAGCACAAGGATTCCTTGCGGTAGCAATTCAACACGAAATAGACCACCTCAATGGTGTTTTATTTGTAGATAAACTCCCTATTTTAAAACGCAAAAAATTTGAAAAAGAACTCAAAAAACTTAAAAAAGAATCTCAAGCCTAAGAATTGGTAATGGTAAATACAATCCTAAGTGCAACAAGCTTCGGCACATCAGCAAAAGTAGTTGAAGTAGAAGCAACTTTTACAAGAGGATTGCCTCATTTTAGTATCACCGGTTTAGCTCATAGCTCTATTCAAGAATCCAAACAACGTGTGCAATCCGCGCTTGCCAATAATGGCATTACTCTCCCGCCGCTTAAAATTAATATCAATCTCTCTCCATCTGACCTTCCTAAGAGTGGTGGGCATTTTGATTTGCCTATTGCGCTCGCATTGCAAAAACAAGGAGAGAATCTTGAACAATGGTTTGCTTTTGGCGAACTTGGGCTTGATGGAAGCATAAAATATCTTGATTCTATATATCCACTTTTGCTTGATATTTCCTTACTCCACCCTCACGCAAAGGTTATTGTGCCTCTTTGCGCTAAAGAATTACTTAGTCTAATCCCCAACCTCACATTTTATTTTGCCTCGCATTTACAAGAAGCTATTGAGCTTCTTAATAATCCGCAATTACATACAACTTCGCAACCTCAAATGACACATAACACACTTGGATTTAAGCATTTTGAACTTGAAGGAAAAACTTATTTTTATCAAGATGAGTTCGCATCTGATTTTAAACAAGTATGTGGGCAAGACATTGCCAAACGCGCAGCACTCATTGCAGCAGCAGGATTCCATAATTTTATTATGGAAGGCTCACCGGGCTGTGGCAAAAGTATGATTGCCAAACGACTTTTATACATTTTACCCCCTAGCTCTATGCAGGAAATGATAGAAAATGTCAAATCTCAAGCGCTCAATAAGCAAAGCACTCATTATACACCTTTGCGTCCATTTCGTAATCCTCACCAAAGTGCGAGTAAATCAAGTATTCTTGGTTCAGCTACGCAGTTTGAAGTTAAACCAGGTGAGGTTGCTTTAGCACATAATGGCATTTTATTTTTTGATGAATTACCACATTTTAAAAAAGATATTTTAGAATCTTTGCGTGAGCCACTTGAAAACAATAAGCTTGCTATTTCCCGTGTGCATTCTAAGCTTGAATATGACACAAATTTTATGTTTGTAGGTGCGCTTAATCCTTGTCCTTGCGGCAATCTTCTCAGCAAAAATAAACAATGTCGCTGTCAAGAAAGAGAAATTAATCTCTATCGCTCAAAGCTTTCTGAACCTTTCCTTGATAGAATTGACCTTTTTGTCCAAATGAGTGAGCAAGAAGACAGGCAAACACAAGCAGGACTAGATTCTCTAAGTATGCAAAAAATGGTTTTTGATGCTTTTAAAATGCAAAAAAAACGAAAGCAAGAAGTGTTTAATGGCAAACTTGATGAGGCAGAAATTGAGCAATTTTGCATATTAGATATAGATTCTAAGAATCTACTTGACCAAGCGAGTGAGCGTTTTTCTCTCTCTTATCGCGCACAAAATAAGCTCAAAAAAGTAGCGCGCACTATTGCGGATTTAGCCAAAGAGGAGCATATCACTAAAGCTCATTTGCTTGAAGCCCTAAGTTATCGGCGTATTTAAAGAATCTCAGCACAAGGAGAAAAAATGCTTGAACATAAAACGATGCAAAATATACATAAACGGCTTAAAAAAATTATTGGACAGCTTAATGGTATTGATAAAATGATAAGTGATAACGCCGCTTGCCCAGATGTGCTTATCCAGCTTAATGCTGCAAAAAGTGCGTTACACAAAGTGGGGCAAATCGTGCTTGAGGGGCATATCAATCATTGTGTGCGTGATAGTATCTGCGATGAGGCAAACGATATTGACAAAACGCTCAATGAACTTGCTACTGCAATAGAGCATTTTTCTCGTATGAGCTAGCATCTAAACTTAGGAAATAAAAAACTGCTCTAATTCTTGCTCTATCTCTGCTATTGCCTGTGTGGTTGGCTTATAAAAAATTTTATCAAATACAGATTCGGCAATGCTAGGACAATATTGTAAATTATTGAGGATTTTATAGCCAATTCTTGCTCTAGATTCTGCAAAAGCAAGAATAGTGCTAATATCTACCACATTCCCGCTTGTGCCGATGACCAACACGCAATCTTTACTTGAGAGCTGCGAAAAAATATCGTGCATAATTACATATTTAGGTGCACGCTCATAAAAAAATACAATAAAAGGCTTAAGCTTTCCATAATCACAATTTGGACAATTATGTGGCTCAAAATGAGTATATCCTATATCAAAGATATGCTCACATTGAGGACAAATGATTTTGCATAATTCCCCGTGGAGATGTATGACATTACTCACTCCTGCACGCTCTAGCAAATCATCAACATTTTGCGTAATATGGATTACTTCAATAGGATCTTTGTGTTTTTTCTTTGCAGAAAGTGCAATGCGAGGCTTATTTAAAATCATAGGAAGTGAAGCAAGAAATTTATGCATAGCATTCGGTTGCACTTTGCCTAATTCCTCACGCCTAAGATTATAGAATCTATGCACAAGTTCAAAATTATCTAGCCAATTTTCATAATTACATACTTCCATAGGATCATATTGTGCCCATAATCCACCATTATCTCTAAATGTTTCTAGCCCAGATTCTGCACTTAATCCTGCTCCACTAAAAACTACAAGTTTTGGCATTTTCACTCCTAAAATATTGATACAAAAGCGTATTCCAGCTATTGTTTGCTTTATTTAAAGAACTCTAATCCATTTAAAATAATATAAATAAATATACACACAAAAGCAATAATACAAGTTCTACGAATGATATATTTCCACTGCGGTTCAATAACGTTATATGCTGCCATATATCCACTTATTAATACTCCGGTAAAACCACCACCCGGGAAGGCATAAGCACCTGTAAATAACAGATTTTTAATTGTCTTTGAAAATCGCGCGGCTCTGCCTTTTCTTAAAAAACTATTATTTGCATAGCCATAAGCAGTGCCTGATGGAGTTTTTATATATCTTTTAATAGTTTTTGGTGTTGAAATTTCATAATATTCTATATATTCTTTTAAATCAGGAAAATATTTTTCTGCCTTTTTAAATAAGTCTTGTGCTAGTTTTTCTTTTTTTGCAATATATTCTTCTTTTGGTAAATTTTCCCATTCTTCAAGATATGATGCGCCACAGAAGACACCAACACTTCTTTTATCATCATCTTTGATATGAAGTCCAGAATCTATTACACCATAATCTACAAAAACAAACCCCCTATCTTGAATATTTTTATGTCTTAATCCTTCTTTCATTTGGATAAATGGTTTATTAAATTCACCATCATTATAGATAAAAGTAGAATGGGTATGGTTTTTATAAATTTTTTTTAAATTCTGTTTAAAAACAATATAAATGGTATATAAGGATACAGATTCTTTAAGCTCTTCAAGGCTTTTATCCTTATATTCCTCATCAACCATATTCTCATAAAGCATAGCAGGAGCACAATTTGCTATTACATATTGAGAATCTACTGCCATTTGTTCTTGTGTGCGTTTATTTTTATATATAACACCCTTTGCTTTTGCTTTTTCTACAATAATTTTTTCAACATTGCACATTGTTTCTACTTTCCCGCCATTTTCCGTAATTATTTCAGCAAGTGCAAGGCTTAATGAATAACTACCGCCCTTAATAAATTTTGCACTATTATAGTAATTATACTGGGCAAGAGCGTGATAATACCAAGAAAGTTCATAAGGATTATCGTGATAATATACAAAATTCACATTTAATAATCTTTTTAATGTATCATCTTTAATTATTTTATCTAGTATTTCGCCAACAGATTTTTGATGAAAGAAATACTTAACAACTCTTGGAAATTTGATTAGAGGATATGTTAAAAATTGAAAAAAGTTCATATCATAAGAGATTTTTCCCATAGTATAAGCAGTGTTTTTTAAAATATTAAAATATTTTTTTATGCCTTTTTCTTCACTTGGAAATTGAGAAATAAAATATTTTTTAGCTTCCTCGATTCCTTGTGGCACTACATATTTTTTATTCTTATCAACAACTCCCCATATTTCGGGCAAACTGATTAATTCAATTTTTTTATCAAGTTCTAAAAAATCAAATAAATCTCTTTTAATATCATATCCATATTTACCATAATCCATTTGATGCAAACCCACTTCAATATGAATATCCTTTCTTTTAAATATCGTAGCTGCACCGCCAAGGATATAATGCTGCTCAAGAAGTAAAACTCTTTTTTGCTTTTTTGCTAAAACAGCCCCAGCAGTAAGACCACCAAGTCCGCCTCCTATAATAATTACATCATAACTCATATTTATTATTTTATCTCTTTATCATTCACATAGCGCACTTCACGCACAACCTTACCATTTGAATCTAATTCTTTTGCTATGCCCTCTTTTTTGCCTTGCTTATATTGAAGCTGATACCAAAGTTTCCCTGATGTGTCATAGATATTCATTTGTCCCTCTTGCACACCATTTACAAAATTCATCTCACTTTGAATATTGCCATTGGCAACATCAAAAATACGACATAATCCGTGTAATTGCCCTGCGCTATAATATGCTTGATAAATAAGAATGCCCTTTTGACTAAAAAGCTCAAATATACCCTCTCTTTTACCTTCAACATAAAATGCCCTCTGTGCCATAGTGCCATTAAGATAATACAAAGTCTCTTTTCCGTGCTTGATTTTTGTTCCGGGCTTATAAGTAATCTCTGCCTTAAAAGTGCGTCCATTATCCTGCACTTCCTCTGTGCTCTGCTCTCCGGTAATATTTTCAAGTTTCGCTTGAGAATAATGGGGCTTTTGGTTTGATTGTTGTATTTTAGGGATAGAAGTTTTTTGCTGTGTGCTCAAAGAAGTGTGTTTATTTTTTGTAGAACTTTGGTTTTGTATTTGAGAATCTTGTGGCAAAGCAACTTGCTCACCCACACAACCTCCTAATACTAATGCGCTTATAACACCCATAAGCACTAATTTTCGACATACGCTATGTTTAATTCTACTACACCAAATGTCCATCGCCCCCCTCCTCTATAATACTTAATAACAAGTTTGCCAACGACAATTTTTCTCCTCAATCATTGTGCCTTTTTCATCATAATGCTTCATCCATTGCTTCTTACCTTTTTTATAGAGTGTTTCATATTGTAACATACCATTTTTATCAAATTCTGCCCTAATGCCCTCTCGCTCATTATTTTCATAAGTAAAACTCTCTTGCAATACACCAGATTCATAATATTTTTTGCCCTCCCCTTCACGCTTATTAAACTTATATTCTTGCTCACTCTGCATTTTGCCATTAGGAAAATAAAGTATGCGCTTTCCCTCCTCTTTTCCCTCATTGTAGTAACGCTCTTCTTTAATTGTGCCCTCAAGGTAATAAGAACTCACTTTCCCCTCATATTTATCTTTATCATAAGATGCACGAAAAATTACCACACCATTAGGCGCTTTTTTTATTTGAGTGCCACATTTCATCGTTGTGCCCTTACAATATTGCGTTCTGATGATAGTAGGAGATTTTTTATCGCCTGTATAGGAGATTCTCACATCATATTCTGCCGCATCTGAAGCAAAGGCAACGCCAAATGCTAACATTTTATATATTAAGATTAAGAATACGACTTTTACCACCTTCACTTTCTCACTCCTTATAGAATCTAACTTTTTAAGCGCACGATATTTACACCCAAATGTTGTAACTTGTGTTCAAGTCTTTCATAACCCCTATCAAGATGATAGATTCTATGGATATTGGTTGTGCCCTCACTTACAAGTGAAGCCACAACCAACGCAGAACTTGCACGCAAATCTGTCGCCATCACATCAGCTCCAAGTAATGGGCTAATGCCTTTAATTGTAGCGTGATTACCCTTGAGCGAAATATCTGCACCCAATCGCTGCAATTCACTTACGTGCATAAAACGATTTTCAAATAAACGCTCTTCAATCACACTTGTACCCTCACATTGCGTGGCTAGTGCCATAAATTGTGCTTGCATATCGGTAGGAAATCCGGGATATTCGGTAGTGATGATTTCAAAAGGTTTAAGGCTTTGCGCTGGAAGTAAAGTTAAAGAATGCTCGCTTTTATTAAAACCAAAGCCAATTTCCTCTAATTTATCAGTAATAGCGCTAAGATGATTGTTTTCAACATTCTCTAATGTGATAGAAGAATTTGTAATTGCACCAGCGCAAAGATATGTCCCTGCTTCAATTCTATCGGGTATAACACAAATAGGCGCAAAATTGAGCAATTCTCCACCTGTGCCATAAATAATAAGCTCATTTCCCCCAATACCCTCAATTTTTACACCACTTTGAGAGAGAATCTCACATAATTGCACAACTTCAGGTTCTTTTGCAGCATTAATAATATGTGTTTTGCCTTGTGCTAGGGCAGCTGCCATAATCACATTTTCGCTTCCAGTAACGGTGATTTTATCAAATAAAATATCTGCGCCTTTTAAGCCTCCTTTAGCTTGAGCAATAATATATCCACCTTTAATTTGAATATCCGCGCCCATTTTTTCCATTGCTTTAATGTGTAAATCCACAGGACGCGCACCAATAGCACACCCACCGGGCAAACTTACCTCGCAATAGCCAAAACGCGAAAGAAGAGGTCCGAGCACAAGAATAGAGGCGCGCATTTTACGCACAATATCATAAATAGCACGCGTATGCACAATATTTTCAGCAAGACAAGTGAGTGATGTTGGCTTATGCCAAGTAATATTTACACCCAAATGTTCCAAAAGTTTGGCTAATGTCTTTACATCGGCAACATCAGGGAGATTATTAATTGTTACTTCATTTTGACTAAGCAATGTCGCAGCAAGAATAGGTAAGGCAGAATTTTTTGCACCAGAAATACTAACGCTACCTTGAAGTGTAGGGCTTTTGGTAATTTGTAAATAATCCATAATGTAAAATCCTTTATTATTTATTCTCTCGTTTTTGCAAAGCTTTGCCAATAGCTTCTTTGATATTCGCCTTATTTTCAGGATTTGCTTTCTCAAGGTTATCTTGAAAACTCACAACTTCCTCTACTTCCATCAGATTCATATTAGCTGCAAATCGCGAAATCATATCAAGCCATAGACTATGCTCACTTGCATCTTGAGGTTGTGTTTTATAATTTTGCAAAAACTTTTCAAATAATGCTTTAAGTTTATCCTTATCATTAGTCCATTTATCAATCTCATTTGAAAGCACCTTTAAAGAACTTTGTTTAATTGTGGGTTTGTCCTCTTCAAGTGCAATAGCAAAAAGCCCACTAAAAATAATAGGTAAGCATAGCAAAAAAAAGCATAACCAACAAATAACATAAAAACTAAGATTAAACATTTGCGTTTAAAGCCTGATAAAAATCTATAGTTGCTTTAACATAGCCATCAATACTCCCGCAATCATAACGTTTGCCTTGAAACTTATATGCTAATACGCGTCCCTTTTTACTTTGCTCTAAAAGTGCATCAGTGATTTGAACTTCTCCCTTTTTTCCCGGTTTTGTAACTGCTAGAATGTCAAAAATATCAGGTGTAAGAATATAGCGCCCAATAATGGCAAAATTGCTTGGAGCTTTATCTATGCTTGGCTTTTCTATCATATTACTCACCTCATATACACCAGATTCTATCTCCTCTCCCTCAATAATGCCATATTTATCCACATCACTTCTTTTGACTTCTTCAATAGCGACAATGCAGCATTGATATTTTTTATACAACTCTACCATTTGAGCAAGCACGCCTTTACCTTGTGGGTTAATACATAAATCATCAGCGAGAATGACCGCAAAGGCTTCTTTCCCAATGAGATTTTTGCCTTTTAAAATAGCATCTCCTAATCCTTTCATTGCAATTTGGCGCGTATAAGAAAATGTGCAAGTATCTGTGAGATTGCGAATCTCATTTAATAATTCCTCCTTATCTGTGCCTGATATTTGATGTTCTAACTCATAACTCACATCAAAATAATCTTCAATAGCACGCTTACCTCTTCCTGTAACAATACCTATGTTACAACAACCAGATTCTAGAGCTTCTTCTACACCATACTGAATAAGTGGCTTTGTGAGTATGGGTAACATTTCTTTGGGCATAGCCTTTGTTGCGGGTAAAAATCTTGTGCCATATCCTGCAGCTGGGAAAAGACATTTGTTTATCATAAAATCTCCTTATTAATTTACAAGTGTTTGTTTTAAATAATTTTCAAGATTGATATTATTCCCAAAGCTTGCTTGATAAACAATATAATTTGCCAATACTCTAAGTCCATAATCACGAGATTCTTTATAAGGAATAAGCTCCATAGAAAGCCACGGCTCATAATCACGTTTTTTCAAAAAAAGAGTTTTACTCTTAAGTGTGCGACGTAAAAATCCTGGACCACCATTATAGGCATAAGAAACAAAAAGTGGGTGTTTAAATTCACGTGATAAATCATTAAGATAAAATGTTCCAAATTCAAGTGCAGTAACGGGGTCAAACATATCTTCTAAGCTGATATTATCACGTTTTAAACTTTTGGCAAAAGGCTGCACATTAAAGGGCATAATCTGCATCATACCAAGCGCATACGAAGTTGAAACAAGGGCTGGTAAAAGTATGCTTTCTTGCTTAGCAACAGCATAAGTAAAGGCTTTTTCGTGGTCATTTTTCCACTTGATTTTATTGCTAAAGGGAGTAATAAAATAATGAATTTTAAATCTATTAAGCTGATTAAGCATATAAGCAAAATGTGCGCTTGTATCCTCATAGGCAAAATGCTTACTTAATTCTTTTAAATCTTTATCGCTTTTAATTTGAGCAAGATTTTCTTTTAAAAGCTGCCATTGAAAAGGGTCTTTAATATCAAATTTGGGTTTTTTAGGCGAGAGATTCTCTAAATGTGTAACGACTTGATAACTTGGCTCAACGCCGAGTTTTTGATGTGCATAAATCGTATATAAATCTACATTTGTGCTTGCCCCAAGAGTTTCAAGCACTTTATTATCATTACTCAAACGATATTGCCAAAATAATGAACGATTTTTCTGCATAGGTGTTGTAGCATTTGAATATGAACGTTTAAAGTATTCAAGTGCTGCTTTTGGCTTTTGGTGTAAAATTTCATTTAGTCCTAACATAAAAAGCGTATAAGAATCTGCTCCTGTGATATTTGCTCCTATAAGGGACTTTTTAAACTTATCATAGCTTTTATCCTGTGTAATAATAATGCTTTGAAGCATATTATTAAAAGCTGTATTATTTTCATCAGCAAGCTTTTTAAGTGCTTGTGGCTTAATATCTTGATTAAGAATCTGTGTGCGCTGATTTGCCCTTAATGCACGATAAATGCTAGCAAAAGTTTGCGCATCACTATTGAGCATACCCGTAAGAATATTAGGATTGATTAAAATCTCAATGCGTTTTCTAAAAGCTGGGTCATTTTGAAATTTTTTGAGTAAAAAATCTTTGTTTTTTTGTGGCATAGAAGGAATATTAGCAAGGTTTAATCCAGCTTTAATGCAGGAAAGATCTTGAGTTTTAAGCTTATCAAAACTCAAACGCTGACAATAAAGATTACGTGGAAGCTCACTTACTTTTCCCTTAGCACTCATAAGACTATCTAGCTTTGAAGTTCTACGAAAAATAAGTTCATAAGCTTTAAGTGCATCTTTAAGGCTCGTTTGCTCATCAGAGAGAAATTGCCAAATATAAAAATCTCTTGCCAAGCCCTTAGGTTTAGATTTTAAAAAATCAAGCGTAATTTCTGTATGTGCATAACTTAAAACACAGCACAAAAACAATAATACAAATACTCTCATAACTTTCTCCCCTTGTGTTTGCTAGATACTAAGTCTTGCTGCATATTGCATAAGAATCTGCACGAGAGATAAATCAATAAATTTAAGCACTACTGCCGCAATTAAGGGAGAAAAATCTATACCATTAATAGTTGTTGGTATGATTGAACGTATTTTTGCATAAAATGGTTGGGTAAGGCGGTTAAGCACTTGCACAATAGGGTTAAAAGGGTCAGGACGCACCCAACTTATAAGTGCAGCAATGACAATAATCCACACATAGAGATTTATCAGCATACTCACAATCGTAGCTACTGCGCTTAAAAATGTGCCTAAAACCATTCCTTTATTCCTTCCTTAATTGGATTTACTTGCTTAAACGCACAATATCACGCAAGAAAAAGCGCAAATATGGATAGATTTCACTCAACTCTAAACCTTGAGTTTGCCCCGTAAGAAGTATCCGTAAAGGTTTAAAAAACTTTTTACCCTTAAGAGAGCTTTTTGCCATAAGTGCATTTTTAAATGTGTCATAGTCATTTAAAGATTCATCATAAGATTCTATCATTTGATGCAAAATATCATAGAGAATTTTACACTCATTTTCAAAATTTTCACCCTCTTCATTTTGGGCAATACATTTTGGGCTAAAAATACGTTCTATTTTAGAGCGAATCTCATTTAAAGTGCTTGCCTCTTGCAAATGTAGTTTTCCAAGTGCGCCTATGGAGCTATCTTTGCTATCAAGCAAAAGAGCAAATTCTTGTTCATTGAGCATTTTGAGATGCTCTCTATTCAAAAAACGAAGTCTTTTAATATCAAATTTTACAGGCGATTTGGCAATATTTTTAATATCAAACCAATTATAAGCGTCTTGAAGTTTAAATACTTCTGTAGGTGTGTGATTTCCCATTGAAATAAGATAATTCATAATAGCTTGAGGTAAAAACCCCTCTTCAAGTAACCAAGCTACTGATGAAGCATTATCGCGTTTGCTCATTTTACTCCCACTCTCTCCAAGTATAATAGGCAAATGCGCGTATCCTAATACCTTATCATAACCTAAAGCACGATGAATAAGAATCTGACGAGGTGTGTTACTTACGTGGTCTTCGCCACGCACAATAAAACTTATATCATAGAGCATATCATCAATTGCGCAGGCAAAATTGTATGTAGGAATACCATCTTCTTTTAAAATTACAAAACTATCTATTTCGTGTGCCTCAAAACGCAATGTGCCTTTGATGGCATCTTCAAAACTAATAGCCTCACTTGCTCCTCGAATACGCACCACAGGCTTAGTGTTACTTGATTTTTCAATTTCTGCCCAAGAAGGATCATAACGAAAAGGTTTTTTTTGTTCTTTTGCCTCAAGTCGTTTGGATTCTAAAAACTCTTTAGAACAATAACAATAAAAAGCCAAATCCTTTGAGATAAGATGCTGTGCAAGCTGACGATGACGTTCAAAATTGCTACTTTGATAAACAAGATTATCCCATAATAAACCAAAAAGATTGAGTAAATTAAGAATCTCTTTGTCTTTATCTACAATATTACGCGCAATATCTGTATCCTCAATACGAATTAAAAATTTTTGATTTTGCTGCTTGGCTATGATGTAATTAAAAATGGCAGCTCTTAGATTCCCAATGTGCATATCACCCGTAGGAGATGGAGCAAAACGTAGCATTATCTTCCTTTAAACATTTGAGTAAATGCTTGCGGATTAAACTCCTCAAAATTATAACCATTCTCTTGCTTAGGATTTGTAGGTTCTATCAGAGCTTCGCTTAAATCAAGGAGCATTTGAGTGATTTCATTTGTTTTTTCCTCTACATAAGAGATAAACGAATCCATAGGGGTGTTTGCGCAAGATGGTGTATGTGATGTACTTTCACAAAGCGACATAGGATTATCAATCGTGATAGTATAAGTTTTTGTATTTAAATGCGTATGTAGCTGCGTATCAAAAAGTTTAACACCCATAAATGAAGTATTATTTATAATTTCCTGCATAGCACTTTTAACTTGAGCAATTTGTATATCTTGACTTTGAATATCTACACTTTGAGCAAGCTTGAGGAGCTTTTTAAGAGCAATAGAGGCACTTTGGAGCGCACCTATAAATTCATTTGCACCTTTAATATCCTCACTGAATCTATGGATAGCTCTCGCACTTTGGGCAGACATAGGTTGTCCCATTTCATCAGTAAATTGTGCGTTTATATGTCTCTGCAGAGTAGATAAAATATCTTGCATTTTTAACCTCATCACATTTTAGAGTTATTCATTTTAAGCATCTTTTGTTCCATAATAAATTTTAAAGAAAGTTAATGTATCAATGTAATCAAAATAGGCATAGCGATAAGCCGAGTTCTGTCGTGGGTGGCTATTTATCTAGGATATGTTTCACAACATATCTCAAGCGAAGAATTTATTATCTTAAGACTTTAACCATATTCTTCTTGCTACGAATTGGGTTTGCATAGACGCCTAACATTGCTGAAAGACCGGTGAGCTCTTACCTCACCTTTTCACCCTTACCTTAAGATCTTAAGATTCTATAAGGCGGTAATTTTCTGTTGCACTTTCCCTTAGGTTACCCTAGCCATTCGTTAAATGGAATCCTGTCTTTGTAGCTCGGACTTTCCTCTTTTGTAATCAAAAGCAACCACCTACTATGCCTAAGCGTAAATTATAGCAAATTTTGTTATAATCAATGTCTATATCTGTATTTAAACTCAGCTTTTAGAGGATTTAACTCAATAATGGACACACAACACTTTATCGGTCATCAAGTTGGAGAGACTGCACGATACTTACAAATGTTTTTTATTAATGAACTTAAAACTTACCAACTTAGTTTTGAACAAGGAATAATTCTCCTTATGGTTTCAGAAAATCCACATACTTGTATTAGCCAAATTGCCAAAGGATTAAACAAAAATAAAGCAACTATTTCTCGCGAAGTCAATTCTCTTGTTAAAAAAGGATTCTGTATAAAAAATCAAACATCTCATAACCAACGCACTCTATCCCTTACTCTTACTGCAAGCGGCAAGAAAGCTGTTTCATATATGAAAGAAAAAATCAAAAAAACAGAAGAACTTCTCCGAGCACAATGCTCTCAAGAAGAAATTGATATTTGTTTTGACATACTGCATCGCATTCGTCTCACACTTCAATCAAGCTTTAAAAAACAAAAATTAACGGGGGGGGGGGCAGATTCTATTTCTACATAAAGCTACCCCAAAAACCATCGCCAGTAGATAAAAGCAAAAATTGGGACAGCTACAAGCCCTACAAGGCTTAATAAAAAACCAAATCTTACCATATCCCACGCTTTAATATTGCCTTGAGAGAAAACGATAGCATTAGGTGGCGTAGATATGGGTATCATAAAAGAAAAACTTGCACAAATAGTAAGAGCAAGCATTGTAATTGTGGCTTCATTGCTAACTAAAAATGACTGCGTAGCAGTATAAACAATAGGGAGCAAAATTGCAATGAGTGCAGTAGTATTTAAAAAACCTGTGGCAATAAGCGCACATATACAAGCTAAAAATAAAAATATGATAAAAGGCAATCCCGAAAATTGTGCAAAAAATCCTTCAAAGGCACTACTAAGTTCAGATTGAGAAAAAGCAGTAGCAATACAAAACCCTGCGCCAAATAAAAATATAAGCTCATAGGGGATTGATTTAGAATCATCCCAATCTAAAAAACCAATTTTTGGCACAAACATTAAAAGTCCAAAGGCAAGCAAAATAATATTTTCATTCAAGCCTAAGCCATTATAAAAAGGTTTAATAGGAGAATTAATAAAAAGAAGCACAAGGAGTGCAACAATAAAAAAGAGGAGACGTTTATGTGCAGAGCTCACTTCTACATCAGCAAAAACATTTATTTCTAAATGATATTCATTCGTATTGCGCGAAAGGATATAAATCATTGCATAAAGCATAAGGCAAGTTAATGGTGCCATTATAAAAATCCAAGTGGTAAAGCTTATACCATCAAAACCCAAACGTTCCAAGAATCCTAAAAATATCAAATTAGGTGGAGAACCAATAGGTGTAGTAATACCACTAATGCTTGCACCAAAAGCAACTGCAAGTAAAAAACGCATTTTTAAAAAATAATCTTGCGTGATTGAGAGTGCGATAGGCAGGAGTAAAATAGCAGTTGTAGAATTTGAAAGTGCTGTGCCTAAAACCACAGAAGCTAATCCAAGCGCAGATATTACACCTTTTGGAGTGCTTGGAAAAAGCCCTAAGAATTTTTTAGCTATAACACGATGTAAACCAATTTTTTCCGTCGCAGTCGCCAACATAAAACCGCCCAAAAATAGATAAATAATAGGATTTGCATAATTTTGTGTGGCACTTTTAGTATCTAAAATCCCAAAACTTGGAAAAAGAATGATGGGCAAAAGCGAAACGACCCCTAAGGGTAAAGCTTTGTTTGTCCAAAGCGTAACAAGCAAGGCAATAATGCCAAGAAGCGCTGAAACCTTAAAAGATGCTTCAAGATAGAATCTTGCTAATGCTGCAGCTATTAAACCAAGCACAAGAGCTACTACCATACCGATGACTATTTTAATAAAACGCTCTTGCTTTGGCATCTCTTGTGTAAGAATCTCTTCTGTCCCCTGAACATCTTGTATATTTGTTGTATTATCTTTTTTTTCTTGTTCGTTTGTGGATTGTTCTTGTGGTTTTTTTCTTCTTCCTCGTGGCACAAATGTCCTTAAATATATTGAGTTAAAGTGTAGGATTATATCACAAAATATTTCAACCAATCCTTTTTATTCTGTTCTCATTTATTTTATACATATACCCCCTATATGTATATTTACAAATTTATGCCATAATCATATCTATTTATAGAATATAAGGATTTTTTATGAAGCAGCATATTCTTATACTTAAAGGTATTGATTGCGCAAATTGTGCACAGCGCATAGAAGATGCACTCAATGCACTCCCAAATACAAAAGAAGCTAATATTGATTTTAGCACGAATATGCTTTATATCTATACAGATAATCTCACAAAAGTTATACACACTATCACACATATAGAACCACAAGTGAGCGTATTAGAAACATCTTCATCTTATATCTCTCCACTACAAGAAGATACAAAACATTCACACGAATTACTCTCTATAAGTATTTTTATAGCCATATTCATCTTTTGTATGGCTGCACTTCATATAGATTCTCTATATATTCCTCCCATTGTTGCTTATATTTTACTTAGTATAGTTTATATAGGTTCAGGAATACCTATATTTAGCGCAACTTGGAGAAATTGCAAAAATAAACTATTTTTTGATGAACACTCCCTTATGCTTTTTGCCACACTCGCAGCATTGTGTATTGGTGAGATAAGCGAAGCTGTAGCAGTTATGCTTTTTTTTCGTGTAGGTGAATTTTTAGAATCTCTTGCAGTGCAAAAATCTAAACGCTCTATCAATGCACTTTTGCAAATTATGCCTGATATAGCACACAAAAAGCATAATGACACTTTACAAGACTTGCACCCACAAGAATTGAGTGTAGGAGATATTATCGTTATTAAGGTAGGAGAAAAAATCCCCACTGATGGCATAGTGCTTAAAGGAAAAAGTTATTTAGATATGCGCTCAATTAATGGAGAGAGCGTGCCTGTGAGTATAAATGAGGGGCAAAGTATTATCGCAGGAGCAATCAATACAACTGCTATGCTTGAAGTGCGCGTAGAAAAACCCTTTAAAGATTCTCATATTGCTAAAATTGCCAAGCTTACACAGGAAGCAAGCGCAAATAAAGCCAAAACGCAAAAAGTAATTACTTCTTTTGCTCGTATTTATACGCCTATTATTTTTTTTCTTTCTCTAAGTCTCGCTCTTATCCCACCTCTTTTTGATGAACAATGGCACGAATGGGTTTATCGCGCACTTGTAGTAATGATGATAAGCTGTCCTTGTGCACTTGTTATTGCTGTGCCTTTGGGATACTTCGCTGCCATTGGGCAAGCAAGTGCCAAAGGGATTTTATTTAAAGGCTCAACTTACCTTGAAACCCTTGCTCAAGTAAAAAATATTATCTTTGATAAAACAGGAACGCTTACGCTTGGCACATTTGAAATTCTTAGTATTGTGCCAAATGAAGGCTACACGCAGCAAGACTTACTTGAAATTGCTTCATTAGCAGAACAAAACTCAAATCACCCAATAGCTACTTGTATCAAAAATCACCTTAACACAATGTGCCATATAGAATCTTATGAGGAAATAAGTGGTAAGGGTGTGCGACTTTTGAGTGATAAAGGCGAGATTCTCGCAGGAAATGCTGCGCTTATGCAGGAAAATCATATCTCCTTTACACCTATACATACACCCCATACAACCATATATGTCGCACTTAAAGGAACTTATGTGGGGCATATCCTTATCGGAGATAAAATTAAAGAGGGAATAAAAGATGATTTAAAAATGCTCAAACACTATGGTATAAAACATTTCGCAATTCTTAGTGGAGATAATCAAACCAATGTAGATTGCCTTGCTAAAGAGCTAGGTATATCTCACGCTTATGGGAATCTTTTACCCGCACAAAAAGAACAAAAACTAGCTGAATTTATGGAACAATGGCAGGAAAAAATTGCATTTGTGGGTGATGGCATTAATGATGCAATAGTGCTTAGACGCAGTGATGTGGGCATAAGTATCAATACCGGAGAAACTAGTAATGATATTAGCAAAGAAAGTGCGGATATCATTTTACAACATAATTCGCTTCAAGGGCTTGTGCAAGCATTTAAAATCGCTCATCATACACGCTCTATTACTTGGCAAAATATTAGCTTTGCACTAGCAAGCAAACTCGTGCTGATTATTTTGAGTATAATGGGCATAGCAAATATGTGGCTTGCTGTATTTGGTGATGTCGGCATAGCACTTTTAGCACTTTTGAATGCTATGCGCCCTCCACGCTCTAAAAATTAAGCCTTTGCATTCCAAGTATGTTTTCTTTATTTTTTATTTGTTAATTCCATTACGCATCTGCTCTTTAAAAAACTTTTTATCCTATCGTGCAAATTCAACCGCTCTTGTTTCTCGTATGACACTCACTTTAATTTCTCCGGGATATTGCAAAGTAGATTCTATCTCTTTGGCAATTTCTCGCGCAAGAATAACGCTTTGCCCATCGCTTACTAAATCTGCACGAGCAATCACACGAACTTCGCGTCCAGCATTAATTGCATACGCTTGTTTTACACCAATTTTATCCATAGCTATGCGTTCAATATCTTGCATACGTTTTAAGAAATTCTCTAACGCTTCTCTCCTGGCACCCGGACGAGCAGCTGAGAGGGTATCTGCTGCACACACTGCTGCACATTCAATGCTTTGAATCTCCTCATAGCCGTGATGAGCTTTGATTGCATTAATAACCACGGGGTGTTCCTTATAGCAAGTGCAAACTTCCACACCCAAATCTACGTGACTACCTCCTAACTCTTGTGTGAGAGCTTTACCAATATCGTGCAAAATTCCTGCTCTACGCGCAAGTTTTTCATCACCTCCAAGCTCTCCTGCAATAATCGCTGCGAGATTAGCCACCTCAATGGAATGCCCAAGTGCATTTTGCCCAAATGATGCACGATAGCGCATTTTACCAAGCAAAAATTTCAACTCTGGGTGCATATAACCAAGTTCCATATCAAGCACGATATTTTCACCATCTTGGCGCATTTGCTCGTCCATCTCATCTTTTACGCGCTCATAGACTTCTTCAATGCGTGAGGGCTGAATGCGACCATCTTCAACAAGTTTCTCTATTGTCTTTGTCGCAATAGCACGGCGATAGAGATTAAAACTGCTTAAAATAATGCTACCGGGCGTATCATCAACAATGACATCAACACCACTAATTGTCTCTAAAGTCTTAATATTACGCCCCTCTTTGCCAATAATACGACCTTTGAGTTCATCATTAGGTAGATTAATTACATTTACCAATCGCTCAGTAGCAAAATCCCCTGCATAACGCGTAGTAGCTTGAGCTAGAACGAAATTTGCTTGTTTTTTGGCTTCATCATACGCTTGCTTTTCATAACGCCGAATAAGAAATGCTTTCTCTTCAATAAGCTCCTCTTCAAGATGAGAAAGCAAAATATTTGTGGCTTCCTCTCTTGTCATTTGAGCATATTTTGAAAGAACATCAAGCATCTCTTTTTTGATATGTTGATATTCTTGCTTGAGCTTGTCTTGCTCTCCTTGAGAACGCAAAAGACGCACTTTAAGCTCGGCAATCTCTTGCTTTTCTTTTTCTACTTCTTGTTTTTGATTATTAAGCTGCTGATAACGATTACTTTCTTCTTTATCAAGTTTAGCAAGACGAGATTCATAATTTTTGTGCAATGTTGCACACTCTTGCTCATATTCTTGCTTTAAGCGCATTTGCTCCTCTTTTATCTGCATATGATGTTTTTGAAGTATATTCTGCGCTTCATATTCAATCGCTTTAGCTTTCGCTTTGGCTTGCTCAATAATTATTTGAGAATTAGAATGAAATATCTTTCTACTGATGAGATATACACTCACGCCGACTAATAACCCAAAGATTATGCTTCCTATTGCATACCATACTCCCATTGTGCTTCCTTATACATAAAGCTGATGGTGTAAAAAAACAATCCCCCTGCACATCATAGTGCTCTGTAATAACGCTTGCAGCGTAGTTTGGACTTCTTGCTACAAAAATAGTATGAACTTTGCCTTTAAGATGGGACATAAACCTATCATACATACCCCTCCCAAAACCTATTCGTCTAAAATGCTTGTCAATGCCCAAAACAGGGATAATCACTGCATCAACTTTTATTAATTTAAATGTAGAATTATTTGACTCATAAATGCCGTATTTATTTTTATGAAACGGCATTCGTAATGGTATCATTTTAAAGCTAAGTTCTTGTATAAAAGGAACAAAAACACGATATTTTTTTTTGCGAAGTTTGCAAATAAGAGGAAAAATATCTACTTCATTGCCAAAGGGCATATATACGAGGATATTGCGAACACTTTTTGCTTGCAGGTAAGTCAAAAGAAATCTATTCAAAGATTTATCCGCGAAATATCCATAAATAGAGCGTTGATTTAATCGTGCCTTTGCACTTAATCTAAAGTCTTGTTTGGTAATTGTTAATCCTTTTTTTGGGTATAATGATACCCCAAAAGATAAAAATGGAGAGTAAAATAGTATGAAAATAGCACAGATTCTCAATACTCGGCATATTACACATCTACTTATAGGGTTTTTATTGGTTGCGACATTAGGAGCGTGTAGCGATGAAGGCGATAGAGATAAAGATGTTTTTGGTTTTGAGGGAAACAAAGATGAGATTTTAAGCATTGAAGTTACAAACACTCAAAATGAATCTTTGCGCTTTAAGACAAATCAAACTCAAAGTATCTTTAAAAGCGAAACACAACGTCCTACTTTACTCTTTTTTATTTCTAAAGATTGTATTGAGTGCCAAAATGAATTGCTCCATATTTTAGATTTATATAATAAATATCAAGAATTTATCTCTATTATCGCTATTAGCCCAAAAGAGGATATTGCACATCTTCAACAAGAAATTGATGCCCTCAATCCACAATTTAAGCTTTATGCGCCAACAGATAATAAGAATCTGCTTAATTTTCTTAATAAAGATGACAAACAAAGCTATATTGCACTCTATGATATACAAGGGGAAAAAGTTATTGATTATGTAGGACTTGTGCCAGAAGAGATGATAGAGCTTGATATACGCTATCAGATTCAAGACCAGCTTGATGCAAAAGCTCAAAGCGAAATGCAAAATCTTACCCCAGAAGAACAAGAAGATATGGACAACACAGCTGATACTCTTAGCCCAAATATCCCAGCACAAGAAGCTCAATGATTTCTGCTCTTAGTAAAACACTTCAAAAAACGACTCAAAATATTACCTCGCTTCTTGGCTCTAAAAAAGATAAATGTGCTAAAGAAGAGCTAGAAGAGATTCTAATTGAATGCGACCTTGAATATGAACTTATAGAATCCTTACTTGAAAATCTCCCCTCTTATATATCGCGTGAGACATTAAACAAAGAGCTTTTAAAATTACTTGATATAAAAGACCAAACATCAAACTTGTCTAACATACCACCCAAGCCTCTTGTAACGCTTATTGTAGGTGTAAATGGCGCAGGCAAAACCACAACAATTGCTAAACTTGCTCACCTTGCTCAAACACAAAATAAAAAGGTGATGTTAGCAGCAGGAGATACATTTCGCGCAGCAGCAATAGAGCAACTTAAACTTTGGGGAGAAAAGTTGCAGATTCCTGTAATTGCAACACAGCATATGCACGACCCAAGCGCAGTAGCATTTGATAGTATCAATTCTGCGATTGCTAAAAATATTGATGAACTCTATATAGATACAGCTGGGCGTTTGCACAACCACACCAATCTTAACAACGAGCTTTTAAAAATCGTGCGCGTAAGTCAAAAGGCTCTTGGAGATAAGCCTCTGCGCAAATTTCTTGTTCTTGATGGCACACAAGGAAGTTCAGCTATTAATCAAGTGCGGATATTTTCAAAAAATATTGATTTTGATGGTATTATCATCACAAAACTTGATGGCACAAGCAAAGGTGGTGCGCTCTTTAGTATCGTAAATGAGCTAAACATACCTATTTTATACATTGGTATAGGCGAAAGGGAAAATGACCTTATCCCTTTTGATTCTAAAGAATATGTAAGAATCTTGCTTGATAGTATTTATCAAGGACATTAATGGCAAAAAAAACTTCCATTTTTGAATGTCAATTTTGCGGGTGGCAAAGTGCAAAATGGCTTGGTAAATGCAGTAGCTGTGGAAGTTGGGATTCGCTTATAGAACTTAAACCTAGTCAAATAAAAATCACAAAATCCCTCAAAAGCAATCCTCAAAACTTGTCAAATGCTATCCCTATCACACAAGTAAGCTTTGAAAATATTGAGCGCTTTAGCTCCTTTGAAGAAGAATTGGATATTGTATTAGGTGGAGGCATTGTCCCGGGCGGATTATACCTTATAGGGGGGAGTCCGGGAGTAGGAAAATCCACGCTTTTACTGAAAATCGCTGGAGAAATTGCCAAACACATTCACAAAAAGGTTCTTTATGTAAGCGGTGAAGAGAGTGCGGGACAAATCAAAATGCGTGCCTCTAGGCTTGGGGCGATAAGCGAAGATTTGTTTTTGCTTAATGAAATTGATTTAAATATCATTCAAAATGCACTTGATGAGCAGCAATATGCTCTATGTGTGATAGATTCTATCCAAACGATTTATTCTCCCGATATTACTTCTGCACCTGGTTCTATCTCACAGGTGCGCGAAGTTACTTTTGCACTTATGAGACTTGCTAAGGAGCGCAATATAAGCATTTTTATCATCGGACATATTACCAAAGAAGGTTCAATTGCTGGACCAAGAATTTTAGAACATATGGTAGATTGTGTGCTGTATTTTGAAGGAGATCCAAGCCGAGAGCTTAGAATGTTAAGGGGATTTAAAAATCGCTTTGGCACGACAAGCGAAATTGGTATTTTTGAGATGAAAGAGGGAGGATTAGTAAGCGCTAAAAATGCTTCAAAACTCTTTTTTACGCAAAAAAGTGCTCAAGCAGGAAGTGCTATAGCTGTGATACTTGAAGGAAGTCGTGCGCTTGTTATTGAGATTCAAGCACTTGTGAGTGAATCTTCTTATCCTAAACGCTCGTGCACAGGCTTTGATACTAATCGCCTCAATATGCTTCTTGCTCTCTTAGAACGCAAACTTGAACTTCCATTAGGGCGCTATGATGTCTTTGTCAATGTTGCAGGCGGCATTAAAATCAATGAACCAAGCGCAGACCTTGCTGTAATTGCAAGCATCATCTCAAGCTTTCGTAATCGCCCTCTTAATGCAAAAACTGCTTTTATAGGCGAAGTTTCACTCACAGGCGATATACGAGAAGTAAGCAATATTGATACACGTTTAAAAGAGCTTGAAAGCTATGGTTTTAACAAAGTTATACTTGCCAAAAAACCATCTAACCCCTCATCTACACTTAAATGTTTTGAAACAAATGAGGTAAGCAGGATTTTAGAGTGGATGTGAAATTATCAAATTGTTGATAAATAAAAACTTTGATTTTTTAGTAAAAAATATTATAATTGTATCTTACAAGAATTTGATGATTTGGGGGTAATTTTTTTGCATCTAAACGGGGGGGGGGGCACATAATCGTTCCAAAACAATAAGGATTCTTAAAAGAAAAGGTTTAAGGTTTGCTCTTGCATATAATGCAAGAAAGAAAAAAAGAGTATTTAAGCAAACATCTTTTTATCAACATTTCTTTCAAAAACTAGAGATGTTCTATATTATCTTTGTATCTCATATGCCTCATAAGTTTCATATTTATAATATTCTAAAAAGATTTCATATTTTAACAACTCATACTCCAACTTTAGTCTTTATCTCTCAACATTATGAGGAGATTATTTCTTGGATAGAATCTAAAGAGTTTAAAGAACAATATATAGATAAAAATCACCCTTATCCTCCTTTACTTAATCCAGAGAGATTAACTAAAGATTCTAAGAATCCTTATTCCAATCTAAATTATGAGAGTATCCCCGCAGGAACTGCTTGGGATTTGAATGTGCCGTTGCCTCAAAGTGATATGGTAAAGTTTGAATCTCACGGAGTTGGCAGTATATTTTCTAGTTTTATACAAAAATTAGGTATTTCCATTATTATGCTACCAGATAATCTTTTTTGTGTAATAAAAGTTTATAAAATACTTTATAATGCTTTAAATAATGGTGCTAGAGTGCTCTTAATAAGAGATTATCTTCCTGCTATGAATCAAAATGCCAAAAAATTACATTTTCTAATTCAAAAGCCAAGAATAATGATTTTAAACCAAGTGAGAGACCCAATAAGTATGTTAAAACATTATGTAGGGGTAAAAAGAAGACCAGAAAAAGCACTCACTAGCTTTAACTTAGGACACAATCCAAAAGAAATTGTTTCTTCTTTGGTGCGATATTCTGGTGGGTATCTATATCCAAGCGTAAAAGAAATTCCATTTTGGGTGAGCTTTACTTATATGTGTTTTCACGATGGTATGCTATTTAAGGAAATGATAAATCTTACAGCAGAAAAAGTTGAATTTATGGATATGCCTGAAATAGTGGGAGAGAGGACAATACCAACTCTATGCAAATTTGCAAAAATTTTTAATGTGCCACCACCAAAAGAAGAAGATAGGGAATTTTTCTTAGCAAAAAACACAGATTTTGGCGGATTACTGCCTCTAGTAATGTATATATATGACAAATCTTGCGATAAAAAAATCACAATCTATATTATTAAAAAATTTTATATCAATGAATTGGTAGATATTAGCATTGAAATGTTAGGTGCTTTAAAACACGATACTATTTGTATAGGCATACAAAGAGAAAACTTAGAATACCTAAGAGCCAATGGAGAGCTATATACACAAACAAAATCTTATTTGCAAGAACTTATACAAGAGCTGATTTCACAAAATGAAAGAGAAAAATTAAAGAAGTTTAGCGAAAAAGATGTGCTTGAATTTATGGAAAAAAATCCAAAAATAAGACAAAAATTCAAAAGTATTCTAGATGAACATTTAAGCCTTATTAAACAAGAACGCCCTGACATTATAGAATCTTGGAAATATTATAAAGAGTTTGAAAGAGTATGTAGGGAAAATTAATCCCTGCTTCGTAAAATGGTGCCGAAGGTCGGACTCGAACCGACACAGGGTTGCCCCTACTAGATTTTGAGTCTAGCGCGTCTACCAGTTTCACCACTCCGGCATAAAATTTCTAAGAAGATAAAATTAAGGTTTTGCACTTGATACTTAAAAGAAGATGGTGCGCTGAGCGAGACTTGAACTCGCACGGGTCGCCCCGCCACCCCCTCAAGATGGTGTGTCTACCAATTCCACCACCAGCGCATACTCCCCACAATGGGGAGAAATCAATTAAGAAAGGAAAGGATTAGCGTAAAGAGCAATAAGAGCTAAAACCAATGTATAAATAACTTGTGCTTCAATCAAAGCAAGCGCAATAAACATTGTTCCGAGCAATTTACCACTAATTCCGGGATTACGTGCTGTTCCTGAAATTGTCGCAGCAGCAGCGTGTCCCATACCAATAGCACCACCAAGTGCCGCTATCCCCAAACCAATAACAGCACCAGCAATTGAATATGATTTAATCATATCCAAACCACTTACTTCTGCACCAAAAGCAAAGCCTACCATTCCCAAACATAAAAGAGCCAAAAATTTCATTTTACACCTCGTTTTTTATCTCAAAGCCCGTTCGGATTCATTCCCCTACTTGACACTTTGGAGGCTAGATTATGCCTAAGATTTAATAAAAAAAACATTAATTGATATTATTCAACAAGCCCTAGTTCTACTTTGTTCTTATTTTGTGATAAAATCTCGCATTCTAGCTCACTTACATTGTGAAAAATCTCGCTTAATTGTTGAGTTTTATCTTTTGTGATTTTACTAATATGAATAAGTCCATCGCCTCCACGTGGTAACTCAACAAAGATACCAAAATCAACAATTTTCTTAATTTTCCCTACAAATCGCTCCCCTACTGCATAACTTTCCCAATCTACTTTTTCATATTCTTTTTTTGTCCCCGCACTAGATACAAGCTGTAAAATAAAAGTCTTTGCCTTTTGCAGATTTTCTACATTACTCGCACTCACACTGACCATACCGCTTTCACGCGCTAAATCAATACTTACTTCAAATCGCTCAATAATATCTTTTATTACCCTCCCACCAGCACCAATAACCTCAACAATCTTATGTGGAGGAATCATAAAACTCTCACTCTTTGGTAATATCACATCATTTAATACAATCTTTGCGCGAGCTTCTTCCATAATTGCTAAAATCTGCTCTCTTGCCTCTTTTGCCTGAAAGAGTGCTTGGCAAAGAATCTCTTGTGTAATCCCACCAAGTTTAATATCCATTTGCATTGCGCTAATCCCTTTATATCCTCCAGCTACCTTAAAATCCATATCACCATCGTGGTCTTCTAACCCGCTAATATCTGTCAAAATCGCACACTGCTCATCTTGTGTAACAAGCCCCATTGCCACACCTGCAATAAGAGATTCTACTTTTATGCCACAAGCACATAGTGCCAAAGAACCACCACACACACTTGCCATTGAACTTGAACCATTAGATTCTAAAATCTCTGAAACAAGGCGAATTGTTTTATCCTGCTCTTGCACACTTGAATGTAAAGCACGTTTAGCCAAATTGCCGTGTCCTAGCTCTCTACGACCTACAGAACCTATCATACTCGCCTCACCTACACTAAAGCTTGGGAAATTATAATGAAACAAAAATCGCTTTTTAAGTGCGTTTTTACTGCCAAGCATTTCATAATTTTGTGCGTCATTATCTCCACCAATCGTAGCGCTCACAAGTGCTTGAGTTTGTCCTCGCGTAAAAAGCACACTTCCGTGCGCAAAAGGCAAAATATTTGTTTGAATACTTATAGGGCGCACATCTTTAAGCCCACGACCATCGGCACGAATATGAGATTGTAAAATCATCTCACGCACAAGTTTTCTCTTATACGCCATAATATGTTCTTGCACCTTTTTTTCATCTTCAATCTCGCATTCACGAACAACTTGCTTTATCAATGCCTTAAGCTGAGTGTGTCGTTCAGATTTTGCCATATGTTTAATAGCCTCTGTAATGGGCGTATGATAATGTGTTTGAATTATATTTAATAACTGCTCATCAAGCTCATCATTCGCTGATTCAAAAGCAAAAGGAGACTTCTTATAGGGAGCAAATTGCTGATGATAGGTTTGTGTAGCATTTTTAATATAATTTTTAGCACATTCAAGGGCTTCAAGGAAGTTTTCTTCACTTAGTTCATTTGCACCTTGCGCAGTTCTTATACTTTTCATTTCAATCATAAGAAGTTCATCGTCTCGCCCCGAAACAAATAAATTAAGTTCGCTTTCACTAAGTTGCTCCATTGTAGGATTAATAATAAAATGCCCATCTTTACGCCCAATACGGACACCAGATACTGCCTTATCTTGCAAACTTTCCAATGGCAAATCTGATACATAAAGTGCGCACGCAGCAGCATTAAGGGCATTAAGTTGTAAATCACTTTTTCCATCATAACTTAAAACCATAACAACAATAGAAGTTATGTAAGTATAACCTTTAGGAAAAAGTGGGCGCAAAGTGCGGTCAATAAGCCTTGAAGTGAGAATCTCAAACTCGCTTGGTTTACCTTCACGTTTTATGAAGCCAGATGGAAATTTATTGTTTGCATAAGTTTTTTCAATATACTGCACGCTCAAAGGCAAAAACTCATCATCATACTTTTCATTCTCCTGCGTGCAAACACTTGCTAAAAGCACACTCCCTCCATTTTGATAAAGTATACCCCCATTTGCAGCTTGTGCAACATAATTAAAGCTATATTGCTCACTTAGATTCTCAAATTCAAGTTTAATGTGTTGCATTATGTATCCTTTTGTGTTGTAGTTTGGTTTAATGCTTCCTCAAATGCTTCATCATCAATCACATTTAAATGTGGAAAATAATGTAAAGTGGTTACATAATTTTCAAGAGGATAAGGGCAACAGACATCATCACAAATTTCGCATAAAAAATCATAAATACTCTTTGGCATTACAGGTGCAACAACGCAAAGACTTTTTGCTTTCATATTCATACAAGTCTTAATCGCCACACCCATACGCAAACCCGTATCTATACCAATATCAAAGAGTAACACATCTTTTCCTTTGAGCGATTCTAAACCTTCACCTTTTTTGAATTGATAGAGGGAAGGTAAAATAACCTCTTCATATTGTCTTTGTGCCTCATTATAAACATAATCAGGGCTAATATCAAAAGCATTGACCAAACTTTCATTAATTACCATTTCCATATCTTCACTTACCACAGCAATAGGACATTCGGAATTAAGTGGAGAAGGGATAATTTGTGTAAAAAGAAATTCCATTGGAATTTTAAGTTTTGTAGCAAGTTCGTGTGCAAGTGTTACTCCTTCACGCCCTATATTAATTAAAATTGCATTAGACAAAGGGAGATTTTTAATATTTATCACATCAAGCAAAGGCTTTAGGGCATCTTCTGTGGATTCAAATATAATATTTTGCATTCTTAACCTCTCCTTACTCTTTGAATCTATAAGTTGCACCAATATTCGCCAAAGGCACAAAGCGAAATTCAAGCTTAACATATTGATTTGTAATAGGTGTAATCTGATTGTCAGCTGTCAAGGTAGGACGCACATCTTGAGCAATTTTTAATCCTATACCAAAACACCGAATATCTTTAGAGATTGTAACATACCAATCCTTTAAATACCCAAGTCCTACATCATAACCTATATTTGTATTTAAATAAAAATATCCAAAATCATAGCCCATAGTGCCGCGAAGAAAACCAGTATTGCCATTATTGCTACCTTGTTGGGAATATAAACCAGATGAAAGATATAACGGGTCAAGCTTGAAATAAAAAGTCAAATTAGAATCTAGCCCCCATCTATTAAATGAAGCATTAATTGATGCTTCACTAAAAGTATTACGTGAATAAGAATAAAATGCTGAAGCACTAAGATTTAGTCCCTCAATAGGTGAAAATCCAAGTTCATTACGAAGCACTTGATTTCTTGTTAAAAAACTATCTTTGATAAAAAGCCGCTGATACATTCGCCAATAAAATAACTCTTTACCATTTTTGCCATAAAAATATTGCGAAAGTTTTAAATCTACTTTGTGCTTATTTTTGACAATATCAACAATATCACTTGGATTCCAATATACTTTTAAGGCTTCAGGATTGTGATTATTCTCTTCAAGCAACTTATTATAGGCTTCATATCTATCATCATCAATAGCATTAGAGGTGTATTTATATAATGCTCCACTAAAAAGTGCTTCAAAATGCATAGAATGGAAAAAATGTTTATAAGGACGCGCAATATCAGAATTAAGAGAAATATTATAGCTACTTACACTATAATTAATACTTTTGTTTAATGGGTGATTCATAGCATCTGTAATGCCTTGCGTATCTTGAAGCAAAACCGAAGTAGCATACATATCTACATTCGCTCCTATGGAAAAATAATCTTTAAAAAAAGGAAATGCAACACCAAAAGGTAAAGAGAAAGTATTTTGAAAATATTTATAACCGGAAGCACGAGTAACATATTTACCTTGAAAATCAAAAGTATAAAGCAGATTCTTAAAAAATAGAGAATCTGTATAATGATGATAATGTATTTGCGGCAAAGATTGAAAAGTATTTACATTGCTCTCTTTAGAAAGGTCAAGATAATATTTAAAATAAGTGCCAAAATAATGCTTATTGGTATTGACAAAATAATTAATACGTGATTCATATAAACGCGTATTAAAAGCTGCATTAAGACTTTTTAGCCGCATATATTCAAGGTCATTCATATAAGTAATATCCGTATAAAATCCATCATTTGCATACTCATTATTAGATACGAAAATATCTTGTGTTTCGTATTGAAATGTCCCACCATAAATATGTTGATTCTTAAGGTTATTGCTCCTCATATACTCATCATTATTTTGAAAATATCGTCCTCTAAAAGTTGCGATATTATTTTCTTTATCTGCAAAACGAAACTCTACTTCTCCACCATAACCGCGTTGTGTTCTTACTTGCGGAGAAAGTGTCATATCCCAACGATTAAAAGGCGCAATAAACAAAGGTTGCATATACATAAAACCTTGTTTATTACTAAAAGACATTTCAGGAGAGAGCAATCCGGTTTTTCTTATATTGCCCGTGGGCGCAAAAAAATAAGGAAAATAAAACACAGGCATACTGCCAAGATAAAATCTTGGATTCCATACACTTATATATTCCTTTTGTGCATTGTATGTGCCAGAACTCACATTTAAATGCCATAATGGATGTTGTATATCACAGCCTGAAATCACACCTTTTTTGAAAGTATAATTATCATCTTGTCCCTCACCTTGTTTTGCCATAATCCAAATACCCATTGTGCTTTGTAAATAAAGGTTGCTCATAATCGTGTGCTTATCTTCTAAAGTTATATCTACGCGTTCTACATCAAGATATAAAATATTGCCTTGATAGACTTTTGCACCACCTTCAAGATGCACTTCTTTGCTCTGCTTATTATAAATAATCTTTTGTGCCACCATATAAGCATCACCATAGAGCAAAAAAGCATTACCCTCTGCAGTGATAATATCACCACTTGCGCGCACATCATCAGCAGATAAATCAAACATATCTGCTTTTTGTTCCGCACACAAGGGCGTAAGAGAACACAACCACGTAAAAAGCAATCCTACAATTAAATGTTGTCTCAATATGCAATCACCAAAGTCTTTGCCAATCTATCGTGCAAGGTGCGGAAAAGTATATCACCAAAGCCAAATACATAAGTAATAAAAAGCAAACTCTCACCTATATATTTGCCACAGGCACGAAGAAGAGAGAAAATAAAATTTGGCTTATCAAGCAAATCCACGCTCACTACGCGTATTTTGCATAAGATTTTGCCAATACTCCCTCCATAAAACCACACAAAAATAGTATCATAGCTAATTTTGAGAATCCACACTTGCCACATATAAGCTATAACAAAATCTCGTAAGGTAGTATAATCCACATTTCCTTGTGCATCGCTCATTTGTGAAAGCGTGTCAATGTGAATTAAAGTAAAAATAAGGGAGAGTAAAAATACATCAATAAACCACGCTAAAGAACGCAAGGCTTTATCAGCAAGCTGGATATTCTCTCTTTCAAGAAGTTCTAAAATTTTATCATCTGTATTCATAGTTCTAAAGCTTTATAAGCAATATCATCGCGAAAGTGCATATCTTCAAAATATATACTTTTGAGAATCTCATAAGCATTATCACGCGCTTGTCTAATATTTGGAGCAATTCCTAGTGCCAAAAGCACACGTCCGCCACTTGCCAAAAGTTGCCCTTGTGAATCCACGCTCACTCCTGCATACACAATATGCCCTAGATGCTCATCAAAGTTTTGAATCTTAATAGGCACAGGGGCACTTGAAGCATAAGGATAATCTTTTGATGAAGCCACTACTGCCACTGCGTATTGTTTTTTTATCATACATTTTAACTTATTTATCTTGCCCTCAATACAATGCAAGAATATATCAAGCAAAGGTGTTTGCAACATAGGCATTAGCACCTCACATTCAGGGTCTCCAAATCGCACATTAAACTCTAACAGATAAGGTTCTAGCTCATCATTTTTCTTTACTACCATAATCCCGCCAAAAAGCACTCCCTCAAATGGTGTGCCATTTTTACGCATTAAATCTAGTGTGGGAGCGATAATGCGCTGCTTAATTTTATCCATTAGATTCTCATCACATAAAGGTGTAGGTGTATATGCACCCATACCACCGGTATTTGGTCCTTCATCACCCGAAAGCAGCCGCTTATGGTCTTGACACGCAGGAAGCATAATAAAATTTTCTCCATCACAAATGGCAAATACAGAAAGCTCATAGCCATCCAAAAATTCTTCTACAACTACACATTTACCTGCTTCTCCAAAAGCAGTGCCAGAGAGCATTTCTTGAGTAATTTGCTTTGCCTCTTCATAACTTTGAGCAATAATCACACCCTTGCCCGCACATAAACCATCAGCTTTTACCACAATCGGTGGGGTGAGCGTATCAATAAAATTACAAAGTGCTTCAAACTCGCTTGATTGCATATAACGTGCTGTTGGAATACAAGCTGCACTTACAAAATCTTTCATAAAAGCCTTGCTTGATTCTAAACGTGCTGCTGCTTTTGATGGACCAAAAACACGCACATTATGACTTCTTAGATAATCACTTAAACCTTCACTTAGCGGTGCTTCAGGTCCTATGATAACAAGTGTGATATGATGAAGTTTGATAGATTCTAAAAGTTCTTGTGGGTGCGTGTAGGTAAGATTTGTGCCAAGCAAATGTGTTGCTCCATTACCGGGTGCAAAAAACAAAGCCTCTACTCTGCTTTCTTCTTTCAACACTCGTCCTATGGCATATTCACGTCCCCCATTACCAATAATCAAAATCCGCTCTTGCATTATAATCCTTATCTTACAAATCCCCAAATGAGCGTTACCCCGATTTGCGTAGCCTAAAAAAGCCACAAATAGGGTTAAGAGAATCTCATTAGGCGGCGAATGCTCACTATCTCAAAGTAGCTCAAGCGCAAACACCGACACACAAAGATTACTACGATTAACCCAAACAATCTTTTAGTAACAGACTAGCGATATGAAGGAAAGGCGCGTCATCTAGGTTAAACTGCATTATAACAAAGATAATCTTAAAAGCCCATACCTAGCTCTAAAACAAGTGTAAAATTTTGACTTGCTGGATAAAAGGCACTCACACCATTTACCACAATACTTTGAGAATCTTGAAGCTGATAATATTTTGCTTTTAAGCGTGCAAAAAGATTGTATCTCTCACCATAAGTAAGCCCGACAAAGCCCTGTGTGATAAAACCTTGTGTGTTTAAGCCGTTCCTAAAAAGTCCTTTAGGCTCTAGCGCAGCAAAATTATAAACACCTAAGCCATAATAGACCCCTAGAGCATATTCAAATCTCACATCAGGTAAAAGCTCAATGTATCTTTGTGAGAGATTAAGTCCAAAGCCGATTGTACCGATACTTAAGCCATTTGGAGAATTGCTAGAGTTAAGATTATACATCTCTATGGGAATTGCAAAGCCTAAAAAAAATGGTTTATTTAATGAGCCAAGATTAAATCCAATATCTCCAAACGCGCTAAAAATCGTGCCAAAACCACGATTGGTGCTTAAGATATTATGCGAACTATGAGTGTTAAAATCCATAAAGTTTATGCCAACATTTGTATGAGCATAAAACTCTCTATCATACCAAAGCGCATCACCACCTAAGCCACCGCCTACACCATTAATACTAATCGTTGAAGAATGAAGATTCACGAAATGCGGAGAGAGAAATAAACGGTCATCATTGCAACTTTTGTGTGTGCATTGAAAGCCAAAACTCACAGAAATAAAGACAAAAAGAATGAGAAAATTTCCACTTTTCATACAATCTCTTTTCATAAAAATCTATAAGTTAATATTATAAAGACTCTCACTTAAAAAACGATAATCTCTTTACAAGAACAAATTCTCATTGGGTGGGAAGGGAAAAAATTAATGCTGATTTTTCTCACATTTTAAACCTCAACACTTACTCCACCCATATACCTCAAATAGCAACTATTTGTGCTCCCCTATAATATCCTTATAATATTAAAGCTACAAACCATTCAAATAAGCCTGATAGCTTACTACCTATAACCCACTTCACACAAATACAAACCATTAGGACTTATAGGATAAGTATAATGCTGTTTTTGCCCATTTATTTGCTCTTGTAGAGAATGAAAACTTAGTTCTGCGCGACTATAAGCGAGTGCTGCGCCTACCATAAGTCTTACTTGTGCGCGTAAGAATCCATTGCCTCGCACATATACTATATCTAAACCCTTGTATGTATAATGCTTAATTGCAAAAATTGTGCGAATACAATTCTTTGTATACGAGCCATTTTTTTTAAAAAATACAAAATTATGTTGTCCTTGAAATGCCTGAAGTGCATTTTTAAAAAGCGTTTCATCACCAATTTTTTCATAAGACACATAAGGTGCAGCAAAAGGAGAAGGTTGTGTAGGAGAGAGTAAAAAACGATAAGAACGCCAAAGTGCATCAAAACGTGGATGAAAAGTATCATCTACAATATGCAATGAACGCACCATAATGTGAGGATAGAGCTTGGCATTAAGCAAAAAGCGCAAAGATTCTATGGCTTGAACTTGAGAATCTAAAAAATGTGCGCTTTGAAAACATATAACCTGCCCTGTGGCGTGCACTCCTTTATCTGTGCGTCCTGCTCCGATAATATCACTCTTAATACCTACACGAGCAAATCCCTCTTTAAGTGTGCCTAGCACACTTTTTAAGCGCTTATCTTTTTGCAATGCAAATCCACTAAATACACTACCATCATAGGCAATCACTGCTTTATAAGTGGGCATTAATAAAACTTTGTAATAAACTTTTTATAGAGTCCAAAACTTAGCGCACACCATAGGAAAGGTATAATAATCATACCTATAAGTGGAAAATGTTCCGAAGCAATGTGCGTAAGCACAAAGTATAGCGCTACAGATGCAATAACATAAAAATAAGACATATTAGAATGAAAACGAGGATTTGCAATACCAAAAAGCGGCACAAGAAAAAGGGAGGTAAGAGGAAAAAGTGAAACCATAACAGCTTGAGCAAGTTTGCGTGGTTTTTGGTGAGAATCTGAAGTAAAAACATTGCCCCAATATTCAAACAAATCATAACTTCTAAGCTGTGGCTCACTCACATTTTGTCGCACACTCATTTGGTGATAATCCACCCTTTTTAATTCCTCTGGTGATGCAAAATAAGCGCTTCCTTCCTGAAGATTAAGCTCAAATAAACCTTGATTATTATTTGTTTTGCCAGATTCTGCAACGATAAAAGTATCGCCCTCAAAACCATTTTCTGAAAACAAAATAAGATTCTTGTAAATGCGCTTGTGTGCGCTATCTACATACACGAGCCAATCACCAAGTTTTTGCCCAAATTCACCAGATTTAATATTTACATCAATATCAGCTTTTTTTTGCGCAACAAAATTTTTAGATGCACTATTTGCCAAAGGAAGCATAACAAGTGAAAACACAAATAAAATAATCGTGGCAAGGAGCGTAATAGGTAAAAAAAACTTCACAATATCTAAAGGCTTTGCTCCAAGTGAAAAACATACCATTAGCTCATAATCATATGTCAATTTCGCCACGCTTAACACTAAAGCAGCAAAAAAAGTAATAGGAATAATAAAAAATAAACTACCGGGTATGAGATATAAAAATAATGTGCCCAAATCTATAAAACTCATTTTAATCACGTAGGTGCGCCCTGCTATGTCAATAAGCAATACCACAGAAGCAATAAAAAGCAAGACAAGGAAAAATGGAAAAAATATCTGTGCAAAAGACATAAAAAGATAACGTTTAAACATTAGGGATTCTCGTGGATAACAAAACTAAGCCAAGCTAGATTAATAGTCGTGCCCAAAAAAATAAAAAAACAAAAAGGTAATTTCAGTTGCGCAAGATTAACTCGATAAAAAATTGCCAAAAATATAGCATATACCAATGCTGCCACACTCCCTAAAAATACACTAATAAATGCATTAAGCGCACCAAATGCAATGCCAATAGAACTTAAAACAATAATATCTGCTTCCCCAATAATCTCTTTTTGCACAAGACTTTGATAAAGGATTTTAAGGGCAAAAAATACACCTCCTACGCCAAATCCCATAAGCACTCTTTGAACAAAACTATGTTGAGAATCTATAAATACATACCCTATACAAACCAAAAGTAATAAAAAGTTAATCGTATCAGGCACAGCAAGACATTTAATATCAATTAAACCCAAAAGCAATAAAAGCATCATAATGACATATATTACATCTATGCCAAACCACATTAAAACACAAAGTGAAAAAACACAAAGCAAAAGAAAATAGATTCTATAAATCCAGAGTTTAAAAATAATGGCTAAAGAAAAAGGTTTCAAGCGCGTATCTTCTGAATAAAATGCAATAAAAAATACTCCAACAAAGCCAAAACATAAAGAAAGCATTACAGAGACTATCATCTTATCCTCGCATATTTACATTACGCATTTATTCTTAGATTCTGAGACTATACCATCTTGTATATCTACAAAAAGGCATTCTGATAAGATTTCGCCACCCTCAAGTATGCCATTATGTTTTTTAAAACGTTTAATGATTTGCTTTCCATTTTCAAGCATAGGTGCGACAAGCACCCCACCCTCTTCAAGTTGATTAACAATAATAGTCGGAATCTCCCTTGCACACGCAGAAAAAAGTATTGCATCAAATGGAGCATATTCAGCCCAACCTTTTTGCCCATCATCGAGCTTAATAAAAATATTATGAGATGCTAAACGTCTAAAGCGTTCTCGTGCTTCTTCAAAAAGCTTATCAATGCGCTCAATACTAAAAACACGGCGAAACATTTTGGAAAGCACCATTGCTTGATAGCCGCTCCCACAACCAATTTCCAATACAGAATCTCCTCCATTTGGGGCGAGATACTCGCTCATTTGTGCCACGGTCAGAGGGGAGCTAATCCATTGAGAATCTACCATAGGCAACGCATTAATCTCATAAGCTTGATGAGCGAAAACTGAAGGCACAAACATCTCTCTATCCACAGCACAAAGTGCGGTAACTACTTTGGGAGAAAGTGGAAAGCTTTTTTGTATTTCATCACACATTTTTTTGGCTATTTTTTGATACATTAATGAATCTCTATACCAGTATTAATATATTTTCTCATACGCGAGGTTTCCCCAATATCCACTTCACACGCCACAAAATTCTTCTTATCATTTTTATACACAATGCCATAAGGGGTAATAACAGAGCTTCCTTTTGCCATTATATCATTAGCGCTATTGCTTACTACAACAAAAGCTTGATTTGCTATTGCAAGGGCTTGAGAGAGAATCTCAAAATGGCTTTTGCGTGCTTTGCCCCATTGAGCACTTATAAAAATAATATCCGCACCCTTTATTTGTTCCCATAACTCCACAAAACGCAATTCAAAACAAATTAAAGCTGCACATTTAATACCATCAATTTCAAAAATGCTAATTTCACCTTTTTCACCAGCCTTAAAATGCAACTGCTCATCACCAAGCGAAAAAAGCTTGTTTTTGCTTTGCTTATGGATAATTTCACCCTTATGAAAAACTTTAAGATTATTGAAAAATTTTTTCTTTTTTTCTTCTATCATTGTTATAACAAGTGTATTGTTATATTTTGCGCTACTTTCTAAAAGTCTCTCTGTTGCAATCTTTGAAAATTCACTCGCCTCTTTCATACGTTGATAAGCAAACCCACTTATCACGACTTCAGGCGCGCAAATAATAGCATTTTTTCCACATCGGGCGATAAAATCCTCTACATTTATAAGATTCTCTGCAAAATCTTGTCCAGTCTTAATTTGCATACAATATAACTTTTTAGAAATCATCAAAATTAATGCTCCCTTTTGAATAGTTTGTAACTTTCGCCTCAAAGAAATTTGTTTTTTGGTCATTAAAACTTGCAAACTGATCTACCCACTTAATAGGATTCTTTGAGCCATAAAGTTGAGGTAAGCCCACTGCCTTGAGACGTGCGTCTGCCAAATATTGAATATACTCACGAATAATCTCTGAAGTTAATCCTAGAATCTGCCCTTGTGTAATATATTCACCCCATTGAGATTCTATCTCAACTGCTTTTTTAAACATCTCAACAACTTCCTCTTCAAGCGAAGGAGTAAATAAATGCCCTTGTTCTTTACGCAAAGAACTAATCATATTTTGAAATAAAAGCAAATGTGTTACTTCATCACGTTGAATAAAACGTATCATTTGCGCACTTCCTAACATTTTGCCACTACGTGCAAGGGTATAAAAATATGAAAATCCACTATAAAAATAAATACCCTCTAAAATTTGATTAGCAAACATAGCCTTGAGAAGATTTTGCTCATTGGGATTTTTTGCAAGCTCAATATAAACATTTGCAATATTATCATTTTTACTTCTTAACTGCATATCCACACGCCACATATTATAAATCTCATCAGTATTTGCCGAAATAGATTCTACCATTACTGCATAGCTTTGTGAATGCAATGCTTCCTCATAAGCTTGACGCACAAGGATAAGATTAATCTCTGGGCTTGTAATATAGGGATTGACATTGTCAATCAAATTATTTGTTTGCAAAGAATCCATAAAAATTAGTTGTGCTAAGGCTCTGTCATAACCTAGCTTCTCTTGCGCTGTTAAACCGCCGTTATAATCACGCTTATCAGGTGTCATATTTACCTCTTCGGGAAACCAAGTATTCGCAAGCATCACTTTCCATAGATTATAAGCCCATTGATATTTAATTTTATTTAAATCAAACATACTTGTGGGATTCCCGCCAAAAATCTTCCTATCAGCTACACTCTCTGTTGATTCTGGGTTATAGATTTGTTTGCGAGAAATATGTTGAACTGCTTGTGCTTGTTTCATTACGAAGACCTTAAAAATAACAAAATTTAAACGCGAAATTATATATTTTTACTCCTTGATTGAATGTTAAAATCCACAGGAAAAATCAAAAATATCGCGCCAAAACTATTAAAGATAAGATTGCATAAAAGAAGTGGTGCGGGAAAGAGGACTTGAACCTCCACGCCTTGCGGCGCCAGATCCTAAGTCTGGTGCGTCTGCCAATTTCGCCATTCCCGCAGCGTCATACCAAAAAAGATAATTCTCAAATGCCATAAAAGCAAGGCGCAGATTTTACTTCATTAATGTTTAAAATTTTCTAAATCCACTCTTTAATCTTACTTACAAGATGGGGCGTATCCAAACCAAGAGACTGCTCTATAAGTGCAGTATTGCCGTGTGGGACAAATCTATCTTTAATTTCAAAGCTTTTTAGCTGCACATCTTTGATATTTTCTTCTGCCATAAACTCAAGGAGTGCGCTTGCAACACCACCCATATAATAACTATCGCTAAAAACACATATATGGGTATGCGTTTTAAACACCTCATTCAACATATGTTTATCAAGAGGTTTTACAAAACGCAAATCAAGTAAGCTTGGCTCATAACCCTCTGTGATTAAAGCTTGATACACTTTATAAGCTCTACCTACACCATTACCATATCCCACAAGAAGAATTTTCTTACCTCTTTTTAACATCTCTGCTTGCCCTAGTACAAACTCATTTGAAACAAATACACCCTCCTCAAGCGTAAATGAACCACGTGGATATCGGAATGCACAAGGTGAATCATTATAGCGATAAGCAAAAGCTACTGCTTGTTGCAAACTTGCATTATCACGCGGTGCAAAAAGCACCATATGAGGGATAGAACGCAAATAAGCAATATCAAACAATCCTTGATGAGTTTCACCATCTTCACCCACAATGCCTGCTCTATCAATGCAAAACCGCACGGGCAATCCCAAAATTCCTACATCGTGTATTATTTGGTCATAAGCGCGTTGTAAAAATGTTGAATATATTGCAACAAAAGGTTTAAATCCTTCTTTTGCTATTGCTGCCATTGAAGTAACCGCGTGAGCTTCACAAATTGCAACGTCCCAAAATCGCTGTGGATACTTTTCAATAAGCTTATCTAAACCTGTTCCGCTTGGCATTGCAGCAGTTACACCAACCACTTTTTCATCAGTAAGGTAAGATTCTAAACTTTCAGAAAATACTGCTGTGGGCGATTGTGGAGCAGAACTTTTAAGTGAAGAACCCGTGCTTACATCAAAAGGACCAACTCCGTGCCAATGCTCAAATCTACCCTCTGCAATTTCATAACCCTTGCCTTTGAGCGTTTGAGCGTGAATAATGACAGGTTTTCTCATTTCTTTTGCTCTTTGTAATGTGGCGATTATAAGTTCAATATTATGTCCATCAATGGGACCAACATAATCAAGCCCCAATTCTTCAAATAAAATACCTGGTGTAATAAGTTTGAGAGATTCTTCAAATCTTTTAGCAAGATAGGTAGCAGAATCGGGCATTTTTGTAAGCACTTTCTTAATCGTATCACGTATTTTTTGGTATATAGATGTTGTCAAAATCTGCGAAAGATAGTTACTAATTGCCCCAATAGGTTTAGAAATACTCATCTTATTATCGTTTAAAATAATAACCATAGGATATTTTTTATCACCTAATTCGTTGAGTGCCTCATATACAAGCCCTGCACTCATTGAACCATCACCTATCATTACCACAGGCATACTTGCACTTCCCTTTAATGCTAACGCTTTTGCTGCACCAACCGCAAGAGAAATGGAAGTTGAGCTATGTCCAGCAATAAAATAATCACTAGGGGATTCTTTGGGATTACAAAACCCACTTAAACCACCAAATTGCCTTAAACTAGAAAAATCATTCCATCTTCCAGTGAGAAGTTTATGTGCATAAGCTTGATGAGAAACATCAAAGATAAAAGGATTTGTGTTTGCATCAAAGACTAAATGCATTCCTATAATCAAATCTACTGCGCCCAAAGTAGAACTAAGATGACCACCATTAGAGCTTACAACCTCTAATATTCTATGACGAATACACGTAGCAAGCTCTTTAAGCTGCGTGGGAGAAAACTTACTCAAACTCTCAAAAGTGCTCTCTTGCTTTTGTATACGGGCTAAGAAATTTGCTACATCAAGCGTTTTGACTTCCATCTCTCTTTCCCCTCTTAATTTTGTCCTAATCACGCATATTTTCAAGCACAGATTGTTTAAGATTCTTATAACGCGACATAATTGTGCCATCAATGTTACCATTATCGCTCACAATCACTACACCCCCGAGTGATACAGCGCTATCAGAGATAAGTTCAACTTTCGCATTATCCTTAAGCTGTTCTTTTAAAAAAAGATAATCACTTGGATTGACTTTAATTTTAATATTTGTTGCGTCCATAATAGAATTAAGCAACTCTTTTGTCAAATTCAATGCAATTTTTTGAGAATTTTCACTCACTTCGTTGATAATTACTTCTTTTGCAATATCGACTGAAATAGCACTTAGTTCTTTTTCCAAATCTTCTAGATGCTTTTGGCTTGTTTTAAGCGCATTTTCAAGCGTAATAATAGAATCTACCAAAGCTTTTTTTTGTGCGCTCACTTCAGCAAATAAATCCTCTTTTGCTTTCTCCTCTGCCTCTCTAAAACCATCTTTATAGCCATCTTCACGCGCACTTACAACGCGTTGTTCGCTTTCTACTTGGAGTTTTTCAAACTGAATTTGTAGCTTTGCAAGTGAGCCGGAAAGCTCATCTGTTTTTTGTAATAAACGCTCGACAAGCTCTTGCTCAAGTGTTGCAATTTTTTGCGCATTACTTTGTATATTTTGAGAGAGCTCATTTGCCTCATCTTGCGGTATTTTTGGTGCAAGTGTTTCTATATGAGCAGAGGCAGAAGCGATTTCTTTGCTCGATTCTATCATCTCATTTGTGATGCTTTTAAATTCATATTTTTTAATATTATGATTTTTAAGTCGCTCTTGTCCAATAATGTTTTCTTGATTAAGCAATGACATCGTCTTGTTCTCCTAGTTGGACTAAACCTTGCTCTGAAAGGGTTTGGACTACCTCAACAATTTTTCTTTGTGCATTTTCTACATCACGCACTTTTACAGCTCCAAGGAACTGCATTTCCTCCATAAACTGCTCACTCGCACGTTGAGACATATTGCCCATAAACTTCTGTTTTAAATCATCAGGAGCAGATTTAAGAGCAAGGGTAAGATCCTTTTTATCAGCAATTTTAAGAATCTCTCTAATAGCGTTATTATCAAGTTTTGAAATATCTTCAAAAGTAAACATCATCTCTTTAATTTCAATAGCTAACTGCTCATCAATTTGCTCAATATGTGAAAGTGTCGCTTTTGCAGCTTTTTGTCCCAATCTGTTGAAAATTTCCGCAACGGAACGTGTGCCACCCACTTCAACCTTGTAACTTGTAAGAGATTCAAGTTTATTTTCAAGCACTGCACTTACGCGCTTAACAACACTTGGCGAAATATCCCCAAGGTTTGCCATACGAATAGCTACCTCTGCACGCAAATCATCAGAGAAATAACTCAATGTCTCTGCTGCTCCACTTGCGTCCATATGCGCAAGAATAAGAGCAATCGTTTGGGGATGTTCATTGATAATAAAATCTGCAAGTTGCTGTGGGCGAATTTTGGAGAGATAGGCAAAGTTTTTTTGAGATTGCATTGTTTTGGCAAGTTTATCCAAAATTGCCTTTGCAGCATCAGGTCCAAGAGCTTTAATCAATAAATCACGAGCATAATCTATACCACCTGTGCTAATATATTGATTAGACTGAAAAATGACATAAAACTCTTCTAAAACGGCTGCGCCAATAGTTTTATCCATTCCACCCAGCTGTGCAATTTGTTTACTGATTTCAGTAATTGCATCAATATCAAGATGATGAAAAATTTCAGAAGTAATTTCATCACCTAATTGCATCAATAAGATAGCAATTTTTTCTGCCATTGAAAGCTCATCATATTGTGCTCTTTGACGAGGACTAAGTGTGATTGCCATATTTACTCCTTATAGTTATTTATGACCAATACCTTCGGTAATATCAAGCTCATCTTTAATTAATGTTTGAAACAACGAAGCTATTTCTTGAGGACGCTCTGAAATAACATTACGCATTTTTTCAAGCAATACTTCATATTTGATATTATCTTCATCAAGCCCAGAGCTCAAACCAAGCTGGTCTTCTACACGTTTTCTTAATTCACTGAATTTATTTAAATCATCATCATCATCATCAATTTGCATAAGAGATTCTATATCATCATCTTCCTCTTCTTGCACTTCAAGCATACGCTCTGCAAATGGTGCAACAATTTTTTTGTAAAATACAAGGAGAATTACCGCAACAATAACATATTTTAACAATGGCATAAACGGACTAAGATATCGCTCTACTTTATCAGAGAAAGCCTCCCAAGCATCTTTTGGACGATAATCGAGCTGTGTATTCCTAAAGGGCATATTAATCACTTCAACTTGATCGCCTCGTGCCTCGTTATAACCAATTGCTTTTTTTACACCTTCTAAAAATTTGTCCATATCTTCTTGAGAACGAGGAGAATATTCTAAACGTGTCTCACCATCTTCACCTACGACTTCTTCATAAGTCCCATCAATCATTACAGAAGCACTTACTCGCTTTAAAACTCCATAATGTTCCGAAATACTACTCACTTTTTTACCAATCTCGTTATTTTGAACAACTTCGCTTTCTTTCTCCCATTCCATCATTTCATCATCTTTTAATCCCTGCACAGGACCAATATTACTTACCACTCCTGGAACACCCCCAATTTGTGGTGGACGGAATCCTTTTCGTTCTTTTTCATACTCTCTAATACCTCGTATAACAGGGTTTTGGTCAAATTCTTCTTGAGTAGAATTACGCACACTAAAATCATAATCCATCGTTACTTGTGCTTGCACACCATCTCCCACACTTGGTTGCAAAAATTTGATAATCTTCGCCTCCATAGCATTCTCTGCGGCTTGTTGATATCGTCTTTGAAAGGCTGCTTTCTTCGCTAAAACCCCTTGTAACGCTGCTTCATCCTCTTCGCCAAGCAATTCGCCCTCTTGATTGATAATTTTAACATTCTCCGGAGTCAAACGTTCTACTGCTGCAGCAACAAGATGTTTAACACCAATAACTTGCTCGGTTGAAAGAAACATATTATCGCGCACTGTGAGCTTAACAGAAGCAGATGGCGGATGTCCGCCTTGAACAAAAAGTGATTCCTTGGGCATTGAGATATTCACAATTGCTTTTTCGATAGGACGCAAACTCTCAATAGTCCTTGCAAGCTCATTTTGCTTAGCAATGAGATATTTCATATCTTGGGTAAAAGGTGTCTCTCCTACAGGACTTTCAAGTAAAATATCAAAACCTACATTTTTACTTGTCTTGGGTAGTCCAAGCGAACCAAGTGTAATGCGTTGCTCATAAACATTATCTTTTGGCACCATAATGATATTATCTTGAGGTATTTTATATGGGATTTTATCTTGTTGGAGCTTTTGTAATATCAATGCGCTATCTTCTGCGCTTAAATTACTAAAAAGCACCTCATAATTTTCATACTCATTTTTTGTTTCTACCTTAAAGAGAACAAGATAAGTTAAAAAACTAATAAGCACAACAAAAGTTGTAAGGATAATAATTCGCTGTTTCTTATTAAGCTTATTTAACACTCGAGCAATTTGTTCAAAAATCAGTCTTAAATCCACGAATATCCCTTAGTTATGAATTTGTAAATATGCTTTTATGAGTTCAAATACGCGTGTATTCTGCTCTGCTCTACCAATTGTTATCCGAAAAGCATTCAATCCATAAGAGCGTAGATTACGCACTATTAAACCATTTTGCAATAACCAATCACATAAATGCGAAGATTCTATATGCGAATGCAAAAATGTAATAAAATTCCCATATGAAGGGATAAATGTAAATCCCATTTCATTAGCAAATGCTTCGTATCTTGCCATTTCAATAGCATTATTTTTTATACACTCACTCACAAACACTTGGTCTTTTAATGCAATAAGAGCAGCTTGTAAGCTAAGTGTAGTAACATTAAAGGGTGGGCGCACTTTATAAAGCATAGAAATAATATGCTCACTTGCAATACCATAACCCACACGCATACCACCCAAACCATATACTTTTGAGAATGTTCCTAGATAAATCACATTACTAAAACGCTCTATAAGCTGCTTGGGATTAATAGCCTTTGCCTTATCTTTATAAGCTGCAAACTCCTGATATGCGCCATCAACAATTACAAGTGTATCCTTATCCACTGCTTGTATAAATTGCTCAATAGCCGCTGCATCTAAACATTCACCCAAAGGATTATTTGGTGCACATAAAAACACTGCACTTATATGTTTTCTTTCTTTTTCGCTTTGATAGAGTTGAAAAAACTCCTCTAAAATATGTTCATCACTTGGTGTTTTAGAAATCTCTACACCAGCAAGTTTCGCATATACCTCATACATAGCAAAAGTCGTTTTAGCCATAAGCACCTGTGCATTGTGATGATTGAGCGCCTGCATACAAAATTCAATGATTTGGTCGCTTCCTGCACCAATAATAATATGTTTAGATTCTACATCAAAATGCGAGGCTAGGGCATTTTTAAGCTCATACATAGAATCATCAGGATACAAAAAAGCTTTATGGGCATTTTTTTGAAGAGATTCTACTACTTGAGCAGATGTTCCATAAGGATTCTCATTACTGCCAAGTTTAATAATATCCTCTGGCTTAATCCCATACTCACGCACGACAAGCTCTATTGGCTTCCCTGCCTCATAAGTTACAATTTGCTTCAATGCGCTCCGAAACACTTCTGTATCACCTCTTATCCATAACTTGGTTTTAACTCATCAAAAAAATGGTTTATTTTATCTTAAAATATTTATAAGTTTCTTTAAAATCATATCTTTTGGCTTGTAACGAAAATTTGCTACAATTTACTAAAATATATCAAGAATAACCGACATTGATAAAAACTCTAAGATTTAAGGGGTCATTCCAAGATGCAAACACTACACAATAAACATATTTTAGAAATTACACATATTTTTCGCGAATATGATATTCGTGGTATTTTCGGTGATGACCTCACGCACGAAGTTGTATGTGGCATAGGGCAACTACTTGGAGAATATATTATAGAATCTAAACTGCCTCCTTGCATATATATTGGCTATGATGCACGCACACATTCGCCTACTCTTCTTACGTGGCTTGCGGAAGGTTTTGCATCAACAGGTATTGAAGTTTATGATCTTGGACTTATCCCTACTCCTGTGGCATACTTTGCAACCTTTAACACCATAGATTCTATCACTTGTCCTCATTCTGTAATGATTACAGGCTCACACAATCCGCCTCAATACAATGGCTTTAAAATTACCATTAATCAAACACCTTTTTATGGAGAGCAAATCCGTGCTCTTGGGACAAAACTCACTACGTTGCTCAATCAACAAAATAAACACAATATTCTCCCAAATACACATCAAAATAAAACATATACAAAAATTAACGCTCTTGGGGCATATATAGATTATTTGACGCGAGCATTTGCCTCCCTTGAGAATTTTCCCTATCTTATTGCTGTAGATTGTGGCAACGGCGTGGGTGGTATAGGTATAAAAAAAATTTTAGAAAATCTTAATATTAACTATACACCACTTTTTTTTGAACCAGATGGCACTTTTCCCAATCATCACCCAGACCCAAGCGAGGAAAAAAATCTCATTGCACTTAAAGACAAAATGAAATCGGATTCTATACCGATTGGAATTGCCTTTGATGGAGATGCTGATAGACTTGCACTTTTAACAACTCATTATAATTATAAAGGCGATGAACTTGCTATTCTTTTTGCGCAAGAGATGAAAAGACGCTTTTTAAGTCCTGTCGTCATTGGCGAAGTCAAATGTTCGCAAGTGATGTATGACGAAATCAACAAAATCGGCAAAGCAATAATGTATAAAACAGGACATAGTAACCTTAAAGTCAAGCTTAAAGAGCTCAATGCACATCTTGCAGCAGAAATGAGTGGGCATCTCTTCTTTAATGACCGATATTTTGGCTATGATGATGCAATTTATGCTTCACTTAGAGCTTTAGAGTTGTTTTTGCACTATACACCAAAGGAACTAGAAGCTACTATCAATGCTCTACCTCATCTTTACAGCACAGACGAAGAGAAGATTTCTACCACAGAGGAAGAGAAATTCACTCTTATTCACACCCTTGGTGAGGCATTAAAAAACCCTCCTGCTGATTTCCCTTCCATTAAAGATATTATCAGCATTGATGGATTGCGTGTAATATTTGAAAATGGCTGGGGACTCATAAGGGCAAGTAATACTACACCTGTGCTTGTTACACGTTTTGAAGCTATAAGCAAAGAAGAATGCGAATCTTATAAAACTCATTTACTTGCTCTTCTGAAAAATTGTCAAAAAACATAAGGACAAGCTATGCCACAAACATTACAACTCACAAACCCTATGGATATGCATCTTCATTTGCGCGAGGGAGAAATGCTTAGTGCTATCTTGCCTTTTAGTGCAAATCCTTTTAGTGCTGCTGTTGTTATGCCAAATCTTAAAACCCCTATTACCACTACTGCACAAGCTCTTGCATACAAAAGGCAGATTCTATCACTTTGTTCTACATCATTTGAACCACTTATGAGTATTTTTCTTACTCCAGACCTTGACAAACAAGAACTTATACGTGCTAAAGAAGCAGGCATTCATATTCTTAAACTTTATCCTAAGGGCTCAACTACGGGAAGTGAGAAGGGCGTTAAAGAGATGTTATGCGAAAAGACACTTCATATCTTTGAGATTGCTCAAGAATTAGGCTTTATTCTCTCCATACACGGCGAGAGTAATGGCTTTTGTATGGAAAGAGAATATGAATTTTTGCCTATTTTTGCCCATATTGCACAACATTTCCCTCGTCTTCGCATAATCATTGAGCATATGAGCGATAGGCGTAGTCTTGAGTTGATTGAACAATACCCAAATCTCTATGCTACACTTACATTACATCACATTACTATGAATCTTGATGACGTGCTTGGTGGGGGGATTAATCCTCATCACTTCTGCAAACCTATGCTTAAAACCAAAAAAGACCAACAAGCCTTGCTGCAAGCTGCTCTAAATGCTCACCCAAAAGTAAGTTTTGGGTCGGATTCTGCGCCTCATTTAGAATCTGCAAAACTTAACTCCAAAGGTGCAGCGGGGATTTTTTCTGCCCCTATTTTACTCCCAGCCCTTGCTGAAGTTTTTGCATTTCATAACGCCCTTGATTGCTTGCAAACATTTATAAGCAATAGGGCTATCGCGAACTACAAGCTAAAGCATTTTCCGATTAAAACCATCACGCTTGAGCGTGTGGAAAATCCAGTGCCTCCTTACATTAATACACCTCTTGGGCATATTATACCACTCCGAGCGCAAACAAATCTCTCTTGGCGCATTAAAGAGGAAAATAGATGAGAAATAAATGCAGCACCTAAATCCTACATAAAATCCAAGTTGCAATCTCATCTGCCAAAAATAACTCATCTGCTACCAAAAATAATTTGCCATTATAAGATTCTCTAAAACATTTTTTATCATCAAACAAAGGTTTTAGAAATCTTTCATCATCAAATACTGCCATATCCACGCCTTTAACACACCTAAGACCTAGCATTATCTGCTCTAAACGTAAATCCTCCTCACTTAACTCCTCTACTAATCTATAATAAGGGTTTTTGATGTATTCATTGAGACTTGGATAAGCTCTAGTGCGCTTATTTGCTATCCTACCTACAGCTCCTGCTCCACAACCTAAATACTCTTCACCTTGCCAATACCCTAGATTATGCTTACATTCCGCATTTGTATTGAATTTAACATAATTTGACACTTCATATTGATAAAATCCATTTTCTTTAAGGCATTCTCTTGCCCAAAAACTTAACTCTTCATCTGTCTTAGAATCTATTGTTTTTGAATTTTGTATAGGCTTTGATTTTTTAGATTCCAAAAAAAAACGAGAGCCCTCATCAATACTCAAAGTATAAACTGATATATGACTTAGTGGCAATGCAGCAGCTTGAGTAATTTCTGATGATATAAGCGCTTTAGAATCTAAAGGTGTATTAATGATTAAATCGCAGCTTATATTTTTAAATCCTCCATTATACGCATTCTCTATACATTTAGCAATCTCATACACACTATGTTCTCGTTCTAAAAAAGCTATCTTATCTTTATCAAAACTCTGAATCCCAACACTTAAGCGATTTGCTCCTAGAGATACCAAATCCTTGCACCATTGCGTGTTTAAATAATTTACATTTGCTTCAAGAGTGATTTCACAATCTTTTGATATAAACGCGTTTTTATAAAGAATAGTAAAAATAGCTTCATAATGCTCACTATGCAAAAGATTCGGTGTGCCACCACCAAAAAAAATAGAACTAATATGCGAGTGAGGATACAAATGGCACAAAGTATGCTCTATATCCGCACAAAGTGCTTGTATGTAAGATTCAAAGTTGTCTTGTTCTACCACAAAAGAATTAAATGCACAATAACCACATTTACTCCCACAAAAGGGAATATGAACATAAAGCAACACAAATGCTCCTTGCAACCTTTATTATTATTAAAATAAATTGTTATATATTATATCTTATAATGCAAGAGATAAATTTATAGAATCTAAAAGGCAAAGGTATGAAATCATCTTGCACACAAGAAAAATTACAACAAGATGCCCCTATTAAAAAGTATCGTCCCAATGTTGCTGCTGTGATTCTCTCAAGTGTATATCCAAAAGAATGCCGATTTTTTATTGCGCAACGTTTAGATATTAAAGATGTATGGCAATTCCCTCAAGGAGGTATTGATGAAGGAGAAAGTCCTCGTGATGCGCTTTTTCGTGAATTGCGAGAGGAAATAGGCACAGATGAAATAGAAATTATTAGTGAATGCCCAGAATGGATACAATATGATTTTCCCAAAAGTATGTCAAAAAAAAAGTATAAAGGCTTTGCAGGACAGATTCAGAAATATTTTTTGGTGCGACTTAAAAATGATGCTGCTATTAATATCAAAACCAAAGAACCAGAATTTAACAAATATGAATTTGTCAGTAGAAAAAAACTCCTAGAGTGCGTAACACCTTTTAAAAAAGGAGTATATAAGCAAGTTTTAGAGTATTTTAAAAAAGAAGGTTATCTCTAGTGATATATTTTAAGGAAGAACATTTTATGATTACGCCTTTATTTTACACTCAAGGATATATATGCTAATCGTGCAAAAATATGGTGGCACGAGTATGGGAGATTGTGATAGGATCCATAATGTCGCCAAACGCGTTATTAAAAGTAAAGCCCAAGGACATAAGCTTGTGGTTGTCGTATCTGCAATGGGAGGAGAAACAGATAGACTTATTAACTTTACACAACACTTCACGCCATTGCCAAATACACGCGAAGTTGATATGGCACTAAGTGCTGGAGAAAGGGTAAGCGCTGCACTCCTTGCTATTGCTTTGGAATCAATGGGCGTAAAGGCAATTTCGCTAAGCGGTAGAGGAGCTGGAATTATCACTGATGAATTTCATACTAAAGCACGTATTTCTTATATTGATACAACCAAAATTTTTCATCTTCTTAATGAAGATTATGTAGTCGTAGTTGCAGGGTTTCAAGGCATATCACAACAAGGTGAAGTAACTACGCTTGGGCGAGGAGGGAGTGATTTATCTGCTGTAGCATTAGCTGGCGCACTTAATGCTACTGTATGTGAGATTTATAGCGATGTTGATGGTATTTATACAACAGATCCGCGCATTGTTAAAAACGCACGCAAATTAGAAAAAATTAGTTATGATGAAATGTTGGAGCTTGCCTCTATGGGTGCGAAAGTTTTGCTTAATCGCTCTGTGGAACTCGCTAAAAAACTCAATGTCAATCTTATCTGCGCTAGCTCTTTTAGCGAAGCTCAAGGCACACTTATTACCAAAGAGGAGGATATAATGGAAAAACCAGTCGTCAGTGGCGTAGCACTTGATAAAAATCAAGCACGTGTAAGTTTAGCTGATGTGCAAGACCGCCCAGGTATTGCTGCAGATATTTTTGGACTACTTGCAGATAATAATATTAATGTAGATATGATAGTTCAAACAATTGGGCGTGATGGCAAAACTGATATTGATTTTACTATTCCTAAAACTGAAGTTACCCTTACACAACAAGTATTAGAAAAATTTAAAGATGATTTGGGCAATATCGAATATGATAACAACATTGCTAAAGTCTCTATTGTAGGAGTAGGTATGAAATCACATTCTGGCGTAGCAAGCACAGCATTTAAAGCGTTAGCACAAGATGATATTAATATTATGATGATAAGCACAAGTGAAATTAAAATTTCAATGATTATTAACGCCCAATTTGCTGAGCTTGCCGTGTGCAAGCTTCATAGTGTTTATGAACTTGATAAATAAATGCGGATTTACTATGGAAAATATCAGTGATTGGTTTTTGCGTATCATACGTGAAGATGAAAAAAAAGGTATTATGAGTGGGTGGATTGAAGAAAAACGTTTTATTTTTCTACCTTCTATGACATATACGATTGAACACATTATCAAAGGTGGAAGCATTATTGTCCTTACCGATGAAAAATGTGAATGGTTTGGAGACTATATCATTACCCATATTAATCAATCGCACAAAGGGCGTCCTTTTTTTCCTATTGTCCAAATTAAATATCTACACAATATGATAGATTCTAACAAAGAAGGGAGTATTCAAGGTTTTAAACTCATTAAAGATATGCTTGATATGATGTATTCAAATTATAGATTTTGGTATATTGGCAAAAAAAACACACGAGCAGATTTTGCAAAAAATAGCGGTGAAGGGTGGTTTTGGATATTTGATGAAAATAATACATTTTTAAGTTCCACTGATGAAAAACTTGATTATAAACTCTTAAGTCTTTTTAAACTCTTTGATAGAGCTATTCTTGAGGCTATGTTTAATAGAATCTCACTTGATATATAGCAAAAAGAAGGAGGATTAGAAAATGATAGGAGAAATTCATATAACACCTTTTCCTCAGAACCTTATAGAAGATTTTACTCACAATCGTGATGAGCAATATTATGAAATCTTTGAACGAGAAGATTTTAAAATTGATGATGCAAAAGAAGTAATCGCTCAAAGTTACCTTGCACACGAAAAAGAAACACTTATTATCATCACTGCTCACAAATATAATCAGGCTGCACAAAATGCTTTGCTTAAAATCATAGAAGAGCCTCCACAAAATGTGCGTTTTATCCTTATTGCAAAAAATAAAAACGCTTTTCTTCCCACAATTCGCTCTCGTATGCAGCTTAAAATACATAGGCATAAGAGCGACATTGCACCCTTTGAACTTGATATAAAAAAACTCAACCTGCAATCTATTTATGAATTTTGCAAACACAATGAAAACGCTCATCACAGCAAAGAGGAAGTGAAACTTCGCATTCAATCACTTCTTTTTGCACTTTTTGAAGCCAAAATCAAACTCAATGAGCGAGAACTTGCACTTTTTGATAAAGCCATCGCACTCAATCAAAATGATGCAAGTGAAAGAGAAAATTACATTTTTTTGCCACTTTTGCTTAGAATCTTGCAAAAACAAAAGAATAAACAATGATAGTACAGAGAATCTACCCTCAATCTATTCCTCAAAAAATCCAAGCAATAGGCGCAGATGCCATAGGACAAAAGATTATGAGCAAAAAAGCACATATTTTTGGTTTTGAAATCACTGGCTTAAGCTTTGAAGCAGTCAATATTCTTAAACAAGAAGCTTTAAGTGTGGGTGGGGATTGTGCTACGCCAAGAGATACTATTGCCCATAAAGGCAAACATATTGCTCTGCTCATTGCCACTAGATCTCAACTTGAAAAAATCATTGCAAAACTCTCTATACAACCCTTTGGCTTAAAGACACTTAAAAGCCTTCTTCAAGGACATCTTAAAACACAATCTGCTGTGCCCTCCCTTATGGCAATTATTAATGCCACGCCTGATAGTTTTTATAAGCATTCACAAACAGAAGGAGAACAAGCTATAAAAAGAATAAATACACTTTTAGAAAAAGAAGTAGATATTATTGATATTGGTGCGGCAAGTTCTCGTCCGGGCAGTGAGTTAATAGAATCTGATGAAGAAATTGCTCGTTTAAAACCCATTGTAGAATATATTGCTACACATAAACTCTACGAAAAAGTATGTTTTAGTATTGATACTTATAACCCGCAAACTGCTGATTATGCACTTTCTCGTGGATTTAAAATGATTAATGATGTGAGTGGATTCTCTAACGCACAAATGATACAAGTTGCTACAAAATACAATGCCCGAGTAGTCTTAATGCACACTAAAGGCACACCCGAAACTATGCAAAGCCTCACAGATAGCTACACTCATCTTTTTAATGATATAGATTGTTTTTTTGAGCATAAAATTGCTTTATTAAACGATGCAGGCATAACAGATATTATCCTTGATATTGGCTTTGGCTTTGCTAAAGATACCTCGCAAAATATTGCTCTAATCAAAGATTTGGCACATTTTTTGCACTTTGGATTCCCATTACTTGTTGGAGCTAGCCGTAAAAATACTATCGGACAAATCACAGGGAAAAAAGTAGAAAATCGATTAGCTGGCACACTTGCGCTACATCTTTTTGCCTTACAAAATGGAGCAAGTATTTTGCGCATACACGATGAAGATGAGCATATTGATATGCTTAAAATGTAT